>JANXRG010000003.1 GCA_025353105.1 Verrucomicrobiota bacterium
TGTCATCGCCCTCGACCACGACTTTGTAACTTGGAACGCCCTTCTGCGCTGGCGGCCCCACGACGGCGCCCGTTTTCAGATCGAAATCCGCGCCGTGCCAGGGGCAGGTGACCTTGGTGCCTTGAACGTCGCCCTCCGACAGCGGTCCGCCACGGTGCGTGCAGGTGTCGCCAATGGCATAATAAGTTCCCTCGACATTGAAGAGGGCGATTCTCTGGCCCTCGACTGTGAACGCAGCCGTTTGGCCAGGTGGCACGTCTTTGGCTGCCGCTATTTTGATGAGCTTTGCCATAATGCTCGTGTCGGTTTGATGGTCGCTGAACGAGCCGGAGCCTCTGGCTCCTGTCAGGCGTTATTCATGGTGATGCGCGTCACAGGCCTGATTGGTCGGCGCATCGGCGGCGACGGCGGTCGCCTGCACGAGTCCCGCTTTGAGCAGGTAGGCTTCCACCTCGTCGCCGCTGACATCGGCCAGCATCTGGCCATCGATTTCCACGCAGGGCGAAAGCATCTGCCCGCTTTTCTCAACCATCTCCGCGTGGAGTGATCGGTTGTTGATGACATCGCGATCTTCGTAAGCCAGGGTGTATTTGCGCATGATGGCGCGCACGCCCTGGCTCCAGCCGCAGGAGGGTTTCAAGTAGGCGATGATTTTTGGTGGGTTCATTGATGTTTTGCGTTTTGTTTTGCTTTTTTGCTTGTGGTCGCTCGGAGCCTTGTGGGTTCCTCCCGCCGGTAAATTGGTCGCACAAACGGGTGAAGCCCAAGGCGCTTATCTGCGAGGAAGTCGCCACGCCACGCCACTTCATTCCCTTTCAAACGCCGAAAGCGCTCCGGAATGCCGGCTTTCGCGGGTGCTTCTGGTTTGACCGTTCGCTGCGTCGGTTTGGCTGGGCAATTCATTGTCTGGTTCAAGCAGGCTCAGCCTTCGCCGTTGTCCCCGATCGCTTCGACCGGGCATCCCTCCATTGCCTGACGACAGAGGTCTTCTTCCTCCGGCGTGGTGGGTTGTTTGAAAACGTAGGAATAACCGCCGTCGTCGCTGCGCGTGAAATTGGCCGGTGCGGTTTCCCGGCACAGATCGCAGTCGATGCACTGATCATCGACGTAGAATTTTCCAGTCGTGTTTTCCGCATATTTATTCGCAATGTCAGCCATAGATTCTCTTTAGTTTCTTGCCCTCGGGCTCAGGTCACCTTAGTTGGTTCGGCGTCGAGCGCGCGACTTTCTAAAGATTACGCTTTGGAAAAGAATCGACCGCGCAACTGTGCCTGGCAAGCGAATTTCCAAAAAATTATCTTTAAAAAGAAAGCGTTCATGCGGCTGGCTTGCGAAACAGGTTTGCCGTAAGCTCTCCCGCATGAAGAAACGCGGTGCTATCTGCAAGAAATCAGAGCTGGTCCCCAATCGGCAAGCGATCCTGCATCTGCTCAAGCAACAAGGGCCGAGAGATTCGGAAACCCTGGCCTCACAACTGAAGATCTCGGCCATGGCCGTCCGCCAACACCTCTACGCCCTCCGCACGCAGAGACTGGTGAACTACCAGGAAGAGCAACGCCCAATCGGGCGGCCAGCCAAGATGTGGTGTCTGACCCCGGCGGCCGAGTTCCATTTTCCAGACGCCCATGCGGGCTTGAGTGTGAATTTGCTGAACGCGGCCGAACAGACCTTCGGCCAGAAGGGCGTCCAGCGCCTCGTGACGCGATGCGCCAAACAGCAGATCGCGGATTACCGCTCACGCATCCCTGCGCGCGCCCCTCTCCAAGTGCGCCTGGGAACCCTGATTTCAATCCGCAACGAAGAAGGCTTCATGGCTGAAGTGCAGCGCCAGCGTGACGGGTCGTTCCTGCTGATCGAGAACCACTGCCCGATTTCCGCAGCTGCCAACGTCTGCCCCAGGCTATGCGATGCGGAAATGGCCGTCTTCCGCGCCATTCTTGGCGAGGGTGTCACCATCGAGAGAACGGAGCACATGTTGGCCGGCGCCCGTCGCTGCGTTTACCGCATTCGGACGGGCGAGTCTTAAAAACATTTTGCCCCAAATTGAAAACCTTTTTGTCCCACGCCGACTTCTTCCTCGAAAGCTGCGGATGTGGAAATACCAGCGGTAGCGAGGGACTTTCGCGCTTCCTCTTAGTCAACGTGAACGCAATTTCGAGTAGGAGAAAAAACGTGACGTGAATCTTGAGGTCGCTGCCGTCAATTCGGGCGATGGGGAAGGATCCGCGCATCTTATTTCTATTCTTTGCCCGCGCCTTCTGCGCGAGCGTGGTTCGGGAGCACCAGCACCTCGACAGCGCCGATTTCCTCGGCAAAAAGCGCGTCATCAAGAAAGCGTGGGGCTACTCGGGCGGGAGGATGTCACGGAATTACTCCAAGCAGGAAGAACACAAAATAAGGCCGAGCCATAGAATTGGGGAGTGATTTTACGCGCAGTCCTCTAGCGGAAGAAATTCTGAGCACACCGCAGTGATCGCGCGTTGTCGGATGAAGTGCGCAGCTGAGCTTGCGAAGTTGCGGCGAAGGGAGGGTTCAAGGTCGTTTCGATCTGATGATCAAAGCGAGTCACGCCGGGAGCGATACCGACAGTGATGCCAGTACGAATTCACGAAATCTGGAGTGCTGGAGTCGAGATGCTCAGGCTCAAGCACTGCGAGTCGAGCTCGGTGGCGGCTCATGGTTCGTTTTCCCCTACAGTCATTTCCTCTTCGCCTCACTCGAACGCTCCGAAGATCAAGACGTGCCGCGGATTTCATTCACGACTCATGATGTTCGAGTCCGCGGACATGGTCTGATGGCGCTGCTAAACGCTGCGCAAAAAATGTCGATTGATTGGATTAAGCCGCTGCCGGTTCGGTATGAGAAACTTGTCGCGGGCGATGCGGTGTTCGTCGGGAAAATCGCTGTGGAAGAGCTCCGCGACACGGCCGTTCCGTGAAAATCCGAAAAGTGTGACCGTAAAAGTGTGACAATGCCCGAAACGGAAAATCTTTGCGAAAACGTAAATCCCTCTCCCCGAGAGGGATCAAATGGTGCGCGGTAGAGGTTTCGAACCTCTGACCCCTACCGTGTCAAGGTAGTGCTCTACCACTGAGCTAACCGCGCGGATGACAGCGAACGGGAAATAAGCACCGCTACCCCTTTTCGCAAGCCTCGATTTCCACGCCGCAGACCGCCATCACGAAACGCCGAAGCTTGTCGGCGTCAAGCAACCCATCGGTCCGCACGCCCGTGCAGACGTCCACCCCAAATGGCCTCACCTGTGCAATCGCGCGGCCGACGTTTTCCGCGTGCAGGCCGCCGGCGAGGAAGACCGGCCGGTCCACCGCATCGCGGATGGCCCGGCTGATTTCCCAGTCGTGCGTCTGGCCGGTGCCACCGAGCGTGCGCTGCGCGGCCAGCGGCCGACCGGAGTCGAGCACGAGAGCATCACTCGTCTCCGCCGCCTCGCGGGCTTCGGGAATCGATGACGCGCTGCGCACATGGATGACTTGCATGATGCGCACGCCGGGCAACGCATCGCGCAATCCCCGGCGGGTATCGGGCGTGACCGCATCGCACAGCTGCAGCATCGAGGCGCGGCAGCAATGTTGTTGTTCGAGGATGTCGGCGGTGCTCACACGTGAGGTGAGGAGTACGCTCATCACGGGCGGCGGGACAAGCATGGCGAGGTGCGCGATGATGTCGTCGGCGAGGACGCCAGGCCCGCTGGGCATGGCCGAGACCAGGCCAATGGCAGACGCGCCGGCCGCGACGGCGAGGGCGATTTCGGCGGCGTTTGCAATGCAGCAGATCTTAACGCGCGGAGTGGATGCGGACGGACCGAACATATGGTGAGCGTAGCATGAATGGAGGTGGGGCCGCGCGTCCTCGCGCGTCCCAAACTTCGCGGGAGTGGTTTCCAGGCGGACTTGAGTTGCATGATGGATGTGACGTCGTTGCGAATTGGTGGAACGTGATCTCCGAGCGCGTTGGCAAAGGGGTTTGGCCGCCCGCGGGCGCGGGCTGCATTTGCTTCTGGCAACGCGCCCGGAAATCGCGTTCCACCTTGATCAGACGCGGATCGCCGCGAATTTCGGGAATGCGCCAGCGCAATCCGACGCCGACCCCGCGCCACGCCCAGGTCTCCGCGGCGATCGCCGAGGTGCGGGCGGTGTACGCGGATCTCGAGACGCGGCCCGTCGAGCGCGATTGTCAGCGGCGAACCGGCTGCTGCCACTTCAAACTGACCGGCGAGGTGCCGTCCCTCACGCACGCCGAGGCGCTGCTGATGCTGAAGGCGTGGCGCGCGAGTGGGAGAAAAAACATTCCTGAACCGGCGGACGGCGCCTGCCCGATGTTCGACGCGAAGACGGCGGCGTGCCGCATCTACGAGGCGCGCCCGTTTGGTTGCCGTACCCATTTTTGCGCAGCGGCCGGCGGGCCATACGCTCGACGGGAGGTGCTCGATCTGATTCGTCGGCTCGAGGTCACGAGCGAGCGCCTGGGCGTACGCGATCCGCGGCCGCTGGGCGCGGCGTTGGACCGCGCCAGCGACGGCCACCTTTAATCCCGCGGTAAATCCGGGGGGCTCGTGACGGCCGCGCGCGCGCTCCGTCGAGAGCGGACGCGCCAGCCCACCAACCCGAGCGCGAACGCGCCCGCGATGCACGTGACCGGCTCGGGGACGAGCGTCAGTGAAACGTTATCGAGCGACGCATTGCTGTCCGAGGTGCTGATGTCGCTGAAGAGAATGGTGAGATTACCGTTTCGGGTGGCCGTGAATGTTTCTGTCACATGAACCCAGACGGCGTTCCCCTGGGTCACCGTGGAGGAGGCTGTCGTGCTGTAGGTGTTCGTCGAGGAAAAAGCGCCGGAGAGAGTGGTCTGGATGATACTGGTCAAATTAGCCTTCACCTCGGTGTTGAACCAAAAGGACAGCAGGTAACTTTGACCCGAGGTGACTTTGAGGGTTTGGGAAATGCTACTGGAAGTTTGGAGTGCGTCGTTCGACGTGCTGTCGAGCTGGATCGAGTATGTGCCGCTTTGTGGATTCGGAATCCAAGTCGCTCCGCTGTTGGCGGTCGCGACGTACACATTCGCGTTGGCGGCCGTTCCAGCCACCGTGGTCCATCCGGGAATCAGGCCGCCCGAACCCACGGCCGCGTACCCATTGTTCAGCGTGATGGTGCCGATGTTCTCGAAGTCGCCGTTCGTCAGCAGATTTTGCGCAGACGTGCGACCCGCACTAAACGCCAGGAACAAAAGCGGGAGACTAGTCGTGAGGAAGGCACGGAGAAAAACGCGAAACATCAAGAGTTGGTATGCAGCATTTGTGCCAGAAGGTCGCGAGCATGACGTTGTCCGCAAGCGGCATCTTCGTGCCTGATCCCGTCGTCCGAGGCATCTTGTTCCCGCGAACGGCCCGGGCTGCGGCCGGATTTCCGGATCGATTCCGGCAACGTTTGGGAGGTGGCCGCGACATCACGACTCGATTCGCCCGGCAAGATTCCCCGCGACCCATCGACTGATGCCGGGTTGAAGGAACCCATGAACCGATTCCTTCTTCCCCGATTCCTCACGTTTTCCGCGGGCGTGTTTGCGAGCGGTTTGCTCTTTGCCCAAGACCCGGTGCCTCCCGGCGGCCCAGGTGTGGTTGATCCAGGGCATCCCCGCATCAACGAGGTCAACCAGCGGGAGGCCAATCAGCAGCGACGTATCAATCAAGGGGTGCAATCCGGACAGTTGACCCCGCAGGAAAGCGCAAACCTGCAGAAGCGCGAGACGGCCCTGCAGACCCGTGAGAACAAGATGATCGTCCGCGACGGCGGAAGGTTGACGAAGCGCGACGAGCGCAAGCTGAACAAGCAGGAGAATCGCGACAGCCGCGCGATTCATCGGAAAAAGCATAATTAGGATCGCCGCAGGTTGGCATTCACGAAAGGAAGGAATTAATTTCCGCGCGAGAGACGGCCGCGGTCGGCCGTCTCGTTTTTCCCCGGGTTCACGCCTGCCAGCTGAAGTGCCACGGTCTGGGGACCACCAGGGATCGACTGCCCGCGGAGGATGAGGCGCGTGGAACGCCGGGATGGATCGCCACGACGTCCGATATCTCGCCGCGGCTAGGTTCGAATTTGGTTTGGTGTCTGGTGGCTTTCACCACGGCTACCGGCCGTCGCATCTTCCGCGCGGGTTAAGACTGATTGGGCAATGGTGCAAGGATGGATGTAGATTGCGTTTCGGGAAACGCCGTGATGGTCTGGGCCTCCGCAGCTCTGATCCCATCCGATGCCGCGAAATTAATCCCATGAAATTCTCTTCCTTGCCCCGCTCGGCGCTGGTCGGCGTCATCGTCGCGTCGTTCGCGGCGCCATCCCTGCGCGCGCAGGCGCCCGCGGAGAAATCGTCCCCCGTCGCAAGCAAGACCGCTCTCGTCGGCGCGACGGTGATCCAGCCCGGCCGCGGGCAGGTGCTGGAAAATGCTGTCATCGTGATCGAGGGCGATCGCATTTTCAGCGTCGGCCCCGCGGCGACCACGAAAATCCCGGCGGGCGCCAAGGTGATCGACGCCAAGGGGCGTTGGATCGTGCCCGGCTACATCGATTCGCACGTGCATTTTTTCCAATCGGGCGGCCTCTACACGCGGCCCGATGCGATCGATCTGACCAAGGTGCGCCCCTACGCGGAGGAAATCGCGCTGGTGAAGCGCCGCCTGCCGGATGCGTTTGCGCGCTACCTGCGCAGCGGGGTCACGTCGGTCGTCGACATCGGTGGACCTTTCTGGAATTTCGAAATGCGGAAGGCGGCGGGCGAGACCGCGCTCGCGCCGCGAGTGGCGGCGGCGGGCCCCTTGATTTCAAGCGTGGCGCGGCCGCAGCTCGACTTGGGCGATCCGCCGATCGTGAAGATTTCCACGCCGGACGAAGGGTGCGAGCTGGTGCGGAAGCTCGCGGCGCAAAAGGCGGACTACATCAAAATCTGGTACATCGTGGACGGCGACGGAGCGGTGGAGCGATTCCGTCCGATTGTCCGCGCGGTCGCGGAAGAAAGCCGAAAGCAGAAAATCCGCCTCGCGGTCCATGCCACCGAGCTGGAGGCGGCCCGCGCCGCAGTGGAGGAGGGGGCGGATCTGCTCGTCCACAGCGTGACCGACAAGGAGGTCGACGAGCGCTTCGTGAAGCTGCTGCGCGAAAAGGGCACGATCCTCACGCCGAGCCTGGTCGTCTTTGAGCGTTACGCGCGGACGTTTGCGCAGCAGTTGAACCTGACGGCGGAGGAACTCGCGTGGGGCGATCCGGCAGTCATCTCCACGCTCTTTGATCTGGCGCATCTTCCGCCCGACGTGGTCCCCGAGCGGATCCAAACCGCGACGGCAAATCCGAAATTTGTCGAGCAGCGCCTGACGGGACAGCGGATTGCGCTCAAGAATTTGAAGACGCTGCAGGATGCCGGCGTCATCATCGCGGCGGGAACGGACGCGGGAAACATCGGCACGATTCATGGCCCGGCGATCTACCGTGAGTTTGCGTTGATGAAGGAGGCGGGCCTGACGTCGATGCAGATTCTTTCGGCGGCGACGAACGGCGCGGCCAAGGCCTTCGGCGTCGATGCGAAGATCGGATCGATCGAGTCCGGCTATTTTGCTGACCTCGTCGTCTTGCGTTCCAATCCGCTCACCGACATCGCGCACGCGTCCGACATCGAGAGCGTGACGAAGAACGGCGTCCTTTATCTGGCGAAGTCTCTCTCGCCGGATTCACCAGCCGACGTGGTGCAGCGACAGGTCAATGCGTTCAACGCCCACAACGTGGAGGCGCTCCTCAAGACCTATGCGGAGGACGTGAAGATTTACGAGAACCCGGACCGGCTGCTGAGCACCGGCCGCGCCGCGCTGCGGGAACAGTTCGGGAAGCGCCTGGGTGATGACGCAAAAGCTCATTGTGAGGTGCTCAAGCGGGTGGTGGCCGATGGCAACATCATCGACGAGGTGCGGTTGTCCGGCGCGGAGACCACGGAGAGTACCGTCATCTACGAGGTGAAAGACGGCCTCATTCGCAGCGTCCGCGTGGTCCGCGCGAAAGCCCCGGTGGAGGTCAAGACTGGATGAGGCGGCCGTGCGTCGCAGCGCTTCAGAGCAGGCCGGAAATGATGTTGATGCTTAGGGCGACGATGACGGTGTTGTAGATGAACGCGAGCACGCCGTGCGCGAGGGCGAGGCGCCGCAGCGGACGCTCGGTGATCTGGACGTCGGAAACCTGGCAGGTCATGCCGACGACAAACGAGAAATACGCGAAGTCGAGATAATCGGGCCGGTCCTCGCCGGGGAACTGCAGCCCGCTGCCGTCGCACTCGGCGTCATCGTTCCCGTCGATCGAATAATAGAGATGGGCATAACGCAGCGCGAAGAGCGTGTTGATCAGCGCCCACGACACCATCACGGTCGTCGCCGCGAGCACGAGCTGCCCGGTGAAGCGCGTGCCGGTCGACGACTTTGCGCCACCGAGGAGGAAGCCAACGGCGAACAGGCTGGCGAACGCGGCGACGATGACGAACAGGAAAATCAGCAAGCGGCTGGAGTCCTGAAGCTTGGCCATGCGAACGACGACCGCGGGTTCGGAAACGAAAATTTCCCACCAAGCCAGCGCGAGCGCCGTGGCGGCGAAGACATTCCAGGTCACGATGACCTGCGTCGGGAAATGCACCCTCGTTCCGGCACCAAAAAAAGCGATCAGCGCCGCCCCGACCGCGAAGGCCAGGCGATGATGGGCGTCGACATGGGGGAACAGTCGTGGGGTCGTGGGCATATTTCATCCTTCCGCGGTGCGGGCCGGAAAGGCAATCCTCGCCTGTGCATCTACCGGTTTTGTCACGAAGCCGCGGGCCGGCTCATGGTTTTCGCTCGGTCGCGCCGCCACTTGTCAGAATCTTGAAGCCGGGCGGGCTCTGCGTCCGGCCGCTGACCGGGGCGGCGGTCAGCACAAGGGTCGTTCCCGGCGTGAGGAGCGCCTGAACGCGATCGATGAATTCGCGCGGGATGGCGAGCTGGTTGGCGAGGCCGGTGAGCTCCGGTGCCTGGCCGCCGACGCTCGCGGTCGTGATCCAATTTCGTCGCCCGTCCGCATCCGAGGTCCCCATCAGCGAGTACACGTGCGCGCCCGTCAGGGGCAGGGAGCCGGAGAAGGCAACGCGCCCGATTTCCACGCCGTTGCGGTACACATAGCCCGCGCGATCCGCCGTGCTGACGATGATCGACACGGGTCCGGTCGGCGATTTTTCCGGGGTCCACAAAAACGCGCCGGAGTTTGGCAGGTCCGTGGCGGCAGCCGGAGCGGTCGTGAAAAGAAAGCCCGGCCGCACGGTGAACGTAGGGGCAGTCTTGTGATCGGCGATGATGACGGTCGTGCCGAGCGTAGTGATCGCGTAGAGCTTTTCGGCGAAGTCCGCGGGAAGCCGGACGCAGCCATGAGAGGCGGGGTAACCCGGCAAATAACCGGCGTGCACCGCGACGCCGCGCCAGGTGAGCCGCTGCATGTGTGGCATTTGGGCGCCCTTGTAGATGGTCGAGACGTGATGGACGTGTTTCTCCAGGATGGTAAAGACGCCGGTGGGCGTGCGATGCCCCGGCGTGCCCGTGCTCACACTCGCACGCCCGATGCGCACGCCGTTACGATACACATGGAGCGATTGTTCGGGCAGGCTGATGATGATAACCACCGGGCCCGCGGGTGAGACCTCGGGGTACCAAAGATATTCGCCGGCCTTTAACGAAGGCGTGAATGGTTCGGCGACGCGACCCTTCGTGAGGCCGGCCGAGCCAGCCTGCGGTGCCTGTTCTACAAACCACGCGGCGATGGCGCACCACACGATGACAAGAATAAATCGTTGGCGCGGCACGATCTGATGCTATCACGGGTTTTGAGAGCGGGAAGCGAACGCAACACGGCTGGGGACGTCTGGTCCACCACGCCGTGGCGCGGTGCGCGCGAAGCGTCGCGCCGAACGATTGAGATTGGAAGTTCATGGATTGGCGGGCCCAGCCGGTGGTTTTCGCTTTTGTTTTAAGGACGAATCGTTCCGAATGCGATCGCGCCGCGCTGGCCTTGGTGCCAGATGCTGCCGCGTAAACGCCCCCCATGAATTCTCCCCGGTCTGCCGCCGTCGCCTCCACCGATCCTCTCGCAAACGCAATACTCCAGCCGATCACGGAAATCGCCGCGAAGCTTGGCCTCGCCCCGGACGAACTCGAGCTGCACGGCCGCTTCAAGGCCAAGTTGCCGCTGTCGCGGATCGATCTGAGCCGGGCGGCGGGGGCAAAATTGATTCTCGTTTCCGCGATTTCGCCGACGCCGGCGGGCGAGGGGAAGACGACGACGACGATTGGCCTCGCCGATGGACTGTCGCGGCTGGGACGCCGCGCCGTGGCGGTGTTGCGCGAACCGTCCCTTGGTCCGGTCTTTGGCCTGAAGGGCGGGGCGACCGGCGGCGGCCAGGCGCGTGTGGTGCCACATGCGGACATCAACCTGCATTTCAACGGTGATTTTGCCGCGGTCGAGAAGGCCCACAATCTTCTCGCGGCGATCATCGACAATCATCTTCACAGCCGCAAGAGCCCGCACGATCTCGATCCGCTGACGATCCGCTGGAAGCGCGTGTTCGACATGAACGATCGCTCGCTGCGGCACATTGTCATCGGTCTCGGCGGCCGCGGCTCGGGTGTCCCGCGCGAAACCGGCTTCGACATCACGGCGGCATCCGAGGTGATGGCCATCCTCTGTCTCGCGCAGTCACTCGCCGACTTGAGAGAACGGCTCGGCCGCATCTTCATCGGGTTCTCGCGCGAGCGCCGGCCGGTTTACGCGCGCGATCTCCGGGTGCATGGCGCGATGGCCGCTTTGTTGCGCGAGGCGCTGCGGCCGAATCTGGTTCAAACCCTCGAAGGCACGCCCGCGATTATTCACGGGGGTCCGTTTGGCAACATTGCGCAGGGCACCAACTCCGTGCTCGCGACGCAGCTCGGGCTGAGCCTGGCCGACTGGGTGGTGACGGAAGCGGGCTTCGGCTTTGATCTCGGCGGCGAGAAATTCCTCGATCTGAAATGCCGCTCATCCGGCCTTTGGCCCGATGCGGTGGTGCTGGTCGCGACGATTCGCGCGCTCAAGTATCAAGGCGGCGTACCGGTCAAGGAACTGCTCGCGCCGAACGCCGGCGCAGTCCGCAAGGGGTTTGCCAATCTCGCGCGCCACCTGGAGAACGTGCGTTTTTTCGGGCTCGCATCCGTGGTGGTCATCAACCGGTTTCCCACCGACCTCGACGAGGAGATCGCGCTCGTCCGCGAACTTTGCGCGGAGCTGGGCGCCACGGCCGTCACGAGCGATCATTTCAGCTTGGGCGGCGAGGGGGCGCGCGACGCGGCGGCCGCGGTCATCACGGCGGCGCAGAGCGGTCCGCGCGTGCCGAAATTTGCCTACGAGTTGGACGCGCCGGTCGAGAAAAAAATCGAGACGCTCGCCCGCCGGATTTACGGCGCGGGTGAGATCGCATTCGCACCGAAGGCCCGCGCGGATTTGAAGACGATCGAAGAATTAGGGCTGGCGGGCCTGCCGATCTGCATGGCCAAGACGCAGTACTCGTTTTCCGACCAGGCGGCTCGACTGGGCCGGCCGGAGGGTTTCTCGTTCACGGTCCGCGAAATTGAAATCGCGGCTGGGGCCGGATTTCTGATCCCGATTTGCGGAGACCTCATGCGCATGCCCGGCCTGCCCGATGTGCCTGCGGCGGAGCATATCGATGTCGACGAAAACGGCGACGTGGTCGGGCTGATGTAAGGGGGAGTCGAGGGTCGAGAGTCGAAAGCCAGCAACCGAGCGCCGGATGTAGCGGGAAACTCGAAACCCGAAATTCGAAACTCGAAGAAAATTCAAAGAACAAAATTCGAAAGTGGAAACGGCCAAGGTGGAACGCGACCTCCGGGCGCGTTGGCGAAGGGTAGGGACGACCGTCCCCGGTCGCCCCAAACTGTTGGCTGAAAAATCGCACGCGAGCTCGTCACTGCTTCGCGTCAAGTGGGTCGCGGAAGCGTAATTTGGGACGTTTCGGCGAAACGTCCCTACCAAACCTCAACGCGCCCGGAGGTCGCGTTCCACCTGTGAATGCGCTCAAATTTCGGCCTTTGTGGTAATACAAAAAGGCCCGCCAGGCGCGAGCCGGGCGGGCCGAAGTTTTGGAGCGGCTGGCGATGCGCGTTAGACGAGATGCGCAGGCAGTTTCCCGCCGTTGGCGGCGAAACGCGTCATCACTTCCTTGTGCAGCCAGATGTTCATCGACGCGGAATCGTGCATGTCGCCGGTGTAATTCAGATCCTTGGCGAGTTCCTGGCGCGCTTTGAAGCTGCTGTCCATGCCGACCAATTTCATCAGGTCGACGATGGATTTCTGCCAGTCGAGATCCTCGCTGTTCTTCCCGGCCATTTCATCCAGGACGGCCTCTACGTCGACCTCCGCCATGGGGACGGGCGCTACCGGGGCCGCAACCGTCGCGGGATCGGAGCCTGAAGGAGCCGTGGGCGAAGGAACCACGGCGGCGGGAGTCTCGGGCGCTTTATGGCCGAAGACCTTTGACATTAGTGTGGCGAACATTCCCATAATGTGGCCATGATACACCGATTTGTCGCCCGCCGGGCAAATGCTTTTCCAAGGAAAATTCGGCACGCGGCTAATGGATAGCTCGCGCGCACGACCGGCCGCCGCGACCGCAGAATTACGGCCCGCTCGAGATGACGTTCAGTCGGAGGAATTTCTGGGCGCCCGGTCCTACGGGCATGGACACATTCGCGCGGACAGTCTGCACCGTGCCGTCATCGGACAAAATCGTCTCGCTGTTCACGGTGGCTGGCGAGAAGGCGCCGGACAGGGCGAGCGATTCCTGCACGATGTACTGGACCGTGCTCGCGCCGACGAGTCTCCGATATGTCAGCGTGACGAAGCCGCTGGCGGTGCCGGCGCTGGGCAGGTTTTGCGCGTCGGGCAGCTTCGGATTCAGATGCAGCGCGAATTCGACTAGGTTCACGATGCCATCGCCGTCAGGATCGGCCAGCGGTCCGCTCTTGAGTGGGTCCGCAAGCTCGGCGGGCGTAAAGTTTTGGCTCCGCCAACCGCTGAATGATTGCGCGGCGACGAAGTTGAGGATGACCGTGCCGGACGGGACGAACGCACTCTGGCTTGCGACCGGTTGGTAGCCCTGCGTGGCCAACCCGTTGCTGTCCACGCCGACTGTCCACGTGCTCGAGAATACCGGAAGCGAGTAGCTCCCGCCCGCATCGGTGGTCGCCGAGCTCGAATACGTGTTTCCGCCATTCGTCGCGGAACCGAAGACATTCACGCCGCCGATCGCGACGTTCGTCGTGCTCTTGACCGTCCCGCTGATCGTGGCGGTGCCGTGCAAGGCACGAAAGACGAGGCCGTTTTGGTCCACATTGTTCACCACGGTGATCGAATAATCCTGCGGAATCAGGCCGAGGCCAAAAATATTGCTGAGGCCGAGCTGCCAGTTCCCGGCAAACAGCGGAATGTCGAAATTCCCGCCGGCATCGACGTTGCTGCCGGTGTTGATGGCCCCGTTGTTCGTGCCGGCGAAGATGGCGATGTTCCCGATCGGAGCGTTGGTCTCGTCCAGGACCTTGCCGCGGAGGTGGGCGGTGACGATGTAAACAAGATACGTGATGTTATTTTGGTCGACGTTGTCCACCACGGCGAAGGTGGGGCTGGTACCGACGTAATTCTGCGGTCCATTGTTGGTTATCAAGACCTGGAGCTGCCACGTTTTTGAGATGGCGCCGCCGCCGCCGTACACCCCGAGGTCGAAGTTGCCGCTCGCGTCCGAGGTCGCGAACGAATTGATTCCATTGTTCCCGTTCAACGTCGGGTCGACCGCGATAATCGGCAGGTTGGGGACCGGTTGGTTGAGGTTGTCGCGAATCTGCCCGCGCAGGTGGGCCGTGATGGGATGAGCGACGAGATCCTGCAGCACGGCCGTCGCGTTGTTATTGACCACAACCGTTTGCTGTTGCACGAGGAACCCGGGGGCTCTTGCCTGGACCTGCCAGGCTCCAATCGTGACCCCGAGCGTGTAATTGCCATTTGCGTCACTGACCGCAGCCGTCTTGTAGTTGGGCAGCCCGTTCGTGTTGCTTGAGATGTCGATGAAGGGGACGGGCACGCTGGCTGGCGTCTTGACGCTCCCGTAGATGAGCGAAGTCACCCTCGGCAGATCGATGTTGAATCCGGTGACGCTGCCGGAACTTGGTTCGGTGCTCTTGAAACCAACAAAGCCGTGCTGGGCGATTTCCACCTCCGCGCCCTGGAGTTTCCAGGGCTCCGCGGTGGCATCCAGCAAGAAGTTTCCATTCGCGTCCGTGAACGTGATCGCGACGAAGCCGCTATTCGAGGCACTTCCTTGCAGGGCTAGTCCGGGCACCCCGACCACCAGGGGCAGGCTTCCCGCGTCCCGCACCGTGCCTGCGATCGTGCGCTGGCTCGCGGTGAGCGTGACGGTCTGATTCGTCGAGAAGATCCCCGACGCAACCGTGACGACTGGCGCCGTGGCGAGATTCTGCACGAAGCCCGCTTTCACGCCAATGGCTTGGTAATTTCCAGGCGGAAGATTGAGCGAGTAGTTACCGGTGGCATCCGTGCCAGTAATCGCGACAATTTCTTTGCCGCCCCCAGATCCCGTCACAAACAGGACGATTGATCCGAGTTGCGGGCTGCCGCCAGTGACTTGTCCGGAAATGCCGCTACCGCCGTAGTTGTGCTGGGTGACCACCAGGATGGCCGTGAACGGCGTGAATACCGGTCCGCTGGCTGCTGCAACGCGAAAGATGTACTGGCCGGGAATGCGCCCGACGATTTCGCCCGGACTATAGAGGAGTCGCGTTTTAATCTGTTGATCCGCCACCCCGTCCTCGTCACCGGGAATGTTCAGATTTCGCTGCCCCGCAATGCTCGTGACCACTCCGTCCGTGACGTTGAACTTCCGAACCAAGAGATCGGCGCTGTCAATCGTGCCGTTCGCGTTTGCGTCGAAGAACTCCTCAATCACGACGCTTTGACCAACGCTGCCGAGCCCGGTAATCGTGAGATCGATCGGGCCGACGTAGTTGTTCTCGATGGAGCTCTGCGAGAGCACCACGCCCGCGGATGCGGCGCCGGCGGAAGCCAGGGAGGCGAAGGCGACCAGGGCGGCCACCGCGAGAAATTTCCGGTAGGGAGTAGCGAACGCGAGAAGATTCATGACATTTGATGGGAGCAAGCAGGATGGCGCCGATTTCGTCGCCAAAATCGACGGCCTTTCACCAATGGAATAGCATGGCGCGCACCACGAAGGCCGAAAGGGTGAACAATTAACTCCGCCCACTTCAAGGTCTCGTGGGGCCAGGCTTTTGAATTGACCCTTTCCAGAGTGGAATCGATCTGACAGTCTCGGTTCTCTCGCGCTGGGTGCGCTGGCCATGACGGAGAAGCGGCAACTTGTGTTTGGTCACTTCCGGGTCGCCTCGCAGCCCGATGGCACGCCCATGGAGTTGGGGCGCGGCGCCATGGGCGTGACGTACAAGGCGTTCGATGAGCGGCTGCGCATCGACGTGGCCCTGAAAATCATCGCCCCCACGCAGATCGACAACCCGAAGGCGCAGGCGTCGTTCCTGCGCGAGGCTCGGGCGGCGGCACGGGTGCATCATTCGAACGTGGCGAGCGTCGTATATCTCAACGACACGCCGGGGAATTTTTTCTACGCGATGGAGTTCGTCGAAGGCCAACCGCTGCGCGAATGGATGCGCGCGCAACACGTCGTGCCGCCCGTCACGGCCATTGCTCTGGCCATCCAGATCGCCCGCGGGCTCGAGGCCATCCACGAGCAGCACCTGGTCCATCGCGATCTGAAACCGGCCAACGTGATGCTGGTGAAGTCGCCGACCGCGGGCGGCACGGCGCGGCCAGTGTCCGACCCGGATGCCTGGAAGGTGAAGATTATCGACTTCGGCCTGGCACGCGTGATTTCGGCGGACGGCTTTGGCGGCGTGGCGGCGACGCAGACCGCCGGCTTTCATGGCACGGCGCTCTACGCGAGTCCAGAGCAGTGCGAGGAGCGGACCGACCTCGACGGTCGCTCCGATTTTTACTCCCTCGGCTGTATTCTTTGGGAGATGTTGTGCGGCGCGCCGCCGTTTCGCGCGCGGACGCACCGGGCACTGATGAACCAGCACGTCTCGGAACCGGTCCCGCTCGACCGGCTTGCGCACGTGCCGCCGAGTCTGGCGGCGGTCGTGGCGCGGCTGCTGATCAAGGATCCGGTGAATCGTTTTCCGAATGCAGCCGCGCTGATCAAGGCGCTCGAGCGGGCGCGCGAAAAAATCGAAAGCGGCGAGGAAGTGGCCACGTCGCCCGAGGACACCACGGTCGATCCGGCGGGCGCGGTCGCATCCTCGGGCGCGCCGCGGCCACCGTCCAGCGGGATGCCCTTGCCGTCGTCGACCACGGGTGGATCGCGGAGGGATTTGTTCGTCGCCGCCGCCGCGGTGCTGGCGCTGCTCGTGCCCGGTTGGTTCATTTTTAACGGGCGAAAAATTGAGACGCCGCGCTCCGCCCCTGCGCCCGATCCGACAACGTCCGTTTCTGCCGCCAGCGCGCCCGCCACCCCCGCCTCGACCAACAAAAAACCTATTCCTTTACCGACCTTGGGCAGCATGAAAGGCTCGGTCGCCGTGCTGCCGTTCACGAACCTCAGCTCCGACAAGGACAGCGAGTATTTTGCGGCTGGCATGTATGAGGAGGTACTCGTCTCTTTGACGAAAATCCGCGACCTGCGTGTGATTTCGCGCACGGCCGTCCAGCGGTTCCAGGACGAAGGCGGTCGCAAACAGCGCGAGGTCGCCCGCGAGCTTGGCGTCGAAGCGGTTCTTACGGGCACGGTCAAGCGTTCCGGAAACCGAGTGCAGGTGGTGGCGCGTTTAATCGATCCCGAAACCGAGCAGAGCATCTGGACGGAATCGTACGACGAGGAACTGACGGATATCTTCGCGATCCAAGGTCAGATTGCCAGGGCGATCGCGAGCTCATCGCGGTCGAATCTCACTCCCGCGGAGCGAACGGAGCTGGCGCGCCCGGTGATTGCGAACGCGACGGCTTACCCATTGTATATGAGGGCCCGCGGCCTGTACGCGGATTTTAGCGACCGGCGAAACTTGGATTCGGCTGAGACGGCATTGAGTTCGGCGGTCGAAGCGGACCCGAACTTCGCGTTGGCCCACGCCTGGCTGTCCATGTTACACACGACCGTCTACGATTGGGGTGAGCATTCGCCAGAGCGACTCGCTCTGGCCCTGAAATCAGGGGAAATGGCTTTGCGTCTTCAGCCTTCCCTGCCGGAAGGCCAGTTGGCCATGGCGATGTATTTTAGCCGGGGACTTCGAGACTACGTCCGAGCGCTGCCGCATTTCCAGCTGGCGTTGGAGGCAAGACCAAGCGATGCGGAAGCGCACTATGAGTTGGCGGCTATGCAGCGCCGCGAGGGGAAATGGGCGGAGGCGGCGGAGAGATTTGAGCGTCTGGCGGAGTTGAATCCGTATGACGATAAGAAGCAATACCAAGCGGCGAACACCTACGCGTTTATGCGTCGATACCAGGACTCGTGGCGGATCCTCGAAAGCGCGTTGAGCCGGATGCCGAATTCTCTGCCGCTGAAAGTGCTCAAGGGAAACCTCTTCCTGGCGTGGAAGAACGACCTCGAGCCAATGCGGGACGATTTTGCAACGCGTCCGGCGACGGTGCCGACTCGAGATCTTTACGTGCGCGACAAAATTCAGCTGTTGCTGTTCGAACGGAAATTTGACGAGGCTTTGACAGAGCTTCGAAACAGCAAATTTCAACTCTTCGAAGGTCAGGCTGAATACGTCACGAGGGATGGTCTGGAGGCGGAGATCCTGACCCAAGCCGCTAGATCCCTCGAGGCCCGCGCAATCTGGAAGCGCGCCTGTCGCGAATTGGCGCCACTGGTCGCGGCCCGTCCGAACGATACGAGGATTCGAATGGCGTACGCGGCTGCGCTTGCCGGAACGGGCGAAGACGCCAGAGAAGCGGGTCGCCAGGCGACGATCGTCACGGAAATCGTCCCGGTTAAGGCGGACGCCATGGATGGTCCGTTTTTTCAGACGGGCCTGGCCCTGGTCTGCCTGCGGACAAACCGGCTGGATGAGGCTCGGCAAATTGTGGCGCGGGTGCGAAAAAACCCCTCGATCTATTACGATTCAATGTTCAACCTGTCACCCGCTTGGGACGCGCTGCGTCCCGCCAAAACACCACCCTAATTACTCTTCTTATGGGCACTGCCACTTGGGACAAGCGCTTCATCAGCGACGTTCAGATTATATACTCGAGCGTCATTTTTGACAAAGCGATCGACCTCTTCGAGCTACATCGTGAGTTGAATATTCCCAAGGGCAAAGTTCATTCGTTGGCCAAGGCGCTCGCAAGCGATAAGCTGTTCAAAATTAGGGTTCCAAAATTTTTGCGGTATTGTAAGAAGCACGGGACTAAGCCTCTCGGTTTTGGATTCGGGCTGGAGGAGCTCGCCGAACTCATAGAGTCGGGGAAGCTGACTGGAAAAACCGAGTGGAGATTCGGGATCAGTCCAACTCCGAGTCCCATCAACAAGAAGTCAAGGTTGAGGTATTTTTTTGAAATTCGATTTGTGATGGATCCGGTTGCAGCGTTTGCGAAAGTCGGATTGCGCGGCAAGGACGCTGAAGATGCAATCGAATTTCTCAAGGAGTGCGATGGCGGAATATCGAAGGGTTTTTTGTTTGCCGCGGGCAAATTGGCAAAGGCCTACAAAAGCGTTTCGGGTTCGTTCCTGCCCAGCGTGTTTTCGCCCTAAGCGCGCACGGCGGAGTGACGTTTCGTTCGCTGTAGCCGGGAAACCTCCACCCGAACGCGGTGGAGAAAGAAAGTGGAGGCGAGGGGAGTCGAACCCCTGTCCTCGAGATGTTCAGTGCAAGCTTCTACAGGTATAGCCAGGTGCTTGCTTTAGCTCCTGCGACTCGCACCGGCACGATTCGCAAGACCGAGCACGCATGTGGTCTGTCTCGCTCCCCGCCGCGCGTACTCCGGCCGGAAGCCAGCCTGCTGTCGTCGCTCCCCGCCTCAGCAGGCGTCAAACGGGAAACGTCACGGTCAATTAAGCCGCAAGAGCCAGGTCAGTATTGGCGTTTGATTTTTGACCCGATTTTTTACGAGGCCAACGGATCGTCCTCGACCTGCCACCTGCACCTCCGACCAAGAGTCGAAACCAGTGCGCCCCCGTTATTTTCTGGGGATCAGAACCATAGCCACCTCTGCCAGAATGTCGAATTCGGAAATTGGAAGTGTGAATGACGTGAGGTCAATAGGCCGTAGTCAGTGATCGGTAGTTCGGCATTCCCAATTCCGGCTTCCGCATTCCGGTTACGCCGCGGCCGATGTCGTGTATTCAGACACGAATTCACGCGAGACGCCCTTCAAGGCCCGCTCGATCTTCGCCAGCGCGAGTTGCAAGCGGGTCTTGATCGTGCCCACCGGGATGCCGGTCTCGGCGGCAATCTGGCGTTGACTCAGGCCGCGAAAGAACGCGAGCTCAACGGCCTGGCGCTGGTTCTCCGGCAGCCGGTTGAGGATTTCCGCGATGACCTCGCGCGTTTCGGCGGAATTCAACTCTTCTTCCGCTCGATTGCGCGGTCGCGTTTCCACCGTCGTGGCGAGTTCCAGCTCGGCTCGATCGCTTGAGCGCTGGTACGCCTGATTTCGCCGGATGCGATCAATGGCCCGGCGACGGGCCAGCGTGATCATCCATCCAAGCGCGCGGCCCTTCTCGGGCGCAAAGCTGTCCGCCCGATTCCAAATCTCGATGAAGACCTCCTGCAGGACGTCGTCCGCGTCGGCATCCTGATGCACCGCGCGAAAGATGACCGCCCGCAGAAGCGAAGAGTGCCGCCGATATAAAAATTCGAGAGCGGTCCCGTTGCGACCTTGGACGGCCCGCATCAGCAATTCGTCGGAGGACTCATGCGACGCGGACATACCGGGCAACGTGGACGATTCAGACGGGCATGAAGTTGTTTGGGTCATTCCAACTCTCATAGCGTTCTCGATGCCGTTCGACTTTCCTTCTGGAGAGGGAGTGGATTGCCCGATTAAAGCGGTAAATATGCGTGCAATTCGCAATGGAATGCACCAGCAATCGTGCACATTGCACGGCTGCAAGCTCACCGAGAGTTCAGCTCAGCAGATCGCGCGTTTCAACGAACTCTTTGACCAGCCCCGCGTCGAACGAGATGGTTGCCATCAGCTGGCACGCCTCGTTCGATTTCATCAATTGCGCGAGGCAGCGCACGCGGCCGAGATCGGCCAGCACGCAGCACTCAATCCGTTCGTATATTTCCAGCGCCTCCTCAAACCGGCCCAGCCGTTCTATCAGTTTGGCCCGTCGCAGAGCCAGGTATGGGAGGTCCCGCAAAGCGATCGGCAGCTCGCTCATGTTGCGGACTGCGTCTTCGAGCAGCCCGATGTCCTCGTATCCTTGAATCCGTGCCAGCTTTCGGGCGAGGGCTTCGATGGAAGAGGTGTTGGGCATGACCGGGAATGTCCGAGGAATCCCCGTCGTCGGGGGCGGCCAGTAATCCCGGCGCGCCCACAATGCAGAGCCGATGGACGGTGTTATCATATTTTCATGACGCGAAGCCGTTGGAGAGCGGGGATGGAAGGGCATCCTGCGGCCGGGCGTGTTCCTCGGTCGGCTCCCGCGGAGGGAGCAAGGCTTTCGGGAGAGCTGAACCGTTCCATATCAACGACCTTTCGAAGCGCGGGCGCCGGTCGGGTGTATCGACCGCGTTTTCGTATTCAAATTTTTTTCGCGCGGCGTCAAAAAAAGCCGCCCCGACGCATCGGGGCGGCCATTTTGGAGAGAAGTTTGAATCAGCGGGGATTCGCCGCCCGGGTGATGTAGGCAACCTGCACATCCGAGGAGACCTTCGACGCGGAATCATTTTTGACGTTAATCCGGCCGCTGGCGGAGCAGCCGACGGAAGCGAGCGCGAAGGTGATGGCGAGAAGAGAAAAGAGACGCGAAATTTTCATGAGAGTGGGTTTCTTGGAGTAGTTGATGCTGAACGCACTAGATTCGCATCCAGAGGGCGGGATGCGCCTATCGAATCGCGGAAATTCCGGTCGGGGGTCGCCACCGGACAAATCAATCGAAGCCGAACCGTTTGCGCTTTCGGTAAAGCGTCGCCGCGTCGATCCCGAGAATCCCGGCCGCCTCGGACATGTTCGTCGTTCGTTCCACCACGAGACGGATGTGCTCGCGTTCGAGAGCATCGAGTGAGACCAGCGCGCCGACGCCGGCGGGCGCCGGCCTGTCGCCGTCGGCGCCCTTGAGTTCTGGCGGCAGATCAAGCGGCGTGATCATTTCGTCACGGGAAAGAATGACGGCGCGCTCGACGACGTTGCGCAGCTCGCGCAAATTTCCGGGCCACGAGTGGGCGCAAATCGACGCGCGCGCCTCGGGCGAGTACTGCTTGGAGCGCTTCGTCCGCTTGGCAAAGTGCTGCAGGTAGTGTTCGGCCAGGCGCAGGATATCGAGCGGGCGCTGGCGCAGCGGCGGCATCTCGACGCTGATCACGGCCAGTCGGTAGTATAGATCCTCGCGGAAGACACCCTGTGCGACCTCGTGCTTCAGATCGTGATTCGTCGCCGCGATGACGCGTACATTGGCCGTGCGGGTGGCGGTCTCGCCGAGTCGTTCGTATTCCCCTTCCTGCAGCAGCCGCAGCAACTTGGCTTGAACCTCCGGCGCGATGTCGGCGATTTCGTCGAGGAACAGCGTGCCGCCTTCCGCCGCCTTCACCTTCCCCCAGTGGTCGCGCACGGCCCCGGTGAAGGCTCCGCGGGCGTGGCCGAAGAGTTCGCTTTGCAGCAGTTCGCCCGAGAGGCTCGGACAACTTACGGTCACGAATGGCCGGTCGGAGAGGCCGCTTCGCTCATGGACGCTGCGCGCCGCGACGCTTTTGCCGGTGCCACTTTCGCCGAGAAGCAGGATCGATGCGGTCGAATCCGCCGCGCGAAAAAGCAGGTCCATCAACTCGCGCATAACGGGCGTTTCGAACGCGAAGACCATCTCCGGCATCTCGGCGCGCACTTCGCGAACGCGAGTTTCGAGCCCCTCGATTTTTTGTCCGAGCTGGCGAAAGCGCTGCACGCGCGCCAGCACCGTCAGGAATTGTTGCCGCGTGAATGGCTTCTCGAGAAAATCGATCGCGCCGCGGCGCATGGCCTCGACCGCGGAATCAATTCCGCCCTGCGCGGTGACCATGACAACCGGGATGGCGGGCCGCTCCTTCGTGATGGTGGCCAGCAGGTCGAGTCCGTTTTCGCCGCGCAAGTTCAGATCGAGCAGGATGCCGTCGTAGCGTTCTTCTTTGAGGCGTTGCAGAGCGGACGGACCGTCGGGCGCGGGATCCGCGTAGTGACCTTCATCGTCGACCAGCGTGCAGGCCGCATCACGCATGATCTTTTCGTCATCGATTACGAGGAAATCCATGATGACTATTTCTGCGTGCCGGCGGGCAAACGCAGGCGGAAAACCGCGCCTCCCGCCCCCGGAGGTTCGCACACCAGGTCCCCTTTCATCATTTCGGCCAGGCGCTTGGCGATGCTCAGCCCCAACCCGGTGGACGGTTCGCCGGCGGTGGGCCGGGCGGTCAACCGCGCATACCGTCGGAATAACTTTTCCCGATCTGCCTGGGGAATCCCGGGTCCGCCGTCGCGGATCTCGACGAAGGTGGTTCCCTCGTCGTCATTGGCCTCCACGGTCACCGTCACGCGCTCGCCCGGGGGCGAGAACTTGACCGCATTCGAAATCAGGTTGTCGAGAATCCGGCCCAAGCCCTCGGGATCCGCGGAAGCTTCGACCTCGCGGCCGGGCTCGTGAAGGTTGATGAGAATCTGCTTTTGGGCCGCGGCCTCCCGGTATCGGCGCACGGCCATCGTTGCGTGATCCACGAGGTTGATGCGCTGCGGCTGGGTCATCAACGCGTGTTCGACGGAGGAATTCGCGAGGAGTTCCTTCACGAAAGAAAGCAGCTTCGTCGTGGAGTCGGCCATGTTCTCGACGAGCTGCCGCGACTTGTCGTCGAGAACCGCGGTCGCGCGATCGCGAAGCAATTGCGCGCTCAGTTGCATGCCGCTGAGATGGTTCTTCAGATCATGAGCCAGCATGCCGAGCAGTTCATCCTTGTCGGCGGCGAGAAGTTTTAGCTGGTCGCGCGTTTCCTTGAGCGCGATGTGGGTGTTGACCCGCGAAAGCAGCTCTGCCTTGTTGAAGGGCTTGGCCACATAATCGACGCCGCCGCTCTCGAGCCCCTCGACCACGAGATTCTTGTCGTCGGCGGCGGAGAGAAAAATGATCGGGATGTCTTCACAGCCGGGCGTCGCCTTGATCTGCCGGCAGGCCTCGAGCCCGCTCATGCCGGGCATCAACACGTCGAGCAGGATCAGATCCGGCACGCGCGCCGCGATCCGCTTGAGCGCTTGTTCACCACTGGTGGCGGGAACGATCTCGTAATTGAACAACTGGAGCAGCGTCCCGACGAGCTGGACGTTTCGCTCCTGATCATCGACGACGAGAATGGTCGGCTTGCGGTTGCGCTGGAAGCTGGAGGGAGAAGTGGGCATCACGAAATGGATTGGGTCGTCGCTTCGACCAGTTTCGGAAAGTCCTCCAACTGGCGCTCGAGCTCGATGAGCCGGAACGTACGCGCGTACCGCTCGAGGTCGCGGCTGTATTCCTCCAGGATGGGATGGCCCGACGCGATCGCGCTGATTTCTTCCGCAAACGCCGTGGTCTCGCCGATGGCGAGGCTGCCCCGGACATTCGGCCAGCGATCCCTGAGTAATCTTTGCAACGCTGCCCGCATGCGCGGGGCGTCCCCGGCGGCAAAGGGCGCCGGTGCCGTTTCCACCGAGGCCGGATGACCAGGCATCGCATCGCTGGTGGCGTCGGAGGTTATGGCCTTTGGGATGAAGTGAACCATTTCGTCATAAATCTGGCGGCGACCATACGGCTTGCGAATGTATCCGCTAAACGCGCAACGCATTTCGGTCTCCTGATCAAGAAGGCTCGACGCCGTCACGGCGATGACCGGCAGAATCTCCATGCCAGGGTGTTTACGAATTTCCACGAGCGCCTCCCGACCATCCATCGTCGGCATGCGGATGTCCATGAACACGACGTCCGGTTTTTCCCGGGTCGACACCTCGACGGCTTCGCGGCCATCCTGCGCGAAGAGCAGCGTATGGCGCGTTTTAGCAAACATGCCGGCTAGGAGGTCGCGATTCGTCGCGTTGTCGTCGACCACCAACACTCGCGAGGGACGGAAGTCGTCGAAATTCACGGACTTGTCGTCTGGGGCCAGATCGCTCACCGGAATTTTCGCGGAGATTTCGATGTCGGGAAAATGGAGGCGGAACATGGTGCCGGACCCGACGGTGCTTTCCAATCCGACGGTGCCACCCAGGGCAGCGGTCAACCGGTTCACGATCGTCAGGCCGAGACCACTGCCCTGACGTTCGGCGTCGCGCTTGGGATCGGCCTGCACAAAGGGCTCGAATACTTGGGCCCGGCGCTGGCTCGGAATGCCGACCCCGGAATCGGACACTTCGAAGATCAAATGCAGGCGGCTGCGGTCACTCAGGTTGCTTTCCCACGTGGCAGCCAGTCTCACGAAGCCGTGATCGGTGAATTTCACCGCATTGCCAACCAGGTTCACGAGGATTTGCCGGAGCCTGCCGCGGTCGATCAAAAGGGCGGTGGGCAGGGCGGATGCGACGTCGACCTCGAGCTTCAGTCCTTTGCGCGCCGCGCTTTGGGCGACCACCGTGCGGACGAACTCACACACCTCGCGGACGTCGGTCGGCTCGAGATGAAGCTCCAGCATGCCGGCCTCCACTTTCGAGAGGTCGAGGATGTCGTTAATGAGTTGGATGAGCGATTGGCCAGCGCCGCGAATGTGGTGAACAAAACCCCGCTGCTCATCCGAGAGACCCTCCCGGTCGAGCAGGTCGCTGAATCCGAGAATGGCATTCATGGGCGTGCGAATCTCGTGGCTCATGTTGGCGAGGAAGGCGCTTTTCTCCCGGCCGGCAACCTCGACACGTTCCTTTTCAATGAGAAGTTGAGACTCCTTCTCCGTCTGTCGTCGCGCCACATAGGAAAAATAGAGTGCCAGGACGCCCGCGCCGATTCCGATGGAGCCTGCGACAATCGTCGTCGTCTCGGCCTTGCGCATTTGCGAACGCCGTTCGGCGCCTTGCACGGAGAAAATGCTCTCCTGCTGCCCCTGCATCCGCACCACCACGGCCCGGATCTTGTCCATCGTCTTCTTCCCTTCCAAGCCACGGGCCGGGGTCGAGATTCCCGCGAGTCCGCGTTTTTTTCGATCTTCAATGGACGAACGAAGAAGATTCATCCGCACCTCAGCCAACGCCCTCAATTCGATCAAGTCTTTCTGCATTTCCTGGTTTTGGAAAACCATTTGCGTCAGGATTTCAAACGCGCTGGGCAACTTCTGCTCCGCGTTTTCATAGGGCTCCAAATATTCAGCATTGGCTGTGATTATGTAGCCCCGCGCGCCGGTCTCCGCATCCTGCAGCAAGGAAAACACGTTCTGCAGAGCGTCCCGCGTATTCCCTGCCTGCTCCGTGGCATTGATGGCGCGGGTCAGGTCCCGCCACGTATAAGCTCGAA
The DNA here is from genome assembly GCA_025353105.1 of Verrucomicrobiota bacterium. Classification (GTDB taxonomy): domain Bacteria; phylum Verrucomicrobiota; class Verrucomicrobiia; order Chthoniobacterales; family SZAS-18; genus SZAS-18. The sequence goes on from JANXRG010000003.1 coordinate 25,807, forward strand.
GGAGCAGGCTTCCGACCGTGAGAACCAGCCACGTGACCACGAACGCCTGCTGGATATATTTCTTGGTTGCAGCCATGCTGGCAAAGGGGCGGAATTCGGACGGGTTGAACAAGGGGTTCGTTGCAATTCGCACGAGTGGGTCTGTGTGGACGTTGCAATTTGACCGACCGGCCTTGCTCAAAACCGGGTGACAAACGCCATTTCAGAGATGTAAATCGTTAGTGCCTCTAGTTTTACATGTATTCTCGAGGTCACGGAACAAAGCTTGCAGGGTCATTTACGTCAAATTGCTCTAAATTTCCTGATTGGCACCAAATAAAAGTTAGACGGATCTCATCGCCTTAAACCAACCCGACGTTCGCCCTATGCTTCATTACTCACTCGTCTTCCTCGTAATCGCGCTGGTCGCGGCCATCCTCGGTTTCTCCGGTATCGCGGGTACCGCAGCGTGGATTGCTCAAATTTGCTTTGTCATTTTCCTCGTCCTGGCCCTCATTGGTTTAGTCCGTCGAAAGGCTTGACTGCCATCCCATGAAAAACCTGACCATCGCCGGCATCATCCTCATCATTGTGGGCGTCGTTCTCCTCGTCTATCAGGGTTTCTCCTACAACCGGGAGAAGACGGTCGTCGACGTCGGACCAATCCATGCCACGGCCACCACGAAAGAGCGTTTCCCGATTCCACCCATCGTGGGTTGGATCGTCACGGCCGGGGGCGTGGTGCTTCTCGTCACGGGGCTGACGCGCACGCGTGCGGCTTGAAAGTACCGAACGCCGAATCCCCATCGGCCTACCGCTCCAGCGCCTTGATCGCGTCGAGGACGCGATTGGCGCAATGCTGGTAGTCGACCCGGTCGCCGCTCTCGAAGTCGGCCTTCGTGAAGCGCAGCGGCGGGCCGACGCGCACCGTTATCGGATGCAGGCGCGGGCGACCGCCCATCGGGTACGCCTCGTAGGCGCCCCAGATTCGCATGGGGACAACGGGGCAGAGGGTCTTGCCGACGACGAAGCCGATGCCGGGCTGCGCGGGTTGGATTTCGCCGTCCGGCGTGCGGCCGCCTTCCGGGAAGATCACCGCGACATGGCCGGTGCGGACGATATTGATCAAGTGTCGCAGGGCGGTGCGATCGGCGTTTTGTTGATCGACGGGGATGACATGCAAGTCCGGGAAGAGCCGGCCGATGATGGGCCATTGCATGATCTCTGATTTGGCGAGGTAAACGATGTCCTGGCGCGGCGAGGCGAGCGCGACGAGCGGCGGATCGATAAAACTCTGATGATTCATCGCGATGATGATGCCGCCGTCCATCGGGATGTTCTCGCTGCCAGCGCAATCCCACTGGCAGCCGGACTTCACGATCAATCGGAAGAGATTCAGCGTGAACCAGTGCGCGATGTTCATGCCGATCGGCACGGGGAGTTCGCGGGAGGCGGGTTTGTAGACGTGGACCTTGCTCATGCGGCGAAAGAAACTCAGACCCTATTCCGGCCGGGCGGGGAACGCTGACGTTGGGCACCAAATACCGAAATGCAAGGACGCATTACGCAACATTCATCCGCGGGCGGACCTTGCTGCCGCGCGTCTTCGCGGGTCTAGTCCGGTCATGCTGATGCGACCATTCCTTCGTGCGGGCCTGCTGGCGCTGCTGCTCTTCCCCGGCGTTCATCCGGCGGGCGCGGCCGACCTGGCCACGATCCCCTACGCGAAACTGGATGAGATTTGGCAGAAGACCGATGCGATCGACCGGAAGAAGCTGATCGTGCTGGCGCAGTTTGGTTCGTCGAACAAGGCGGTGAAGCCGTCCGACATCGTACTCAGCATCAGGAGCAGTTCCGGCGCGATCCCGATCCGCTTGAGCCCGGAAGGCGACGTGCTGGATTTCCCGCGGACGGAGGCATTGCGAAAGGAGAATCCGCCGATCGAGACGAATCAGCCCAAGGGCACGCTCGCGCTCGGCATGAGTCTCGGCGTCGTGGTTCCTGACTCGCTTACGTTTCGCTACGCTCGGATCGCGGAAGGGCTCGCCGAGGGCAACAAGGCCGTGAAGGCGCAGGCCGGCATGCTCTCGCTCGTCGCGCCGTCGCTGAAATGCGTCGTATTCTTTTTTCCACCGCCCGGCGCCGGCAAGGCGACGGTGGAAATCGCGGCGGCCGGCGGAAAGAAAGTGCTCACCGCCGACGCGAGTGGCCAGGTGAAGCTCATGCTGGGTTCAAAAATCGCCGCCGAAAACCCCGAGGTTCGTGTCTCCGAGCGGCCGACCCGAATTCTCCTCAGCCCGTAGCGATTGCGCCGGGTCACGCCCGCGTGAGCCGCGCGGTGGCGGGCATCGGAAAATCCTTGAGCTTGAGTCGGCCGATGATTTCTCCCACGACGCCCTCGATCGTCAGGCGCGAACTGTCGATGACCTGCGCGTCCTCCGCGATCATCAGCGGCGAATTCCGGCGCGAGGAATCGACCGAATCCCGCGCGGCGATTGAATCGCTTTCGCCCTGCGCCGAGCGCCGCTGCGCGCGCACGTCGGGCGAGGCGTCAATGTAGAATTTGTACGGGGTCTGTGGAAACACCGCGGAGCCAATGTCGCGGCCTTCCATCACGACGTTGCCCTGCTCATGGTACGCGCGCTGCCGGGCCACGAGCAACTCGCGCACGCGAGGGACCATCGAGACCGCGGACACGTGCTGGTTGATGGCGGGATCGCGCAGATGCGGTGCTGGATCCTCGCCGTCGAGCCGGATGACGGACTCATGACTGGCGTCCAGCCCGCATTCGATGCGCGCGGCGTCCATCGTCGCCGCCACGGCGTTGGCGTCGGCTGGGTCGACCCCTTTCTGTAAGACAAGCCACGTCGCGGCGCGGTACATCGCGCCGGTGTTCACGTAGGCAAAGCCAAAGGCATGCGCCAGCGCCCGGGCCACGCTGCTCTTTCCGGAGGCGGCCGGGCCGTCGATGGCGATGACGACGTGGGACATGCGGGGGGTCGCGCCGCTGTCAGTTTTTCAGCGACGAAATTACTTTCGTGGCTTCCGCGCCCGAGGTCGATGATTTCAACACCTCGAGCAACGTTTCCTCGAATCCCGGATACGAAGTCAGAATGCAGTCGGTGTCCTCGATCGTCGTTTCGCCCTTCGCAAAAAGGCCGGCGATGGTGAACGCCATCGCGATGCGGTGGTCGCCGAAACTCTTCAACTTCGCCCCTTTCAGCGGCTGCCCGCCCGTGATGATCAAGCCATCGGGGCGCTCGTCCACCGGCACGCCCATCGCCCGCAGATTCGTGGCCACCGCGGCGAGGCGATCGGTCTCCTTCACCCGCAGTTCGGCCGCATCGCGAATGATCGTCTCGCCCTCCGCGAGCGCCCCCAGCACGGCGAGGATCGGAATTTCGTCGATGACGTTGGGTATTTCCGCGCCTTCCACGACCGTTCCGCGGAGATGATCGCCCACGATCTCGACCGCGCCAACCCGCTCCATCTGGTCGATGTTCTCGATGATTTCGCGAACGCGCGCGCCCATGCGCAACAGCACGGCGAGGATACCCGTGCGCGTGTCGTTCAGGCCGACATCCTTGATCAGCAGGTGCGAACCCGGTTGGGCGGCTGCTGCAGCGAGCCAGAACGCCGCGCCCGACATGTCGCCCGGAATCTGGAAATCACGCGACTCTGGCATAGCGCCGCCTTGCACCGTAAGTCGGATCTGGCGCTGGCCGGATTCCTCGGTTACGACGCGCTCCACCGGGACGAGGAAATACTCGAGCAGGCGCTCGGTGTGATCGCGGCTCTGGCCCGGCTCGATCACGGAGGTGGCCCCTTCGGCAAAGAGCCCCGCGAGCAGCACGCAGCCTTTGACCTGGGCGCTCGCCATGGGGAGAGAATAGGTGATGGGTTGAAGCGGCGATCGTCCCCCGACCACGAGTGGCGCGCCCTCTTTGACGCCTTGCGAGACGATCGTTGCGCCCATCTGCATGAGTGGTTTGATAATGCGACCCATCGGTCGGGCGGTGAGCGAATCGTCCCCGGTGAGGATGGAACGAAAATCCTGTCCGGCGACGACGCCCGCGAGCAGGCGCATGGTCGTGCCGGAGTTGCCGCAGTCGATCACGTCGGCCGGGGCGGTGAGGCGGCGGTGGTTGCCGTGGATGATTAGCGTGGTTGACTCGGGTTGTTCGATGCGGATGCCCATGGCGCGCATCGCATTCACGGTCGACAGGCAGTCCGCGCCCGGCAAAAAACCGCGCAGCACGCAGGTGCCGTTGCTCAGCGAAGCCAGGATCACGGCCCGGTGCGAGATGCTCTTGTCGCCGGGCACGCGAATTTCCGCCTGGATCAGGGGAGCGCGACGAACACGAAGCCGGGACATAAGGGAGCGGGAGCGTGGGGGATCAGTCGACAAATTTCAAGGGCTTTTGCGGCGGGGAAAATCGCCGGTCCCACCGGCATCATGGGCGGATTTTTGCGATTTCTGTGGCAGTCGATCGCGCAAGTGGACCGCGCGATCGAGGAAGGCCCTGAGCCCGGAATCATCGCCCGCGGCGAGCAGGGCCTCAACCCGTTCGAGTTCGCGGCGCAAATCGCACAGCGCGCGGCCGACGGCGTCGCGATTGTGCGCGAGAATGCCGGTCCAAAGTTCGGCCGGGCCCGAGGCGAGCCGCGTCGTATCGCGCAGGCCCGGCCCGCTGAATCGGAGCGGATCGCCGGCCAGGTGCTCGGCCCCCGTGAGCAGCGCCGCCGCCACGACGTGCGGCAGATGGCTGACCCGCGCGACGATTTCGTCGTGTTCCGCGGCCGCGCATTCAGCGACCTCGCAGCCCAGTGACTGCCAGAAGGCGCGGACCCGCGCGTTGTTATCTGCGTTGGCGCCGGGGATCTGAAAGCAGATCGCGCCCTCGAACAGATCGGCCCGCGCAGCCTCGAGGCCGCCGCGTTCCGACCCTGCCATGGGATGCGCACCAACGTAGCGCGACCCGAAAATCGCATTTAATTCAGCGACGAGCCATCGCTTCACGCTGCCGACATCGGTAACGACCGCGCCGGCCGCGAGCTCGGGTGCAATGCGTTGCGCGATCGCGGGCATCACGTCGGGCGGCGTGCAGAGGACAACGAGATCGGCCCCGCGGGCGGCATCGATCGGATCATCGGTGATCACCGCGGCGAGTTGCAGCGCGCGGGCGCGCTCGATCTCCGCGGCGTGAAAACCGGCGATTCGCAGTTGGCTGGCCGGACAATTCCGGTGCAACGCCAGTGCGACGGAACCTCCGATGAGGCCCGGGCCAATAATGGCGACCGTCTCGCGAAACGGAACGGCGTCCAACGTTACGGGACCAGGAACAAAGCGCCCGTCGCCGGATCCTTAACCTGTTCGCCCGGCGAAAATCCCCGGACGTCGATCAAGCCGGTGCTTCCCGGCAGCGTGACAAATCCCGGCTTCCCCGGCACGGGCTTCGCGACCTGAATGTCCCTGACCGCCGGTGGTGGCGGGGCCGCGGTGATGGGCTTCGGCGTCGGCGTCGGCGTCGGCATGGGCACCGGCGTGACTTGCGGGACGACGCGCGGCGGTGGTTTCGGCGTAGTGTTGCAGGCGGAAATGGCCAGCGTCGCGACGGCGACCGCCGCGGGGAAGAGTAGGAAACGAGTCATAGCAATCGGTAGCCATTAGGGATGGATGCAAAGCCGTCAGGGAACAAGGAAAATTTTGCCTGAGTAGGGACACTTCACCTGTTCGCCGGGGGAGAATCCGCGCACGTCGACGTAACCCGCGGTCGGTTTGTAGGGGCTGGTGACGAAACCGGGCTTCCCGGCCACCGGCGTGCCGATGGGAATCTCCCGAGCGAGCGTCGGAGCGCTGGACGGCAGTTGCGTGGTTTGAGAACTCGAGCTGCGCGGGACGGGCGTCGCCGGCGGGCGATAGACATCGGTGGGACTCACCGGCGCGACCGGCTCGTTCGGCAGAACCGTGGTCGGCATTTGCATGTAGTTCTCGTTGAAACGGAGCCGCGGCGGGTCGTCGTAGGACACCGTCTGACAGCCAGCGACGGCCAGCAACGAGCTGCAAGTGAGAATGGAAAAAACAGAACGGATCATGATCGATGCAAGGCGTGCCCGAAACGGCGCCGACACGCAGCGTCATGTATCGCACGATGCGCGCGGTCACAACCGGATTCGTCGCCGCACGTCCAGTCGCGCGCATCCGTTTAAGAATTGCACGCCGCAAGAGATATCCGCCTTGACCCGATCCGTTGGGACAGGTACGGTCGGCATTCCGAGAAATCGGGCTGTGGCTCAGCTTGGTAGAGCGCCTCGTTCGGGACGAGGAGGTCCAGGGTTCAAATCCCTGCAGCCCGACCACTCGGGGCTCGTCGACGGTCCCGCCCCTCCAGATTTTTCTCCTGTGCCAGCTGGTCGCGATCCGAACGAAACCTTCGCGAATGCGGGCGCCGGTACGCCCCATCGGATTCGCGTTCTGCCCCTTGTCCTCGTGGCCTTGGTCGTCATCGGCCTCGGATTTCTCATCGCTTGGGGCTTGAATCAGCTTTTACGCTCCGCCTTCACGCGCACGCTGGCCGCCTCGGCCGAGGCCGGCCCGGCGCCGACCGCGGCGCCCGCGGTGGGCCCCGTGCGAGAAACGCTTCCCGCGTCCCCGCCACCGGGGGACGTTCGCGTTGTCTCCGCCCAGCCCACGCTGCCGCCCACGGCGAGTCGCTCCGTTGATCCCGACCTCGTGCCCACCAGCGTCGCGGCTGGGCCGGTGGTGCAGAGTCTTCCATCCAATGACGGGGCGGTTGCGCCGGCCCCCAAGCCGTCCAGGCCGAGGGCGGAAACGACGATTGCCCCCTCGGTGGCTGCGGAGATCGCGCGTCGCGTCGAGGAAACGACCGCCCCGACCCCGCGGGCCTTTGCCGCCCTGGCGGCCGCACCCGCGCCGGCGGTACCGCCTGAGGTCATCGACACCAACCTGCGCAATCCGGAGAATGCGTTGATTAAGCAGGAGGTCCTCAAGCGCGTGGATCAGATGCCTGATCTTTCGCCGGAGAATCGCGACAAGCTTTACGCCCGCGTCGAGCGCACGCCGGGGATGGGGCGGGTGGCGACGATACTTTTTGATACCGGGGAATCGCGGGTGCGTTCCACGGATATCGAACGGCTGCGCTCCGATTTGAGTTCCCCGGCCGCACAGCGGCTGGTCGATGACCCGACCGTTGTGCTCGTCGTGTTGGGCTACGCGGATCCCACCGGGGGCGCGGACTTGAACAAGACAATTTCGCAGGCCCGCGCCAATGCCGCCGTGACCGCCATGCGCGACCGGCTCAAGCTTTCGAATGTGATGCACTCAGTGGCCATGGGAAGCTCCACGCTGTTTGGGGAAGGTCGCGATCAACTGCAAAAGAATCGCGTGGTTGAAGTCTGGGCGGTGATGCCGTGATCTTCAGGTTGGGGGCACCGGCACCGCGTGCCGCGCATCTTGTCTTGAGGGTGCAGCGCCTGCTACGTTAGCGTTCATTCGCATGAGTGGCATTGCCCCCGATCCAGCTTCACCCGCCTCCTCGCCTTCACCGGCTGACGCGCCCCGGCTTTCAATTCTTTCGGGTCTGCCGGCGGGTCAAATCGCGCTGCGAGCGGGCACGCTGCTGATCGGCCGGTTGGCGGAGTCGGACATCCAACTCGATCACCCGGAAATCTCGCGCTATCACTGCAAGCTGCATTGGAATGGGCAAGACGCGCAGCTCGAGGATCTCGGCAGCCGTCGCGGGACGCGACTCAACGGCGCCGTGCTCCCGAAAGGCGCGCTGGCACCGCTGCACTCCGGCGACCGCATCGACGTCGGACCGGTCGCGCTGCAATTCGGGGGCGAAGGCGCGATGCCGGCTCCCGCTCCGGCCGCGCGTCCGGAATCAGCGCCGGTGGGCGTTTCGATCGCGCGGGTCGTGATGGGCGGTCATGAAGTGTCGATGATTCCGCTGCGCGACAAGGTGGTCTTCGGCCGCGCGAGCGAATGCGAAGTGGCGATGAACGACGCCGGCGTCTCGCGTCAGCACGCGAGCGTCGAGCGCAGTTCGACCGGGTTTCTCGTCACGGATCTGCGCAGCCGCGGCGGGTCGTTCGTCAACGGCCACCGTTTCGAGCGCCACGAACTTGTCATCGGCGACCAGTTGCAGATCGGCCCGTTTTTTTTCCGCTTCGATGGGCGGCAGCTCGTGCGCACGCGCGGCGGCGCGGGCGTCACGATCGAGGGCCGCGAGGTGACGAAGCGCGTCGGAGCCCTCACGATTCTCGACCACGTTTCGCTCCGCATCGAGCGCGGACAGTTCGTCTGTATTCTCGGTCCCTCTGGCAGCGGCAAGTCCACGCTCCTCGACGCGATCACGGGCCTGCGCCCCGCGACGGGCGGCACGGTTTTGTACGACGGCATGGATTTGGTGCGCGAGTATGAACAACTCCGCTCGATGCTCGGGTACGTACCGCAGGACGATATTGTCCATCCCGAGTTGACCGTTCGGGCGGCGCTCCTCTACAGCGCGCAACTCCGCCTTCCGGCCGGCACGCCGCAGCACGAGATCGAGAAGCTCGTCGATCAGACGATCGTCCAGCTTGGCTTGCAGGAGCGGGCGCAAATTCCGATCGGCCGGCTCTCGGGCGGCCAGCGCAAGCGCGTGAGCGTCGGCGTGGAATTGCTCGGGCGTCCCAGCGTGTTGTTCCTCGACGAGCCGACCAGTGGGCTCGATCCCGCGGCCGAGTTCAAGATGATGGAACTGCTGCGCCATCTCGCGGACGGTGGTTGCACCGTCGTCTGCACCACCCACCTGATGGAAAACGTCTACCTTGCGGACAAACTTTTTGTCATCGCCGAGGGCAAGCTCGTATTTTCGGGCGGACCGCAGGAGACGCGCGATCATTTCGGCGTGCAGAAACTTACGGCGCTCTACGATCGACTTTCCGAGCGCCCCGCCACCGACTGGCAGCGAGATTTTGAACGCGTGAAGGCGGAGCGCGCGGCGTTGGAGGAAACGGGATCCGCGGCGATGCCGGCGACGGCCACCACCTCCAGCGCGCTTTCGATTCCGGCCGTTACACCGGCGAAGTCGTCGCCGGCGCTGCCCATCCTGCTGCGGCGCCAATGGTCCATCCTGACGTCGGACATCAAGAATTTTCTCATCCTCTTCGGCCAGCCCGTGGTGATCGGCGTCCTGGTCGCTTTGGTCACCAACGAAAGCTCGCTCAACTTATTTTTTGCCTACCTCTCGGCGTTGTGGTTCGGCTGCAGCAATTCGGCGCAGGAAATTGTGAAGGAAATCGCCATCTACCGGCGCGAGCGCATGGTTGGACTCGGACGAAATTCCTACCTGCTGTCGAAATTCCTTCTCGTCGGCTCGCTGACTGCGGTGCAGAGCCTCATTTTACTTTTCGTCCTGGAGGGTGGCCACTGGCTAGTGCACACCATCCAGCCGAATAACAATGAGGGCCGCGAGTTCCTGATGGGCATCGCGAGCTGGCAGGCGGGAGCCCTGATCATGATCTCGCTGGCCGCGGTCGGCATTGGCCTCGCCATCTCGGCGTTGAGCAAGACCACGATGCAGGCGGTCATGATCGTGCCACTCGCACTCATTCCGCAGATTCTTTTCTCGGGGCTGGTGGTCAAGGCCCCCGAAATGAAGCCCCTCGCTTATTTTGTCACCCAGTTCTCGCCCAGCTACGCGGCTCAGACCATCATGGACCTTAGCTGTTTCCACCGGGAGTTTCCGACGGGGTTGCGCGCCGCGAACAACCGTCCCGGCTTTGATCACGTCAGTTTTTTGAACCAGCGTGCGACCGGCAAGCGGTTGATGGCGGGCGACCAATTTTATGCCGGTGCGCGGGGCTGGCTGGCGGCCTTCAAGCTCCTCGCCTGGACGGCCGCAGGCTATGTGGTGTCGTTCTTCGGTTTGAAGGCCCGCGAGCGGGGGTGAACGCGGGAATGAAGACCAAGGCCGAAATTGTCTCCGACTGGCTTCCGCGCTACACCGGCACGCCCGCCTCCAGCTTCGCGAAATACGTGCTGCTGACGAACTTCACAAATTACGTGAAGATGTTTGCCGACTGGCATGGCGTACCCGTGCGGGGCGTGGACCGGCCGATTCCCAACGCAACCGCGGACGGGATCTCGATCCTGAATTTCGGGATGGGGAGCGCGAGCGCGGCGACGGTGATGGATCTCCTCAGCGCAATCGAACCGAAGGCCGTGCTTTTCCTCGGCAAATGCGGCGGTCTCAAGCGCAAGAACAAGCTCGGCGATTTGATCCTCCCCATCGCGGCGATTCGCGGCGAGGGCACGTCCGACGATTATTTTCCGCCGGAGGTTCCCGCGCTGCCGGCCTTCTCTCTGCAGAAGGCGATTTCCACGACGATTCGCAATCACCAGCGTGATTACTGGACCGGCACGGTGTACACGACGAACCGCCGCGTCTGGGAGCACGACGAGAAGTTCAAGAAATATCTGGCGAAGGTGCGCTGCATGGCGGTCGACATGGAAACGGCGACGATTTTCACCACCGGATTCCACAACGAGATTCCGACCGGCGCTCTGCTGCTCGTATCCGATCAACCAATGGTGCCCGAGGGCGTCAAGACGGCGGCGAGCGACGAACTGGTGACCTCGAAATTTGTGGAGGCGCACCTCCGCATCGGGATGGATTCGCTCAGCGAGCTCATCAACAACGGCCTGACCGTGAAGCACCTGCGGTTTTAGTTTTTTAGACCGGCTCGGCGCTCAGAACTCGAAGTCCGGCTTCATGCCGAACACCCGGACGAGCTGGGCCTTGCCCTTGAGGGCCTTCTCGCCCAGATCGACGAAGATTTCGCGGTCGGGCATCAGATCGACGATGCGCTCGGAAAGCAGGAGCTTCTGCTTCAGTTCCTTCATGATGCTCTCGAGCCGGAAGGCGGTGTTCACGGCGTCGCCGATGATCGTCGCGTCGCGTTGGGCGACGAGGCCGATATTGCTAAAGCTGACCTTGCCGTGGTGGAGGGCCACGCCGACCTCGAACTGGTTTTCGTTCGGCCACTTCATCTTGGCCGCCATGCGGAGCATCGAGCGGCCGGCCTCAAAGGCGGCGTTGCATTCCGGCGAGGGGCCGTCGGGGGTGCTTTCCCCGGGCGTGATCGTGCCGGGCTGCCAATAGGCGAGGATGGCGTCGCCGATGAACTTGTCGATGATGCCGCCGCTGGCCTGGACGGTATTGCCGGCCTCGCGGAACCACTGGCCGAGAATCTGCGAGAGGCCTTCGGCGGGGATTTTCTCGGACTGGGTGCTGAAGCCGCGGATGTCGCACACCAGGATGGCGGCGGGGCGGACGCTCTGGGCGTGCTGATCGGTGCTGGCCGCGAGGGTGGCCTCGATGGCATCCTCGCCGCCATGCTCGGCTTCTTGTTCAAAAAGGATCTCGTTGTTTGCGATGCGAATTTTCGCACCGTTGACGAGGGTGACGGGCAGGACGACGCGCTGATCGTTGACGTAGGTGCCGTTGCGGCTCCCGAGGTCCATGATCTGGTACTCGTAGCCATTGTGGCAGCGAATGATGGCGTGTTGCCGGCTGATGTGCGCGCTCGTGTTAAGGCACACAGTGTTGTCGCTCGTGCGCCCGATGGTCGCCGTATTCTGGATCGGGACCTCGAATTTTTCGCCGGTAACGGTATGGATGCGGAGTTTGGCGGCCATGGGGAAGAGACCCTGTCGATATAAACAATGTGAACCGGCCCGGCAAATCTTATATTAGCATGAACTAAGCCCTGTTCTCTCGCGAGGACTTGTGGCACACAATGACGCGCTCCCGATGGCCGAAATCGAAAAATTTCATCATTACGAGGTCTTGCGACGCGACGACGGCTCGCTTTACGAGCTCGGCCGCGGGGCGATGGGCATCACGTACAAGGCTTTTGACACGAATCTGCGGTGCACCGTGGCCCTGAAGGTCATTAATGGCGCCTACCTGAACAGCGAGGTTGCACGCCAGCGCTTTGTGCGGGAGGCGCGGGCGGCGGCGCGGCTGAGCCACCCGAACGTCGCCGCCGTCTTCCACCTCGGCGAGGACGTCAATTCATACTTCTACGCGATGGAGTTTATCGCGGGCGAAACGGTCGAGGACCGCGTCAAACGCGTCGGCCCGCTGAACGCCGCCAACGCGCTGGAAATCACCCTGCAGGTGGCCAAGGCGCTGCGGGCGGCCGACCGCGAGGGCCTCGTGCACCGCGACATCAAGCCCGCGAACCTCATGCTCATCACCAACGATGACGAGGGCGACACGTTCGTGAAGGTCATCGACTTCGGCCTCGCCAAGTCGGCCGTCAAAGAAGTCGGCGACGCGACCGTAACCATCGCCGGATTCGTCGGTACGCCCCATTTTGCCAGCCCGGAGCAGCTCGAGGAACACGAACTCGATGTCCGCTCGGACATTTATTCCCTCGGCATCACGTTGTGGTGGATGCTGACGGGCAAACCGCCTTTTTCGGGCGCGCTCGCGGCCATCATGCGGGACCACCTGCAACGGCCGCCGCCGTTTGAAATGCTCGCCGGCCAGCCGCCCGAGGTCGTCACGCTGCTCCGGCGCATGCTCGAGAAGGAACCGGGCAAACGCCAGCAAAACGCCACAGAATTGCGCAAGGAGATTGAGGCCGCCCAAAAGACCGTCGCCGCCTCCGATGGTTTCGCCACCAAGGTCGGCAAGCCGGCGACCAGCGGGGACGCGTTTGCGACGCAAGCGCTGACCGCGACGCCCTCGACCACGACCTCGACCGTCTCCCCGACGACGATGAGCAGTGCGCCGGCGCCGACGGTGGGGGTGGTCCTTTCGCGCCGCTACCGGCTGCTGCGCGATTGCGGCGAGAGCACCAGTGGCCGGACGTTTCAGGCTCTCGACCTCGATCACAATCGACTGGTCGCGCTCAAGGTCATCCATCCCGCGCTGCTCGCGGCGCCTGACGCGCAGGCGCGCATCGAGCGCGCGGTGGCGGCCACCCAAGCGGCCGCCCATCCGGGATTGATCGCCATTTACTCTTTGGAGCGCACGCCCGAGGGCCATGCGATTTTAGTTTCGGAATGGGTGAACGGATTCACGCTGCTCGATTTGTTGCGCGGGCGGAGCCGCCTGCCTGCCGGCGAGGTCGCGCGCCTGCTCGAACCGCTCGCCGCGGCCGCGGACCACGCGGCGACCGGGAATGTCGACTCGCTCGAGTTAGCGCTTAACCAAGTGATGGTGGGGTTCCAGGTTGACTTCGAAGTTGGCTCCCACCCGGATTTTCTGACGGCGCCGATCGCCGAATGGCCCGATTTCATGCCGAAAGTATCGACCGTGTCGGTGGCGACGGGGAACGAGGCCAGCACCTACCTCCCCGAGCAGACCATGGTCCCGGCGGCGGGTGCCGGCGGCACGGGTGCGGGCGGCACGGCGGATTATCCGCGGCGACTGGCGATGATCGCATTCGAGCTTTTGAGCGGATCGCCGCCACCGCAAACGACGCCCGGCGGTCCCGTGCGCATCGCACCGCTGCCCAGCTTGAACGAGGAAGGCAACAACGTGCTGCGCCGTGCGCTGGCTCCAGGGGGATTTGGCACTTCGGTGCAGTTTGCCGAAGCATTGAAATCGGGCGCGGGCACCAGTGTGCCGACGGTGTCGGCCCGCGCGACCGTGCCCGTCAAAGCTCCAAGCGTAACGCCGTTGACTCCGCCTGGCGGCGGCTCGCCGGCGTCCAAGCCGCCCCTCATCCCGATCCTCATCGGCGTGGGTGTGTTGGTGCTCGGTGGCGCCGCGTATTTTTTCCTGGGCCGCGGCAAGCCGGGTCCGGGGCCGGTCTCGCCCACGCCCACGCCGGCGGTGGCCGTCGCGACTTCGGTGCCATCGGTTGCGCCGTCCGCCGCGCCCACGCCGGTCGTGACCGCACCGCCCACGCAGGTCGTGATCGCCCCGACCGCGGCGCCCACCGGTGCGTCGCAGCCATCGCGGCGCGAACGATTCCAAGCCGCGTTGGAAGAGGCGCGCAAGACTGAGGCGAGCAACCCGGTCGAGCAGCTCAATGCCTACTTGAAGCTCTCCGAGGATTTTCCGGAACAGGATCAAGGCCTGAGCCGGCTCGATTCCGTGATCGCCAACCTTGTCGAGTCGGCCAAGACGCCGGAGACGCGAGCGCGGCGGTTCCAGCAGGTGAAAGGGCAGCTGGAGCGCGCGGCGAATCTTGGCTCCGAGTCCGCGCTGGTCTTTCTCGGGGAGCAATTGTCGCCGGTCGATGCCGCCGCGTCCGCGAGCTACTACCAGCGGGCCGCGGAAAAGGGCAACACGCGGTCGATGGTGGCGCTGGGCAACCTGCTCTTCAAGGGCGGCCCCAAGCTGCCGGAACGGCCCGAGGACGCATCGCGTTGGTATCGCGCGGCCAGCGACAAGGGCGATGCCAAGGGCAAGGTGTTGCTGGCCGAATGCTACCGCGACGGCAAGGGCGGCGTGGCGCGGGATTTTTTCCAAGCGGCGATGTTGCTCAACGAAGCGCTCGCGCTCGAGCCGAACGATGCCCGCGCGCTCGACCTGCTTGCGGTCGCCTACGAGCGCGGGGAGGGTGTGAAACTCGACACGCGGAAAGCCTTTGAATTGATGGACCGAGCCGTGCAATTGGGAAATCCGAACTCGATGGGCAACCTGGGCGTATACTACATGAAGGGTCTCGGCATGGCGCGCCCCGATCCGGTCAAGGCGGCGCAACTCTTCAAGCAGGGCGCGGATCTCGACAGTGGCCTGAGCATGTTTTTCCTGGCGCAGTGCTACGAGGGCGGGCTGGGCGTGGCGAAAAACATCGCGGAGGCGCGGTCCTATTACCGCGCGGCGGCCGAGCGCGGAGTGCCGCCGGCGATGCGCTGGTGCGAGGAACACAACGTGCCCTACACGAAGCGCTGACCCGATTCGCGCTTGCGCGGATCGCGTTCGTTCCTACGGTGCGGCGTCGATGCGTACGGATGATTTTGAATTTGCGCTGGAGAACACGCGGGTCCTGCTCGCGCCGCGGCGCAAGATTCAGACGTTTGGTGCCACGACGTTTCAATTTCATCTGCTGACCGAGACCATGGATCGGCCGGATTGGATTCGGGTCCGGCGTGGCACCATCGAGGCGGAGAAGCCCGCGATTTTCACCCTTGAAAACGCCGCGCGGCTCATGCTCGAAGGCTTTGGCGAGCAGGCGGAGGCCTTCGCCGACGCGCTCCGCCGGCTGCGCGATCCGAATTCCCCGCAGGCCGCGCTGCTCCGTTACGGCTTCCAGGTGCGGCGTTCGCGCTTGGTCGAGGATTTGGTCAGCGGTTCGATCGAGGCACTCGGGGATCGCGTCTGCCGCGAGGTGAGCAACGGCAGCGATCCGCTTTCGGCTGTGCTGGTCGGCGTCGAGGATGGTTGGGAAGTCGGGCTGCTCAAGTTCACGCTGGATCTCGTCGCGGCGTCCGGTCCCGGAAACCTTGAGGACTTCCGCCGCGGCGCCGGGTTGTAGACATCTTCCCCACATGAAGTTCGCCAAGATCGTCATTCTCGTGGTCCTCTGTCTCGGCGTCTTCGGCGGCGGCGGATATCTCGCGTATCGCAACCTGATCCTGCCCGCGCAGCCGAGCGCCCGGGAGATCGACGCTCAGAGGGCCGCCGCACTGCCACCCACGCCGCCGCCCGATCCCGCGGGTCCCGAACTGGCGAAGGTGCAGGCGCTGCGCAAGGCCAAGAAACCGGCCGAAGCGCGCGAATTGCTCGCGGCCATCCTCGCCAATTATCCGAACTCACCACGCATCGACGAGGCGCGCACCGCGCTCGGTGAGATGAATGCGGACATGGCGCTATCCACCGCACCGTCGCCCGACAAGGTCGAGTACGTCGTGAAGCCCGGGGATTCGCTCGACAAGATCGCGCGGCAGTTCAAGTCGAGTAGCGAACTGATCATGCGTTCGAATAATCTCGTGAACACGATCATCCAGCCCGGCCAGCGCCTGGCGATTTTTCAGCCGGAATTCTCGCTGGAAATTTACCTCGCCGAGAAACGCGTGGTCCTGCTGCAACACGGGAAGTTTTTCAAGCAATTCGCGATCGTGTCGGCCAGCCTGCCCGGCGGCACCAAGCCGGTCGAGACGAAGACCCGAATCGCGGAGAAGGCGGCGTTTCGCGACGGCAAGCGCGTGACGTTCGGCACCAAGGAATACGCCGGCAGTGCGCGCTGGATTATCCTGGCGCAGCCGGGCTACACCATCTTTGCCGAGACGCCCGCCGGAACCCCGGGTGCCGCCGCCAAGCCCCCGACCGGCCTCGGATTATCGGAAGGCGACATGGAGGAACTGCACGCTCTCGTCGGCAACAGCCAGCCGGTGACCATTTTCCCCTGAGCAGGGCGGTCGACCGTCGACCGTCGAAAGCCAGCCGATCGACCGCATTGCTTCCGCGAGCTAACGCGTGCAGAATCATCCAGCGAGGCAGGTCCATTTCCTCCTTCCTCCCTGCTCCTTGTTCCTTTTCCCCCGATGACTGTCGCCCCGCTCGAATTCGAAAAGCCCGTGCTCGAGCTCGAGAAGAAGCTGGAGGATCTGAAGCGTCATTTGAAGGGGCACGAGGTCGACGCCGACCCCGAGGTGAAACGCATCTCGATCCGCATCTTGGAGATGAAGAAGGATCTCTTCGAGAACCTCACGCCATGGCAGCGCGTGCAGATTGCCCGGCACACGTCGCGGCCGTACGCACTCGATTATCTCGCGAACATCTTCGAAAACTTTGTCGAGCTGCGCGGCGATCGTCTGTACGGCGAGGATCGCGCCATGCCGGGCGGATTCGCCACCATTGGCGGCCATTCGTGTGTGGTGGTCGGCCACCAGAAAGGCCGCGAGACCAAGGAGAACATCCTGCGCAATTTCGGCAGCGCGAATCCGGAGGGCTACCGCAAGGCGCTGCGCCTGATGAAGCTGGCGGAAAAATTTGGCCTCCCGGTCATCACGATGATCGACACGCCCGGAGCGTACCCCGGGGTGGGCGCGGAGGAACGGCACATCGCCGAGGCCATCGCGGTGAACTTGCGCGAAATGATGATGCTCGAGACGCCGACGATTGCGTGCGTGATCGGCGAGGGCGGCAGCGGGGGCGCACTGGGCATTGGCGTGGCGGACCGCGTCTTGATCCTGGAGAACGCCTATTACTCGGTCATCAGCCCCGAGGGTTGCGCGGCGATCCTCTGGAAGCACCGCAGCTTCGCGCCCGAGGCGGCGGCGGCCTTGAAACTCAGTTCGCCGGATCTGAAGGCCTTCGGCATGGTGGACGACGTCGTGCCCGAGCCTCCCGGCGGCGCCCATCGCGATCCTGCGACGGCCGCGGAAAATTTGAAGCAGGCGATCTTGAAGCACCTCCGCGAACTGCTCCCGATGTCCAAGAAGAAGCTGCTCAACGCGCGCTACGCGAAATTCCGGAAGTTCGGCCTTTACGCAAACGCTTGAGGTGAATTGAGTCTGGTGGAACGCGCCCGGAGGCGCCTCCCAGCCTCACACCCGGAATAGCACCCCGAGGCGTTTTCCGAGCACGAGGCTCGCGACCAGAATCGTGAATCCCAGGAAGACCATCGCCCACACGCCCAGCGCGGCCGCGACCGCGCGACCATCGCCGAGCAATTGGAACAACTCGAAGATCGCTTTCGTGATCGGGTAGTCCGCCTGGCGTTGCGCGAGGATGAGCGAGTCGCTCACCTCGAGCATGGCGAAGGAGAACGTCAGCAGTCCACCGGCGATCAGATTCGCGGCGATGAGCGGCACGGTGATGCGGCGCAGGGTGCGCAGCGGCGGACAGCCCAGGGTCTGCGCCGCCTCCTCGAGCGTCACGCTGGTCTGCTCGAAACCCGCCACCGCCGAGCGCACCATGTAAGGCAGCCGGCGCACCGCGTATGCGATGACGAGCAAGGGCAGTGGATTCCGGATGGGATTCAGGAAAGCAAACGTCTTGCCCTCCTGCGTCATCGCGAGGTAGCCGAAGGCGAGCACGAGTCCGGGCACCGCGAGCGGCAGCATCGCCACGGTGTCGAGAATCTTCCGGCCCGGCAATTGCGTGCGCACGATGATGTACGCGATCGCGACACCGAGGAAGACGTCGATGACCGTCGCGAGGCCGGCGTACTTCAGGCTGTTCGCGATGGAGGGAACGGTGAGGTTGTGGCCGAGGGCCGTCTGAAAGTTTGCCAGGGTAAATGACTGCGGCAGGATCGTGCCGTACCAGTCCTGCGAGAAGGCGAACAGCGTGACGCCGATGTGCGGGAGCAATGCCACAAACGACACCAACGCAAAAGCCGCGGTGCAGGCGAGACCGGTGGCCAAGCCGAGCCGGCGCGGCCCGCCCTGGGTGGTGGCCTTGGGCATCATCGCGTGCCCGCCCCGGCCGAGCGTGAAGCGCCCGAGGGCATAGAGCAGCACCGTCGCGGTCAGCATCACCGCCACGAGCGCGTACGGAAACGGGCTGCCACCGATGTCCTTGAGGCCATAAAAAATCTGGACCGACGTCACGCGTTCGAATTCGAAGATGAGCGGTACGCCGAGTTCCGTAAACGCCCAGATGAACACGATGGTGCCACCGGCGAACAGGCCGGGCAGAATGAGCGGCAGCGTGATCTTGTAGAATTTTCGCAGGCCTGTGCAACCGAGATTTTCCGCCGCCTCCTCCATGGCGGGGTCAATGTTCGCGAGCGCCGCCGTGAGATTGAGATAAAGCACGGGATAGAGATTGAGCCCGATCAAAAGCACGCATCCCCAGAACCGACCGTTCCCGAGCCAGTCGATGGGTTCGCGCAACAATCCCAGATCCGAAAGCGCGGCGTTGAGCGCGCCGGCCTGTCCGAATATTTTCTTGATGCCAATCGCGCCGACGAACGGCGGCAGGATCATCGGCGCCAGCACCAGCGCGCCGAACAGTTTCTTGCCCGGGAAATCGTAGCGGTCCGCGAGCCAGGCCAGCGGCATCGAGATGCCGAGCGCGGCCAGCGTGCCGAACAACCCGAGCAGGAACGAATTGCGCAGTCCCTCGACGTAAAGCGGGTTGCGGAAAACTTCGGCGACATATTCGAAGGTCGGTCGACCGTTCACCACGAATGCGCCGGCGAGAGTCTGCGCAATCGGAA
>JANXRG010000005.1 GCA_025353105.1 Verrucomicrobiota bacterium
AGGGCCGGGCCGATGGGCGGCGCGGGGTTGGCTTGTCCAGCGGGGATCTGCAGTTTGATTTGAGCGACGACTTCCTTGGCCATAAAATTTCGAGGGCCGGGAAGGTAATCGGCGCTTTGACCTTTGCAAGCGGCGGGCGAAGAATTTTGCACGTGTATCGATGGGGGAGGCAGGGGCCCGGGGACCACGACAACAATTCATCCGCTGGCGCCTACGTCATGCGAGACTGATTGATCTTTTGGATCGAACACATTTCGAATCCCGATTAGACAAGTCTGAACGTCTCGCCGACAGAAAAGGACTCATCGCGTGAAAGCACTGGTACTTGCCGCATTTCTCGCGGTTCTCATTTCCCCGGCTGCGAGCGGAAAAGAGCCGCGCCTCAATAACCTGCTCGTGCACGGCAAGGGGTTCATCTTTGGCGTCAAGGAGCCGGACGGCTGGCTCGGAGTGACAGAGGAAGCCGACCGGATTGCCGCAAATGTGTTTTTCCTGCGCCCCAAGGAGTCGATTAGTAACGCGGCGGCGCTGATTCGTGTGCGCGTCATTCGGAAGACCGACGAGAACATCGCGGCGGATCTTCGAGCCGATATGGACGGCTATCAGAGCGGGTCTCCGGGCATAAAGTTTCGCGACTTGCGAGTGGAACATCCGACTTACGCCGTCGCCGCGAAGCTCTTCTTCGTCCCGGGGAAGTTTTATGAGTATGTCGTCTACGTGAACCCGGGCTCTGGCAAATCATTGGCATTTGCTGTCTCCATGAATAAACAAAAGTGCGAGGCTACGTCCGCGGAGCTATCGACATTGCGTGCCGTGGTTTCTTCGCTCGCAATGCTATCATCTTGAAAGCGGGCCGAAGCGAGGCCAGAAAACGACTTCTCGTTCGGAGGCGAAGTCATTCGTCAATCCACGTGCGAGCGCCCAACGCGCAATTAACCCTCGGGATCGTCGATAATCATCTGTAGGCGATCACGCAGGATTCCGTCGAAACGATCGGGCCACGAGGCGTCGATGAGGGCCACGGAGAGCAGGTCACGCAGGTGAACGCGGTCCTTGTCCCGGAAGGCCGTCAACTTCATCCGGACCAGCGCCTCAAGCGAAATCAGGCGGAAATCGGCGGTGGATTCACTTTCGTCGACATCGGCGCTGGCGGCCGGGGCTCCAAGTTCGACCGGCTCCGCCGCAAATACCACATGCACCGCGTCACGGATTTTATCGGACGAGGCGTCAAGAAAGACGTCGAGATGGCCTTTGCGTCCAAGCGAAGCTACCTCCCGATGCTGGAAGCCGGCTGCCGCCATGGCCGCGATGGCAGCCGGAAGATCGGCCCGGCGAATCAGGACGTCGACGTCGCGGGTGTTTCGAACGGCGGCTTCATCGACACGTGACACCCAAGCGGCGACGGCGTTTCCGCCGACGATGGCATAAGGAACACCGGCTTCACGCAGCGCCTTTGCGGTGCGAAGAAGTCGCTGACGCACCGCCTCAACGGCATTGCTCATGCGTTCCCATGATACGGGTTGCAACACACGGACAAGCCTACTCGATCTAAACGCCGATCCGCAAACGCGATTCTGGCAACGGCCGACCTCAGCGAGGCCAGCTACAAACGGGCATCCGGCCCGCTAACGACCTAACCGCGCTCGACCTGCCAGTACTCGAGCTCGACCGGGGTGGAGCGACCAAAGATCGACACCGACACGCGCAGCTTGCCGCGTTCCGGGTCGATTTCCTCGACGATGCCGTTCTGGTTCTGGAAGGGGCCGTCCGCGACCTTTACGGTCTCGCCGACTTCGAAGCTCAGCTTCGGCTTCACCTTGTCTTCGCGGTCACGCATCTGCGCGAGAATGCTTTCGACTTCCACCGGGCGCATCGGCACCGGCTTGTCCTTCGGGCCCGCGAATCCAATGACACCGGGCGTCTCCTTAATGAAATACCACGCGCGATCGACGAGCTTATTTTCGTCGTCGAGCAGGTGCATATTCAAAATCAGATAGCCGGGGAGCAGCTTGCGCGTCGTCTCCGTGCGCTTGCCGCGCTTGATTTCCGAGACGCGCTCGGTCGGGATGAGCACGTCGAAAATCACGTCGCTCATCTCCTCGCTTTTGACGCGGCGGCGGATGCTTTCCTGGACCTTGTTTTCCTGGCCGGAAAGCACGTGCACCACGTACCACTGGTCCTTGGGGGAGATCATCGTGCTCATCGGGGGTTGGTCGACTGCGCCATCACTTGATGATGAGGAACGAGACGATCGTGGAAAGAATCAGATCCCAAAACGCGACGAACCCGCCGAGCAGGAGCATGGCGACGATGACGATGATCGTGGAGTCGGTCAGCTCCTTGTACTTCTTGAAGCCCTTGTCCTGCGCGTCCCACGGCCAGGTGGCCTTGGCGAGCTCTGCCTTCACTTCGTTGGCGAACAGTTTTGTCTTCGAAATCATCGCGGAGGAAAAAAGAACGGGTGTCGTGGCAGGGCAGGAGGGACTCGAACCCCCAACCGACGGTTTTGGAGACCGCAACTCTACCAATTGAGCTACTGCCCTTTTCTAGGGATTGGCCACGATGCCGGACGAAAATATGGCTTCGTCCGGCGCCTTGGCGAATGAATTAGGCGATGATTTCCGAAACGCGGCCGGCACCCACGGTGCGGCCACCTTCCCGAATGGCGAAGCGCATGGTCTTCTCCATCGCAACGGCCATGCCAAGCTCGACTTCGATCGAGACGTTATCGCCCGGCATGACCATCTCGACGCCTTCCGGAAGCTTGATGCTGCCGGTCACGTCGGTGGTGCGGAAATAAAACTGCGGGCGGTAATTGCTGAAGAACGGCGTGTGCCGGCCGCCCTCTTCCTTCGAGAGGACGTACACCTCGGCCTTGAACTTCGTGTGCGGCTTGCTGGTGCCCGGCTTCGCCAGGACCTGACCGCGCTCCACGTCGTCCTTCTTCACGCCGCGGAGCAGAACGCCCACGTTTTCACCGGCGCGCGCCTCGTCGAGAAGCTTGCGAAACATTTCGATGTCGGTCGCCACCGTCTTCACGGTGGGCTTGATGCCGACGATTTCGACTTCCTCCATCTTCTTCAGGATGCCGCGTTCGACCCGACCGGTCACGACCGTGCCGCGACCCTCGATGTTGAACACGTCTTCCACCGGCATGAGGAACGGCTGATCGATCGGACGCTCAGGCACCGGGATGTATTCGTCGACGGCGTTGATGAGTTCGAGGATTTGCTTCTCGGCCTCGGGGTCGCCGGCGAGCGCCTTAAGCGCGCTGCCCTTGACGATCGGGGTGGTTTCGCCCGGAAACTCGTACTTGGTGAGGAGCTCACGGACTTCCATTTCGACGAGGTCGAGGAGATCCTTGTCGTCCACCATGTCGACCTTGTTCATGAACACGACGATCGCGGGCACGCCGACCTGGCGGGCCAGCAGGATGTGCTCACGGGTTTGGGGCATGGGGCCGTCGGCGGCGCTGACCACGAGGATCGCACCATCCATCTGCGCGGCGCCGGTGATCATGTTCTTCACATAATCGGCGTGTCCGGGGCAGTCGACGTGCGCGTAGTGGCGCTTGTCGCTCTCGTATTCCACGTGGGCGGTGTTGATCGTGATGCCGCGCGCCTTTTCTTCGGGCGCCGCGTCGATCGCGTCGTACGCCATCGCTTGGGCCTTGCCGGTTTTCGCCAGCACGGTGGTGATCGCGGCCGTGAGAGTGGTCTTGCCGTGATCGACGTGGCCGATGGTGCCAACGTTGACGTGCGGTTTGTTGCGTTCGAATTGAGCCTTGGCCATAACTAGGAGGTGGTGGCGCGGGTTTCGGTGAGGAAGCGCCGGGGTTTTGTCAAAATAGGGATTTATCTGCCTGACGTCTCGCTTCCCAGGTCGTCAGAACCTGTGGAGCCCACAACCGGGATCGAACCGGTGACCTCGTCCTTACCAAGGACGTGCTCTACCAACTGAGCTACGTGGGCAGATCCCTCGTCAGCTGGAGCGGGTAGTGGGAATCGAACCCACGTCATCAGCTTGGAAGGCTGAGGTTCTACCATTGAACTACACCCGCCAATGGCCGTACCCGATCACACATAATCACTCTGCCCGTCCGTTCGCCGCCCACGACCTCAATGGTGGAGGGGGTAGGATTCGAACCTACGAAGGCGTAAGCCGGCAGATTTACAGTCTGCTCCCGTTGGCCGCTTGGGTACCCCTCCCAAGAAAAAACGAGCCGCGTATTCTGATTT
>JANXRG010000025.1 GCA_025353105.1 Verrucomicrobiota bacterium
CGGATCGGAAATGTCGGCCGGCGTGATCTTGTTCATCACGTCGGCGGCCGCGTAGCCCAGCATCCGCTCGGCGCCGACGTTGAAGATCTGGATGACGCCTTTCGCGTCGGTCGCGATGCTCGAGAAATTGGCGCTGTTGAAAATCGCGCTCTGCAGGGCCCCCGCCTTGAGCAGCGCCTCTTCCGCCTGCTTGCGCGCGGTGTTGTCGGTGCCGATCAACAGATAGCCGATGATGGCCTCGTGCGCGTCGCGCAGCGCCGTGACGGACACCACCGCGGGAAACCGGCTGCCGTCCTTGCGGATGTAGGTAAGCTCGTAGATGTCTTCAATGCCGCGCGAGGCCTTGAAGGCCAGAACATCGAAGCCGGGCGTTATCGGCGTGCCGAGTTCGACGCTGAGCGCCTCCGCGCGCGCGATGACTTCCTCCGGATCGGAGATCTCGGCCGGAGTGATCTTGTTTAGCACGTCAGCGGCCACGTAGCCCAGCATCCGCTCGGCGCCGACATTGAAAATCTGGATCACGCCCTTCGCGTCGGTGGCGATGCTCGAGAAGTTGGCGCTGTTAAAAATCGCCTTTTGCAAGGCCCCCGCTTGCAGCAGAGCCTCCGAGTGTCGGATGTCCATCCCGCGACTCTCCAGAATCCGGTTCGCCTTCTCGCCTTTGGCCTCATCGTCAACCGAGTCCGCCGCCAACTCTTTTCCTGTCTCAGTCGTCCCAACAGGTTGCGGTTGCCCGCTTTGATCGCTGCCTGCATGGGTAACACGAACCGCGGATGGACTTGCGTCTCCGTCCGGTGATGGCTGTCGCTCCGTCTCTTCAGGATCTTTTGATGCCATCGTAAATCAGGTTGGGCGGCACGACTTTGTGGTCGCAATGGGGTGTTCACCCCATGGTCGCGTTGGGTTAAATTCGCCCATCAAGGGCAAGTCGGGAGGATGACGGCGTCACCATGGCCGCTACGTCTCAATGATCACCTTGAGCGCCCGCGTGTCCGCAGCGTGCGCAAAGGTCTCATAGGCCTCGAGGATTTGGCCAAGTTTGAAGCGATGCGTAATCAGGAGCTTGGGGTCGATCTTATGAAACCGCAAGATCTTGATCAGCAGCGGCGTGCTGACCGTGTCGACCAGGCGCGTAGTCACCGTGATGTTTCGGTCCCACAACTGTTCCAGATGCAAATCCACCTTTGTTCCGTGCACGCCGATATTTGCGATCGTGCCCCCCGCCGCGACAATCTGTTCGCACAGCTCGAAAGTGGCTGGAATTCCCACGGCCTCGATCGCCGTATCGACTCCGCGCTCCCCCGTCAGCTTCATGATCGTCTGCCGGGCCTTTCCGTCGCCGCTGTTGACCGTCGCCGTGGCGCCGAAGCGCTTCGCCACCGACAAGCGATGGTCGTCGAGATCGACCATGATAATTTCCGCCGGTGAGTAGAACTGGGCGGTAAGCAACGCGGCAAGCCCAACCGGACCGGCGCCGACGATCGCGACCGTGCTGGCAGGCTGAACCTTTCCGTTGAGCACACCACACTCGAAGCCGGTGGGCAGAATATCGCTGAGCATCACCATCGCCTCTTCGTCCACGCCCTCTGGAATGGGATAAAGACTAGTGTCGGCGAATGGAATCCGCACGAATTCGGCCTGTGTCCCGTCAATCTTGTTGCCCAGAGTCCAGCCGCCGTGCTCGCAGTGGGATGGCATGCTGCGCCGGCAGTACTCACACTTCCCGCACGCGGTAATACACGAGATCAAGACTCGGTCGCCCACGCCAAAGTGGTCGACGGCTGTTCCAACCTCCTCGATGACGCCCGTTCCTTCATGACCGAGGATGCGGCCTTCGGTGACGGTCGGCACGTCGCCCTTGAGAATGTGAAGGTCCGTGCCGCAGATCGTGGTCTTTGTGATTCGCACCAAAGCGTCGGTCGGCAGCAGCAACGCGGGTTTGGGCGCGTCTGCCAGCGACTTCTTTCCGGGACCGTGATAGACGAGGGCCTTCATGCGCTGGGGGGCTCGGAAAGATTCAGGCAGGGCCGGACGCAAGGAACCCCTGCTCCCGGCTCATTCGGAGGACTGCCCCAAAAAGACCGAACCCTTAAATTCGACCGAGCACAAGCAGGACAATCAGAATAATCAGAATGACGCCAAGTCCGCCGCTTGGTCCGTAGCCCCAGTTCCGGCTGTGCGACCAGTTGGGCAGCGCACCCAGCAAAAAGAGAACGAGCAAAACGACCAAAATAGTTCCTAACATAATGTTCCTTTCAGTTTCCAAATAATTTCCGCCGGCCCACCAGCAGCGATTGCGCACTGGCTGGATTTCCGCTGTGGTTGAGTCGGCTGCGTTTGATTACGCGAAAGGATCACCCGGAAATCGTGCGACGTCCATGGGGTGTTCACCCCAACCGATGGGCTTTTGGACATGCCGGGCGCTTCCATTCTTGAGGCCGCCTGAACCCGCTCAGAAAATGACGGCGCGGAACGGTCCATGGAACTTGACCAGCCGGGCGTTAACGGCAAATCGCAGAAGGGCCCTCGCATGTCGTTTGCCCCACCGTTGGTGCGCCGCGATGACCAGTCCACCGAATGTGAGTGGCTTTTTCCTGCCCGTACTTTTCATGGCGCCGAGCATGCGCGGGAGACGGCGCTGTGACCATGGGGTGTTCACCCCTCGTCCGTTTTGCGGCAGGGCACCGGCAGAGGGCTCTGATTCCCGCCCGGTCGATCCGAGTCAGAGAATCGTGACCTGGACACTGCTTTCGATGATGCCCGCGCTGACGGCATAGCGGGTGAGGCCGGCTGTGTCGTGGATGTCGAGCTTGTGCATCAAATGCTCGCGATGCTTCTCGACGGTCTTAATCCCGATGCCGAGTTCCGCTGCCGTCTGCTTGTTGGCCTTGCCCTCCGCGATCAATTGCAGCACCTCGATCTCGCGCGATGTCAATTTGTCGACTTTCTTCCTGAGCACTCCTTGCCGCCCGGCCAACGATGGATTGAGACGTTTGAGCCGCCGGGAAATCGAAGGACTGAAATACCGTTTTCCCTTGTCGACTAACGCGACCACATATCGTTGTGAAAACCGTTTGAGTATTGTTCGCATGGGGGAGAGCATCGCGAACTGAGCGGGACGCATCGGGATGCATGATCCCGTAATTCCCAGTCATCAATCCAACGCGACTATCAGGTCAATTGTCGAATCTGCATATGGGGTAAACACCTCATAGATAACCGCCGGTCCGCGGCCTAATCTCCGCGGATGTCGGGACAAAGCTCGAACCTGAGGACCAGGATCCACGGGCCCGTCCCGCGCCGCCTGTCCCCCGGCAAGACCGGGACTGCTTTTTAGTGAACTTCAGAAATTCCATTATCACATGAAAAACTTTTCAATCGTCGGTCCGTGCCGGCAAAGCTGGACCGATCATTCCGATGAAGAACTGATGAGGGAGATTCAAGGGCAGGACTCGATGGCCTTCGAGGAACTTTACCGTCGCCATCACGTCCTGCTCCACGGGATTGTGATGAAGATTCTCCATTCGGAGTGCGACGCGGAAGACTTGCTGCAAGCCATTTTCGTGGGGGTGTGGAACGGAGGCAGCCTGCAATACCTCCCATCGAGGGGCAAGCCGCTTGGTTGGCTAATTACGATGTCCCGTCGGCGCGCGATTGATCTCGTTCGAAAGCAGGTTTCCTATCGGCGGATTTGCGATGGCTACCACTCCGAAGCGATGATCCGTCCCCGTTTTCCGGCCGGGTCGTTGGAACACGACGTCGACACCGCGGAATATCGCACCCTCGTCTCAAACGCGCTTGAACGTCTGCCGGTTGCTCAACGTGCCGCGATCGAACTCTCGCTGTTCAACGGTCTCAGCCAGCGCGCCATCTCGGCGCGGCTGGGGGTCCCGGTCGGGACCATCAAGACGGGCATCATGCTGGCAATCCTTAAGGTCAAAAGAGGGCTGGCCAGCGTCAGTCGTGACCTGGAGGACGTGTTGGGCAAGGGCTGTCCTCACGTGGCCTGACGCACCCGCGTCCGACCGCGCAATTTCCCCGACGACGTCGAAGCCGCGATGAAGCGAAGGCGTGGCACGAGGACGCGCTCCGAAGCGAAAGTGCACAAACAAGGAACAACTCCTAACCCGTAACCCATAACCCATAACCCGAAGCCCCTAATTCGCTGCGTCGACACCCGCCTTGCGCAAGCCGTCGATCAGCCGCGTCGCGTATTCGGGCTCAAACCATTTCTCGATCTCCCGGCGAACGGTGGCGGCGAAGTCCGGCCGAAGTTTGAGCAGCTCGCGCACGGCTTTCGCAGCCGGTTCAAGTTCCCCAAGCTGCCCATGGGCCGCGGCCATCATCGCCTGCGATCCCCAGTGACCCGGCAGATTGGCTTTAAGCACGCAATTCAACGCGCCGCGGTCGTCGCCCTGCCGGTAGGCGTTGTAGGTGTCGGCATACCAATACCATCCGGGATGGTTGGGATTGAGCTGCTTGGCACGCTCCGCCAGCGCGAGTCCGCGATCCAATTCGCCCGCATAGATCAGCAACTCACCGAGAAAAGCGATGGAGTTTCCGTCCATCGGATTGAGTGCGACGGCCCGGTCCGCCGCATGGCGGAAACTCTGAAATTCCTTTTGGAAAAAGAACACCTGGGCCAAAGCGAAATGAGCCAGATGATTGGCGGGCGCCACGTCGACGGCTCGCCGCGCCGCGGTTGAGGCGCGCGCAAGAGAATCAGCCTGATAATTGAAGCCCTGCCCGTAGTCTTGCGCACCCAATAACGCCAGCATGGCCCAGGCATCGGCGTAGGCCGGTGCCTTTTGCACGGCCAATTCCAGACCCGATCGCGCCGCGGCCAGATCCTCGGCCGTGACCCGCTCGAAGTAACCAAAGCTGCGCAGCACCGCCTCGTAAGGGCTCAACTGCTCCGGAGGGCGGCTGCGCACCGCCTCACTCATGCTCCGGGGCAGAACCCCATTCGTATCCGCAACCGTCGAAACAATCCGTGGAACCAGATCGTCCTGCAAATCAAAAACCGCTTCTGCGCTGAAGTTGCGCTCGTAGGTCTCAGCCCAAAGATGGGCTCCTGATGTCGCATCAACGACCTGCACGGCCAGACGCAGTTTCGCCCCAGCCTGCCGCAAGCTGCCTTCCATCACGTAGCGAGCGCCGAGCTCCTTGCCGATGGCGCGGATGTCGCCCGACTCGCTGGAATATTTCGCGGTCGAGCCGCGGGCGATGACCCGAAGGTAGGAGAAGCGCGAAAAGCCGGTCACGATGTCTTCGGTTAATCCCCCCGCCAGGGCCGTGAGCTCTGCGTTTGCGCCCGCGAACTTGAATGGCAGCACCGCGACCCAGAATCCCTCGTCGGCGCGGGCGGCGCCGGATTCGGTCTTTGCGGATTCCTCCTCCGGAGCAATCTCCAGTCCCGCCTTGCGGAGGCCGTCGAGCTGGTGTTCGATGAATGCCAGATCGTGAAACCATCTCCCAAATTCTTCGCGTGCCGTTTTGGCGAAGTCCGGCCGGATCGCAAGCAGTTCTTGCAGTGCCTTCCGGGCCTCTTCGCGCATGCCAAGCTGTCCGTAGGCCGCCGCAATCACGGCGTGCGTATAAAAATTTCCCGGCTGGTTGATCTTGAGGGCGAAACCGAGGGCGCCGCGGTAATCGCGCCGGCGATACGCGTCGTTGAAGCTGGCAAACCAGTACCAGCCCGGATGACGGGGATTGAGTTGCATGGCGGATTCCACCACCGCGCAGCCCCGTTCCCAGTCGCCGGCATAGGCGATCAGATTTCCGATGAACGCCGCAACGGAAGCATCCATGCGGTTCAGCTCGATCGCCCGCTCCGCTGCCAAACGAAAGGCCAGAAAGTCCTTTCGGAAAAACAGCGTGCTCGCGAGGGCGTAATGGGCAAGGTTGTTCGAGGGCGCCGCATCCACGGCGCGCCGCGCGGCTAAAAGCGCACGCCCCAGCGGGTCGGGCTGTGGGTTCAATCCGTGCGCATGCTCCTCCCAGTACAGGTTCGCCAGCATGGCCCAGGCATCGCTCTGATTGGGCGCCATGCGGACGGCCCGTTCCAAAATCCGCCTCACGCGCGCATGATCTTCCGACGTGACTCGTTCCATGTAGCCAAAGGCGCTCAGCACCGCTTCGTGAGGGCTCAACTCTTCATCGGCCTTGCCGCGGAGCGCCTCGCTCATGCTGCGGACCAGAACGCCGTACATGTCGGCAACCGTCGAGACGATGCGCGGAACCAGATCGTCCTGGAGCTCGAAGAGCGTCTCGGGACTCAAGGTGCGTTCGAAGTTCTCAGCCCAAAGATGAGCGCCGCTCGACGTATCGACGAGCTGAACCGAGAGCCGCAGCTTGGTCCCGACCTGACGCAGGCTGCCTTCCATCACGTAGCGCGCGCCCAGTTCCTTGCCGATGGCCCGCACGTCGCCCGATTCGCTCGAATACCCGGCCGTCGAACCCCGGGCGATCACTCGGAGATAGGAAAAGCGCGACAGGCCGGTCACGATGTCCTCGGTCAGCCCCTCGGCCAGGGCCGTCACCTCGGCATTGTTGCTGGACTTGAAGGGCAGCACCGCGACCCAGAAGCCCTCATCGGCGCCCGCGGCACCCGAGTCGATCGCGGACGATCGGACGAGCGCGGCCGCGGGCCCTGGGGCCCTCCCCTCCGGGGCAATCTCGAGACCCGCCTTGCGGAGCCCATCCATCAGTTGCTCCACGAGATCCGGATCGATCCACCTCCCATGCAACTCCCGCGCGACCTCGGCGTAGTTCGGTTTCAGCGCGAGCATGTTCCGGAGCGCCTTGCGCGCCTCTTCCATCTGGCCGAGCTGCGCATAGCAAATGGCCAACACCGCGTGCGTGTAGTAGTTCTGCGGGGCGTTGAGGTGCAAAGCCACGTCGAGCGCCTTCCGATAGTCCTTCTTGCGATAGGCATCGTGCCAGGCGGTGTATCGGTACCAGCCAGGATGGTTGGGATTCAGCTGCGAGCCTTTTTCCGATAGGGCGCAGCCGCGCTCCCAATCTCCGGCGTAGGCAATGAGCAAACCCATGAACGCGGCGGTGGCTCCATCCATTGGATTGAGCGAAACGGCCCGTTCCGCGGCAACTCGGAACGCTGGAATCTCTCGCTTGAAGAAGAGCGCCTGGGCCAGCGCGTAATAGGGCAGCGAATGCAACGGCGCCGCTTCGACCGCCTTCCGTGCGGCTCGCAGCGACCGGTCGAGAGAATCCGGCCCGGCATTGTCCCAGTGCCCGTACTCGTTTGCGTACATCAACGACAACATGGCCCAACACTCGGCGTTTCCGGGGGACTGCTGAACGGCCCGTTCCAGGCAGATCCGCACTTCGGCAAGGTCTTCCGGGGTGAACCGCTCGTTGTACCCGAAGCTGCGTAGCAGCGCTTCGTACGGGCTCATGTGATCCGCAGACTTCAGCCGCACCACTTCGCTCATACTGCGCGGCAAAACGCCGTGCATGTCGGCAACGGTCGAGACGATCCGCGGAACCAACTCGTCCTGGAGCTCGAAGACCGCCTCCGGGCTGAAGATGCGCTCATAGTTCTCGGCCCAGAGATGAGCGCCTGAAACAGCGTCCACCAGTTGCACCGCGAGGCGCAGCTTGGTCCCCGCCCGCCGCAAGCTCCCTTCCATGATGTACCGCGCGCCGAGCTTGCCCGCGGACTGTTCGTCGGCGGAGGAGCTGCGCGCGATCACCCTGAGATAAGAGAATCGTGACAGGCCGGTCACGATCTCCTGAGAGAGCCCGTCGGCCAGGGCCGCGAGGGAGGCGTCAGCGCCGCCGGACTTGAACGGAAGCACGGCGACCCAGAAACCCTCGTCGGCGCGGGCCTTCCCCGAGTCCGTGCCCGACTCCGCCCGCAGTGCTTTTGCCGTGACCGTTCCGATCGGCTTCGGCGAGCCGGACGAGTCATCGGCCTCGGGAATCGCAAGCCCCGCCTTGCGCAGCCCTTCGAGAATGGGTTCCATGAGACCGCTCGCGAAGTGCCAGGTCCCGACGTTCGAGCGCGCGTGCGCCGCAAACTCGGGGTCGAGCGCCAAGAGATCCCGGACGGCGGCCGCGGCTTCGGCTCGCCGGCCGAGGTGTCCGCAGGCCGAGGCGACCACGAGATAGGGCCAGAACAGACCGGGTACGTCCACACGGTTCGCGCGCTCGAGCGCCTGCTCGTATTCCTCCTTGTGGAAGTGCTCCCAGAGGGGAGCGAAATGCATCCACCCCGCGTGGTTCGCGTTGAGCTCCATCGCACGCCGCACGATCGCGGCACCTCGCTCGAACTCGCCCGTGTGCACGATCTGCAATCCCAGGATCCCGACCGCGTCGGTGTTGAGCGGATTCAAGGCCATGGCGCGCTCGGCCGCGGGACCAAATGCCGCGAGGTCCTGGCGGAAGAAATGCGTCTGCGCCAGCGCGACGAGCGCAAACTGGTTCGCCCGGTCGAGCTCGACCGCGCGGCGGGCCGCGGCCAGGGCGCGATCGAGAGCGGCCGGGTCGGTCCCGAAGCCAAACGCGTATTCGTCGACGAAGATCTGTGCGAGGCACGCCCAGAGGTCCGACTGGCGGCCGTCCCGCTCCACCGCGCGTTCCAGCCGGCTCCTGAGCTCCGCGTAGGCCGAGGGAGTGATCTGTTCGCGATAGGCGAAATACTGGAACTGCCACTCCAGGGGCGTGAGATGGGCGTCGTCCTTCTGCCGCATCGCCGACCGCATGGAATGCACGAGCACCCCGTAGCTGTCGGCGACGGTTGCGACGATGCGGGTGGCGACATCGTCCTGCACCGCAAAGATGCCGGGAGCTTGCAGGTTCCGGTCGTAGGTCTCGGCCCAAAGCTGCGCACCTGACGCAACGTCGATCAGCTGGGCGCTCACGCGGATGGTGGACCCGGTCTGACGGATGCTTCCTTCGAGCGCATAGCGCGTGCTCGGTCTGGTGCCGTGGGCGTGCTCGTCTCCGGCCTGAATCTTCAGCTGGGTCGCCGAAGCCCTTGCCACGATCGACAGATACCGAAAGCGCGAAAGTCCGGTCGTGAGGTCTTCGCCAAGGCCGTCGGCGAACGACTCCATCTCCGCGCCGCCGGAGTTCTTAAAAGGCAGGACCGCGACCCAAAATCCCTCGTCGACGCGCACCGCACCGGACGACGGTTGCGTCGACGAAATTGTTCTGTCGCGCGCAACCGCCGGCATGGCCATGGTCGCATCCGGGCCTCCTGCATCCATCGAACGAGCTGAATGCGGAGCCGTCGTCGTAGCGCCGCCCGCCCGCAATATTTTCTTCAGCATCAAAATCAGCGTCGAATGATTGGCGGGACGCTCCTCGCGATCCTTTGCCAGCATTGAGCCAATCACCGCCACGATCTCCGACGGCACGCCCGCGCCGGTCAGGTCCTCAAGCGGCGGCCGCTTCTGCAAATGCTGGCTAAGAATCTGGAATTGTGAACCCTCAAATGGCGGGCGACCCGCCAGCAAATACCAGAGTGTGACGCCGAGGCTGTAGATGTCGCTGCGGCAATCCAGCGTGGATCCCATCTCCGGAGAGATTTGCTCCGGACTCATGTAGTATGGCGTGCCCACCACGCTGCCGCCGGTCAGACCGCCGCCGGTGTCGTTTCCACCTACACTCTTGGCCAGGCCGAAGTCGATCACCTTGAGGAGCAGCCCGTCCTCTTCCTCGTGCTCAATCCCCTCGCCCGCCGGCGCGGGCTCCCGCGCGAGCATCAAATTCGCCGGCTTGATGTCGCGGTGAATCAAGCCGCGTTCGTTCGCGGCGGCGAGTCCCTGCGCGGCCTGCAGAATGATGCGCAGAGCGAGCCGCGACGGCAGCGGGCCACGTCGCCGGACGTGCGCGTCCACTGTTTCGCCTTCCACGAATTCCCTCGCATAGAAAATGTCCTCGCCGTCGGCGCGTAGTTGGTACACGCCCGCCACGTTCGAATGATGCAACTGCGCCGCAGCGCGCGCTTCGGAGAGAAATCGCTGGCGCGCGATCGGATCGCCGAGATACGTCGCGTTGATCACCTTAAGAGCCACCGTCCGGCCAAGCTGCGTGTCCGTGGCCTTGTACGTGATGCCCATCGCTCCGCGACCAAGCTCGACGCGGGTGCCGTCTTCGCGGCGCGCGATTGCGAACGGGGCGTAGG
>JANXRG010000039.1 GCA_025353105.1 Verrucomicrobiota bacterium
CGCGGTGGCCGATGCCCATGATCTTCTTCTTCTGGGCGAGCTGTTCCTCGAGCCACGGAATCACGCGATCTTCGCGGCCGATTTCCTGAAGCATGTGAATGACGCCCTCGTTTGCGCCCCCATGCAGCGGGCCCTTGAGCGTGCCGATCGCCGCCGTGACGGCGGAATAAATGTCGGTGAGCGTGGCGATCGTGACACGCGCGCTGAAGGTCGACGCGTTCATGCTGTGGTCGGCGTGGAGCACGTAGGCGAGATCGAGCGTTTCCGTGGCCTCCTTCGTCGCCGTGGTGCCGTTGAGGAGGTAAAGGAAATGCGCGGCCTCGGTAAGATCCTTGCGGATCGCCGGGAGTTCCTTGCCGTGGCGGGCGCGATGAAAATACGCGGCGATGACCGGCACCTTGGCGGTCAGGCTCACGCAGCGGCGGTAATTTTCCGCCTTCTCGTCCTCGCGCGGCTTTTGGGGATCGAACAGCCCCAGCATCGAGACGGCGGTGCGAATGACGTCCATCGGGCTGGCGTTCTTTGGCGCGCGACGGATGAAGTCGACCACACCTTCCGGCAGCACGCGCTCAGCCCGGAGCGCATACTCAAACTTTTCCAACTCCTGGCGGTTCGGCAGGCGGTTGTTCCACAACAGGTAAATCGTCTCGCAGAAAGTCACCTTCCCCGCGAGCTCGTTGATATCATAGCCGCAATAAATCAGCTGGCCCTCCTCGCCCTTGACGTCCGAGATGCGGGTGGAGTTTGCGACGATGCCTTCGAGGCCCTTTGCGATGGCGGACATAAGTGGTGGAACGAGGGTTGGTGGTGCGTGAATGGCAGATTCAAAAAGCTCAAAATTCAAAACTCGAAGCTCGAAGAAAGTTCCATCTCTTAAGTTTCAAAGGCGCGTGATTCTTATTAGGCCGACTTTCGTCGTTTTGATTCTTTGATTTTCGAGTTTTCTTCGAGTTTCGAATTTCGAGTTTCGAGTTTCCCACCGGGCGGGCTCAGCCCTTCCAGCGCTTGATCAAAGTCTCCGCCATGACGGCGGGCGTGTCCGCCACCGCAATGCCGGCTTCATGCAGCGCGTCGATCTTACCCCGCGCGGTGCCCTTGCCCCCGCTCACGATCGCGCCGGCGTGCCCCATTCGACGCCCCGGCGGCGCCGTGGCGCCGGCAATGAACGCGGCGATGGGTTTCTGGCAATGGTCCTTCGCCCACGCCGCCGCGCGTTCCTCGGCGTCGCCGCCGATTTCGCCGATCATGATGATTGCCTCGGTCTCGGGGTCGTCGTTGAACATCTGCAGCGCGTCGAGATGCGACGTGCCATTCACGGGATCGCCACCGATGCCGACGCATGTGCTCTGGCCAAAGCCTCGCCGCGTCAGCTGCCACACCGCCTCGTAGGTGAGCGTGCCGCTGCGGCTCACGACGCCCACATTACCGCGTTTGTGAATGTACCCCGGAGAAATCCCGATCCGGCAGCCGCCGTGCGAGTCCTTGCCGGTGCCAGGGGTGACGACGCCGGGACAGTTCGGGCCGATGAGGCGCGTCTTGCTGCCTTGCATCGCCGCCTTCACTTTCACCATGTCATTCACCGGGATGCCTTCCGTGATGCAAACGACCAGCGCGAGACCCGCGTCCACGGCCTCCAGAATCCCATCCGCGGCAAACGGCGGCGGAACAAAGATCACGCTCACGGTCGCGCCGGTTTGTTTGGCAGCGTCACTCACCGTGTCGAAAATCGGCACCTTGAACGAACCGTGTTCAAACGTCTGGCCGCCCTTGCCCGGCGTCACGCCCGCGACCACCTTCGTACCGTAGTCGAGCGACAACTTCGCGTGGCGCGACCCAAAGTCGCCCGTGATGCCCTGGACGAGAATGCGCGTGTTCGAATCAACGAGGATGGACATGGGAAAGAGAAGATAAGCGTTAGCGGTTATTCGTTAATGGTTATTGGTGATTGCACGCGGGATCGAAAGCAACAGGGGCGATTGATTCGAAGTTCGGCAGGACGCACGAGTCGGATTCTTCTCGAACGACTGCGCTATCCGGACCGGCATGCTGGAGGTATTTCATGTACCCATTCAAGATTCGAACAGCGTTCTTGAACTGAACGCGCGCATCCGCATGACCCTCGCTGCTGATAAACCCGTCATCGTGCGCTGTGTTCAGATGGTCGAGCACTTCAAACAGTGACCCGCGCGCATTGCTGCAAAACTTGTAGTTGTCGCGGTAATGAAATCTCCCGAAGCCCTCGGCGATGTTTGCCGTGACAGATCGGGCAGCTCTCCGGAGCTGGTTGGCCAACTCGAACCGCTCCTCTCGAGGAAGCTTCTTCACCACTTCCGACATCACAAAGACCCGAAGTTGCCGGCACGCTTTCCAGCATTCCAAGTCCTCGAATGTCCGAATCACACTCATGAATAAGTAACTAATAACCAGTAACTTAATAACCAATCACTCCGTCGCAGCAGCGACCGCGGCGACAATTTTCTTCGCGGCATCCGCGAGATCCTCCGCGCTGGTGATGGCAATTCCGCTATCCGCCAGAGTCGTCTTCCCCGCCGCGACGTTATTGCCCTCGAGGCGCACGACGAGCGGGATTTTCAGGCCAATTTCGCGCGCGGCCGCGACGATGCCCGTCGCGATCACGTTACAGTCCATGATGCCACCGAAAATGTTTACAAGGATGCCCTTCACCTGCGGATCAGCGAGGATGATCTTGAACGCAGCCGACACCTGGTCCTTGCTCGCGCCGCCGCCGACATCGAGGAAATTCGCCGGTTTGCCGCCCGCGTATTGAATGATGTCCATCGTCGCCATCGCGAGGCCCGCGCCGTTGACGAGGCACGCGATGTTGCCGTCGAGCCCGATGTAATTGAGGCCGAACTTGCTGGCCTCCACCTCGCGCGGATCCTCCTCGTTCGTGTCGCGCATCGCGAGGATGTCGGGGTGCCGGAAGAGCGCGTTGTCGTCGAAATTAAATTTCGCGTCGAGCGCGAGCACCTTGCCGTCGGGCGTGACCACGAGTGGATTGATTTCCACCATCGAGCAATCGCAGCCGATGAAGAGCCGGTAGAGCGCGAGCAGCAGGTCGGAAAACTGCCGAAACTGCGCGCCCTGAAATCCCAACAGGCCCGCGATCTTTCGCGCCTGGTAGGGCTGCAGGCCCAGCAGCGGATGCACCGGCTCGTGAAAAATCTTGTCGGGGGTTTTCTCCGCCACGGTTTCGATGTCAACGCCGCCTTCCGTGCTCGCAATCACAATCGGAGCACTCGTCGCGCGGTCCGTCAGGATGGCCAGATAGTACTCCTTGGCGATGTCCACACCGGTGGCGATAAGCACCTGGTTCACCATCTTGCCCTCGGGCCCGGTCTGGTGGGTGACGAGCGTTTGCCCGAGCATTTTCGACGACAGTTCCTTCGCCTCGGCCGGCGTCTTGCAGAGGTGCACGCCCCCCTTGAAGCCGTTCTTAAACGTCCCCTTCCCGCGTCCGCCCGCGTGGATTTGGGCCTTCACCACGAGATCGCTCGACTTCAATTCCTGCGCGGCGGCTTCGGCTTCCGCGGGCGTTCGCGCGACGCGCCCGGGAGCGGACGCGACGCCGAATTTCACAAAGAGTTCCTTGGCCTGAAATTCGTGAATATTCATGAAAAAGGGGAGCCGGAAGCGGGCGGATTTTGCCGCGCGAGCGGAAATTCGCCGAAAGTCGCGTCACCCTAGGCGGGCGCGTCGAGAAGCGTCAAGGCCAACTTCCCGCGAACGATTGCAGATCCTCCGGCGGCGTCGCCGTCACTTCAATCCGACGCCCGTCCGGGTCCAAAAATCCGAGCCGATGCGCATGCAACGCGTGGCGCGGCAGCCACAAACTCCGCGCGAGCGTCGGCGTCCATCCCGTCTCGATGAAGCGCAGGTAGCACGTTTCGTCCGGACCGTAAATCTTGTCGCCAACAAGCGGATGCCCAAGTGCCGCGGCATGCACGCGAATCTGGTGCATGCGACCTGTCCGGGGACGCACGGCAAGCAGCGCGAATTTTTCTCCGTCCCGTTCGAATCGAGTCCGGATCGAAAACTCCGTGCGCGCCGGCACGCCGTCCGGATGAATCGCCTGCTTCAGCCAAATCCGAAACGGCCCGCGCGATCCCTCGCGCAGAATGGGCGCGTTCACTTCCTGCTCATCCCAATCCGGCCAGCCGAAGACGATCGCGCGATACTCTTTGTCCATCGCGCCGCGTTCGATCTGCCGCGAAAAATGTCGCGCGGCGGCCGCCGTCGTGGCCACGAGGAGCAGCCCGCTGGTTTCTCGATCGAGCCGATGGATGAGGGAAACCTGTCCGATCCCCGCCAGCTCGGGTCCGAGCCACTGCCGCAGCAATCCCTGCAACGTGATCGTCCCATCCGGACGCGTGGGGTGGACCAGCAACCCAGCCGGTTTGCTGACGACCAGCCAGTCCGGCCCCGACGCCACAATGGGAATCGTGGCGGGGGAAAAACTCTTTCGCATCGGCACGGGTAGGAAGGCTGGTCCCCCGCCAGACGATCGCAAGCGCGGCGCATTTTAATTCCGGAAGCGAAAGCGGTTGTCGCCTCGATGCCGCGCTGCTTCATTCCCGCTCCCCAATGGCTGGCCGGAACATCGTTTACTTCGACCTCGAAACCCAGCGCGCCGCGGGCGATGTCGGGGGTTGGGGAAATAAACGCGCCATGGGCATGTCCGTCGGGGTGACGTTCTCCACCGCCGAAAACCGTTACCGCATCTACACCGAGCGCACGGTCGACGACCTCGTGCGCGAGCTCATGCGCGCGGATCTCGTCGTGGGCTTCAACCATCTGGGTTTCGATTACGAGGTGTTGATGGCGTACACGATCGTGGATCTGCCGCATCAATTGCAGACCCTCGATCTGCTCATCGAGACCGAGAAAGTGCTCGGTCATCGCCTGAAGCTCGACGTGATCGCGCAGGCGACGCTCGGGATCTGCAAAACCGCGGAAGGGCTCGAGGCGATCAAATGGTGGCGCGAGGGCAGGCTGCGCGAACTCGCCGAGTATTGCTGCTTCGACGTGAAGGTGACGAAGATGGTTTACGAGCACGCCCGCGATCACGGCGAACTTTCCTACATCGATCGCAACGGGAAGAAACAAAAGTTTGCGATTCGCTTTCCGTGAGTTTCCGGGCGTCGACGGTCGACAGTCGAGAAGCAGAACGGCAGAGGGTTAACCACAGATTAACGCAGATTTACGCAGATTATTTTGGGGGATGACACCGGGCGAGCGCCGCAACTGACCCCCGATTCAACCCGGGCACTTTCGACTATTTGTCGGGCTCGGTAAACTGCGCAAATCTGCGTTAATCTGCGGTTAAAATGTAAGCCTTCGACCCTCACCCCAACCGTCTCTGTCACCGCGTTGCATTCGGTCCGGGAGCGGGCACATTCGGCATCTTTGCCATGTCCGAACCTGCTGCCATCCCACCCGTCGACGGCCTCGAGATCCGCACGTATTTTGTGCGGGGGCGGAACGCGCTCGTCGCCCGCGCGGATTTCACGGAGCTCTTCGTCGACTATTACCTCCATCAGGGCCAGCACGGCCACCAGCATGATCCCGCGCACGACGGTTTGCTGAAGGAAGCGCTCGCGGCGCTGGCTCTGCACTGCGCCTCGCGGCCCTGGAACGAGGCCTCGGCCTGGACGATTCATTTTCAGGAACCGCTTTTGAATCTGTTTCTTACCGGTGACAACCGTCGCGGGTGGCTCGTCGGCCAGATTTTCACCGAGAACGTGAAACCGGACGGCCAGCCGCGATTTATTTCCGATATCGTGCGCGAGGGCGACGAGCCAAGGCGCAGCGTCGTGGATTTCGGTGAGGACGTAACAGATTCCTTCCAGGCGGTGGAACGGTACTACACGAACAGCGAGCAGCGGCCCGCGCGCTTTTTCCGGCTCGACGGCGATGATTACGTCATGATCGCCGCGCAGCCGGATTGCGACCTCGCCTGGCTTGCGTCGCTCGACGTCCCTGTCGTGGCGACGCTCGATCAATCCGAGGAGCTCAGGCTGCTCGAACAGCGCCACTACCGATGGCATTGCGGCTGTTCGGAGGAGCGCATGCACCAGATGCTGGCGCCGATCATGCGCACGGATCCGGAAAGTCTCTTCGGCGAGGACGCGTTGCTGCGCATGAGCTGCCCGCGCTGCGGCGCGCGCTACGTCGTGACGCGCGAGGCTCTCGAGGGCTACATCGCATCCGGTGAATAGCCGGACATAACCGGAAGCCGTCCAATCGCAATGGATGATTACGCGCAGCGATTCGCGGGGCTCGGCCGGCTCTTCGGGCCCGATGCGCTGGATCGCCTGCGCACGGCGCACGTCGCGGTCGTCGGCGTGGGCGGCGTCGGGTCGTGGGCGGTCGAAGCGCTCGCCCGCTCCGGTCTCGGCGCGATCACGCTGATTGATCTTGATGACGTCTGCGTGACCAATATCAACCGCCAGCTTCCCGCGCTCAATGACACGATTGGGCGGCCGAAAGTTGCGGTGCTCGCGGAGCGCATCGCGCTCATCTCTCCGGTTTGCCGAATCCGTGCCGCTGCGGAATTCTTCACCTCGGAATCCGCGCACCGGCTGCTGGACCCGCGACCCGAGTTCGTGATCGACGCGGTGGATCGGTGTTCGCACAAATGCCTGATCATCGCGTCGTGCCGCGAGCGCGACGTGCCGGTATTGACGGTCGGCGCAGCGGGCGGGCGGCGGGATCCGACGGCGGTGCGCACAGGCGATTTGGCGGGCTCGGTGAATGACGAACTGCTGCGCGAGGTGCGGCGGAAACTGCGACGCAACCACGGATTTCCGCGCGGGGCGCACGTCCAATTCGGCGTGCCGTGCGTGTACTCGGCCGAGAAGCCGCTCTTCCCGTGGAGCGACGGGAGAATGTGCGTCGAGCCGGAGCCAGGAACTTCGCTGCGGCTCGACTGCTCGACGGGATTCGGCACGGCTTCCTTTGCGACGGGTGCGTTCGGATTCGCGGCCGCCGCCGAGGTCGTGCGGCGGATCGCGTTGAA
Source organism: Verrucomicrobiota bacterium (assembly GCA_025353105.1). GTDB lineage: Bacteria > Verrucomicrobiota > Verrucomicrobiia > Chthoniobacterales > SZAS-18 > SZAS-18. The sequence goes on from JANXRG010000039.1 coordinate 7,040, forward strand.
TGAGCGAAGGGTGAAATGAACTGGAAATTGGAACCACGAATTTCACCCGAATCAGGGCACGAGTTTTTTGGGTGAGGTGGAACGCGATCTCCGAGCGCGTTGGCAAAAGTAAATGCATCCCGCACCCGCGGGATGCCTGGCCCTCTCATCGTGCCCGGAGGTCACGATCCACCTAGTCCAGCTCGAAAAGGATGTCCGGTCCCCCTCTTCCTCGGTGTCCTCTGAGCCTCTGTGGCAAATCTGCTTATCTACAAAACAACCGCTGGAAATTCTCCGCGACGCGGGCGGCCAGCGTCTCCACGGGCATTCCGCGAATTTCCGCGAGGCCGGCGTACGCGACCTCCAGATTCGCGGGATGATTGAGCGGCCGGCCGTCTTCGTCGGACAACGGATGCGCGTTTCGCTCGGGCGGCGGCCAAAGGTCCGGGGCGTCGGTTTCGACGAGCAGGCGTTCGAGTGGAATCTCCGCAAACACCCGCCGCTGCTCACCTTTGCGTTCGTGCAGAAAATACGGCGAGAATGAAAAGAACGCCCCAGCCCTCGCAAATTCCGACACCAGTTCCATCGGGCCGCCATAGGCATGAAGGAGGAATCCGCGCGGTGGCGCCGGTCCAGCCCGCAGCATTTCCTGCAACGTTCCCCACGCCCGCAAGCAATGGATTGTCACGGGTCGCTTAACTTCCGCCGCAATCACCAATTCTTCCGCGAACACCCGCCGCTGATCCTCGAGATCGTGCCCCTCGAACCAACGATCCAGACCCACCTCCCCCACCGCCGACCGCGGATAATCGTTCAGAACCTGCATGAGCGCGTCGCGCCACGCGGGCGATCGTTCGCGCACAAACCATGGGTGCAGCCCAAACGACGGAATCATTCCCAAATGCGCAGCACAGAATTCCGCCACCGCCGGCCAGTCGGATTCGCGCGTTCCATTCACCACCGCTCCGCGCAGGCCGAGCGAGGCGAGGCGCGGCACGAATTCCGCACGATGGGTCCACAGCCGAGCGTCTTGGTAGTGACAGTGCGCGTCAAAAAGCGGCGTCATGCGATCAACCGCCGGCCACGATCCGGATGATCTCGACGCGGTCGCCCGGCGCGAGTTTCACGTCAGCCCATTCCGTCGGCAGCAACGCGCGGTCGTTGTACTCGATCAACACCCCGGCCTTCATGCCCAGCTCATCGAGCAGCGCGGGCAGCGACGTTCCGGCGAGGGCGGGACGCGGGTCTCCGTTGAGGAAAATCTCGATGGATTCGTTGGCCATGGCGGCGGTTGACGTGAGTGGCTTCAAAGACCGACATCCCAATCCTTCCACACGGGTTCAAGTCCGTGGCGATCGCGCAGAACCGCCGAGATTTCCCCCGGCGATCGGTGGTCGGCGATCTCAAACTGGCTCGTCGCCAGCGCGTGCGCGCGATCGGGGAGTTCGACCTCCTGGCGCCGGCCGCGAACGGTGAGGTGCAGGTCGCCCCGGCCCTGGCCGGTGTAACCGCCAGGCTCCGTGTGGCTCCCCGCGCTCATCATCGTGAAGCCCAGCGGCAGAATCGCGTCCCGCAACGCCGCCGGCTCCCGCGTGCTGAGCACGAGTCCGACTTGCGGAAACGTCAGGCGCATCGCGCAGATCAACTGCACGAAATCGCGATCCGACAGCCATTCGCGCGGTTGAAATTCACCCGCGGCGGGACGCAGCCGCGGCAGCGCGACTGTCAGGTGCGAACGCCAGCAGACCCGCAGGATATGCTCGAGATGAGCCGCGAGCGCCCTCGCCTCAAAGCGCCAGTCGTGGAGACCGAAGAGTGCCCCAATGCCGATCCGCCGGAAGCCGGCCGCGTGCGCGCGCTCGGCGCAGTCGAGCCGCCAGTCGAAATCGCGTTTCGGGCCCGCCGTGTGCAGCTCCGCGTACGTCGGGCGGTGATACGTCTCCTGGTACACGACGAGGCCCTCCGCCCCGGCGGCCACGAGCGGCCGGTAGTCGGCGGTTTCCATCGGACCGAGCTCGAGCGAAATCGCGGGGATACCAACATCATCGCGGAGTCGGCGGATGCAAAGCTCGAGGTAATCGCCGGCGACGAATTTTGGATGCTCGCCCGCGACGAGCAGAATGTTCCGGAAGCCCTCGGCTGCGAGGTGGCGCTCCTCGGCGATCACCTGCTCTACATCGAGCGTGACGCGAAGGATCGGATTGTCCCGCGAAAAGCCGCAGTACTTGCAGTTGTTAATGCACTCGTTGGAGAGATACAGCGGCGCGAAGAGCCGCATGGCGCGGCCAAAATGTTTCATCGTCAGGGCGCGCGCCCGCGCCGCCCGCGCCTCCAGCTCCGCGTCACTGCACGGGTCGAGCAACTGCCCAAACGCGCGCAGGGACGGGCCCGGCGCGGCGATGGCGCGATCGATGAGCTGGGAAAATGCCATGGCGACGGTTGACCGGAGCAAGCCTATCACTTAGACGGTGGCGGCGCACGTTGCCATCCGGCCAGGGGTTGACCGGGCGGGGTTTCGGGCGCCCATTTCCCGCTTCCACCTTTTTCATCGCACGCCACATCCGTTGGACCGTCTCATCTCGTATGGCCACCGTGGGCACATTTTCCAAACTCGGTCCGGGAGGCGGTCTCTCCCGCGGGCTGCTGGCGGCCGTCCCGGCCGCAGACGGGATCACCGCCGCAGACCTCGCGGCGTTGCAGGCGGCGGTCGACAGGTTCATGGCGGAATACCTGGCGCACGCCCGGCCCGAGTACGCGCGCCAATCGATCAACGCCGCGTTGTACGACGACGCGATGGAATTTCTCTGCCGTCCGGGCAAGCGGCTGCGGCCCCTGCTCTTCCTGCTGGCCCACCGCATCTTCCGGCGGCCCGATGACCCGACGAGCGAGCGCGACCTGCTCGCGCTCGGCACCAGCTTGGAGTTGCTGCACGGCTTCATCCTCATCCACGACGACATCATCGATCGCTCCGAAACGCGCCGCGGCCTGCCCACGCTGCACCGCGTGCTCGAGGCGAGGTTGCCCGCGTTTGCGGACCGCGATCGCGCGGGGAAAAATCTGTCGCTCGTGATCGGCGACATTCTGTTCGCGCTCGCGCAGCAATGTTTACTCGACGCGGAGTCGGTCGACCCCGCCAAGCGCCTGCAACTCAGCCGCATGCTGCTGGGCTGTCTCGTCGAGACCGGCTTCGGCGAAGCGGCGGACATCATTTACGGCACGCGCGACATCTCAAAGATCAGCCACGGCGAAATCGAGCGGATGTACCTGCTCAAGACGACGCGGTACACGATCGAGGGCCCCCTCGCGATGGCGGCGACCCTCGCCGGCGCGGCGCCGGCCGCCATCCGGCAAATCGCGCGCGTCGCGCTCCCGGCGGGACTCGCCTTTCAGATCCAGAACGATCTCCAGGAATTCGCGCGGTTTGAAATCAGCGACACCGAGGTGCCCGCAGATATTCTCGAGGGCAAGAAAACGCTGCTGATTCACACGGCGTTTGAATTGTTGGGCGATACCGATCGCAGCCTGCTTCAGCTTTGTTTCAGCGGCACGTCGCCCAGCGAGGCGACCGTCTCCAAGGCTCGCGAACTCATCGCCCGGAGCGGGGCCGTCGCCAAGCTCCACGAGCGGATGGTGGAGTTGCTCGCCGAGGCCGACGCGGCCGCGCATTCCAGCGCGTTTTCGATGGAAGAGCAACACGGGTTGGTTGCGTTGATCCGGATGGTGCGCGAGGCGGCCAATCGATCGAAATCGGCGGCCTGATTGGCCCCGCCGCACCCCGCGTCCGTCCATGACCGTCTCCATCCGCGTTCCCCCGCCGCCAAAAGCCGCTGCCGCAGCCGCGGACCGCAAGCCGCGCGCGGTCGTCATTGGGAGCGGCCTCGGCGGCATCGGGGCCGCCATCCGACTGCAGGTGCGCGGTTATCAGGTCACGCTGCTCGAGATGCGCGACAAGCCCGGGGGCCGCGCCTACGTCTATGAGCAGGATGGTTTCACGTTTGACGCGGGACCGACCATCGTCACGGCGCCCTTCCTGATCGACGAGCTCTTCGCGCTGGCCGGCGAGCGAACGGCGGACCACGTGAAGATCGTGCCGTGCTCGCCCTTTTATCGCATCCGGTTTCACGATGGTCGCGTCTTCGATTACACGGGCGATGAGGCGGAGATTATCGACGAGATCCGGAAATTCGAACCCGCCGATGTGCCCGGGTACAAGCGCTTCGTGGAGCGTTCGCGCGCGATTTTCGACAAGGCCTTCACGGAGCTCGCGGACAAACCGTTTTCGAGCATCTGGGACATGCTGAAGATCGCGCCCGACCTCCTGAAGCTTCAATCGCACGAGTCGGTATTTAAGCTCATCTCGCGGTACATCAAGAACCCGCACCTGCGACAGGTGTTCAGTTTTCATCCGCTCTTGATCGGCGGCAATCCGTTCCAATCGAGCTCGATCTATTCGATGATTCATTATCTCGAGCGGAAGTGGGGGGTTCATTCCGCGATCGGTGGCACCGGCGCAATCGTGCGCGCGCTCCTCGAGATGTTTGCGCGGCTCGGCGGGGAATTGCACCTCAATGCGCGCGTGGAGAAGATCCAGATCGAGAAGGGCGCAGCGACCGGCGTGGAGCTGGCCGATGGCCGGCAGTTCCCGGCGCGCATCGTGGTTTCGAATGGCGACGTTGCGAACACGTATCGCAAGATGATTGCGCCGAAATGGCGGCGGAAATGGACCGACCGAAAGCTCGAGCGAATGCGGTATTCGATGGGCCTGTTCGTGCTCTATTTCGGAACCAACCGCACCTACGAGCATCTCGCGCATCACACCATCGTGCTGGGTCCGCGCTACCGCGAGTTGCTGCAGGAGATCTTCGTCGAGAAACATCTCGCCGAGGATTTTTCCCTCTATCTGCATGCGCCGACGCGCACCGACCCGAACCTCGCGCCGCCCGGTTGCGAATGTTTCTACGTGCTCTCGCCCGTGCCGAATCTGCTGGGTGGGCAGGATTGGGAGGCGGTGAAGGAGCGCTACGCTGACGCGATTCTTGCCTCGCTCGAAATCCCGGGGCTGTGTCCGGATGTGCGCAAGCATGTCATCACGAGGCGCATCATGACGCCGCTCGATTTCGAACGGGATCTCGATGCGTACGTTGGCAGTGCTTTTCAGTTTGAGCCGATCCTCACGCAGAGCGCGTGGTTCCGACCGCACAACGAGAGCGAGGACGTGCGCGGGCTGTATTTCTGCGGCGCGGGCACCCATCCGGGCGCCGGTATGCCCGGCGTGCTCTCGAGCGCGAAGCTGCTCGACCGGGTGATTCCGGAAGCGGTGCCGGCGTAGGGAAATGCCGAATGGCGAATACCAAACGCCGATCGGTGATCGGTGCGGCCCTACTTTCCCGGCCAGGTGGGAAGGTCGACGAGAAATTCAGGGCAGACCCCGCCGACCCACACGTCCTTCTCATCGATCTTCCTCGCGTACACGAGCCGCGACAACAGGCTTACGACGACCGCCGAAACGAGCAAAAGAAGCGGTAGAATCCACAGCGCGTTCTCCACCTTGTAGGCAATAAGCAGGCCGACGGAGACCGGCACCGCGAGGAGCAGGAGCCAGGAGAGAACAATCTTCCACCGTCGTCGAACCACGTGGGCGTGACAGACCGAGAGTTCGACTTGCACCGTCTTTCTCACGATGAGGGCGACCACCAGGTACACCAACAGATTCACGAGAATCGTGAGATAAACCGCCGGATGATGCCAATAGAGGCGGCGTTTCAGGCGGCGGAGGTTGGCGGTGGTGTTGCAATGCACGCATCGCTCCGGCAACTGCGCGTCGCGAGCCGCGACAAGCGTCTTCCCGCTGCGCCACAGCCGGCCCGGCATTGTCACCTCCCCCTCGTGTAACATTTGCAGACGCGCCGGCTTGCACCGCGCGCACACCGTTGCCCCCGCGATCGTCACCAGGTCGCCGGCCGGAAACGTGCCGCCGCAATCCTGGCAGAGCTCCGGGGTGGCCAGCGCGACCGAGACCGGATACCCGACGGCGGCGACGGTCCCAACGCTCGAGCGCGGCTGCCACTCCGTCATGCCCTCGCGCCACACGAGCGTATCCGGGGCGATCGTTCCAACCGCGGCCAGGCTCTCGAATTCCGCCGCCGGAATCGGTCCCACCGCATGCCCACCGCTTTCGTAAAACCAGTTCATCCATCGACTTCAGAATTCTCCCGCCAGCAACGCAAGCCCAATCGCGCGCGGGGAACACTTTGACTTTCCGGTCGCGCCGCGTTCCGCTCCCTGCGCCGTGTCGATTCCCAACGCCCTCGCCGCCAGCCATGCGTCCTGCCACGCGGCGACGCGGCGGCATGCACGCAGTTTCTATTTTTCGTCGTTCGCACTGCCGCGCGAAAAGAAACGCGCGGCGTACGCGGTCTACGCCTATTGCCGTTATGCCGATGATCTGGTCGACCGTGCGATCTCGATCGAGGGACTCGACGTAATTCTCCGGCAACTGGCGGACAACTTCGACTGCATCCTCGATGGAGGTCGCGAGGATCTCCCATTTGCGCCCGCCTTCGCCTGGGCCGTGCGACGCTTTGACATCGAGAAACAGTATTTCCTCGATCTCCTGCGTGGTGTCGCGATGGATCTCGGCCCGGTCAAGATCCCGGACTGGCCCGCCCTGCGGGACTATTGTTACCACGTCGCATCGGTCGTGGGCTTGATGATGGCACGCATCTTCGAGCTGCGCGATCCCGCGGGCCTCGAGCGCGCGATCGACCTCGGCATCGCCATGCAGCTCACGAACATTGCGCGCGACGTTGGCGAGGACTGGCGCAATGGCGGTCGCGTCTATCTGCCGGCGACCGAGCTGGTCGAACACGGTGTGAATCTGGCCGACGAGATGACGCATCCGGCCAAGCCGGGCGCAGATTTTGTCCGCCTGATGCAATTCCAGATCGCGCGGGCTCGGGAATTCTACGCGCGCTCGGAGCCCGGCATTCCGCTGCTGGCCGACGACGGTTCGCAGTACACCGTCTGGCTGATGCGTCACGTGTACGCCGGCATTCTCGACGAGATCGAGCACCTCGACTACCGCGTGCTCGATCGCCGCGCCGCCACGTCGCTGCCGCGGAAGATTCTCCTCGCGATGAAAGCGCGCCGCGCGCTCAAAGCAACAAGGAGGAAGGAAGAAGGAAGAATCCAGAAATAACTCCTCAGCGCGTTGGATCTCTGCGCTTGTTCCTTGTTCCCTCCTCCTTGTTCCTTTCCCTGCCCATGATCCCGGCGAAAAAATCACGATTGGCCGACGCCACGATTGGCAGAGTGATTGCAGGTTCTATCCGCCGCCGCTTCCGCGCGGTGTACGTCATCGGGGCGGAAAACCTCGCGCGACTCGATCCGTCGCAGCCGGTCATCGGCTGCTCGAATCACACGAACTGGTGGGATGGATTCGTGCTTTACGCGTTTGCCCGGAGACGCCTCCCGGTTCGCGCCTTTCATCTCGCGATGGACGAGCGGAACCTCGCACGCTATTTCTTTTTCCCGTGGCTCGGCGTTTTCGGAGTCGGCCTGGAGGGCGCCGCCGACGCGATCGCCGGTCTGCGCTACGCGGTTCGCCTGCTGCGCGGCCATCCCGACCGGATCGCGTGGATCTTCGTGCAGGGCAAGCTCACGTCGCCCCGCGAAACGATTGTCGCGAAGCCCGGAGCCACGTTCATCGCGCGTCAGGCCGGCGCCCAGATCCTACCCCTGGTCCTGCGCTACGAGTGGCTGATCGAATCGAAACCCACGGTTTTCATTTCGATCGCCGAACCGCTCCCCGCGGGGACGCAACCGGACGCGATCGCCGCGCGGTTGAACGGTTTGAACGCGGAACTTTGCGCGCGAATTGACCTGTCGGCCCGCGACGGCTTCGAGCCCGTGTTCCCGGCGCGACTCTCATTGAATAAGCGGTGGGACTATCTCCGGCACGTCGCGACCGGCCGGCGCGCAGAATTTGAGCGCGACAACCGGTGACGATCACGCGCATGAGTTTCGCCCTCGTCTTTCACGCGGTGATCGGGTTCGTCCTGCTGCAGACGCTCGCGTCGATCTTCGTGAATCTTTTCCTCTTCCGCCGGCCGCGCCGGACGTCGACGGCCCCGGCGAATCCAGTGCTCGTCTCGATCCTCGTGCCGGCGCGCAACGAGGAGCCGCGTCTGCCGCGGTGTCTCGATTCGCTTCTCGCGCAGACGTATCCGAATTTTGAGATCGTGGTGCTGGACGACAATTCGACGGACGGCACGTCACGCGTGGCCCTCGAGCGCGGCTTCTCCACCGATGCCGGCGCGGCGCGGCGGTTATTGAGCGGCGCCGCTCTTCCACCCGGCTGGACCGGCAAGGGCTGGGCCTGTCATCAACTCGCGCAGGCGGCGCGCGGAGAATACCTGCTGTTCACCGATGCGGACACCCACCATGCGCCCGACTGTCTCGCCACCGCCATCACGCATGCGATCGAAGAGCGCGCCGACCTGTTGGCCGCGTGGCCGCGACAAATCACGCTGACGTGGTCGGAGCGACTCGTCATCCCGCTGATCGGCCTCTTGATCCTCGGTTTCATGCCGCATCTTTTCATCTGGCTGCCGCAACGTTTCCCGGCGCTCGCGAAACGAATCCCTCGGCAATGGCTCTGGGGTCTCGGCGGAGCCAACGGCCAGTTTCTTTTGTTTCGCCGCGCGGCGTACGATACAATCGGCGGCCACGAGGCCGTGCGCGATCACCTCGTCGAGGACGTCGCTCTCGCGCGTCGCATCACGCAGCGCATCCGGGACGGCATGCGGCTGATTAATTGCGACGGCTCACAAATCGTGAGCTGCCGGATGTACGAAAACCTCGCGGGCGTCTGGGAGGGCTTCACCAAGAACCTGCGCGCCGCGTTCGACAATCGCGTCGCGGTGTTCCTCGGTTTTGGGTTGATGCAAGTTGTCTGCTTCGTGTTCCCGTTTGCGATGGCCGGCGCGCCTAGATGGCTCGGTCCGTGGTGGAAGATGGCGGTACTCGAGGTCGCACTGATTTATCTTATCCGCATTATCCTCACGCTGCGACTCGGCACGTCGTGGCTAAGCTGCGTCCTGCATCCCGTTGCCCAACTCTTCGCCCTGACAATCGGGTTGAACAGCTGGCGGTTGAGCCGCGGCAAGGGCGTCCGGTGGAAGGGACGCACCTACACGATAGGCGAGACCGTCTGAGGCGGCCGCCGCGCCGCCGGCGTCACTTCGGACGCTGGATCAACTCGACCTCGTAACCCTCGGGCGCGTCGATGAACGCGATCACGCTGCCGGTGCCGCTCTGGTGCGGGCCGTCGGTGAGCGGGTAACCGAGCTTGCTGCTGTGCGCGGCGAAGGCCTCAATGTCATCGACCTCGAACGCGAGATGCGTGAGGTCCGGGCCCATCTGCACGGGACCGCTGGCGTCAAACTTGCAGATCTCGATCAGCTCCTCGCTGCCCGGCGCCTTGAAGAACACGAGCTGCGATCCGCGGCCGGAGGTGTGACGCGAGATTTCCGCGAGCCCGAGGACATCGCGATAAAATTTCACCGTCTTCTCGAGATCATGAACGCGGTAGCGGGTGTGCAGAAGTTTGGTGACCATGGAAGCGGATTCGAATTGGGATGGGTTTGCGTTGGAAGAATCAATCGACCATCTGACGCGCCAGGTCCAGCGCGCGCAGCACGCCGGCGGCCTTGCTCACGGTTTCCTCATATTCGGAGGAAGGCACCGAGTCAGCCACCACGCCGGCGCCGGCCTGCACGTAGGCCTTGCCGTCCTGGAGCACGACCGAACGCAGCGCGATGCAGGAGTCAAGATTGCCATCGAAACCGAAGTAACACACCGCGCCCGCGTAAAACCCGCGTTTCGATTTCTCGAAGTCGGAAATGATCTGCATCGCCCGCACCTTGGGCGAACCGGTGACCGTGCCCGCCGGAAACGTCGCGCGCATTACATCGTACGAGGTGAGGCCCGGACGCAGTTCGCCGACGACATCGGAAACGAGATGCATGACGTGGCTGTAGCGCTCGACGCGCATGAAGTCGGTGACGCGCACGGTGCCAAAATTCGTGACGCGGCCGACGTCGTTGCGCGCGAGATCGACAAGCATCAGATGCTCCGCGCGCTCCTTGGGGTCGGCCAGCAGCTCGGCGGCGAGAGCGGCGTCCTCCCCGGGAGTCGGCCCGCGCTTTCGCGTTCCGGCGATCGGTCGAATCTCCACGCGGTCGTCCAAAGCCCGCACGTGCACCTCGGGCGAGCTGCCGACGAAGGCGAGTTTGGGCCCGAACTGCAGGTGAAACATATAGGGCGAGGGATTCACAAAGCGCAGGGCGCGATAAAGCGCGAGCGGCGGGCCGTCGTAGGCGGCCTCGAAGCGCTGCGACGGGACAAATTGAAAGATGTCGCCGGCAAGAATGTGTTCCTGGCCGCGGCGGACCATGTCCTCGTACTCCGCGCGAGTCGTATTGGAGGCGGCGGTGGACTTGCCGTCGAGTTCCGGCCAGACCCGGGTGGGACGCAGATTTCCGGGCTGGCCCAGCCGGTGCACGAGCTGCGAGAGGCGCGCAACCGCCGCCTCATACGCCAGCGCGGCGTCGGGCGCGGTTTCGTCGAGCAGGACATTTACGATCACCCGCAACCTGCGATGACGATGGTCGAACACGAGGAGGGTGTCCGTGATCATGAATAAGGCGTCCGGCAGCCGAAGGTCGTCGGGTGGCGGTTCCGGCAGGGTGGGCTCAAAGAAGCGCGTCATCTCATAGCCGAGATAACCGACCGCGCCGCCGACAAACGGCACTGCGACCAGCGCGGGGTCAACCGCGCTGCGATAACGCGCCATCAGGGCCTGCAGCTCGGTCAGCGGATCGGACTGGGTCGTGAAGCTCCGCGTCTGCCCCCGTTCGGTGACGCGGATTTCGCGGCCGCGCGCCTCAAACACCGCGGCGGGGCGGAAGCCCATGAAGGAATAGCGGCCGATGCCCTCGGCCTGCTCGGCCGACTCAAGCAGGAACATGTGCCCGCCTCCCGGGCCGATGGCGGCGTCCTCATCGAGCAACTTCTGGAATGCACCGATGGGCGTTTCCCCGTCCGCGATCAGTTCAATCGACAGCGGAATCAGATTCGCGCCCCCGGCCGCCCGTGCGAGGAATTCATCGCACGTCGGGCGAATGGGAAGATCGGTGGCCATGGGTGTTTCCGGCTCAGACCCCGTACACTGCCTCCGGTTCAAATCGTTTATCCTCGCGGACTGGCAGGGCCACCCCGGCGAAATCCAGCGGTTGAAAGAAGCAGCTCTCATAGCCCGTGTGGCAAGCGCCACCGGTCTGCCGGACCGCAAAGAGCAGCGCGTCACCGTCGCAATCGCGGTACCACGACACCACCTCCTGGACGTGACCGCTCGTTTCGCCCTTGAGCCAGAGTCGGTTCCGCGATCGGCTCCAATAGTGCATTTTCCCGGTGGCGAACGTCCGCTCCAGAGCTTCCCGGTTCATCCACGCGAACATCAAAACGCGCCCTGCCGGCGTCGACGCTGCGGGGTCAGCAGCCTGTTGGACGATGGCCGCGATGAGCCCGTCCGGGGTGTACCGGAGGGCGTCGAGGGCAGAGGTAATCGAAGGGTTCACAGACATTTTCCGGTTTTTTGATGGAAATTTGTCGCCAACGGGGGCCAAATAACGGTCCTGCCCCGATTCCTTGCAACTGTCCTTCGCCCGAGGGATCCGTTTCGGGAAACGGTGGTGGTGAACATTTGCACAGCGACAAATAATCCCGGCATGCTTCTAGCTTAACGTGATCCGCCCATGGATGCCAATCTGACCAGCGAAGAGCGCGCGCAGATTTTGCAGACGATCGAGATGTTTGAGGTGATTGCCCAGACACAGCCCGATGACTGCCAGTCGCTCGATATTTTGAAAGAAGCCTACGTGAAAATTGGCCAGCAGGACGACGCGCTCCGAGTGGCGCGCCGCCTCGCGGACGCGTATTTGACAAACGGTCTGTATTCCAGCGCCCTGCTCGAATGCGAGCAAATCCTGTCGAAACAGCCGGACGCGCCCGACGTCGTGGCGTTGATGGGGGAAATTGAAAGCCGTTCGGGCGGATCGTCGACCGCACCGGCCACGCCGACCGCGGCCGCCTCGAAGTCCAACGGGACCGAGGCAAAGGAAAACGGGGCCGAAAGCGGCCTCACCGCACCGCGGGATACGGGCGGGCTGACTGAAGCCACGCCCAGGGGCACGGGCGGCCTGACCGCACCCATGCCCAAGGAAAACCAATCGACCGCACTGACCAAGACCCGGCGGGTGCCGGGCCAAGAGACCGGCCTGCCCTCCATTGTCCTGCCCGAGGAAGACGGGAGCGAGCAATTTGCGCGGTACCTGGTGCATCACCGCATCGTGGCGGACAAGGTGGCGATCACGGCGCTTACGAACATGCGCGCGATCAACAAGAAGATCATCCCAGGCTCCCAGCCGGCCGCGTCGCTGCTCGAGCAGGTAACCAAGGCGGGCGGTCCGAAGGTCGATGAAATCCTCAGTGCGTTGATCGATGCCACCAAGCTCGGCTACGTCTCGCTCGAACATTACGACATCGACCGCTCGGTCGTGCGCATGCTGCCGGAGACCCTGACGATGGGCCGGTTGGTGATCCCCTTCGATATTGTCAGCCGGACCCTGATGGTCGCCTTTTGCAATCCCTTTGACTCCGCCGCGAAGGAAGCGACGCACACGTCGCTCGACTATCACATCCAGTGGTATCTCGCGAAGCCGCTCGCGATGATGCGGGTCCTGAAGGACGTGTACCGGCTCGACGCGCGCGACTGACTTCCGCGACATTCTACGTTGTAAATATGGGCGCCAAATCCTTCGGAGAACGAATCGCAGACATCCTGATCGAGGATGGTCTGCTGCTGCCGAACCAGCTTTCGGAAGTGATGGATCTGCAGCGCAAGCAGGGCGGCCGGTTGATTCGCCTGCTGACGGACAAGGGCTTCGTCACCGAGCAGGACATGGTGATGGCGCTGGGACGCTGCCTCGACACGCCGCCGATCAACCTCGGCAAGATGCGGATTCCCGAAGACGTAATGAGCCTCGTGCCGAAGGAGTTGGCCAAAACGCACAAGTTCGCGCCCATTTCCGTGCTGGGGAACAAGCTCTTCGTCGCGATGGCTGATCCGCTCAACGTGCTCGCGATTGACGACATCAAGGCGCGCACGCGGATGCAAATCGTGCCCATGATTGCGACGGAAAAGAGCATCATGGAAGCCCTCAGCGGCGTGCATCATGCCGCTGCTGCGATCAAAGAGGCGATGGACGAGGCCGCGAAACAGGCCGCCGCCGAGGAGGACGTCGAGAATGTTGCCACCAAGCGCGAGGACATCGACCTCGACAAGCTAGCGCAGAGCAGCGAGGACGGCCCGGTCATCAAGATCGTCAACCTGATGCTCGTACAGGCGATCCGCGACAAGGCGTCAGATATCCACATCGAGCCGGCGGAGAAGTCGATCAAGCTGCGCTACCGCGTGGACGGGAATCTGCAGGAGGCGCAGGGGCCGCCGAAGAATCTGCAGAACGCGATCGCGTCGCGCATCAAGATTCTGGCCGGTTTGAATATCGCCGAGCGGCGCGTCCCGCAGGACGGCCGTTTCCGCATCCGCGTCTCCGGCAAGGAAGTCGATCTCCGCATTTCGTTCCTGCCGACGATTCACGGCGAGAAGATCGTCATCCGGCTCCTCGACAAATCGGCGTTGAGTGGATCGATCGAAGGACTCGGCCTCGACGAGCGCACGTTCGAAAATTTCAAGAAAGCGATCGACGCGCCGCACGGGATGATCCTGGTGACGGGCCCGACGGGCAGCGGCAAGACCACGACGCTGTATTCGGTGCTCAGCGAGCTGAATCATCCGGAATACAACATCGTGACGGTTGAGGACCCGGTGGAATACCAGCTTGCCGGCATCAACCAGGTGGCCGTGAACACGGCCGTCGGGCTCGACTTCTCGTCGGCCCTGCGATCGATCCTGCGACAGGATCCCGACATCGTAATGATCGGTGAGATCCGCGACAACGAAACGGCGGACATCGCGGTGAAGGCCGCGCTGACGGGACACCAGGTGCTTTCCACGCTGCACACGAACGACGCCGCGGGCGCAATCACGCGGCTCGACGACATGGGCATCGAACCGTTCCTCATTTCGAGCTCGGTGTTGCTGACGTGCGCGCAACGTTTGGTGCGGCGCGTCTGCCAGAATTGCCGCGAGGAATACATGCCGGAACCGGAGCTACTCTCGAAGCTCGGCATCGAGGAAAACTCCGACGCGGTGTTTTTCCGCGGGTCCGGCTGTGATCGCTGCCGCGGCAAGGGCTATCTCGGCCGCACAGCGATTCTCGAGGTGCTCCCCATTTCTGAATCCATTCGTCGCCTCATCATCAAGCGCGCCTCCGCCGCCGTGTTGAAGAACCAGGCCATCAGCGAAGGCATGAAGACTCTCCGTCAAGCCGGCATCGACAAAGCCTATGAAGGAATCACCACCCTCGAGGAAGTCTGGCGACTGACAGCCGAGGATTCCTGAGCTATAACCCCAACCGAGAACGCCCACACCCCTTCGCCGCCATGGCATTTTCCTTTAGCAATCTCTTCCGTTCCAAATCGAAATCCCCCGCCAAGGAGGAATCGACGGAAACGCCGCCCCCGATGCCGAAACCGGAACTTCCGAGCAGTGCACAGGAGTTCCGTTCCCCGAGGATCGCGGTTCCGAACAGCGTTCGACCGGTCAGCCTGCGCACGTCGCCCGGCGTCGCGCCGGCAGCCTCGTTCCCGCCGGCGGCGCAGTCCCGCACGATTTCCTTCGCGCCCAGCGGCGCCGGACCGCAGGCCGCGGAACCCTTCATGACGGAGCCCACCCCGCCGGTCGCCCCCGCCCCCGCCGAGGTGCCGGTGGCGCCCGACGTGAGCATCACGCTCGAACTCGGTGATTTTGTCGATCGCATCCCGCCGAGCTTTCTCCGCCCCGGACCGGTGAACCGCAAGCAGCCCGTCGTCTTTCACGCCTCGGACCTGTATTCGGACCTCTCCAAAGGCCGGGCCTCCGTCCCGCTCTCCGTCATCCACGGCGTGTGTCAGGAAATTTTCGCAAAGCCCGTGAGTTCGACCGAGGACGTTGAAGTCCTGCTCCCGCTGCAAAAGCTCGTCGAACAAATGTCCGGCTCGCTGAAGCAACGCGGCGATCAGATCATGGACGAGGATGTCGGCCAGATCGACACCCCGTTCCTCCAAGTCGCGCTCGAGGACAAGGCGCGCCTGCCGCAGGGCGCTCCGAGCGGCCCGACGTTCCAGCCGCCATCCGCGACCGCGGCACCGACGTTCACCAAGCCGCCCACCGGGCCGATCCCGGTGGCGGCCCCATCATTTGGATCCATCCGCCCGCCGTCGGGCCCGGTCGGCCTGTTGGCCGCAGCCGAGGCGCCGCCCGCACCCGCCGCGCCGCTTCCCAGCGCGCCGCCGCCGATCATGGGTGACGCCGCGCCGGCCGGAAAACGTTTGCCCTCGACCGTCCGAGCCTCTGTCTCCGGTGGAAAAATTCGACTGAGCGGCCCGTCCCTCCCGCCCCAGCGTCCGGCGGTGGTCCCGGCCGGATTCGGCACGGCACCCATACCGGCGCGCCCCATCGTTCCGGTGCAGCCGGCGGTCTCGGCACTGACTTCCAAAAAGACGGCCCGCATCCAACTGCCGCCCATCGCGCTGCGTTCGACCGCGAGTCCGGCGTTCGGCGCACCCCCGATTTACAAGCCGGGCGCCGCGCCCGCCGCGACACCACCAACGGCCCGGGCCCCAATTGGAGCGCCGCCTTCCGCGTTCCGCACCCCGACGATTCCAAGCGCCGCGCCGCCGCCTCCGAGCGCCATTCCTCTACCGGTCGTCCCGGCCCCGATCGGCCCGACGCCTGCGCCGAGATCTGCCTCGGGACCGATTCCGATCGCGCCGCCGACGGGGCCCACGGCCCTGTCGCTCGCCGGAGAAGCGGAGAAGGTGCCGCCGATTTCCCATGGCACGGGCTCGGTGCCCCCGCCGATTCGCACCACGATTGTTCAACAGCCGGCGGCTCCGACCGTCGATCCTTCGTCCCCTTCGACGTCCCGCGTACCGCTTTCGCGCAGGACCGAGTCGGCCCCAATTGTGGCCGCAGTCGCCCCGTTGCCGCCGCCGCCCGCGCTCGCGAAACCAGGGTCTTCCAGCTCCGGATCTGGAACCGGCATGGTGCCGATCAAGTCGGTTCCCGGAGTCAGCGGGGCCACGCAGATTCAGCTCAGCCTCGCCGCGATTCTTCGCGCGCTGCCGGCGACCGCTTTGGGCGAGGGCATGACCTTGGTGGACGATTCCGTCCGTATCACGCTGCCGTTTACACTCATCGAGCCGCAATTGGCCCAGGGCCGCGTCAGCGTTCCGCGGGACCAGTTCGTGGCCGTTTTGCCCGCGGACTTCCGCGAGCGCTTCGAGTCGAATTGCGAGCTCACGACCATTCCCATTCCGCTTCAGGAGATCTTCCAGAATCTGCCGATGAACGCACTCGCCATGCGCGAGGACCAAATCGTCCCGGAAAAAGGCCCGGAAATCCCGACCCCGTTTGGCCAGAAGGCGGCCGAGGACGCCCAGCGCCTGCAGAGCGAGCCTGTCGCCGAAGCCGATGCGGAAGCGATCGCGCCAGAGGAGCCCGTCGCGCCGACGCCGGTGGACCCGGGGGTCGAGCACATTCCGATCGTCGGCCCCGAGGCCACCGGCTTGACGCCGATCGCGGCCACGGCCGCTCCGACGCCGGCGATTCCCACCGCGCCCCTCCCCGCGCCCCCGAAACTTGCCCCGCTGCCCAACCTCGAAAGGCCCGTCTCACCGCCACCGCTGCCGCCCATGGTCGCGCCCATCCCGGTCATTCCGGTCATTCCGGTTCCGGTGGTGCCAATTTCCCGCGTGGTCGAGTCGGTGACACCGGCCAACCCCGAAGTCGAAGCGCCGGTGCGCACCACGACGCGCATCGTGTTGGGTGCCTCGTCGGCGCCAGTGACCGTGCAGCCGCATCTGAAGCCTGCCCTCCTGCACGATCCGATTGACGAGAAGGCCAAGCCGGAAACGACGTCGGTCCCGCTTGAACCGGCGGGCGAAGAGGATCCGTCGGAGCGCCAGCCGACGGGCATGGCCGAGCTGCAGTCGCTCTTCATGACGGACGAGACGCTCGACGCAAAGAAGGTGGTCCGGCTGGTCAGCAAGCTGCCCGGCATCACCGCGTGCACGATCATGTTCAGCGACGGTCTGACGCTCGCGGGGAATTTCCCCAAGGAGTTGGACGGCGAAGGCTTCAGCGCGATGAGCCCGCAGTTTTACCGGCGGGCCGTGGCGTTCACGACCGAATTGAGTCTTGGCCAAATGCAGACCTACAGCATCTACACCGACCGTTCCGTGCTCAGTTTCTTCATGCAGGAGGACATCTGCCTCAGCGTGATGCAGACCGGACGCGGCTTCCTGCCCGGCGTCCGCGAAAAGCTGATGTCCGTCACCACCGAACTTTCGAGGATGTACGCCCGTGCCGGTGCGCACTGATGGAGTGAGGCCCCTCCCGAAACTCCCGAAACTTTAGCGACCGAACCGCCATGTCGATCATCAACTACGCCAGCAAGGAAATTCAGTTCAAGATCGTGTACTACGGTCCCGCGCTGTGCGGCAAAACCACGAACCTCGCGTACATCCACTCGCGGATTAACCCGGACAACCGGGGTGATCTCGTCTCGCTGGCCACGGCCGCGGACCGCACCCTGTTCTTCGATTTCCTGCCGCTGAACGCGGTGGTCATCAAGGGCTTCAAGACGAAGTTCCAGCTCTATACCGTGCCCGGCCAGGTGATTTACAACGCCACGCGTCAGCTTGTGCTGCGCAGCGTCGACGGCATCGTCTTCGTCGGCGATTCGCAGTGGGAAAAGATGGAGGAAAACATCGACAGCTTCAAGAACCTCGAGGAAAACCTCGCGAAACAGAATGTCACGTTGGACGACATGCCGTATGTGTTGCAGTATAACAAAAGGGATCTGCCGAACATTGCGCCGGTGAACTATCTGGAGTTTTTGTTGAACAACCGCAAGAAGCGCGTGCAGAGCTTTGAGGTCGTTTCCAGCACCGGCCAGAATGTCTTCGCCGCTCTCAACGCCGTGTCCCAATTGCTCCTCCACAAATTCAGCCGCGACAGCGATCCCGCCCGCCCCGCCACCGCACCCGTCGCCCTGCCCCGCCGCCGCTGACCTCCGTCTTCCCGCACCGTTCGATCCTCCCGTCCTTCTCATCATTCCCCGGAATCCCGCCGCCTAAATTATGGACTCCATTCCCGCTCTCACGATTGAAGATGTCGCCAACATCGACGGAGTCCTCCAGGACTATCTGCAAAAATCCGAATCGGATCTGGCGGTCATCATCGACAAGGGCGGTAACGTCATTTCGCAGTACGGGGACCTCGAGGTGATGGACGTCACGATCATCGCCGCCCTCGCCGCCGGCAGCTTTGCCGCGACCAAGGAACTCGCCCGCCGCATCGGTGAAGTGGAGTTCAACGCGCTGTACCACCAGGGCAACGGCAGCCACATCTTCATGAACTCGGTGGATGACGACACGATCATGATCACCGTCTTCGGCGGCCAGACCACGGTGGGGTTGGTGCGCTTCTATTCCACCAGCGCAGCGAGCGGCCTCGCGAACGTGCTGCGCGGACTACGCGAGAAAACGTCGCCCGGCTTCCAGTTCTCGCCCAGCGACATTCGCGACGCGCACCTGTTTGAGAACTAGCTCCCCGTGCGGTCGGGCGACGGCGAAATTTCCTCGACTTCGCGCCTTCAAGGGCGACTTTGGCGGGTTAAACGCCCGCGGCGGGCGACTCTATGCAGGACTTGATGCAAAAAGGCGGGCCGTTGATGTGGCTGTTGTTCCCCATCAGCGTCCTGGCTGTTGCCGTGTTCATTGAGCGGTTTGTTTACCTGCATCGGAGCACCATCTCGACGCCCGACATCCTGCGTGGCCTCGGAAATTTGATTCGCGGACATCGCTTCGCCGAGGCCGCGCGCGAGTGCCAGGCCACGCCCGGGCCGGTCGCCCGCGTTCTGCGCGTCGCGATTGCCCATCACGATGCATCGCGCTCCGAAATGAAGGAGTACATCGAGGAGGCGGCGCAGCTCGAAGTAAAACGCCTCGAGGGTTACCTCCCCATCCTTTCCACGATCGCCCACGTCACGCCGCTCATCGGACTTTTGGGCACCATCACGGGACTGCTGCAAGCCTTCAGTGCCGTCAATGCGCAAGGTGGCTACGTCAATGCCGCGGATCTTTCGTCCGGTCTCTACAACGCGCTGCTCACTTCCGCGGGCGGACTCGTCGTCGCCATTCCCGCGTATCTTGCCCATAGTTACCTCTGTTCCCGGGTTAACCTGCTGATCGATGACATGGAGCGTGGCGGGACGGAAATCGTCCACCTCGTCCAGGAGGCGCAGTCGACCGCTCTGGTGTCCGACTCGATCATCCCGTTCCAGACCCCGGCCACGCGGGCGGCGGCGCCGACCGCGAAACCGGAGCCTGAGGTGGGCAAGCGGACCGACCGGATTCGTTAGCGCGGCGGCCCATGAATCTTTCCCGCCTGCAGCCCGCCAAGCCGGGGTGGATGCTCTTCGCGCCGACGCTGTGCGCACTCGCCTTGTTGTTCTTCTTCTTCTTCTTCGGGCGATCGTTTGTCGTCCAACCCGGTATCGCGGTCGTGCCGCCGCCTTCGCCCTTCATCGTGGCGCCCGCCGCCGGCGCCGCGGTGGTGACCATTCTCTCGGGTCCCAGTCCGCAGATTTTTTTCCAGGATCGACCGATGACGTTCGGTGAACTCGATCAAGCGCTGCAAAACACGCCCGACGCCTCGGCCCGCACGCTGATCATTCGCGCGGATCGGGGGACCAGGTACGACACCGTGCTGGCGGTCGCGAACAAGGCGATCGAGCATCATTTCTCCGTCGTCCTCGCAGGATCGCCGCCGGCGCGTTGAAGGCCGGCGGGTGGCGGGTTACCGTCAGAGGTCGCGGCGACGGGTTTTCCGCGGCACCGCATGCCTGCCGACGTTGCCCCCTCTGAAATCCCCGAGTCGATGCGGGAGCATCCGGTTTGGCGCGGACTGGCGATCCTGCTCGCCTCCCTGCTTGGTCACGTCGTCTGCTTTTTCCTCCTGCAGGTGTCGTATCCTCCGACAATTTCGCGGCCGCCGGTGCCGGCGCGCATTTATCTGCCGGTACCCGGCTCCGAGGAGGCGCGGCTCGTCGCCCTTTGGGCCGAGGTCACGGACCCGAGCCGGATGATGATTTCCCCGGAACCGCCGCCTCGTCGCGGTTTGGACCTGCTCGGTCCGAACCCTTACCGGCCGTTCTTTGCCGACTACGAACCCGCCAGGGTGCCTGCGGCCGCTCCGAAGGCGCCGACCCAACCCGGACGCCCCACCGTGCCATGATACGCGTCAGCCTCGCGGTGCTCGTTTTTCTTTACCTCTTCGTCTTCATCATGGCGGTCTTCGCCGTGTGGGTGCTGGAGGAGCGCCGGCGGCAGCGCCACGCGCGAGTCGCGCTGCAAAACCGCGTGCATTGCAGCGTTTGCGCTTACGACTTCGAGGATGCAAGTTCCGGCCTCCTGCCGGTCTGCCCCCGCTGCGGCACGACCAACGAACGGCAGAAGCCCTCGAAGATTTAACCCCTCAGCTTTTTACCCTCAAAAGGACCTCACCAATGGGAATGTGGATCGGACGCAACCGCAAAGCACGCGTCACTTACGGCTTCGACGAGATCGCCCTCGTGCCCGGTGACGTGACCATCAACCCCAACGAGGTCGACACGACTTTTCACATCCCGCGGCCCGACGGTTCGTCGATCAAGCTGCCCATTCCAATCCTCGCGAGCGCGATGGACGGCGTCACCGATGTGAAGTTCTGCATCGCGATGGGCAAGCTCGGCGGGCTCGGCGTGATCAATCTCGAGGGCGTGCAGACGCGCTACGAAAAACCGGCGGAAATTCTCGACCAGATCGCGACGGCGGATAAGGACGAAGTCACGTCGCTCATCCAGAAAATCTACCTCGCGCCCATCAAGGAGAAGCTGATCATCCGGCGCATCGAGGAGCTGAAGGCCGCCGGCGTGCTTGCGGCCGTGAGTTCGATTCCGCAAAAGGCCGAACGCTTCGGCGTCATCGCGCAAAAGGCCGGGGCGGACGTTTTCATCGTGCAGTCCACCGTATCGACCGTCCGGCACGTCGCGACCGAGTACAAATCGCTCGAACTCGCGGCGTTCTGCAAACGGATGAAGATTCCTGTCATCATCGGCAACGCCGTCACGTACGACGTGACGCTCGAGTTGATGGATTGCGGCGTGGCCGGCGTGCTGGTCGGCGTCGGACCCGGTGCCGCCTGCACCAGCCGCGGCGTGCTCGGGCTCGGCGTACCGCAGGTCACCGCCACAGTCGATTGTGCCGCCGCGCGCGATGAGCATCACAAACGGACCGGCCGATTCGTCCCCATCATCACCGATGGCGGCATGAGCAAGGGCGGCGACGTCTGCAAGGCGCTCGCGTGCGGTTCGGATGCCGTCATGGTCGGCAGCGCCTTCGCGCGCTCGGAAGAAGCGCCGGGGCGCGGGAACCATTGGGGCATGGCCACGCCGCATGCCAATCTCCCGCGCGGCACCCGCATCAAAGTCGGCGTCACCGGCTCGTTGAAGCAGATTCTCTTCGGCCCGGCAACGGTGGACGATGGCTCACAGAATCTCATCGGGGCCATCACCACGTGCATGGGCAACGTCGGCGCCGCCACCATTCGCGAGTTCCAGGAAACCGAGATCATTATCGCCCCCAGCATCAAAACCGAAGGTAAGTTGTTCCAGACCGTCCAGAACGTCGGCATGGGAACGAGGTGAGAAAAGGAGCAGGGAGGAAGGAGGAAGGAACAAGGGGTGCAAATCCCTGACGTTGTCCTGCTTCGCCCCCAGCCATCCCCTCTGATCTTGCCTCGCACGCGAAATCCCTCAATCTTCCTCGTTCCTCCCTGTTCCTTGTTCCTTCCCCTATGAATCGACGAGTCGTGATAACTGGCATCGGCGTGATGACGCCGATCGGCGATGACCTGCCGACCTTCTGGCACAACCTGGCCAACGGCGTGAGTGGCATCGGGCCGATCACTCTTTTTGACACGACCTTGTACGACTGCAAGATCGGCGGCGAGGTGAAGAACTTCGAACCGGTTAATTACTTCAAAGTGCCCAAGGACGTGAGGCGCGCCGACCGCTACAGTCAGTTGCTCATGGCGGCATCCAAGCTGGCGGTGAAGGACGCCGGCCTCGGAAATTTTGAAACGGTGGATCGCGATCGGTTCGGTTGTTTCCTCGGCAGCGGCATCGGCGGACTGAAGAGTATCGAGGACCAGCACACGAATTTGATCACGAAGAGCCCGAGTCGCGTTTCGCCGTTCATGATCCCGATGATGATCGCGAATATGGGCAGTGGTCTCGTCGCCATGGAATACGGGCTGCGGGGGCCAAACATGAGCATCGTCACCGCCTGCGCGTCCGCCAACAACACGCTCGGCGAGGCGTGGCGCACGATTAAGTTCGGTGATGCCGACGGCTTCATCGCTGGTGGCGGCGAGGCCGCCATTGCGCCGCTCGGACTTTCCGGCTTCGGCAACATGAAGGCGCTCTCGATGCGCAACGACGATCCCACCCGCGCGTCGCGGCCGTGGGACAAGGACCGCGACGGCTTCGTGCTCAGCGAAGGCGCCGGGGTGATGATTCTCGAGGAGTTGGAACACGCGAAGAAGCGCGGAGCGCGGATCTACGCCGAGCTTACCGGCTACGGCGTGTCGTGCGACGCGTACCACATGACCTCGCCCACGCCCGACGGCTCCGGCGCGGCGCTCGCGATGAACATGGCGCTGAAGCACGCCCAGATTAATCCGGAACAGGTCGATTATTTGAATGCCCATGCGACATCCACGGGCCTGGGTGATATCGCCGAGACGACGGCAATCAAGCGCGCGTTCGGCGGGTACGCGAAGAATGGGCTGGCGGTCTCGTCCACGAAATCCATGACAGGCCACACGCTCGGCGCGGCGGGCGCCATCGAGCTAGCGGCCTGCCTGCTGGCGATGCAGCACGGCGTGCTTCCGCCGACGATTAATTTGGACATGCCGGATCCGGAATGTGATTTGGATTACGTTCCGAACGTGGCGCGCGAGAAGAAGATCAGGACCGCAATGAGCAACAGCTTCGGCTTCGGCGGCCACAACGCGACCCTGGTGGTGTCGGAGTTTGTGGGGTAGGCGCGCACGGCGGCTTGACCGCGATTAAAGCATGTCGAATTCCCTCCAAATCGAGCCCGACGAGCAGGATTCGCAGGCTCGAAACCGTCGGCATAATCTACGTCTGGCGATTTCGCTCGCGATCTGCATTCCGCTCTCGACGGCCCTCTTCGTGCTGATTGCCGCGATCGGCTTCCCTTACGCGGGTTGGGACACTTGGAAGGACAAGCGTGAGGCGTTCGAGAAAAGCAGAAAGCTGCCGACCTACGAGGCATTGGTGCCTGGGGCGATCCCTGATGACCAGAACTTCGTGATGATTCCCGAATTCGCGCCCTTGCATGCGTTCCTCGCGCTCGGGCCCGAGGCACGCGGTGAGGGCGAACCGGCTCCGATCGTGTTTCCGGAAATTTGGGGGCTGACGGCATCGGGAAAGAAAGCACTGCTCGATGTCGCGGATCAAAAACGGCAGAATGTTGAGGAACTGCGAGCTGCGCTGGCGGAATCAGGTTGCGCCAGCGCGAACGGTGAAGCTGCGATTGCCGTCCTCGCTGCGGTCGAGGCCCATAGCAGGGTGTTCAACGCAATCGAAGCCGGCGTAAAGCGCAATTCTTCGCGCTGGCCCGTTCGCTACGACTTGGGATTCAGCATGGCACCTCCACCATGGCCATCGCTCCGCCAACTCACCTACCTGTTTGCCATCAGGAGCCTGGCGCGTCGCAGCGCCGGAATGCCCCAGGAGGCGGCTGACGATGTTGTAACGCTCCTGCGTCTCGCCCGCGCGCTGCAACGCGATCCGCTTCTGGTATCAACGATGATCGGCGTCGCGATCGAGCGAGCTGCACTGTCCGAAATCTGGGACGGCATGGCTTCGCATGCTTGGAGTGGGTCGTGTCTCGCACGATTTCGCGGCGAGTTGCTCGACGTCGACGAATTTGCCTCGTGGCACAGATCAGTGTTGTTTGAAGGAATCGCTATGACTCGCCTGCTTGAGTCGGCCATTCGCGAGGAAAAACCGGTTTGGGGATTGCGCGACGATGAATCCAACGAAGTACATTGGGCCATTTGCAGATCGGCTGGCGGAGATGACAGGATCCATCACGATCCATGAAGGCTTCTTCCAGCGCGATGACTACGATGCCTGGAAAGAGCGCTGCGAAACGTACATCAAATGGAAGGATCCCTCCCTAGTCGAATTCGTCAGTGGCAGAGAACGCGCCCTTATTCGCGTTCTCAACACCGTCATGTTTCGACGATTTGCGCTGCTCGCGTGCAATCTCGAGGAGCAATTTCTGGGATCGGGGAAGTATCCAGCGGAACTCGACGATGCAGGAGATCTAAGTGTGGATATTGCAAACGGAGAGGCGGTCGTTTACCAATGCGCGAAGGACCGACGCACCTATCGAATGTACTCAGTTGGCTGGGATCGCGTCGACGACGACGGAGCACAAAAAAAATTTGAGCCGCCGTGGACCGGGGATTGGGTATGGAGTCTGCCGGGATTTGTCCCGCCCCCGTAGGCGGTCCGTGAACCGTCCAGCCTCGCCGGACAGGCGGGGTGGATTTCCCTCCCCCTCTCCGGCCGGTGGCCCCGGATGGCGATCTTATCCCACCCAAAAAAAACAGGGCGACCCTTCCGGATCGCCCTGTCGAAAACGAAATGGACTCCGGTCGGCTTGTGCCTACGCGAGATTCGCCGGCAGATTCCCGCCGTTCGCAGCGAGGGCATTCAGCAACGCGCCATGCAACGCGGTGTTGCCGGCCTCGGACCCGGCGCTGTGTGCGTCAAGGCCCAGCGCAGCCATGTAGTGCTTGCGCGCGCCCATGCTGCTGTCCTTGCCCAGCAGCTTGAGCAGGTCGACCACCGAATTCTGCCAATCGAGATCCTCGCCCGTCGTCTCGGCTTTGGCCGCCAGGATCGCGCTGACGTCCACCGAGACCGTGCTCGAGTTCCCGGCGTGCGTCGAGCCCGCGGAACCGACCGAGGTGACCGCCGTTGACGCCGACAGCCCGAACCGCTCTACGACGCTGGCGAGGCTCGAGACCACGTCGCTGCCGGCGCTGGAGCCAAGGGCCGCGGCGATGGCCCCGAGATCCGCCTTGGTCCGCTCGCCGTAGGTCTTGGCGTCGAGCGTTTCTCCGGCTACCTGGCCGAGGAATTTCTTAGCGTTCCATTCGAGATTCGTGAGCTGAGTCGCCACCGCCGCATTGCCTTGCAGCGAAGCAACCACCTTTTGGAGAATGTGGTTCGCGAAAACTTGCTGGGGATCAAGTGCCATAGGGCGGAAACAATGCGTTCCCACAACAGACCGAACCAGCACAATTTCTTGAAAATATTGTCATCGCCACGCCCAAATCTTTCTCGCAGTCCAGGGCATCCCGACGCACCCTCGAGTCCATGACGACCCCGTCTTCCCCCGGCGGCGAGGGCTACCGCGCCGTGCATCGCCGCTCGCTCGAGGATCCCGCCGCGTTCTGGTCCGCGGAGGCTCGCCTCATTCATTGGAACTCACCGTGGGAGCAGGTCTGCGATTACTCAAATCCCCCCTTCGTGAAGTGGTTCCCTGGCGGCACGACGAACCTTTGCTTCAACGCCGTTGATCGTCATCTCGCCGCGTGGGCGGACCATCCCGCGCTCATCACAATTTCGACCGAAACGAACGAAACCGTGACGCTGACCTTTCGCGAATTGTACCAGCGCGTGAATGCCATGGCCGCCGTCCTGCGCGCCCACGGCGTGACGAAGGGTGACCGGGTGCTGATCTATCTTCCGAACATCGCGGAGGGCCCGGTCGCGATGCTCGCCTGCGTGCGCATCGGCGCGATTCATTCCGTCGTCTTCGGCGGATTCGCCGCGCCCAGCCTCGCGACGCGGATCGACGACTGCCAGCCGAAGCTGATCATCAGTGCCGATGCCGGCATGCGCGGCGGAAAAATCATTTCCTACAAGCCGCTGCTCGATGAGGCCATTCGCCTGGCAAAATTTCCGCCCAAATGCGTCCTGCTGCTTTCGCGCGGGCTCGACCCGGCAATGAATTACGTCCGCGGGCGCGACATTGATCTGCGGGTCGAACTCGCGCGCCACGACGGCGCTGAAGTCCCGATTGAATGGGTGGATGCCACGCATCCGAGCTACATCCTCTATACGTCCGGCACCACCGGCACCCCGAAGGGCATCGTGCGCGACACCGGCGGTTCCGCGGTCGCGTTGATGCATACGATGCAGACGATTTATCCGGGCAAAGCCGGCGAGCCGTATTTCTGCACGTCGGACATTGGCTGGCAGGTGGGTCATTCGTACGGCGTGTACGGCACGCTCATGCAGGGGATGACCAGCATCCTGTACGAGGGCCTGCCGATTCGGCCCGATGCGGGCATCTGGTGGAAAATCGTGCAGGATTATCGCGCGGTGATGATGTTCTCCTCGCCCACCGCAATCCGGGTCCTGCGCCGACAGGATCCGGCCTTCCTCAAAAAATACGACACGAGCTCACTGCGATATCTGTACCTCGCCGGCGAACCCCTCGATGTGCCGACCTCCGAATGGATCGAGAGCGCCCTGAACGTGCCGGTCATCGACAACTACTGGCAGACCGAAACCGGCTGGCCAATTCTCGCGGGCTTTCCCGGCAGTGGAAAATTGGAACGCAAACTCGGTTCGCCCGGCCTGCCCTGCGCGGGCTACGACCTGACGCTGATCGGCGACGAGAGCGGTCCGGTGACGGAGGAAAACGGCGAGCGCAAGGGCGTGCTCGCGATTCGCCCGCCGCTGCCGCCGGGCTGCTTTCCGACGCTCTGGCAGGATGACGCGCGCTTTTTGGAAACGTATTTCAAGGAACGCGATGCGAACGGGAAAATGGTCTACACGACGTTCGATTGGGCCACGATGGACGAGGCCGGATTCGTGACGATTCTGGGCCGCACGGACGACATCATCAACGTCGCGGGCCACCGTCTCGGCACGCGCGAAATCGAGGAAGCGCTCAGCGCGCACCCGGCGGTGGCAGAGTGCGCGGTGGTCGGAGTGAAAGACGAAATCAAAGGCCAGGCCGTGTTCGCGTGCGTGGTCATCAAAGCCGGAGAACAGCCAGAGGGCGAGGCGGCGAAAGCGGCGCTCATCGACGGCCTCAAGCGCGAGGTGGACACGCGGCTTGGGGCCATCGCGCGGCCGAACGCGATTCATTTTCTCACCGCGTTGCCGAAGACACGGTCGGGGAAAATTCTCCGTCGTGGCATCCGCGCGCTCGCCGAGGGCCGCGACCCGGGCGACCTCTCAACCCTCGAGGATGGCGGCGCGCTGGATCAGGTTCGTGCGGCCGTGTGACAGACGGGGAAACCACGAATGACACACGAATTGACCCGAATTGGGTACAGACCGGCTTGGAACGGATCTCATTAATTCGTGTTCATTCGTGTAGAATTCGTGGTTCCTTTCCGTTCGCATGACGCCCCGCCTCGCTTTTCAAATTGCTGCCGTTTTCGGATTTCTCGCGGTCGCCCTGGGTGCGTTCGGCGCGCACGGGTTGAAGTCGACGCTCGCAACGCTGGGCACGACCGAGAGCTTTGAAATTGCGGTGCGTTATCAATTTCTTCACGCGCTGGCGATGCTCGTTGTCGCGCGTCTCCGACCTTTTCCTGCCGGGGTGTGGTGGTGTTTTGCGACTGGGATTCTCGTCTTCAGCGGAAGTTTGTTCGTCCTCGCCCTGACCGGATCGAAATGGCTTGGAGCCGTGACGCCGATCGGCGGGGTCGCGTTTCTCGCGGGATGGTTGTGGCTCGTCTTTCGCGCGCCGCGTGATTGAATTGCAGGACGATGGACGACAAGGAATTTCCCAAACAACTTGGCACGCTCTGGGCGCCGTGGCGCGTGGAATATTTTGAGCAGAAGCCGGCGGACCCGGATTTTCTCCTTGAAGCGGCGAACACCACGGACGATGCCGCGCACCTCGTGCTGCGCCGCGGCAAGGGCGCTTTCCTGATCATGAACCGGTATCCGTATGCCTCCGGCCACCTGATGGCGGTGCCGTATCGCAAGGTCGCGGCGCTTTCGGATCTCACAGACGCGGAGAAGCTGGAGTTGTGGCAGCTCGCGGAAGTCGCGCAGGATGCATTGCGCCGCGTGATGCGCGCGGAGGGATTTAATCTGGGGCTCAATCTTGGCGCGTGTGCGGGCGCGGGAGTCACGGACCACGTGCATCTCCACATCGTGCCGCGGTGGGCCAACGACCAGAATTTCATGCCGATCCTCGCGCAGACGCGCATCATTCCCGAGGGGTTGATGCCGCTCTACGAAAAGCTGCACGCCGCGCTGGCCTAAGCCAGAGACCCGTTCAAGAACTCCCGGGCCGAGCTCCTCACGGCGTCCTTCTCGACGTCCGTTTTCTTTTCCCACGTTCGAACCATCATCGACACACGCGGATTGGATCGGAAACGATCCGCGTGACGATCGAAGAAATTCCAATAGAGATAGTTGAACGGGCACGCCTCCGGCCCGGTTTTCACCGCCGGCTTGTAGCGACATCCCACGCAGTAATCACTCATTCTGGAAATGTATCCGGAACCCGCGACGTAGGGCTTCGTCGCCATGAATCCACCGTCGGCGTGCAGCACCATGCCGATGACATTTGCGGCCATCGCCCAGTCGTTTGCATCGCAGTACATCTCAAGAAACCAACGCAAGGCCTGGCGCGGCTCCACCTCGGTCAGAATCAGGAAATTCCCGAGCACCATCAATCGCTGAATGTGATGATTGTAGGCGGTGTCGATGACCTGGTTCAGACACTGGCGCACGCAGTTCAAATCCGTCCGACCCGTGTAGAACCAGGGCGGCAGGGAGCGCCCCGCGTCGAGTCCATTACTCTCGACGTAATCGGGCATCTTCAGCCAGTAGACGCCGTTGATGAATTCGCGCCAACCGATGATCTGGCGCGTGAAGCCCTCGACCGAATTCAATGGCGCTTCACCCTTCCGGTAGGCCCCAATCGCGGCATCCACACATTCTGCCGGGGAGAGCAGCCCGATGTTCAACAGCGGAGAAAGGATCGAGTGATAAAGCAGCGGATCTTCGGTGGCCATCGTGTCCTCGTACGCGCCAAAGTTTGCCAGCCGCTCGCGGACGAATCGTTCCAACCACCGCAGGGCTCTGGCGCGATCGACGGGAAGCCAGAAGCCGTCCGCTTTCCCGGGGTGCTCCGGAAACTCCCTGGCTACCATCGCGATAACATCCCGCGTCGCTTCGTCCGGCGGCTCGCGAACGGGCGACGGGGGTCGCGCCGGACGCTCCGTGGCAAAATTGGCAAACGTGCGCCGGTTCTCAACGTCGAGATTCCAGCTCCCTCCCTCGGGCTTTCCGTCGTCATCCACCAAATAACCGAGTTCCAGACGCATGCGCCGGTAATGGTTCTCCATCAGCAACCGCTTGCTCTTGCCGGCCCACCGCCGGAATTCATCGCGACCGCAGAGGAAAAAATTGGTCGGCAGCAGGTCGACCGGGAGGCCGAGCCGTTTACGAATCGCCGGGATCGCCTGCGCCATCGGCCAGTCGTTCGGCTCCATCAAAACAATGCGCGAGGGCCGGAAGGTCTTGGCATGGCGATCCAGGGCACTCGAGAAATCCGCCGTCTCCGGCAGGAGATGATAATCCACCGCCCAACCCGCCGCGCGCAGATCGGCCGCAAAATGCCGCATCGCCGCGTAGACGAGCACGAGTTTTTGCTGGTGATAGCGTAGTCGACGGGCGCGTTTGCGCGACTCGATCATCAGCACGACCGCATCCTTCCGCGGGCCACCCGCAAGTGCCGGGTGGCGCCACGTCAACTGATCGTCCAATACCCAAATCGTCTCCATGCCCTTCTCTCGACGCAGCACGTCGTCACGTCACGGACTTCCCGAATAATCGTTCGTGTTCCTCGATGAGATACCGGTCCGTCATGCCCGAGAGATAATCGCAAACGGTGCGATGGAGGCCGTCCTCAGCGAGGCGCGTCGCGGTGGCCTTTCCGAGGAGATTGGGCGAGGCCAGATAAGCTTCGAAGACGCGCTCGAGGCGCTCGCAAGCGCGGTGATTAACCTCCGCAACCGTCGGATGAAAATATAAATTCTGGTAGAGGAAACGCCGCAGTTGCTGGTTCGCCGCCAGCAGGGGCTGGCTGTAACGAATGAGCAGCTCCGGATGCCGCCGCACATCGTCCACGCTGCGCACGCCCGCGCCAGCGATCGCGGTGGCACTGCTCGCGATGACGTCCTCCGCCTCACGATCGATGATCGTGCGGATGATCGCGGCCGGCGTTTCAACGGTCGACAAATTGGGAAATCTCGTGCGAGCCAGATCTGCGCACTCGGCCCACAACGGCACGCCGGCGAGCGACGCCTCGGAAATCAGTCCCGAGTCCAGGCCGTCATCGAGGTCGTGGCTGTAGTAGGTGATCTCGTCGGCCAGATTGGCGATTTGCGCCTCCAGCGACGGACTCGGATACGGCCCGGCCTCCGCCCGGTTGGGGGGTGGATCGAAAAACGCGCGGTGTTTTTTCAGTCCTTCGATGACTTCAAAGCTGAGATTGAGCCCGCGGAAATCCGGATACGGAGATTCGATGGATTCCACGATCCGCTGGCTCTGTTCGTTGTGATCGAATCCCCCGTGGTCGTGCATCAGGCGATCCAGTGTCTCCTCGCCGGAATGGCCGATGGGCGGGTGACCGAGGTCGTGCGCGAGGGCGATCGCCTCGACAAGATCCTCGTTTAGCGCAAGCGCTCGCGCGATCGTCCGGCCGATCGCGGCGACCTCGATAGTGTGCGTCAACCGCGTGCGCAAATGATCGCCAGTACCGTTGAGGAAGACCTGGGTCTTGTACTCAAGTCGACGAAACGCCCGGGAACGGAGCACGCGGTCCCGATCGCGCTGGAAGGCCAGGCGAAACGGATGGGCTGCTTCGGGGTGGGTGCGCCCGCCCGAGGCGCGGCTCGACTGCGCATATGGGGCGAGCTGGCTGAACTCGGCGTGCTCCATCTGCTCGCGGGTCTGGCGCATGGGCTGTCTAGAAATCGCGTTCGAGCAAATGATTGGCGAGTTCGCGCAAGCGATCGCCGCGGGAACCAAAAACCTCGAGCGCCGCGTGCGCCTCGGCCGTCAACCGTCGGGCCTCGGCTTTTGCTCCAGCCAAACCGAGAATTGCCGGATACGTCGCCTTCTTCGCCGCGACATCCTTGCCGGCGCTCTTGCCGAGTTTTTCGCTCGTCTGCGTGACATCGAGAATGTCGTCGATCACCTGGAACGCGAGACCCAGCGCGTGTCCGAAACGCGTCAGCGCCTTGAGTTCGCTGGCCGGTGCGTTCGCGCTCATGCCGCCGAGCCGGATGGATGTCGTCAGCAACGCGCCGGTCTTGCACTCGTGAATAAAGCGCAATTGCGCCTCGGTGATGCGCCGCCCCTCGCCCTCGAGGTCGGCCACCTGCCCCGCAATCAACTTCAAACTCCCCGCCGCGTGCGCCAGTTCGCGCACCAGGGCCCGCATGTCGTACCGCGGCCAGGTCTCCGCGTGGCCCAATATCTCAAACGCCATCGTCAGCAACCCATCGCCGGCGAGTACCGCCATGCCGTCGCCGAAAACCTTGTGATTGGTCAGGCGCCCGCGGCGGTAGTCGTCGTTGTCCATCGCGGGCAGGTCATCGTGAATGAGCGAGTACGTGTGGATGCACTCGACTGCGCAGGCGAGCGGCACGGCGGCTTCAATCTTTCCTTCGCACGCCTCCGCCGCGGCAAGGCAGAGGATTGGCCGCAGGCGTTTTCCGCCCGCGAAAAGCGAATAACGCATGGCCTTGTGGATCGTCGCCGGTTTCCGCGTCGCCGGCGGGAGGAAGCGATCGAGCGCGGTGTCGACCACCTTGGCGTGCGATGCGAGATACGATTTGAGCGATGACATTGAAACGATTTCGGATTGCCGATTGCCGATTGCGGATTGAAACACCAACCACAGAGGCAACGCGCCCGTCGAGACAAGGAATCCCTTCAATCCGCAATCCGCAATCCGAAATCCGCAATTCTCACAGGAGTTCCGCGATTTGCACCGCGTTCAACGCCGCGCCTTTAAGCAGTTGATCCCCCGCGATCCACATCGCGAGGCCGTTCTCGAGCGCGCAGTCCATCCGAATCCGCCCAACCTCACAATCGTCCCGGCCCGCGCAATGCAATGGCATGGGGTACTCGTTCTTCGCAGGATCATCAACCACGCGCAGGCCTGGCGCACCGGCGAGCACTGCGCGCGCGGCGTCGACACTGACGGGTCGCTCAAATTCCGCGTTCAGGGCCACCGAATGCGCGCGGTAAACCGGCACGCGGACGCAGGTCGCGGAGAGCCGCAGCGCGGGATGATGCAAAATTTTGCGCGCCTCGTCCTGCATCTTCACTTCTTCGCCCGTGTAGCCGTTCTCGCGGAACGAATCGATGTGCGGCAGGACGTTGAAGGCGATCTGGTGGGGATAGACGCTCTTTTCGATCGGAAGTCCGGCGACACTGGCTTCGATCTGCTGGCGCAGTTCCTCGATCGCCTTCGCACCCGTGCCGGAAACAGCCTGGTAGCTCGCGGCGAAGACTCGCTTCAAACCGAATGCGCGATGGAGCGGCGCCAGCGCCATCAGCGCGACCGCGATGGTGCAATTGGGGTTGGCGATGATGCCGCGATGCCGCGCGGCGTCGGCGCCGTTTATTTCCGGAATGACCAGCGGGACGCCGGTGTCCTGCCGGAACGCGGATGAGTTGTCGATTACCACGGCTCCAGCCCTCACCGCGGGCGGGACGAATTGCCGCGAGACGCCGCCGCCGGCGCTGAAGAGAGCGATATCGATCCCGGCAAACGAATCCTCGCGCAGTTCCTGCACCTCGATCTCTGCGCCGTCGAAGCGCACCTTCATCCCGGCAGAGCGACCGGACCCCAGTGGACGGATGGATGCGACGGGAAATCTTCGCCGGCGGAGCACGTCGAGCATTTCCCGGCCAACGGCGCCGGTGGCGCCAACGATGGCAATGTGCTTGGCTTTCATGGTTGCGCGGACAACAAAATGGACCGGGACGTTACCGCAGACCCGCGTCCTGTCACCGCCGAACCTATCCCATGCCCGCCCGCCGCAGTCTGCGCATTTCCATCGCGCGGCAAACCCTCGAGCTCGTTTCGCCCGACGGCAAAGTGCTCCGGCGCTGCCGCGTGTCGACGTCGGCGCGCGGGACGGGCTGCCGCGAGGGAAGCCTGCGCACCCCGACCGGCCGCTTTCGCATCTGCGGGAAACACGGCCGCAACGCGCCCATCGGCATGATCTTCAAGGAGCGCAAGGCGACCGGCCGCATCGCGCGCGAGGGCGAGCCGGGCGACCTCATTCTCACGCGCATTCTCTGGCTCGAAGGGCTCGATCGCGCCAACGCCAACACGCGCTCGCGTTTCATCTATCTCCATGGCACGAATCACGAATCGCAGCTCGGCCGACCGGCGAGCCACGGCTGCGTGCGCGTGGGCAATGCGGACGTCGTGGAGCTTTTTTCGCTGGTCCCTCGCGGGGCTCTCGTGCACATCTCTTAGAAAACCATTGCTAATTGAGCGCCAATGGGCCAAATGACGCTCTCCGTCGCAAACTGCTAAGAAAGGAAGGTGAATTTACATACCATGAAAGCCATCAAAGTTATCGCCATCGTTGCCGTCGCTGCCGCGGCGCTCGGATTGGGCGCCTGTGCGTCCCAGCCGGCTCCCGCTCCCGCTCCAGTAATGACCAGGTCGAAGTAATTCGACGCAGTCTCTGATTGCGCCGCCGGACTCACGCCGGTGCTGCCATCAGAAAACAATTTGCCCGGATTGAGCAGGCCGAAACGCTTGCTCAATCCGGTTCTTTTTGTCCTCCACATGCGCTCAGCGATGGGCCGCTATCTCGTGCCGTAAATCGTCGGGCCGGTCCGTCCGCACCTCGCGGACGTCCTCGCCCCCAGCGCCACCTTCGCGGCCCGGGCGGCTTCCCGACAATGCGCCCAAGCGCCCGCGGATGCGGACGCAGCCCTCGCGGCACTCGACCTCGCTCCCGATTAAACGCACCGCCGGCTCGCCGGCGAGCCGCGCAGCGCCAACGAAAGTCGGAAGTCGTCACGGCCGTGTTCAGACGCCGGTGAAATGCGCGCGAGGAGCCCGAATCCGAAAGATCCGCGGCCGCCAGTGCGACGCATTCAGGGAGAGCCTTGAGTGCCAACCACGCGGACCACGCGACGTGCCGGGGTCGGTTGACAAACTCTGCGCGTGGGGCCGATGCTCGGACACGTCCGGAAATTAACGGCAGTTATCATACGTCTCCATGGGTCGTTTCGTTCAATTTTTCTTCCGGAACACGACTCTCCGGATCTGCGCGTATTCCGCGGTCGTCGTGTTTCTCACCGGTTGTGAGCGGCTGGGCGTCGTGCGACACGACCCGCAAAAGCAGCTCCAACTCGGCGCTGAACGCCTCGCTGCGCGCGACTTCCGCGGCGCGGTCGCCGCCTACGAAAACGCGCTCGACGGCACGCCGAAGACCGCAGAGGCGCATTTCCGGCTCGCGCTCATCTACTACGATCACCTGCAGGATCCGGTCGGCTCGATTCATCATTTCCGACGCTATCTCGAGGTGGCCGGTGACGGTCCGCAGGCCAAACAGGCTCGCGCCAACATTGCGCGCGCCGAAATGAACCTTTCCACCAGCTTGAGTAACGGCACCCTCGTGAGCCGGGGAGAGGCGACACGGATCCGCAGTGAGAATCTCCAACTCAAGCAGCAGCTCGCGATCGCCAAGGCCAGCCCGCCGCCCGGGGCAAAAGGCACCCAAAAAGGTGGCACCGTCGAGGCCGACGATGTCGCCACTGGAGGCAAGGCTCCGCAGCGCGCCGCGGCGGCCGCGGTGAAGGAGGCCGAGCGCAAGGCGCAGGCCGAAACCCGCACCTACAAGGTCCAGCCGGGCGACACGCTCCAGGGTATCTCGCGGAAATTTTACCAGACGCCCAACCGGGCCACCGACATTCTTGACGCGAACCTCAACGCGCTGCCCGACGAATCGAAGCTGCGCGCCGGCATGACGCTCATCATTCCGTAACCCTGTCTCCGCCCGGACGAGCTAGCGCAGACGCCGATCTTTTTTTGGGGCGTGGTGCCGGAGCGTTCGCGCGAAATCCTTCTCGGCACGGTCCAGCCAGTCGCGCAGCGTGTCGACGGAGATCGAGTCGGCGCCGAACGTGAACACCGTCTGGCGTTCCATGCTGTCCGAGGTCGCGACCGTGATGCTCCGCTTGGAGGCGTATTTGGCGGCCAACCGCTCGATGATGTCGTCGGCCGTGGTGTTCGTCGACGAATAGAAAATCTGGATGCCGGCCTCCTCGGTCGTCTCGCTCAGGCGGCTGCCGCGGCCGTCGAAAACGACCACCACGCGCGTGCCGGTCTGGTCCTGATAATTCGTGAGCCGGCGCACGAGCACCTCACGGGCGGCCTCGCGCCGCCGGTCGTGCATCGCGCGCAGTTCGGGCCAGCCGAAGATGACCGAGTGGCCGTCGACGATGAGGTACTCGGGCATAAAACTCGAAGTTCGAAACTCGAAACTCGAAGAAAACTCAAAGAGGAAAACCCAAGCAAGTTGCCAAAGGGCCGTCCGTCCGCGTCGGACGACGACCCAATTTTGAGCTTACTCCCTTTGAACTTACTTCGAGTTTCGAGTTTCGAACTTCGAGTTTCCGCGGCGGCTGGCCGTTACTCGGCCGCGGGAACCGCCGCTGGAGCCGGAACTGC
>JANXRG010000032.1 GCA_025353105.1 Verrucomicrobiota bacterium
GCCCGCGGGCTGCCAAACCCGTGCCAACGCGCCCGGAGATCGCGTTCCACCTCCTCATCCGTCGCGATTCTGGCGCTTCAATGAGTCGGCCCTCGCATTTCGGCTTTCCGCATGTCGTGTCCTTCGTGCCTTCGTGGCTGATCGATTACACCGTCGGACGGAAATGTCCCACGGTCTCATGGAGGCACTCGGTGATCTGCCCGAGCGAGCAGACCTCGACGGCCTCGATCAATTCTGCGAAGACGTTGCCGCCGTTCTCCACGCAGGACGTCAGGCGCTCGAGCGCCCGCGGGACTTTGTCCGCGTTGCGTCGCTTGAAGTCGCCGAGCCGCGCGACTTGCAATTCCTTTTGCTTGCGTGGCGTGCGGATCATTTCGACCTCCGGCAGGCCGGTGCTTTCATTCCAGAGCCGGTTCAAGCCAATGACCGGACGCGTGCCGTCGTAAATCTGCTGCTCCATGCGGTGGGCCGAATGCTGAATTTGCGAGCGTTGATAGCGATGCTCCACCGCGCGCAGCACGCCGCCGAGACGATCGATCTCGCGGAACTCTTCGAGAATCGCCTTCTCCACCTGCCGCTCCACCGCCTGCATGCCGTGGGCTCCGCCAAAAGTGTTCATCATGTGCTTAAAGAATCCGCTTTCCTCGAGCAAGATGGCCTGCGAGTGCGCGGCGAGGCGCACGTAGTCCTCGCTCGGCGTGGTAAACGGCTCGTCGGCGCTGTTGCTGTGACTCGAGTTGGTCGCGTTCATGTACGCAATCATCAACTCGGCCGCGGTGCGCACCACGTTGTTGCGGAACTCCGCGGCAATCAGCGAACGCCCGCTCGTCTGCGTGTGCAGCTTGAGCATTTGGGCTTTGTGCCCGGCGTTAAAAATCTGCTTCATGCCCACCGCCCAAATCTTCCGGCAAACCCGCGCGAGCGCGAGGTATTCGATGTCGAGACCGCAATCGAGGAAGAACGAAAGCCGCGGCCCGAACGTCTCGAGCTTCATCCCGCGCGCCTGGAAAAGTTCGACGTAGGTGAAGCCGTTCGACAGCGTGTAGGCCGCCTGCTGGACCGGCGTCGCGCCCGCCTCGGCGATGTGATAACCGCTGATCGAGATCGGATAAAAGCGCGGCATCCGTTCGTTGCAGAATTCCGCCATGTCACCGAGAAAGCGCAGCGAATCCTCCATCGGGAAGAGGCACTCATTCTGCGCCTGGATTTCCTTGAGGACGTCCGCCTGCACCGTGCCGCGCAACTTGCCCACCACCTCTGGGCCGAAACGCCGCCGCGCCGCCGCCACGTACATCGCGAGGATGGCCGGCGCCGGGCCGTTGATCGTAAGCGACGCCGAAAAGTTCGGCTGGCCCATTTCAAAGCCGGCATACAAACGCTCCATGTCCTCGACCGTGTCCACGGCCACGCCGCCTTCGCCGATCTTGCCGAACACGCCGTCGGCATCGCTGTCCATGCCGTAAAGCGTGGGACCATCGAACGCCGTGCTCAACCGGATCGTCCGCTGGCTTCTGGTGATGAAGTGAAAACGATCATTCGTGTCCTCACTGAGCCCAAGTCCCGCGAAGAGTCGCGTCGGCTCCTCGACATGGTTCACCTTTCCGTCCGCGTCGGGAAGAGGCTCGAGGTACTGTTCGCGATACACCCCGTTCAAAAAGGGGTATTCGCCGGGCAGACCCTCACCGACGAGGAAGCGGGCGATTTCCGCGGGTTCGTCCGTGTGCGGCAAGGCGAGGCGCGGCAGCTCGATGCCGGTCGGCGTCTTGTGCATTGGAATCGCCGCGCGGATTTCGTCCCATCGCTTCTTCAACTCCGAGGCGTATTTGCTGTCGGTGCGTGCCCGCTGGATGGCGTCGACGACGGAATCATTGTGGCCTTCCACGGCTTGGGCGATGCGGGTGAGAGTCGTGCTCATGGGGGATCGTCGGACTTGGAACCACAGATTAACGCAGATTGACGCAGATTCTTGTGAAAGGAGTTCCGATTCCACTGATTCTGCATTCAGAAAAAGCTGCGTTCATCTGCGAAATCTGTGGACAAGAAATCCCAATTTATTGGGTCAGCAGTTTGAAAAGTTCGTCCACACCCTTATCCCGGTGACGCTTCGCGCAGGTCGTCACGAGTTGCTGGCCCTGCTTGTTGAACGCGATGCGCTGTTCCACCTCGGCGGTCGCGGTCTTGGCGCCGGAGTAGTCGGATTTGTTCACGACCACGATGTCGGCCACGTCGAGCATGACAATCTTCTGCAGCTGCAGCCGGCTGCCATAGTCCGGGCCCATCACAAACATCGTCTTGTCCACCAGCTCGCGGCCGAAGGGCGCCGCTTCCTGGCCAATGCCGACCGTCTCCACCAAGATGAGATCGAAGCCCGCACTGCCCAGGAAGCGCAGACAGCGCTCCGTCGTGGGTGCAAGTCCGCCGGCCTGGCCACGTGTGCCAAGCGAACGCATGAAGACGCGTTCGTGCTGCGAGTAAATCATCGTCGCGCGATCCCCGAGCAACGCGCCCTTGCCCAGAATGCTCGGGTCGTGCGACAGCACCGCGACGCGTCCGTTGGGCTGCAGCTTCAAGAAACGCAAGACCAACTCATCGATCAACGTGGTCTTCCCCACCCCGCCGGGGCCGGTGATACCAATGACGATGGAATGTCCGCTTGAACCGATCTTGCGTCCGGTCCATTCCGCGGGACCGCTGCCGTCTTCCGCCGCCGAAAGCGTCCGCGAGAACCGCCACTCCTCGCTCCCGTGTTTGGGCACGGTCGTCGGCCGCACTCCGCCGTAGCGCTGATCGATTTCCTCCATCATCTGGGCCAACGGCGTGCCGGCGAAATAAATGCGGTCGGTGCCCTCTTTATACATCTGCTCGGTGTCGGCGTGCGTAATCGTGCCGCCGCCCCCGCCGAAGATCTTGATGTCATCGGCACCCGCCTCGCGCAACATCATCACGATCTCATTGAAAAACTCGATGTGCCCCCCGTTGTAGGTCGAGAGACCAATGGCCCGCACATCCTCCTGGATGGCCGCCCGCACGATCTCCTTCGCCCCGCGGTGATAACCCAAATAGATCACCTCCAAACCGTGCCTAATCAGCTCGAGATTGATCGTGTTGATGGCGCTGTCGTGACCGTCGCAAATCGGCACGGCCGTCAAGAGTCGCGTGGGCATGGTTTCATTCTTGGGCGCGGTGGAAACGCTCATCACGCTATGATGCGGGAGATTTTTGAATAATGAAGTGAGATTTATGATTAAGTGCTCTTGGATGTCACAAATCTGTAATCGAAAATCTGAAATCTGAAATGCCCACCAACCCTTTCGACCTCACCGGCAAACTCGCCCTCGTCACCGGCGCCTCGCGCGGCATCGGCGCGGGCATCGCGCTGGCCCTGGCGCAGAGCGGCGCTCGCGTAATCCTGAACTATTTCGCCGACCCAGACGGGAAGAACCGCGCCGAGGCGGAGGCGATGGGCGCGCAATGCCCTGGTTCCGTGTTGATGGAGGCCGACGTCAGCAAATCCGAGGAAGTAAACCGGATGTTCACCGTGATTGGAACCCAGCATGGCGGACTCGACATCCTCATTGCGAACGCCGGCATCATTCGCGATCGCACGATCACGAAGATGACCGACGACGAATTTCAATCGGTGATCGACGTGAACCTGCGCGGCGTCTTCCATTGCATCCGTGCCGCGACTCCCCTTCTGCGCGAAAACGGCCGCGTCGTGACGATGGCCTCAGTCGCGGGCCAAATGGGCTTCTTCGGCCAGGCCAACTATGCGCCGAGCAAGGCGGCGGTGATTGCGCTGACCAAGGTCGCCGCGCGCGAGCTGGCGCGGAAGAAGATCACGGCGAATGCGATTGCGCCGGGATTCATTGAGACGGCGATGACCCAGGATATGCCCGACGAGGTCACTCGCAAAACCCTCGAGCAAATTCCGCTTGGCACCAAGGGCCAGGTCGACGACATCGTCCACGCCGCGCTCTTTCTCTGCTCCCCCGGCGCCCGCTATATCACCGGCCACGTCCTCAACGTGAACGGCGGATTTTATATGGGTGCTTGAACCTCCGGAACGTCTACTCCCTGCCCCACGCCATCACGACGCTGGTGGTCAGGCTACCGCCCATGTTAAACGTGAGATAGGTCTTCGCGTTCTCGATCTGGCGCGCGCCGGCTTCGCCCCGAAGCTGGGTCGCGGCTTCCACGACCTGGCGCACGCCGGTGCCACCCACCGGGTGACCGTCGGCAATCAAGCCGCCGCCGGCGTTCACGGGGATCACCTTGGTCGCCGGCTTCGGCAGGCCGAGCGACTCGCGCACCTGCGGCAACGCGGTCGCGCCGCTCTCGGCGAGTTCGCCACCCCGGCCCATTGGCGCGAGGCCAAGCAATTCGGTTGCGACCACCTCGGTGATCGAAAAACAATCGTGCACTTCGACGCCATCCGCATCGTTTGGCTTGATCCCGCTCATGGTGTAAGCGCGTTGTGCCGCCAACCGCGCAATCGGAAATTCCGGCATCTGCTTGTCCTCGAGACGCAGATGATCCGTCGACACCCCATAGCCCAGCAGTCGCACTTTCGTCCCGGTCGCACCCAGCTTCGCGAGCATTTTTCCGGAGACGAGCACAAGCGCCGCGCCGCCGTCGGTGATTTGCGAGCAATCGGACAGCCGCAGCGGCGACGCGATCAGCGGATTCTTTTCTGAGATCGTACTCGCGAAATCGACCGTCATCGTGTTCTCGCGCATCTGCGCCAGCGGATTCAATTTCGCGTGCGCGTAATTCTTCGCCGCGACCACCGCAAGCTGCCGCTCGGTGAGACCACACTTCTTCATGTGCGACTCCGCAATGCGCCCAAATAATTTTGGGAACATGAAATCACCGTATTGCGAGCGCTCGTGATGGAAATCGCCCGCCGCCGCAAGGACGTCGCCGCCATCGGCCGACGACATCGTCTTTTGCTGTTCGGCACCGACCACGAGCACCGCCTCGTGGATTCCGCCCGCGATGAGTTGAATCGCCTGGATGACCGCGAGGCTGCCCGAGGCGCAGGCGCCTTCGACGTGGGAAGTCGGCAGGCCGCGGAGGGATTCGTCGATCTCGGTCAGGAACGCGCCGAGATGCAACTGACGCGTGAAAAGTCCGGCTGCAAAATTTCCGACCACGCCGGCCCCGAGGTCCTTGGGATCGAGACCGGAAGCGCGTAGCGCGTCGCGACCGGGCTCGACAATGGCATCGCGGAGCGACTTGCCTTCCTTCTTGAGGTTGCGTTTGAAATCAGTCCGCGCGGTGGCGATGAGATAGACAGGCTCGGGCATAAGGGGGAAGAGTTGGAACCACGAATTTAACACGAAATTACACGAATTCTAAAGACAAAGGACTGCCGCCGCGTCCTCAGCCGTTTGTGTTCTGTTCGTGTAAAATTCGTGGTTCCTTCCCCGTCTTTCTTACTCGATCACGACCTTGCTGCCGACGCCGACATACTGCGGGAGCGTGATGACGTCCCAATTCGTCATTCGGATGCAGCCGTGACTGCGGCCCTGGAACAAGGTGTCCGGCAGCGGATTGCCATGGATACCCACGCCCGCCTTGTTCAGGCCCGTCCAAAACACGCCCACCGGATTATTCGGCCCAGGCGGGAACATGAAGAAATCCTGACTGCGCACACCCTTGTTCAGCATCTCGTCATCCCAGCGAAAAGTCGGCAAGGGTACTTGATTGATGATTTTCCAGTCGCCCTTTGGCGTGGCGTTCTGCGCCGAACCGCATGACACGGGATAATACGCCACCAGCCCTCCATTCTTGTTGAGGACCTCCAGCGTTCCGCGCTCCGACGAGATGCGCACAAAGTTTCCGTTCCCGGCGCGACCGCTCCCCTTCACGTTGAGCGCCTCAATGCGGAACGGCTCGACGTTCGGCACCACGAGCGTTTGTCCGGCGACAAGCGTCGGATTCAGCGGCAGGCCATTCAAATAAGCGACGAGCGCCTGCGAGGCATGATAACGCTCGGCGACCATCTCGAGCATCGATTCATACGTCAGGTATTTCATCTTCGCCTGACCCTCGTTGGTGCTCTCAAGCGGCCCGACGTATTTGAAATCTCCGGGGCGAATCGTATATGTCGTGTACGGCTTCGCGTCGGGTCGCACCGCCGGCGAGCCCGGGTGGGACGCGACGTATCGCTCCGTGGCGCGATTGGTGAGCGTGCCGTCACGACCATCAATCTCGCCCACCGAAAAATTCGCCTTGGCGAGCGAGAGCTGCGTCGCGACCTGGTGGTCCACATGTTCCCGGGTGCCGAAGCGGCTCGACTTGGTGACGCCGGTCCCGCCGCCGGCGCAGGCGGAGAGCATCAGCACGGTGGCAAGGGAAAGCGCAAGCAGCGGCGGCCGGAGATTCATGATTTAGGAGCCAGGGAAAGGCGCACAACAAAAGCAATAAATGTGCGCAGATCCCGAACCTTACGGGACGAGTACGATTTTCCCGAACTGCTCCGCATTGTCCATCGCCGCAAAGGCCGCGTCGCCCTCGGAGAGCGGGAACACTTTGTCGGCCACTGGCACAATCTTGTGCTGCTCCACCATGGCGACCATCTCCGCAAACTCCGAGGGAGCACCCATCGTCGATCCCAACAGGCTGATTTG
Source organism: Verrucomicrobiota bacterium (assembly GCA_025353105.1). Classification (GTDB taxonomy): domain Bacteria; phylum Verrucomicrobiota; class Verrucomicrobiia; order Chthoniobacterales; family SZAS-18; genus SZAS-18. The sequence goes on from JANXRG010000032.1 coordinate 6,636, forward strand.
CTTCCAGAAGACGCGACGCAGATCGACCTCCGGCGGATTGCCCAGCGTGGCGCCGAAGAATGCGATTCGTCCGCCCGGCGAGGCGAGATCGACCAATTTCGCAAACCCCGGTCCGCCGGCGCTATCGATGATCACGTCGAATCCCGCCGGTACCAGCGCCTTCAAGGCCTCGACCCAGTCGGAGTGTTTGTAATTCACGCCGCCGGCGGCGCCGAGTCCCACGGCGCGCGCAATTTTGTCGTCGGAGCCGCTTGTGACCCACACATGGGCGCCGCTGGCAATCGCGAACTGGAGCGCGAACAACGCGACGCCGCCGCCAATGCCGGTGACGAGCACTCGCTCGCCGGCGCGCAGCTTCGAGCGGGTGTACAGCGTGCGGTAGGCGGTCAGGCCGGCCAGCGGCAAGGCGGCCGCCTGCTCGGGCGTCAGATGTTTGGGGGCGGCCACCACGGCGGAGGCCGGGACTTTCACCCGCTCGGCCAGCGTGCCGTCATCCGGCAGACCCAGAATCTTGAATTTCGCGTCCTGCGCCTCGAGGCGGTTACCCCAGTTCAGGCCCGGATTAATGATCACGGACGATCCGACAATTGATTTGTCGACGCCTTCACCGGCCTCGATCACGCTGCCGAAGCCGTCGGAACCAAGCACGATGGGAAACTTCAATCCGGCGTACAGCCCTTTCTGAATCCAAAGATCGCGGTGATTCAGCGCGGCAGCTTTGATTTGCACGACGACCTCATCCCCCCCGGGCACCGGGTCGGCGACGTCCTCAAAGCGAAGGGATTCGTTTTTTCCGTGGAGAACAAGGGCTTTCATAAGATGGGTTGATGCGCGGAATGGAATTGTGACAATGATCGTGGCAATTGCAAAGCGCAGGAGAAAAACTTTGCATGTGACACGAATTTTGCGTGAGAAGTGATCGCCGATGAAGCTCGTCAAATCCTCCGCCGCCATGGCGCGCTTGTCGGCGAAGTGGGATCGTCGCGTCGCGTTCGTGCCCACGATGGGCGCGCTGCACGCCGGCCACGTTTCGCTCATCACGCTCGCGCGGAAGAAAGTTGGGAGCACCGGCCTGGTGGTCGTCAGCATCTTCGTCAATCCGCTCCAGTTCGGCCCGCAGGAGGATCTGTCTCGCTATCCGCGACCGCTCGCGGATGATCTCCGGCAATGCCGCTCGGCGGGCGTCGATTTCGTCTTTCATCCCTCCGCGCCCGATATGCACCCCTCTGCATCGAGCGTGGTTGTAGATGAAAACGCACTCGCGCTCGGGCTCTGCGGCGCGGCGCGACCCGGACATTTCCGAGGCGTCTGCACCGTGGTCACCAAGCTGTTCCATTTGGTGCGGCCGGATTTCGCGTTGTTCGGACAGAAGGACTACCAGCAGCTCGCGATCATCCGCCGCCTGGCGCGCGAATTGAATTTCCCGGTCGCGGTCGTGGCGGGTCCGACGCAGCGCGAGCGGGACGGCCTCGCGATGAGTTCGCGAAACGCGTATCTCACCGTCGAACAGCGGCGCGCGGCGGGGGCGCTGCGCCAGACGTTGCTTCGGGGCGCTGCTCTGATTCGCACCGGCGAGCGGAGCGCAGCCCGAATCGAAACGCGCCTGCGCAAATTGTTCCATGCGTTAGCGCCGAACGCCCGCATCGATTATCTCACCGTGGTCGACTCAATTAACCTGCAGCGACGGCACCGCGTCGGCGGCCGCGTGGTCCTGCTGGGCGCCGCCTATTTTGGCGCGACGCGCTTGATCGACAACGAGGTGGTAACGGTTCCCAATTCATGAAAACCCACTACGACTTCATCGTGCTCGGCAGTGGCGTGGCCGGATTGAGTTTCGCCATCAAGGCCGCGGAACACGGCAGCGTCGCGATCATCACCAAGCGCGGCAAGGCGGAGACAAACACCGCCTGGGCGCAGGGCGGGATCGCCTGCGTCTGGGGCAAGGACGACACCGTGGAGTCGCACGTGGCCGACACGCTCGAGGCCGGCGCGGGGTTGTGCGACGACCGCGCGGTCCGGACGATCGTCAGCGAAGGCCCGGCGCGCGTGCGCGAATTGATTTCGTGGGGGCTGCAGTTCGATGAACAGGACGTCGCGGGCGGCGGCACGGAAATCGCCCTCGGCCTCGAGGGCGGCCACTCCAAGCGGCGCATCCTGCACTTCAAGGACACGACGGGCCGCGCGATCGAGGACACGTTGCTCGCCGCGGTCGCCCGTTCGCCCAACATCGAGGTGCTCGAAAACCAGATGGCGGTCGATCTCGTCACGACCGCCAAGCTGGGCCTCGCCTCCGAGAATCGCTGCGTCGGGGTGTACGTGCTGGACGAATCGACGGGCGAAGTCCACACGTTGCACGGCCAGCGCGTGGTCCTCGCGACCGGCGGCTGCGGCAAAGTTTATCTGTACACGACCAACCCGGACATCGCGACCGGCGACGGCCTCGCGATGGCCTGGCGGGCGGGCGGCGTCGTGGCAAACATGGAATTCATCCAGTTCCATCCAACCTGCCTGTTTCATCCGCAGGCCAAGTCCTTCCTCATTACCGAAGCGGTCCGCGGGGAGGGCGGCGTGCTCGTCGACGCCCAGGGCAAGCCGTTCATGGAGAAATACCACTACCGGCAGTCGCTCGCGCCGCGCGATATCGTGGCCCGGGCCATCGACGCCGAGATGAAGCGCACGGGCGAAAAGTGCGTGTACCTCGACATCACCCACCGGCCGGCCGAGTTCGTCCGGGCGCACTTCCCCAATATTTACGCGCGCTGCCTCGCGCTGGGAATCGACATCACCAAGCAGCCCATCCCGGTGGTCCCGGCCGCTCATTATCAATGCGGTGGCGTGCGGACCGACCTCGATGGCGGCACGAACATTCGCGGGCTGTTTGCGATCGGCGAGGTGGCCTGCACCGGCCTCCACGGGGCGAATCGTCTGGCCAGCAACTCCCTGCTGGAGGCTCTGGTCATGGCCTATCGGGCCAGCTTGCGGGTCGTCCGCGACGAACCGGTCACCGCGGGCGACCCCCATGCTTGGACGATCCCCGACTGGCAGTCCGGCGACGCGCATAACTTGGACGAGCTCGTTGTCATCTACCACAACTGGGACGAGATCCGTCGGCTCATGTGGGACTACGTGGGCATCGTCCGGACCGACAAACGCCTCCAGCGGGCGGCCGCCCGGCTGCGAAACCTCCAAGCCGAAATCCAGGAGTTTTACTGGAATTTCAAGGTGACGACAGACCTGCTGGAGCTCCGCAACCTAGCCACCGTCGCGGCCCTGATCGTCGATTGCGCCCTCGCGCGGAAAGAAAGCCGCGGGCTGCATTTTACTCTGGATTATCCCGAGATCGACGACCGTCTTGCGCACCGCGACACGCTCATCCGGCGCTGACCCGGCGCCGGACGCCCCACGGCAAGAGGGGAGAAAAACCTTGCACAGTCGCCCCATCCCACCTAACTAGGGCCGCCATGAGGCGACTGTTCCCCCTCGTTTTCGCGGCCTGTGCCGCCCTTGGCATCTCTCCAAGCGTCTGCGTTGAGGCCGAGGGCGCGGACCCGAACCCATACGGTGGCGCCGGCGACTTCGCCGCCCACGCGCTCAGGCTCCGCGACAACGCCCTGCTCAAGGTCGAGCCCCAGGTGGCGGTGCCGTCATCGACCGGCTGGGGCCTTCGTTTCGGCAGCAAATATCCTTGGAAGGAGAACATCGTCACCACCATTTTCTGGGTGGGCGAGCGTCCCACCGCCAACAATCCTACGCCAAACAACAAGAGTTCCTGGGACGCGGCGTGGGCGTCCAACTACGGCGGTTTCGACAATCCCGACTCCCGCAAAGGGTACGTTCCCGCGGCATTCGTGCCCCGGTTGAATCCATTTTACTTTGCGCTGCCTTATAACGACGTCAGCCTCGGGAAGCACAAACCGGAAGCGCCAATGGTGATTCCGTGGTTCCGCCAGGCGCTCACCGAACCCGGAAAGACCGTGCTCCGTGGTCGCTGGATTGCGATCAAGAAGGGCAATCGGACCGTCTACGCTCAATGGGAGGATTGTGGTCCCTTTCGGACGGACCACTACCAATACGTGTTTGGGACGGAACGACCGAAGGCGAATCTGAATCACGGAGCTGGGCTCGACGTGTCACCCGCCGTGCGCGATTACCTCGGCCTTGCGCCGACGGACGTCACGACCTGGCGCTTTGTGGATGAGAACGAGGTTCCGGCCGGTCCGTGGCGGCAGTACGGTGAGAACAATCCGTTTGTGCAGCGTCAGTCCGGCACGCGCATGGTGAAGATCGCGACGAGCGAGGGCGCGCTGAAGGCCATCGTGAATTCCGGCGCGCGTTCCCGCTAGGAACGACGGTCACCGGTCTTCCCAAATTGATCTGCCACCGCTTCGACGCGGCCTCGAGGATCCGCCGCGCTGGATCAGGTGGAACGAGATCTCCGAGCGCGTTGGCAAGCGGTATGGACGTTTCACCGAAACGTCCCAAACTTTTCGGGCAGCGCGGCCTTCTGGATTTACCAATGATTTCGCCCGGCACCTCGCTGCGGTCAGCTTGGGACGACCGGGGACAGTCGTCTCTGCCCATCGCCAGCGCGCCCGAAGGTCGCGTCCCACCTCAATTGCGTTCGATTTCGCGGCTCTAATTCCCGTAATTTCGTCAATTTGAACAATTTGGTAATTTGGTTCCAAACCCTGGCCCCTTCGCAAGCGCAAACAAGTCGCCGCGGACACCCTTTCGGATGCCCGCGGCGGTTTTGGTGACCGATTCTAAGCCGAATTCTGTCGGCCGCCCGAAGGCCGCCGGATGACCATTTCTCTGCCGCCGCCCGTGAGAGCGACGGCCCCCGCGAACGGGGTGCGACTATTACCCGAGGGTTTCGTTCCTTGCGGAGCGGGCGCAGGCGGCGCGTATCCTCTGTTCTGTCTTGCACCACGCGAGGTTTATCGTGCCCCGTCGCTTGCGCGCCGGGCGGTGGGCTCTTACCCCGCCTTTTCACCCTTACCACCGGCCTTGCGACCGGTGGCGGTATGTTCTCTGTGACACTGTCTGTTACGGCCGACTTTCGCCGACCGTCCCCGCGCATTCTACGCGGCGCGTTGCCTTGTGGTGTTCGGACTTTCCTCTCCCGGGCGGAATCTTGCGATCCCTCCGGGAGCGGTCATCAATCAGTCGCGGACAGTCTGCCCGGATTGCCCGGTGGTGCCAAATGATTTCAGTTCCACCAGAGCGTGACCCAGAACACCCCGACCATCGCCACGGCAATGACGAATTTTCCGAGCACGCCGAGGAACGTGCCCAGCAGCGTGCCCCAACTGGCCGAAGCCGCCGGCCCCAGTTCCTTGCGCGCCAGGATTAATTCGCCGGTCAGCACGCCGACGATCGGGCCGAGCACCAAACCAAGCAGACCGAAGAACAAGCCGACGATCGCACCAATAAACCCGCCCCAAACGCCCCACTTGCTGGCGCCGTACCGCCTTGCACCCAATGCGCTGGCCGCGATATCCACGACATAGGACAGCACCGTCATCAGGAACAACGCCCCGATGACCCACCAGCCGACGCCACGTTCGTTGCCAAGCATGAGTTGATGCACGATCGCTCCGGCGAGGATCAGGGCCGCGCCCGGCAGAAGCGGTACGACCGACCCGATGATGCCGACGAGCATCAGCAACGCGGTGAGAATCCAGGCAAGCGTGTCCATGCGAGTGTCGGACCATACATTGGCCTTCGCGCCGCGGCGACAAGAGGAACGAAGTAGAAGTGCGGATGACGTGATCCACCTGATCGATCGCCTCCGAAGGTTCGTTGCGCCGCTCGATTTCCGCGGACCAAGAATTCGCGTCTTGTTCGGGTGAAAATCGTGGTTCTCGTCTGCCTCATTGCACTGTTGCGCTCAACTGCTGGAAAACACTTTCGCTCGCTCCGCCGCATCCAATCTCCGCCAGACACCAGGCGCCAAATCCAACGGCAGATCGAATTCACCGATGCGCGCCCGATACAAACGCAGCGTCGGAAAGCCAACTGCCGCCGTCATGCGCCGCACCTGGCGATTGCGGCCCTCGGTCAGTTCAAGCGCAAGCCACGAGGTGGGCACGTTCACCCGATGGCGAACCGGCGGCTCGCGCGGCGGCAACATGGGCGCGGGATCGAGTCGCCAAACACCGGCAGCCAGGGTTGATTCTCCCTGCACCTGTACTCCGTCCGCCAGTCGCTCCAGCGCCTCGTCGCTTATCACGCCTTCCACCTGCACCCAATACGTGCGGCGATGGCCGCCCCGCGGATCGAGCAGGCGCGAATTCAATCCGGCCTCGTCGCTCAGGAGCAGCAAGCCCTCCGAATCCAAATCGAGACGGCCGAGCGGATAGACGGTTTTCGAAAATCCAAATTCGGCGAGTGTCCGCTGGCCGGGCGTATTCGGCGTGAACTGCGAAAGGACGCCGTAGGGTTTGTGAAGCGCAAGAAGCATCGCGGGAACGCGGAATTTTCTCGAATCCGGTCCCCGGACTTTGACAGACTTGCCGCCCCAGTCACAATCTCGATGCACATCGTCCACCCGGGTGAGTGCAACCAGTCCCGACCCCCCCACTCCCCATCCTATGGCCCTCTCCGTTGGCACCAAAGCCCCCGACTTTAAGCTCTCCAGCAAGCAGGACGCCGGTCTCAAGCTTGTCTCGCTCAGCGAACACACGGCGAACGGTCCCGTGCTCATTCTGTTTTTCCCGATGGCCTTCACCGGCGTCTGCACCGAGGAACTCTGCTCCGTCACGCAGGGCATCGAGCAATATCAAAAGGTAGGCGCGACCGTGCTCGCCATCAGCGGCGATAATCCATTCGCACAGGAGGCCTGGGCCAAGAAGGAAAGCATTTCCCTCACGCTGCTCAGCGATTACGAGCACCTGACCGCTAAGAGCTACGACGTCTCGTACGACGCGTTCCTGCCGCAATTCAACCTCGGCATGGGCGGCGTCGCCAAGCGCTCGGCGTTTGTCATCGGCACCGATGGACTCATCAAATACGCCGAGAGCAGCGACGACCCCAAACAGCTCCCGAATTTCGCCGCCATCCTCGCCGCCGTCACCGCCTTGCAATAGCGGGAAGCGCGGCCGCCGTGTCCCGCGAATTGGGCGGGAAAATCCCGCCTGCGACAGAAATTTGCTGCACGGCAGCGAAATTTCGCTAACTTGCCTTTTCCACCATGAGCAATGCCTTCTCGACGCTTCGCGAATTCTTTCCTGCCCCCGGCCAGACCGGATATTTCCACAGCCTGCCCGCGCTGGAAGCGGCCGGCATCGGGCCGGTTTCCACTTTGCCCGTTTCGATCCGGCTCGTGCTCGAATCGGTGCTGCGGAATTGCGACGGCCGAAGAGTGAGCGAGACGAGCATCCGGCAGCTGGCGAACTGGAAGCCGAGGGCCGAGCGCACCGAGGAAATTCCGTTCGTCGTCGCGCGCATCGTCCTGCAGGATTTTACGGGCGTGCCGCTGCTCGTGGACCTTGCCGCGATGCGCTCAGTGGTGGCGAAGCTGGGGAAGAAACCGGGGATTATCGAGCCGCTGGTGCCGGTCGATTTGGTCGTCGATCATTCGGTGCAGGTTGATTTCGCGGGCAGCGCGGATGCGCTCCGCCAGAATCTGGACATCGAATTTCGACGCAACCGCGAGCGTTACCAATTCCTCAAGTGGGGCATGCAGGCGTTCAATACCTTCAAGGTCATCCCGCCGGGGATCGGCATCGTTCATCAGGTCAATCTCGAGTATCTCGCCAAGGGCGTCCTGGAAAGTGGCGGCGTCTACTATCCGGACACGCTCGTCGGCACGGATTCGCACACGACGATGATCAACGGACTCGGCGTGGTCGGCTGGGGCGTCGGCGGCATCGAGGCCGAGGCCGGCATGCTCGGTCAGCCCGTCTATTTTCTCACGCCCGATGTGGTCGGGGTGCATCTCACCGGATCGTTACGCGAGGGCGTCACCGCCACGGATCTCGCGCTCACGCTGACGCAGATGCTGCGCTCCGCGCGGGTCGTCGGCAAGTTTGTGGAATTCTACGGCTCCGGCGCGGCCGCGCTGCCGGTCGTGGATCGCGCGACCATCGCCAACATGGCACCAGAATATGGCGCGACGATGGGCTTCTTTCCGATCGACGACGAATGCCTGAACTATCTCCGGGCGACCGGCCGCAGCGACGAGCATGTCGCGCTCTACGCGGCCTATTACAAGGCGCAGGGGCTTTGGGGCATGCCGCGCCGCGGCGACATCGAGTATTCGCAAGACCTCGAGCTGGATCTCGCCGCGGTGGTGCCGAGCGTGGCCGGCCCGAAGCGACCACAGGATCGGATTGAGCTGCCGAATCTAAAAAGCGAATTTGCGGCGCTCTTTACCAGACCAGTGAGCGAAGGCGGTTACGGGAAACCGAGCGGGAATCTCGCCCAGCGGATCGACGTTCACCTAAATGGCGCGGAGCCCGCCATGGCGGCGACGATGCCTTCCACGGACAACAAAGTGGATCAGCCGACCACCGGCGAACCGCAGAACGTCGTTGAAATGACGACGAACCGCCCGACCCCAAATCAGCCGACGCACGTTTCGAATCGCGCGGCCGATGTGCAAGTCGGCCATGGCTCCGTTCTGATTGCGGCCATCACGAGTTGCACCAACACTTCCAATCCCAGCGTCATGCTCGCGGCGGGACTGCTGGCCAAGAAGGCCGTCGAGCGCGGTCTCAAAGTCAATCCGGCCGTCAAGTCTTCGCTCGCTCCCGGCAGTCGCGTGGTCACTGATTACCTCACCAGGACCGGGCTGCAAACGTATCTCGACCAGCTCGGCTTCCAAACGGTCGGATACGGCTGCACCACATGCATCGGCAACTCGGGTCCGCTCGCTGCGCCGATCGAAGAGGCCATCCTTCAGCACGACCTGATCGCCGCGTCCGTGCTGTCCGGCAATCGCAATTTCGAGGCGCGCGTGCATCAAAACATCAAGGCGAACTTCCTCATGTCGCCACCGCTGGTCGTCGCATTTGCCCTCGCCGGTCGCGTGGATGTCGACCTCTCCCAGGATGCTCTCGGCAAGGGCAAGGACGGTCAGGACGTTTACCTGCGCGACATCTGGCCGACGCTGCACGAAATCCACGAGGCGATGGTCGCCTCGCTCAAGCCGGAAGTCTTCCGCCGGCTCTACCGCGATTTCGCGGACCAGAACCCGAAATGGAATGAAATCCCGTCGTCGGTCGGCGCGGTCTATGAGTTTGACGAAAAGAGCGATTACATCCAGGAGCCGCCGTTTTTCCTAGATTTCTCGCTCCAGCCCAGCGCGATCGCGGAAATCCGGGAGGCGCGACCACTGGGCATCTTCGGCGATTCGGTGACGACCGACCACATTTCGCCCGCCGGCGCGATCAAGAAGACGTCACCGGCGGGACATTACCTCCTCGCGCGCGGCGTGAGCTTCGAGGATTTCAACAGCTACGGCAGCCGCCGCGGTAACGACCGCATCATGACGCGCGGCACGTTTGCCAACGTGCGGATCAAGAACCTCATGCTCCCTGGCACCGAAGGCGGCATTACCAAGTATTTTCCCGGCGGACAGACGCTCCCGATTTACGACGCCTCGGTGAAGTACCAGGCCGACAAGGTGCCGCTCGTTGTTTTTGCGGGCGCCGAATACGGCACTGGATCCAGCCGCGACTGGGCCGCCAAGGGCACGGCTCTACTCGGCGTGAAGGCGGTGGTCGCGGTGAGTTACGAGCGCATCCACCGCTCGAATCTCGTCGGCATGGGCGTCCTGCCGCTGCAGTTTCCCGAGGGGGTAAACGCGCAGACGCTTCACCTCGATGGCAGCGAGACCTTCGACTTCCTCGGGCTCAGCGATGCCGAGATCAAGCCGCAGCAAACCATCACGATGGTCATCAAGCGCGGACCCGGCTCGGAGCAGCGCGTCGAATTGAAGTCGCGCATCGACACCGGCATTGAGGTCGATTATTACCGCCACGGCGGTATTCTCCCGTTTGTGCTGCGCGAAATCGTTTCGAAGAATTAACCGCATTTTTCATGACCGCATTTGCGAGCCGGATCTTTTGGATTGCCGCGCTCTACGGCTTTGTCGGCATCATTCCGCAGTTCTTTCTCGAGGACAGAACCGGTCGTGACTTTCCGCCCGCCATCACGCATCCGGAATTCTTCTACGGGTTCCTTGGGGTGGCGCTGGCGTGGCAGGTCGCCTTCGTGCTCATCGCGCGCGATCCGATTCGGTATCGCCCGATGATGATTCCCTCGGCCATGGAGAAAATCGCGTTTGGCATTGCGGGCGTCATGCTCTACGCCACCGGCCGCGCCGGCTGGATGCCACTGGCGGCCGGGGCCGTCGATTTGGTCTTCTCGTCGTTGTTCTTGATCGCCTACGGCAAGACACCGAAGAAGGCGGGGTAACGGATTCGCGACCTAACGAGGATCGCGCGCCGCGGCACGCGGCAGTTTTTAGATAAAATCCCCCGACGTCCCGGCCGCCCGCGCCCCTCCCGCGCGTGTGAGTCGGTCGTTAATCGCCACGCCCAGACCCTCATTCGGTGCCGGTTCCGCGACGATCAGCGCTAATCCCGCGTCATCCAGTCGTCGCATCGCCGCGAAAAGTCGCGCCGCCCCCTCGCGCGCGTCACCGTGCTCCGTGAGGCACTCCACTGACGCAAATAAACGCGCCAAGTCCTCGGTCAGCGTGTCCGCCCGCCACGCCAGCAGGCCCACCCGCCCAGCCGAAGCGCTCTCGCGAATCGCCACGTGGCCCGCATGCAACACGAGCGGCGTTCGCGGCGCATAATGCGACCCCAACTGCCCCGGCACAATCGGCGCGTCGTCGCCCGAGACCGAATGCACGCTGCTTATCACCTCGGCCATTTCCGACAACACCTCCGTCGTGATCGGGCCCGGTCGCAAAATTTCCAGCCGGCCATCGTCCAGGGGCCGCACGATGGTTGATTCGAGTCCATGGTCGGCCGGGCCCGCATCGATGACCAGCGGGATGCGAGTTTCCAATTCGGCCAACGCGTGCGCCCCGGTCGTCGGACTGATATGACCGAAACGGTTCGCGCTCGGCGCAGCGAGCGGTCCTCCAAAGGCTTCAATCACCGCGCGAAACACCGGATGGGCGCTCCAGCGCAAGGCAACGGTCGGCAATCCGGCCGCGACCAAGTCAGGCACCATGTCCGCGCGCCGCGGGAGAATGATCGTCAGCGGCCCAGGCCAGAATCGCTCGACCAGCCGCTTCACTAATTGATCCGCGGCCGGACCAATGCTCGTCGTCAACTTCTCGATCCAGTCCGCCGACGGCAGATGGCAGATCAGCGGGTCAAAGAACGGCCGCTCCTTCGCCTCAAAGATCCGCGCCACCGCGGTCGCGTTGAGCGCATCCGCCGCGAGCCCGTAAACGGTCTCGGTCGGCAGCGCCACGGTTTCGCCGGAGCGGATTGCCTCGCAGGCGGCCCGAGCTGCCCTGGCAATCTCGGCGGGCGTGGTCGCGGAGATGATTATTGTCGGGTAAACCAACACGCAAGAAGCATACAACAGCAGGCGCAATCCGCATTGCGGCCGTGGCCGGCGCATTCAACCTTGGTCCATGACTGCCTTCATCCTCGTTGAAATCGACATTCGCGATCCGGAAACATTCGAACGCTATAAGCTGCTCGCCCCGCCTTCGATCGCCGCGTACGGCGGCAAGTACGTCGTGCGCGGCGCGCCGGTGGAAACGCTCGAGGGCGACTGGCACCCCGCCCGTTTCGTCATGGTCGAATTTCCCACGGTCGAGCGCGCGCACGCGTGGTGGTCATCGCCCGAATACGCCGAAGGCAAGGCGCTGCGCCAGTCGTGCGCGGACACAAGGATGATCCTGGTGGAGGGATTGTGACCCCGCAGGCCCATCTTCGCGTCGCGCGCCCGACTGATCACCTCGCCGAAGTCGTCCGCTTTTATCGCGACGGTCTCGGCTTCGAGGGGCTTGGGCAATTCAAGGACCACGGCGGCTTCGATGGTGTGATGCTGGGCCATCGCGGCCAGGCGTATCACCTCGAGTTTACCTGCAAGCGCGGCCATCCAGCCGGCCGCGCACCGACCAAGGACAATCTCCTCGTTTTCTATCTGCCCGACGCAGCGGAATGGCGGCAAGCCCTCGAGCGCATGCACCTCCACGGCTTCGAACCGTTGCCGTCCTTCAATCCGTATTGGGACCGCCACGGGCGCACCTTCGAGGATCCGGACGGCTATCGCGTAGTCCTGCAAAACGCCGCGTGGGGCGCGCCCTAGGGAGATTCTCCTGCAACCTTAAATCGACGGCAATTTCATTTTCCGCACGGCCGTGGTCTGCCGCCTCCGGAAGCCGTCGAGCTGCTTCCGGAGCCTGTCGGCACCGGAGGCCGCGGCCCACATCGAAATGGCCAGTAACGCTGCGTTCCGGGCGCCCGCCTCACCCAATGCCACCGTCGGCGCGCCACATCCAACGGCCTCCCGGAGCAGGCGCAAGCCGCTTTCGGGATCGTCCGCAACCGGTACAAAGATGAGCGGATTCGGCGAGACCAGCCGCAGGAAGCCGACCCAGTCGTCCACGCGGGTCGCGGCGTAGATCCCGACATATCGCCGCGGCAATGCGCCTGATCGCAGGGGTGAAGAGGCAGCTCCCGACCGACCGCTGCCCCGTCCGCTCCCCACCGTGACCGCAAAGACCCGGACCTGCGGAAATTCGCTCAAAACCACCTCCGTTTTCTGAAGCGCAAGGTCCGCTGCGGCTTCGCCACTGAAGAGAACAACACAGGGATTGGGCACGGGGCCCAAACTAGCGCCGAAAAAAGTGGATTCGCAATGCGAATTTGCTCGCATGTCGCTCAAAGAGACGGTGGTATGCCCGCCTGTCGTTTGCCGTTCCCCTCACCCCACCCCTCTCCGTCCTCAGCCCCAGTTGCTATGGAAACGTCGACTCTCAACAAAGGCACCGTCAAGTGGTTCAACGAGAAGAAAGGTTTCGGCTTCATCACCGATTCCTCCGTCGATGGCGACGTCTTCGTCCACTTTTCCGTGATCCAAACTGATGGCTTCAAGACGCTCACTGAGGGCGAGAACGTCGCGTATGAAGTGTTCATCGATGACAAGGGCGCAAAGGCTCGCAACGTCCAGCGGCTTGGTTAACCTTGGCGGGTGATTCCCGCCCTGGGTTCCTCCACTCCGGCCCTGCCCGGCAGCCTCGTGCTTATCGGCCCGATGGGCTCAGGCAAATCGTCCGTCGCGCGGCTGCTGGCCGGCCTGACGGGCCGCCGCTCATCCGACACCGACCGGCTCGTCGTCATGCAAAGCGGAATGAAGATTCCGCAAATCTTTGAGCAGCATGGCGAGGTGGAATTCCGACGCCTCGAGCGCGAGGCGTTGCTTTCGGTGAAGGGTTGGTCGCGGTTGGTCATTGCCACGGGTGGCGGCATCGTGGAGCTCCCGGAAAATATCGCATCGTTGCGCGAAATGGGGTGCGTGATCTGGCTCACCGCCCGGCCCGATTCCTTGTGGCGACGAGTTTCCGCCGACGCGAATCGCCCGCTGTTGAAAACGGTCGACCCGCGCGCCACGCTGCAGGCGCTCGTCGCCAAGCGCGAACCGCTCTACGCCGCAACCGCGCATGTCAGCGTCGACACGTCCGACATCAGCTCGAAGGACGTCGCGGACCGCGCGCTCGAGGCGGCGAGAAATTGGTTTGCCAGCCAGCCGACGTAGGGAACGTGTCGACGGCCGCGCCTCCCATTTTGTCTGCGATGATTCCAATTCGACTCTGCGATGTCCGCGTCAATCATCACGTCTAAAACGCAACTCCTGGCCCGGGCGAGCGAGCTGGGCTTCGCGTTGTGCCGCATCGCGCGCTGCGAGCCGCCGCGCCACGGCGAGGCGTTCCTCGCCTGGCTGGCGCAGGGCCACGCCGGCGACATGGCCGGTTGGCTGGGTCGCAGCCGCGAAAAACGCACGAATCCTGATCTCGTCCTGCCCGGCGCGCGATCCGTCATCGTCCTCGCGATGAACTACTGGCAGGGAAAAGCAGAGTCGACTGTCGACTCCGTGTCGCGCGGCCGTGTCGCGCGTTACGCGTGGGGCGACGATTATCACGAGCTGATTCGAGAGCGACTCGCGGTGCTCGACGAATTTCTGATCGAGCATGGCGGACGGCAGCGATGCTACGTGGACACCGGTCCCGTGCTGGAACGCGACTTTGCCGCCGAAGCGGGAATCGGCTGGCAAGGGAAGAGCACCATGCTGCTGCATCCGGAGCTCGGGACGTTCTTCTTTCTCGCCGTGATGCTCACCACGCTGGAATTCGAGGTCGACTCGCCGATTCCGCCACGCTGCGGGACGTGCACCGCCTGCCTCGACGCTTGTCCCACCGGCGCCATTCGTCCGGACGCGCCCTATCATCTCGATGCGCGGCTTTGCATTTCGTATCTCACGATCGAGCACAAGGGTGCGATTCCCGAGGCGTTGCGGCCGCTGCTCGGCGACCGGATCTACGGGTGCGACGAATGTCTCGATGTCTGCCCGTGGAATCGCTTTGCCGCGACTTCGCGCGAAGCTGCGTTCCAGGCCCGGCCCGGGACGGTCGGATTGGCCTTGCGAGATTACCTCTCGCTCGATGACCCGCAGTTCGCCGCGTTGTTCCGCGGCTCACCGATTCTTCGCACGAAGCGCCGCGGCTTGTTGCGGAACGTCTGCGTCGCGTTGGGAAACGTCGGCACGCATCACGATCTGCCCGCGCTCGAAATTGCGGCCGCCGATCCCGAGCCACTCATTGCCGAACACGCCATTTGGGCGATTGGAAGAATCAGATCACGTCATCCGGCAGTCACCGCGCCCAGTCGCTAGACGCCCGAAGCATCCGTCATGTTGGAAGAAGAAACTCCGCTGCCCGCGCGCCCGCGCGTCGCCGTAATTGGGGCGGGCGTCGGCGGACTCGCCTGCGCGTTGCGCCTCGCGCACGCCGCGTACGACATCACGATCTTCGAGCGCAACGAGCGCGTGGGCGGTAAGCTCAATGTCCTGCTGCTCGACGGTTTTGCCTGGGACATGGGTCCGTCGCTCCTGACCATGCCGCACGTGTTCGACGAGCTGTTTGCCGACCTCGGGCGCCGGCGCAGCGATTATCTCAGATTTGTCCCGCTGCCTTCCACGTGCCGGTATCGCTGGAGTGATGGAACGGTCGTGGACGAGGATAAGGAATTCTGGGAGCGGCCCGACGTCGCGCGCTTTCTCGAGTACGCGGCCGGACTCTACGAAATCTCCGCGGACGCGTTTCTGCATCATCCGCTCGAGGATTGGTGGCGCCAATTGCGGCCTGGTTTCCTCCCCAAGCTGCGGCACCTGCCAAAGATTGCCTCCCGGCAAACCATGGCCGAAACGGTCCGACGCTTTTTCCCAGACAACCCATTTCTGCAGCAGCTCTTCAATCGCTTTGCGACATACAATGGCTCGTCACCGTATATGACGCCTTCAGCCTTCAATATCATTCCCTACGTGCAGGCCAGGTTTGGCGGCTGGTATGTCCAGGGCGGCATGTACGCCATCGCCCGCGCGCTCGTCGCCGTGGCGAAGGAAATGGAAATCACGATCCGGCTCAACACCGAGGTGCGCAGCGCCCGACGCGCCGGCGGCCGGTGGCAAATCAACGGATCGGAGTCCTTTGATTATGTCGTGTGCAACCAGGATGTGCTCTCCGCCGTTCCCCGGTTCTTCGCTCCGGATCAAGCGCAGAAGTTCGCGACGAAACACGCCAAGCGCGACCAGCTGTCGATCTCGGGCTTCGTAATGTATCTCGGCGTGGACCGGCAGTACGACTCGCTCGACCATCACAACATTTTTTTCTCGGACGATTATCCTGCTGAGTTCCGGCAGATGTTCGACGAGCACCGCCCCGCCGACGAGCCGACGATCTACGTCGCGGTCAATGCGCGAAAGGATCCCGCCCACGCTCCCGAGGGTTGCGACAACTGGTTCGTTCTCGTCAACGCGCCCGCGCTCAACCCGCGGCACGCCATCGACTGGGCGGGCATTCGCGAAGCATACGGCGCGCGAATCCTTGAGCGTCTCGAGCAACGGTTTGGGTTCGATAACCTGCGCTCGCACATTCGCGTGCAGCAGTTCTTTACGCCGGCAGATTTCGAGACGCGCTACCTTGCGCAGGGCGGCGCGCTTTATGGGTTCGCGTCGCACAGTACGTTCAGCGCGTTCCGCCGGCCGGCGATTGAGCCAAGCGGGATGGAAAATTTCTTCTTTGTGGGCGGTTCGACGCATCCCGGCGGCGGACTCCCGCTCGTGTGCCTGAGCGGCAAAATGGTTGCGGAACGAATCATCCGGCGGATTCGTCCCGCGGCGTGAGGAACCCATCCTCCATCGAGGATTTCGGCTGAAGTCCCTGTAATGTGCCATAAACTCGACCGCGTGTCAGATCCCGTTGTCGCTTCCCCTACCGGATCCCGATCGATCGGGGTTTCCGCGGAATCCGTCGTCGGGGTTTGGATTTGGCGCCTATTCCTAATCTGGACGGCCGTGGGCGCCGTCGTGATGGTCGCCGGGCTGAATGCCGCAAATGTCGGGCACTGGTTCTCCTCGCCCAAGGTTCAGCCCATTGCCGCGCCATTGCTCGGCTACGCGGATCTGGTGTGGATGACCTTCGCCACTGCAGTTGTGTACCTGCGCGTGACGGCCACCGAAGGTCTGGCCCGCGCGCGCGCGTCGGCTGCCGTCATCCTGATCGGCTCGGCGGCAATTGAGTGGTGCGGCGAGAGAACGGGAATCCCATTCGGACCGTATCTCTACACCGACGCCTTTGGACCGCTGATCCTGGGCGTGCTGCCAATCGCGATTCCTCTCGCGTGGACCGTCACCCTGCTCGGCTCACGCATTTTGGTCCTGCACTTCCGGCCCACGATTTCTCGCTGGCAACTCGCGTTTTCGGTGGCGTTGATCGCCGTGGCGACCGATCTCAATCTCGAATTTATCGCGTGGAAGGTGCGTGGGTATTGGATCTGGTATCCGGGCGACACGAATCCGCCCGCGTGGCCGCCTCTCCAGAATTTTCTGAGCTGGTTCCTTCTCGCCTTGGTGCTGCACGTGCTGACGCCCGCGCCCCGGCCCACGCCGCACCCGGCCCTGAAAATTCCCCGGGCCGCGCTGGTGGTCCCCATCATGAACGCGCTCTTCCTGCTCGTGCACGCCAGCCGATTCGTGCGCGGCTGAGAACGCGACGAATTTTTCTACGAAGAATTTCGCTCGTTCCTTTGATGCGCCGCTCCAACGGGCTAGATTGTCGCGATGCCCGCCGAGTCGTTCGTCCACCTCCATCTGCACACGCATTACTCAACGCTCGACGGCGCGATTCAGGCGGACCCGTTGATGAAGCGGACGAAAGAGCTCGGCATGCCGGCGGTCGCGATGACCGACCACGGCAACATGTTCGGCGCCATTGAGTTCTACCGCGCGGCGCACCAGGCCGGCATCAAGCCCATCATCGGTTGCGAGGTGTATCTTGCGCCCGGCTCGCGCCTGCAGAAATCGGCCGGCTCGGCGCGCGACGCGGCGTCGCATTTCACGCTGCTCGCGGAGAGTGCCGAGGGATACCAGAATCTCGCGAAGCTGGTCACCGCGGGCTTCCTCGAGGGGTATTACTACAAGCCGCGCGTCGACAAGGAACTCCTCGCGAAACACGCGAAGGGTCTCATCGCTCTCACCGGCTGTCTCAAGGCTGAGGTGAATCAATTTCTCACGCAGAACCAACCGGAGAAGGCGAAATCCACGCTGGCGGAACTTCGCGACATCTTCGGCCCGGAGAATCTCTTTGTGGAACTCCACAACCATGGGCTCGACATGCAGCGGAAGAACAATCCGCAGCTCGTCCAGCTGGCGCGGGAGTTCGGCCTCGGGCTCGTCGCGGCGAACGACGTCCACTTCCTCGAACGCTCGCACCACGACGCGCACGACGTCCTCGTCTGCATCGGCACGGGCGCGTCCGTGCACGACCAAAAGCGGATGCACTACTCGCCGGATTTGTACTTCAAGTCTGCGGAGGAGATGCGCGAGTTGTTCCGCGAGTGGCCCGACTCGTGCGACAACACGCTGCGCATCGCGGAGCGGTGCCACCTTGAGATTGAATTCGGTCGCACCCGTTACCCGGATTTCGAACCACCGGCCGGCAAAACCCGCGAGTCCTTCCTCCGTGAGCTTTGCGACGAGGGTCTGCGCAAGCGTTACGGCGAGCGCGCGATGTCGGATCCGACGCTGCGCCAGCGGCTCGACTACGAGCTTTCCGTGCTCGAGAAATCGGGCTTCACGAGCTATTTTCTGATCGTCTGGGATTTCATCCGTTACGCGCGCGAACGCGGCATCCCGGTCGGGCCCGGGCGCGGATCGGCGGCGGGATCGATTGCCGCCTACGTGCTCTGGATTACGGACATCGATCCGCTTCGCTTCAATCTGCTGTTCGAGCGCTTTCTCAATCCCGAGCGGGTCAGCCCGCCGGATATCGACGTTGATTTCTGCCAGAACCGCCGCAGCGAAGTCATCGACTACGTCCGCCAAAAATACGGCGAATCGCGCGTCAGTCAGATCATCACCTACGGCACGTTAAGCTCGAAGGCGGTGCTGAAGGACGTCAACCGCGCGCTCGGCTTCAGCTACGCCGAGGGCGATCGACTTTCGAAATTAATCCCGCTCAAGGGTCAGATTCCGCACGACCTCGCCGACGCCATCAAGGTCAACGCGGAGCTCAGGCAGCTGGTCGAGAGCGACGCGAACGCGCGGCAGGTGTGGGATTACGCCCTCGTGCTCGAGGGCCTGGTCCGCAACACGGGCGTGCACGCGGCCGGCGTCGTGATCGGCGGCGAGGACCTTTCAAACATCGTTCCCCTCGCCCGGGACAAGGAAGGTCAGATTATCACGCAGTTCGACGGCAACACACTGAACGATCTCGGCCTGCTGAAGATGGATTTCCTCGGGCTGAAGACGCTGACGCTCATCGACGACGCCCTCGCGCTCATCCGCCAGCGCGGTCGGCCGGACTTCGACATCAATGCCATCCCGTACGACGACGCCCCGACCCTCGCGATGCTCAATCGCGGCGAAACGGTCGGCGTTTTCCAACTGGAATCGGGCGGAATGCTGAACTTGTGCAAGCAATTCGACATCCGTGGCATCGACGACATCATCGCGCTCATTGCGTTGTTCCGGCCGGGCCCGATGGATCTCATTCCCGACTATCTCGCGCGCAAGCGGGGCAAGACGAAGGTCAAATATGTCCATCCGCTGCTCAAGGAAGTCTGCGCCGACACCTTCGGCGTGATGATCTATCAGGAGCAGGTCATGGCCGCGGCAAATCTGCTCGCCGGCTACACGCTCGGCGGCGCTGATTTGCTCCGCCGCGCGATGGGCAAGAAGGACATCGAGAAGATGCAGCACGAACGCAGCAAGTTCGTGGAAGGCTGCCTCAAAACGAATGACATCCCGGCCGATAAGGCGAACGACATCTTCAATTTGTTGGAAAAATTCGCGGGCTACGGCTTCAACCGCAGCCACAGCGCCGCGTACGGTTGGGTGAGTTACCAGACCGCATACCTCAAGGCGAATTTTCCGGTCGAATTCATGTCGGCGGTGCTCAGCAACGCGATCACGGCGAGCGATGCCACGGACAAAATCGCGACCTTCGTCGCCGAGTGCCAGCGCATGGGCACGACGATTCTGCCGCCGGATGTGAATCTCAGCGGGCTGAAGTTCCAGCCGGAGGATAGTCCCACCGGATCGGCCATCCGCTTCGGGATGGCCGCCGTCAAGAATGTCGGGGCGACCGCGGTTGACGCAATCCTCGCGGAGCGCGCGGCGAACCGACTGTTTCGATCGCTGGATGATTTCTGCCAGCGGCTCGACGCGCGCGCCATCAACAAAAAACTCGTCGAGAGCCTGATCAAATGCGGCGCCTTCGACCGTTTCAGCGAACCGCGCGAGGCGTTGTGCGCCCGGCTCGATCAAGCGCTGGCCTCCGCCGCTCGCGCGCAACGCGAGAAAGCGAGCGGACAGATTTCGCTCTTCGGCGATCACCCGGCGGCGGAGTCGCCCGATTCTCCCATGCCCGCGCCCTCTCCGGTGCCATTTACCCCGTGGCTGCCGGAGGAGCGCCTGGCGTTCGAGAAGGAATTGCTGGGATTCTACGTCACGGGCCATCCGCTCGATGCCTACCGCGAGATTTTCCAAAACGCGAAGTACACGCCGGTCATGTCGCTCGCGGAATTGGACGACAAGGCGAGCTTCCAGGCCGCCGGTTGGTTTGTCGAGGTGAACCAAAAATTTACGAAGAAGGAGGGCAAACCTTTCGCGGTCGTCGTGCTCGAGGACCTCACGTCAAGCATTGAGGCGATGGTGTGGAACGAGGTTTTCGAGAAAAGCACGGAGTTGCTCGAGCCGCGCAAGATCGTCGCGGTCAAGGGTCGCGTCGACAAACGCGGCGAGGACCTGCGCGTCGTGCTCGATGAAATCAAGGCGATCAAGGCACCACCGCCGAAGCCGGTGAACGACAACCGGACGAATGGAAACCAGCGGCCGGCAACCAATGGTGCGATCGCCGCGCCGTTGCGGCTGCGTTTCGATCTCGCGCGGATCGACACCGCGGCGCTGCAGGCGGTGCGCGATATTCTGGGCGCGTCACCGGGAACGGAGCCGGTCGAGATCGAGTTTATCTCCGCGGACGGCACGCGTCTGGATTGCCGCGGGGGAAAATCGTTGCGGATCGCGCGGACCACCGAACTCGAGGCCCAGCTCGCGTCGTTCGTGGGCGGAACCTAACGATCCGTCGCCGGCCGCGGCTGCACCTTGTGCCAGTCTTCACGCGCCCGTTGCATCATCCGGTCGAATTCGACCTGCTGCTTCGGATTCAACACCGCGCGCACCCGGGTTTCCGCCTTTTCGATCGTCGCCTTCAATTCCGGCGCCACGCGGTCGCCCACGCTCGTGACTTCCTGCGTCGCCCCGCGAAGGATTTCGCGAATGTGCGCGTCCTGGGCCGGGTCCGTTTTCAGGCGGCGCGCAAACTGCCGCGCCACGAGATTGGCCACGCCCTCTCCCCCGCCCTGAACGTACGCGCGGCGCGGCGCAGTCACGATCGCGCGAAACACCAGGAACATGATCAGTCCGCCCGCGATGACGCCAAGCAGGAAGACTGCGACAATGCCAAGAATGGAACGAACGCGCTTCATGAGACGACGAACATTTGCACGAGAATCCAATCCGCCAGTGAATTCGGCATCGGTGAGGCAAACTCGGAAACAGCTCCCCAACTGAACACGCCGAGCGCGACCACCGCCGCGGCAAACCAGGGCGCCAGTCGCCAACCCCAAATTCCGATCGAGTTGCGCTGCTCGTCCTTCAGGCCGGCCAGCAGGCGCGTTTCAAAGGCAAATTCCGCGCGGCTCGTCTCAGGGTGCAGCAAGCGAGCCTGGGCGAGCAGTTTATTCAAATCGTCATCGGTCATCGTTTTGTGGGGTTCATTCATCACGTTGGGCCTCCAGGATTTCTTTGAGCCGGGCGCGGGCCCGGCTACCTCGCGTCTTCACGTTGGCCTCGCTCCAGCCGGTGAGCGAGGCGACTTCGCGCACGGAACGATCCTCCAGTTCGAACAGCGTGAGCACGAGGCGCATGTCGGCCGGGAGCGCAGCCATCGCGCGGTTGACGACCTCGTGCGCCCGCCGGGCTTCGGCTTCGCGCTCGACCGATTCGTCGCGCACGGCGAACTCCACGGCTTCGAGTGGTGCGTCGTCCCATCTGAATTTTGTCCGTCGCAGATAATCGTAACATCGCCGCACCGCGAGGCGCGAAATCCAGTGCTCAAACGGCGCGTCGCCCCGGAAGCCCTCGAGTTTCTGAAACACGCGGACGAAGATGTCCTGCGCCAGATCCTCGAGGTCGTGCGCGCCGCGTGCGAACCGCGCCGCGATGCCGAAGACGCGCGACTTGTGTCGGCGCACGAGCGCGGCGAAGGCATCGCCATCGCCGCGCTGGGCCGCCCGCACGAGTGCGTCTTCATCGGCGTCATCTCCCGGCGGCGTCATGATTCACGCCATGATAGTGCCGATTCACTCACGGTTGCGCCAGCCAATCCGAGGCTTTGTCGAGTCCGTGGTCGATGCGTTCCCGGATCGCCTTCTCGATCTCGCGGAGCTTGCCCGCCTGCTCCGGAGTCGTGATCTTGCGGAGGTCCGCCACGAGGCGTGACGACTCGACCGCGAGCTCAGCCTGAACCTGTCCGACGCGTCCGGCTTGGGCGCGGATCGCGCTTTCGTCGACCTTTTCGGCGGTCACGATGTCGTGCAACGCGCGACGTTCGCTGACCATCTTGCGCACCAGCGGCATCATCGTCGGCGCATGCGTCTTGAGGGCGGATTGCGCGGCGGTCTTTTGGGCCGGGGTGAAATTCAGGGCGCGCAGCTTGCCGCCCATCATCAGCGCGAACGGACGATGTTCGTCGAACGCGCCGGGGGAGGCCGCCCAGACATAAGTGGCGCTGGCAAGCAGGGCAAGTCCGGCGGCAACGGCGGTGAGAGTGAGGATACGAGGTTTCTTCATGCCCACTCAGACGCCAGGTCGCCGGAAAAGGTGACGAGACGGTTCAATGGCCGGCCAGCGCGACCGCCAAAAGTCATTGCAAAGATGACAACCTCGTTTCACGCTGCGCCCCTCGCATGACCACGCACAACGAGATGAAGATATTCACGGGGAACGCCCACCCCGAACTTGCGCGCCGCATTTGCAATTCCGTCGGCGTCCAGTTGGGCGATGCCACGGTCACCCAATTTGCCGACGGCGAAAGCAAGGTCCGGATCAACGAGGACATCCGCGGGCGCGACATCTTCATCGTCCAGCCGACCTCGCAGCCGGCGAACGAATACATCATGGAGTTGCTGATCCTCGTCGACGCGATCCGCCGCGCCAGCGCCGCGCGCATCACGGCCGTGATGCCTTTTTTTGGTTACGCCCGCCAGGACCGCAAAGACCGCCCGCGCGTCCCCATCACCGCGAAGCTCGTGGCGAATATTCTCGTCGCGGCCGGCGTGAACCGTGTGCTCACGATGGATCTGCATGCGCAGCAGATTCAGGGATTCTTTGATATCCCAGTCGATCATCTTTACGCGCGGCCCGTCATGCTGCGCTACTTGCGCACGAAAAAGAATCTCGAGCCGCTCGTGGTCTGCTCGCCGGACGTGGGCGGCCTGAAGATGGCCGAGGCGTACGCGCAGGCGCTCGGCGTCGGCCTGGCCACTGTGGCCAAGCGGCGCAAGAGCGACACGGAGGTCGATCCGATTTACCTCATCGGCGAGGTGAAGGACCTGAACGTGTTCCTCGTGGACGATCTCACGAGCACCGCCGGCACGCTGACCAGCGCGGCGCGCATCTGCAAGGAGAACGGCGCGCGTGAAGTGTTTGCGGGCGTCTCCCATTCCGTGCTCGGCGAGCTTGGATTCCAGCGCTTGCGCGACAGCGACCTGACGGAATTGATCACGACGAACAGCACGCCCATCAAGCCGCCCGCCGGAAGCAAGATCGAGGTGCTCTGCATCGCGTCACTGCTCGGCGAGGGCATCAAGCGGATCCATCACGACGAGTCGGTGAGTTCGTTGTTTGAGACGTAAATCCCGCCCGGCCGCGGCATCGATCTCCGGGGGCGCACGCGTGGGCTTCCCAATCCATAGTCCCCGCAGCCTACCGATCCTAGACTCTCCTGTTGCAATCTCGACAAATGCGGCCATCTTCCCGGCCCTTTCCTCAACACGTCGCACTCCCCTTTCGATGGCTACTCCTCTGAAACTTTCCGCCCAACCCCGCGTTGGCGCCGGCCGCACGGCGGTCAAACAGGTCAAATCCCAGGGGATGATTCCCGGCATCATGTACGGCAAGTCCATCAAGCCGCAGAATCTCCAGTTTATTGGCAAGGATATCGCAACGCTGCTCTCGCACGCCGCAAGTGAAAACGTCCTCGTCGACGTCGAAATCAAGGACGGCGCCGCCGCCCGCACCCAGCTCGCGATTCTCCAGCAGGTTCAGCATCACCCGGTCAGCCGCCGCGTGCTCCATCTCGACCTCCACGCCGTCGTGGAAACTGAAGTCATTCACGCCCACGTACCGATCGAGGCTTTTGGCGAACCCATCGGCGTCAAGAGCAGCGGCGGTTTGCTCGACCAGACCCTCCGCTCGCTCGACATCGAATGTCTCCCGCGCGCCCTCCCCGATGTCATCCGCGTCGACGTTTCCAATCTCGCACTCGGCGAATCCCTCCACGTCCGCGACATCGTCCTCCCGGAAGGCGTGAAGGTGAAGGCCGACGGTGCATTGACGGTCTTCGCGGTGCATGAGCCCCTCGTGGTGGTCGAGCCCGTGGTGGTCGAAGCCGCACCGACGCAGCCCGAGGCGATCAAGGAAAAGAAGCCCGAGGCTGGCGCCGCACCCGCGGCCGCTCCCGCCGGTGGCGACAAGAAGCCCGCGGCGAAGAAGTAATTTCGCGATTCGCGCGAAGCCCTCGTTGTGACTCTCGCCGATCCTGCCGCCGCCGCGTTGCAAGCCCGGCCCCGGCTGGTCGCGGGTCTCGGCAATCCCGGTCGCGAGTACGATCGCACGCGCCACAACATTGGTTATCTCGTGGTCGACGAACTGGCCGCCCGCGCGGGCGTCCGCCTCGAGGAAAATCGCGCGTGGAAATCGCGCCATGGCCGCACCGCCGACGGCTGTCATTTCGTGCAGCCGCTCACCTTCATGAATCTCAGCGGCGAGGCCGTGGCCGGCATTGCGCGCTACTTCAAAATTCCCGCGGCCGAGTTACTCGTGGTTTCCGATGACACCGCCCTGCCGCTCGGCCGGCTGCGCCTGCGCCCCGGTGGATCCGACGGCGGCCACAACGGCCTGCGTTCGATCATCGAGCATCTTGACACCTCCGATTTTCCCCGGCTGCGCATCGGCGTCGGCTCGGCGCCGGGCACCGAGCTTTCCTCGCACGTCCTCGGTCGTTTCGGTCCCGACGAGGAACCTGCCGTCCAGGCCGCCGTTCGTCGCGCCGCGGACGCGGTGGAAGTCGCGCGCACGGATGGCCTCGAGACCGCGATGAACCGATTCAACCGATCGGCGGAAGAGGTCGAGCCGAGTCCACCCCAGGCTGCGACCAAAATCACGCGTCCGAGCGAGACCGCCTGAACGCATCGCTTTCCATTCACCAAGAAACCAACCATATTAAATGACCATGAAGAAACGTTACGAAGCGCTGCTGGTGCTCGACACCAAGGGCCAGGAAGACACCGTCAAAGACACGATCGAACGCCTCGAGAAGGAGTTCGTGAAAGAGGGCGCGGAGGTGGAGCTCATCCAGAAAATGGACAAGCGCCAATTCAGCCATGTCGCCGGCCCGCTCGATTCCGGCTATTACGTAAATTATATTTTCCACGCCGAATCGGGCGTGCTGGACAAGCTCCAGGCCAAGTTCAAACTCGACGAGTCGGTTTACCGTCAGTATTATTCGAAGCTGAAGCCGAAGGCCGCCGCCGCGAAGTAATTCGCCGCTCTCCCGCCGGTTCGCCAACCCCTAACTTCTCTCCGCCATGGCCAGCTTGAACAAGGTGATGTTGATCGGAAACCTGACCCGGGATCCCGAGGTCAAGTACACGCCAAAGGGCACCGCGGTCGCGGAAATCGCGATCGCTATCAACCGCAATTTCACGGGTGCCGACGGCCAGAAAAAGGAAGAGGTCACGTACATCGACGTGACGCTGTGGGAGCGCCTCGCGGAGATCGCGGGTGAATATCTCAAGAAGGGCCGGCCCGTCTTCATCGAAGGTCGGCTGCAACTTGACACCTGGGACGACAAGGCCACGGGACAAAAGCGCAGTCGACTGCGCGTTCGCGCCGAGCAGATGCAGTTACTCGGCAGCCGCGAGAGCGGCGGCGGCGGATCGCAACCTGCCCCGCACGACGAGGAAGAAGGCGGCAGCAGCCGGCCGGCCTCCCCGCCACGCTCGGCTCCGCGTCCCGCCGCGCCTGGACGACCGAAGCCCGCCGAACCGGACGAGGAAGCGGACGATATTCCGTTTTAGGACGGGTTCAGCCCTCAAGGCCTCATTTCGCTCGACTTGGAGTGGTGGACTGGGCATCCGAAATCGTCAACCTGAGGGCCGAGTAAAGTGGGAGTATGCTGAAGTTTTTCAACCTGACTGCCCGACAGTCGCCGTCGGTGCTTTTGCGAAGCACCCACCCGTATTTTTGTCCGCCGCTGGTGGACGGCGACACAGGCGACTCGGTTCTTGCCGGTCTCGACCCGGAGCTTTCGCCCATTCAAATCGTGGCGCTTTGCGCGAACCACCGCGAGGTGAACGAAGCGGAATGGGACGAAGTCGTGTGGCTGTGGACGCGTCGTCCGCGCGCGTCGCTGCGGCAGGCGCTCGTGCGCCAAACGGGTATGTGCGGCATCATCCTGATCGCGGTGAGCGTCTTTCTGATTTTCATGGACCAACCCGTCCCGCTTTTCGCGTATTGGTTTCTGGTGCTCCTGCTCGCCGTGCTCCTGACAATCCAGGAAACCGAGTATCGGCGCTGGCACACGGATTATTGCGCCGCGGTGAGGCGCGCGCTTTAGGCGAATGCGATTAATCGCGCATTGACGCGCTGGTCCGCGGGTGTTTGGATCCTCGCAACCCGCGTTCGACGGCCCCGGATGGGACCATCGCGCGCGCGCAACCAACCCGCCGCCATATGAAAGCCATCGCCCGCCGGATTTCCGCGATGCTGACCCCGAGTCAGATCGATCTCGGGGCCGACGGAATGCCGGAGCTTCAGGCCTCAGCGGAGCTTCCCGACGCGCCGGAAGCACCCGGCGCGGTGGCGGAATTACAATCTTGGGACGAACCGATTCACGAGCGCGGCCATCGCGTTGGTTTCATGACGGAGGACGATCCGACCATCGCGGAATACCTCGTGCAGCAGGGAGCAAACGAGGCCGATGCGGAGATTCGTGAACTCGACGAGGAGGGCTGACGGATCGATGACTCGGGCGGACAGCCTCAAACCCGCCGCGATCGCGAATTGACGCCACCGCATGCTGGTGTTTGGCTTGGACATGCCCGCGTATGAACTGAAGGTTAACGGCAGCGTCCGCAAGGTGGACGTGCCAGCCGATACTCCCCTCCTCTGGGTGCTCCGCGACGCGCTCGACCTCGTCGGTACGAAATTCGGCTGCGGCATGAGCCAGTGCGGCGCCTGCACGGTGCATTTGAACGGCGACGCGGTCCGCTCCTGCACGACGCGAGTCTCCGCCGCGGTGTCCGGCACCATCGTCACAATCGAGGGCCTCTCGCCTGATGGTTCCCATCCGTTGCAACGCGCGTGGATCAAGTACGACGTCCCGCAATGCGGCTATTGCCAGGCCGGGCAAATCATGACGGCCGCCGCGCTGCTCGCGCGCAACCACAAGCCCACCGACACCGAAATCGACGAGGCTCTCACCGGAAACATCTGTCGCTGCGGCACGTACCCGCGCATCCGACGCGCGGTGCGCGAGGCCGCTGCCGCGATGCGGGGCGAAAAGCTCACCGACACCGGAGTCGATGTCACCGCTGGTCTCGCCTCCACGACCTCCTGCCGCCAAGAGGAGGTGCGCGCATGAAAACGGATTCCACCCACATGGATCGACGCAGCTTCCTGCGCGTCACGGCGCTGACCGGCGGTGGACTGTTGCTCGGTTTTTCGCTCGGTCCGCGGCCCGGGGCCGACGCGGCGGAAACCGTCGGCGGAATGTTTACGCCGAATGCGTTTATCCGCATCACGGCCGACGGCAGGATCACGCTCCTGGCCAAGAATCCTGAATGCGGCCAGGGCGTAAAGACGTCGCTGCCGATGATTCTCGCCGAGGAACTGGGCGTCGATATTTCCGTGGTCTCGATCGAACAGGCGGGAGTTGACGAAAACGTCTTTGGCCGGCAATTCGCGGGCGGCAGCCGCTCGACGCCGGATAATTTTGACGTGCTCCGCCGCGCGGGCGCCGCCGCCCGCATCATGCTGGTGCAGGCCGCCGCGGAAACTTGGGGCGTTCCGGTGAACGAATGCGAGGCAGGCGCGGGCACGGTGATCCATGGCGCGTCGAAGCGCAGCCTGAGGTACGGCGAACTGGCCGGCAAGGCCGCCAAGCTTTCGCCGCCGGACGAAAAATCCATCCCGCTCAAGGCCACCGCCGATTTCAAGTTGCTCGGCACGCGCGTGGGCGGCGTGGACAATCCCGCGATCGTCACCGGCCGCCCGCTTTTTGGCATCGACCAAAACCTCCCGGGCATGGTGTACGCGGTCTTCGAGCGATGCCCCGTGCCCGGCGGAAAAGTGAAGAGCTCGAATCTCGATCGCATAAAAACCCTGCCCAGCGTGCTCGACGCGTTTGTGCTCGAAGGCGGTGACGATCCCACGGGACTTATGCCCGGTGTCGCGATCGTGGCGGTTTCCACTTGGGCCGCGATGTCCGCGCGGCGACAATTGCAGGTGACGTGGGACGACGGCGACATGGCGGCGCACAGCACCACCGCGTACGATGAACGCGCGGCGGAATTGGGCGGCAAGCCCGGACGTGAAATGCGCAAGGACGGAGACGTGGACGGTGCGTTCGCCGCCGCGAAAGCCGTGGTCAAGAGCGCGTATTCGTATCCGTTCCTTTCGCATGCGACGCTCGAGCCGCAGAATTGTACCGCGCATGTGCGAGGGGATTCCGTCGAGATTTGGGCGCCCACGCAGACTCCCGGCGGCGGGCAGGATCTCGTCGCGAAAACGCTCAAAATCCCGAAGGAAAAGATCACGGTCCACATGACGCGCATCGGCGGCGGCTTCGGTCGGCGCCTGATGAATGACTACATGGTCGAGGCCGCCGCGATCGCGCATCGCGTCAAGGCGCCCGTCAAGGTCACTTGGACCCGCGAGGATGACATGCGGCACGATTTCTATCGTCCTGCCGGCTGGCATTTCATCGAGGGCGCGGTCGATGCGCAGGGCCGCATCGCCGGGTGGAAGAACCACTTTGTCACCCTCGGCAACAAGGAGGCCGTCGAACCGGTGCGCAGCGCGGCGTTGAGCACGGACGAACTCCCCGCGCGCTTCCTCGCCAACTATCGGCTCGAACAATCGCTGATTCCAACCGTGGTCCCGACGGGCTTTTTGCGCGCCCCGGGCAGCAACGCCATCGCGTTCGTGATGCAAAGTTTCATCGACGAGCTCGCGCACGCTGGCGGACGCGATCCGCTCGCCATTCGGCTCGAACTCCTCGGCGAAGACCGTACCATCCCGCCCGCGGCAACCGGCCGCGGTCCCGCCTACGACGTTGCGCGGATGAAGGGCGTGGTGCGTCGCGTCGCCGCGAGCGCAAATTGGGGCAAGAAATTCGAAAAGGGCCGCGGCCAGGGTATCGCGTTCCATTTCAGCCACAGCGGCTACGTGGCGGAGGTGGCCGAAGTCTCCGTGGCGAAGGACGGCACGCTGGTTGTGCACGACGTGTGGTGCTGCGCGGACGTGGGGCCCATCATCAACCGCAGCGGCGCCGAGGCGCAGGTGGAGGGCTCGATCATCGACGGGCTGAGCGCCACGTGGCGGCAGGAAATCACGATCGATCGCGGCCGCACGGTCCAAGGCAACTTCAACGATTATCCGCTCCTGCGCATCGCCGACATCCCGCGCGTCCATGTCGACTTCATCGAGAGCGCGAACCCGCCGACTGGCCTTGGCGAGCCCGCGCTGCCGCCCGTCGCCCCGGCGGTCTGCAACGCCATCTTCGCCGCGTGCGGCAAACGGCTGCGTTCACTCCCCGTGTCGAAGACCGATCTGCGGTGGAGTTGACCCCGCCGCCACCCGTCCCCGGTTGCGATTTCGAAATCGTTGCGCGCGAGGTCGCCCGCGTCTGGGTAGAGCTCTCCGTGACGATTTTCCATTCCGGTTCGAAAGTATCAAATGGGAGGAGATGATCCCCGGGCCCTTAGCGACGACGAATATGTGCTCGCAATAAACGCGGGCTCTTCCAGCTTGAAATGCGCGTTGTTTCAATGGGTCGGGACCACCCTTCGCAATGGCGGATACCCGACGGAGTCATCCGTTTCGCTGCCTGCCCTCGAGCGGCTGCATCTGGAAGCAGGCCCGGGCACCGAGTCCCGAACGGCAGCCGGACTGCAGGGTCTCCTCGAGCGGCATTCGATCGGCGAAAAGCCCGACCGGCTTCGCGGCGTTGGGCATCGCATCGTCCACGGCGGCACGCGCTACACGCAGCCCGCCGTGATCACCCCGGAAATTCTCGCGGACCTGCGCCAGCTCACGCCGCTGGCTCCGGAACACGAGCCCGCCGAGCTGGATCTTGTCGCCACCCTCCTCGCTCGCCTTCCCAGCGTGCCGCAGGTGGCCTGCTTCGACACGGCGTTCCATCGGGACCTTCCCCGCCGGGCTCGCCTGTTGCCGATTCCCCGCCGTTATTTTGACGCCGGCATTCGCCGCTATGGCTTCCACGGTTTGTCGTACGAGTTTTTGATGGAGGAACTCGTCCGCCTCGGCGACCCAGCAGCGACCCACGGTCGCGTCATTCTCGCCCACCTTGGCAACGGCGCGAGTCTGGCCGCCGTGCGCGACGGAAAATGCGTGGATACCAGCATGGCGTTCACGCCCGCGGCGGGGCTGGTCATGGGTCGGCGTTCCGGTGATCTCGATCCCGGGCTCGTCTCTTATCTGGCGCGGATGGAGCGCATGACGCCCCAGGATTTTGACGCGATCATCAATCACGAATCCGGGATGCTCGGCGTTTCGGAAACCAGTTCCGATATGCGGGAGCTTCTCGCCCTTGAAAGCACGGACTCCCGAGCGGCCGACGCCATCGCGTTATTTTGCTATCAAGCCAGTAAATGGATCGGAGCCTTTGCGGTCGCACTTGGGGGGGTCGACACGATCGTTTTTGCGGGCGGCATCGGGGAACATTGCGCGCCGGTTCGCCAGCGCATCTGCGCCGACCTCGGATTTCTCGGCGTCGATTTCGACCACCTGCGCAACGACGCGCAGGCACCGGTCATTTCAAAGGATGCGAGCCGCTTGACGGTGCGAGTCATTCCGACGGACGAGGAACTGATGATCGCGCGCTCGGTCTGCCGCGTCCTCGCCCTCGGCACGTCCGTGCAAAAGTCGACCCCATGAATCAAGAATCAACAACCCTCAGCCCGGAAATGCTCCGCTTGATCGACCGTTATTGGCGGGCCGCGAACTACCTTTCCGTCGGTCAGATCTATCTCTACGACAATCCGCTTTTGCGGGAACCACTCCAGCTGGATCACATCAAGCCGCGGTTGCTGGGCCACTGGGGCACGACGCCCGGGCTCAATTTTATCTACGCCCACCTTAACCGCGTCATCAAGGAGCGCGATCTAAACGTCATCTACATTGCCGGGCCGGGTCATGGCGGGCCGGGAATCGTCGCGAACACGTATCTCGAAGGCACGTACACCGAGGTCTATCCCAACATCACGCAGGACGAAGATGGAATCCGGCGGCTCTTCAAGCAGTTCTCCTTTCCCGGCGGGATTCCGAGCCACGTCGCACCCGAGACGCCCGGATCGATCCACGAAGGCGG
>JANXRG010000071.1 GCA_025353105.1 Verrucomicrobiota bacterium
TCATCAGCGAGCGCGTCACGAAGGAAGACATCTTCACCTCAATTCACATTGATGAATTTGAAGTGGCCGCCCGCGACACCAAGCTGGGCCCGGAGGAAATCACCCGCGACATCCCGAACCTCGGCGATGAAGCCTTGAAGAATCTCGGTGCCGACGGCGTCATCCGCGTCGGCGCGGAAGTCAAGCCCGGCGATATCCTGGTCGGCAAGATCACGCCGAAGTCCGAAACCGAGCTCGCGCCGGAAGAACGTCTGCTCCGCGCCATCTTCTGCGAAAAAGCTGCGGACGTGAAAGACACTTCGCTGAAAGTTCCGTCGGGAACGTACGGCATCGTCATGGACGTGAAGGTTTCTTCACGCACCAAGGAAGCCCAGCGCGCGAAGGTCAGCCCGAGCGAGGCGAAGCGTCAGGCCAAGGTCGTGCAGGAGGATCACAAGAAGAAGAAGGACGAGCTCATCAATGAGCTCACCGAATCCCTCTCGAACATCCTCCTCGGCGAAAAGATTCCGCTCGACGTGGTCAACGCGGAGACCGGCGAAATCATCATCCCGGCCAATCGCAAGATCACCAAGACGCTGCTGCACAAGCTCGCCGAGGCGTACGATCACATCGAGATCGACCCGAGTCCGATCCGCAACAAGATCCAGGAAATCGTCAGCTCCTACGAGAGCAAGTTCGCCGACCTCGAGATGGAACACGAGCGCGCGATGGATCGCGCCGAGTCCGGTGACGAGGTTGACCCCGGCATCATCAAGCAGGTCAAGGTCTACATCGCCAGCAAGCGCAAGCTCAGCGTGGGCGACAAGATGGCCGGCCGCCACGGCAACAAGGGCGTCGTCGCCCGGATCGTGCCTGAGGAGGACATGCCGTACCTGGCGGATGGAACGCCGGTGGACATCTGTCTGAACCCGCTCGGCGTGCCGAGCCGGATGAACGTCGGCCAGGTGCTCGAAACGCATCTCGGGGTCGCGGCCAAGGCGCTTGGGTTCAAGGTCGCCACGCCGGTCTTCGACGGCATCCAGGAAAAGCAGATTCGCGAGTACCTCAAGGACGCGAAGAAGAAGCCTGGCTATACGTGGATTCACGAGAACGGCAAAGCCATCCTCCACGACGGCCGCACGGGCGACGCGTTCGACCAGGAGATCGTGGTCGGCTACATCTACATGCTGAAACTCGGGCACCTCGTGGCCGACAAGATTCACGCCCGCGCGGTCGGACCATACTCGCTTGTCACGCAGCAACCGCTGGGCGGCAAGGCGCAATACGGCGGCCAACGCTTCGGCGAAATGGAAGTCTGGGCGCTTCAGGCCTACGGCGCGGCGTACACGCTGCAGGAGTTGCTGACCGTGAAGTCAGACGACGTCCAGGGCCGCCAGCGCATTTACGAGTCCATCGTCAAGGGCGACAACTTTCTCGAAGCGGGAACGCCCGAGTCATTCAACGTCCTCATCAAGGAAATGCAGTCGCTCGGCCTCGACGTGAAAGTCGGCAGCAAGAGCGGCAGCGCCACCGCGAACATCATCCCCGAGTTCGCGGCCAGTGCCGTCATGTAATTCGCAGAAACCATTTGGATCCGAGAAGGAATTATCCGTCATGATCGAACAGAATATCCGCGAAATTTTCGGTGAGGAACGGGCCGTCGGCTTTGACCAAGTCGGCATCACGGTCGCCTCGCCCGACTCGATCCGCTCCTGGAGCAAGGGCGAGGTCAAGAATCCCGAGACGATCAATTACCGCACGTTCAAGCCGGAAAAGGGCGGCCTTTTCTGCGAGCGCATCTTTGGACCGACCCGCGACTGGGAGTGCTCGTGCGGAAAATACAAGCGCATCAAGCACAAGGGCGTCATCTGCGATCGCTGCGGCGTCGAAGTCACCCTCAGTCGCGTGCGCCGCGAGCGCATGGGCCACATCGAACTCGCCGTGCCGGTGAGCCATATCTGGTTCTACAAGTGCATGCCCTCGCGCATCGGCCTCATGATCGACATGAGCAGCCGCCAGCTGGAGCGCGTGATCTATTATGAGGACTACATCGTCATCGATCCGGGCAACACGCCGCTGACGAAGAACCAGCTCCTCAACGAAAGCGAGTACCGCGAGGCGCAGGAACAGTACGGCGACGCCTTCGTCGCCGGCATGGGCGCCGACGCCATCCGCACGCTGTTGATGCAAATCGATCTTCCGACGCTCCTCAAGGAGCTTGAGGAGTCGATGAAGAACACCAAGAGCAAGCAGATCCGCAAGAAACTCTCGAAGCGCATCAAGCTCGTTATCGGCTTCCAGTCCTCGCGCACGCGCCCGGAGTGGATGATTCTCGACGTGCTGCCAGTGATCCCGCCGGACCTTCGCCCGCTCGTCCCGCTCGAGGGCGGCCGCTTCGCGACGTCGGATCTCAACGATCTTTACCGCCGCGTCATCAACCGGAACAACCGGCTGAAGAATTTGCTTCAGCTCAAGACGCCCGACGTCATCATTCGCAACGAAAAGCGCATGCTGCAGGAAGCGGTCGACGCGCTCTTCGACAACGGCCGCCACGGCCGCGCGGTGACCGGTGCCGGCAATCGCCCACTGAAGTCACTCTCCGACATGCTCAAGGGCAAGGGCGGCCGCTTCCGCCAGAATCTGCTTGGCAAGCGCGTCGATTATTCGGGCCGTTCGGTCATCGTAATCGGGCCGGAGCTGAAAATTCATCAGTGCGGTCTGCCGAAGAAGATGGCGCTCGTGCTGTTCGAGCCGTTCATCATCCGCCGGCTCAAGGAACTCGGCTACGTGCACACCGTGCGCAGCGCGAAGAAACTGATCGAGAAGCAGACCACCGAGGTGTGGGACATTCTCGAAGAAGTGACGAAAGGTCATCCGGTGCTGCTCAACCGGGCACCGACTCTGCACCGTCTTTCGATCCAGGCGTTCGAGCCCGTCCTCATTGAAGGCGAAGCCATCCGCATTCACCCGCTCGTCTGCACGGCCTACAACGCTGACTTCGACGGTGACCAGATGGCGGTGCATGTGCCGCTCTCAATCGAGGCGCAGATGGAAGCGCGCCTGTTGATGCTTTCGCCGAACAACATTTTCAGCCCGTCGTCCGGCAAGCCGATCACGACGCCGTCGCAGGACATTCCGCTCGGCTGTTATTACCTCACGCAGGAGCCGCGCACGGTCGAGGGCGAGAAGCCGCCGACCCGTGTGTCGCTCTTTGAAAACGCGAGCGAAGTCGAATTCGCGTTGTCCGAGACCTCGGTGAAAATTCACGACCGCATCCGTTACAAGAATCCGGATTTCGGCAAGAAGACGATTTACGGCGACACCGAGAAACGCGTCATCGATACGACGGTTGGCCGCGTGGTGTTCAACACGATCTGGCCGCTGGCGCTCGGGTTCTTCAACAAGAACGCCGGCAAGGAGCAGCTCTCCGACATCATTCTGCGCACCTACCAGGCGGTCGGCCAGAACGGCACCGTCGAGACGCTCGATAAGCTCAAGGACCTCGGGTTCTATTGGGCGATGCGCGCCGGTGTGTCGATCGGCATCACCGACATGATCATCCCGGACGGGAAGAAGGTCGAACTCGATAAGGCGTACAAGTCGGTCTCCGACGTCGAGAAGCAGTTCCGCAAGGGAATCATCACGGACGGCGAACGCTACAACAAGGTCATCGACATCTGGACGCAGGCCGGCGACGAAATCACCAAGCTCACTTTCAGCGCATTGAAGTACAACGGCGGCCGCAAGGAAATGAACCCCGTGTTCATGATGGTGGAGTCGAAGGCGCGGGGTAATCGCACCCAAATCAAGCAGCTCGCGGGCATGCGCGGTCTCATGGCCAAGCCGTCCGGCGACATCATCGAGCAGCCGATCACATCGAACTTCCGCGAGGGCCTCA
Source organism: Verrucomicrobiota bacterium (assembly GCA_025353105.1). Taxonomy (GTDB): domain Bacteria; phylum Verrucomicrobiota; class Verrucomicrobiia; order Chthoniobacterales; family SZAS-18; genus SZAS-18. Next base: position 3,878 of record JANXRG010000071.1, read on the forward strand.
CCGTGCTGGAGTACTTCATCTCGAGCCACGGCGCCCGCAAGGGTCTCGCCGACACCGCGCTCAAGACGGCCGACTCCGGCTACATGACCCACAAGCTCGTCGACGCGGCGCAAAACGTGATCATCACGGAAGAGGATTGCGGTTGCGTCAGCGGCATCACGGTCAATTCCATCTACGACGGCGACCAGGAGGTCGTGGATCTCGCGACCCGCATCGTCGGCCGCGTGAGCTGCGAAACGCTCAAGGATCCCGTGGTGAACACCACCGTCGTCAAGGCCGGCGAACTCATCGAGGAGAAGATGGCGAACGCCGTCGTCGCCCTCGGCGTGGAGCAGCTCAAGATTCGTTCGGTTCTTACCTGCGAAACGGAGCGCGGCGTCTGCGCCAAGTGCTACGGGCGCAATCTCGCCACCGGCCGGATGGTCAAGCTGGGCGAAGCGGTGGGCATCATCGCCGCGCAGTCGATTGGCGAACCCGGCACGCAGCTCACGATGCGCACGTTCCACGTCGGCGGTGCCGCCAGCCAGACCTTCAAGCAGCCGATCATCAAGGCGAAGAGCGATGGCATCGTCCGCTACAATGAACTCAAGGTCGTCAAGGAGATCGAGGGCAACTTCATCGTTCTGAACAAGAACGGTTACGTCACGGTCAACGACAAGGACGGCCGCGAACTCGAGCGCTACGGGATCGTGCTGGGCTCGGCGATTTCCATCGAGGACGGCGGACACGTCAAGAAGGGCGTGACCTTCGTGCAGTGGGATCCGTACAACGTGCCGATTCTCACGGAGCGCGCGGGTCGCATTGAATTCCGCGACATGATCTCGGGCGTGACGGTCAAGCGTGAACTCGACCCTGCCGGCAACATGGCCACCGTGATCATCGAGCACAAGGAAGACCTCCACCCGCAAATCGTCGTCGTCAGCGACGGCGACTCGAGCGGGAGCCCCAAGGGTACTGTGCTCGCGAGCTACTCGATTCCGGCCGGCGCCGTGGTCGTGGTCGAGGAGGGCAAGAAAGCCCAGGGCGGCCAGCTCCTCGCCAAGACCCCGCGCAAGATTGCGAAGTCCAAGGACATCGTCGGCGGTCTGCCGCGGGTGGCCGAACTCTTCGAAGCCCGCCGTCCGAAAGACGCGTGCGAAATCGCGAAGGTCGACGGCATTATCGATATCGGCGGGACGGTGCGCGGGAAGCGCAAGGTGCTCGTCAAGGACGCCGAGACCGGCAATGAGGAAGAGCATCTCATTCCGCCGAACAAACATGTCATTGTTTCCAAGGGCGATTTCGTCAAGAAGGGGCAGCAACTCACCGAAGGCGCCGTCGTGCCGCAGGAAATCCTCGAAATCCTCGGGCCGCAGGCGTTGCAGGAGCACCTCGTCAACGAAGTGCAGGAGGTTTACCGCCTGCAGGGCGTTGAGATCAACGACAAGCATGTCGAAATCATCATCCGCCAGATGCTCCGCAAGGTGAAGATCACCGACCCAGGCGACACCACGCTGCTCTGGGGCGATCAGGTCGACAAGATCGACTTCGAAGTCGAAAACAACCGCGTCATCGCGCAGGGCGGCAAGCCCGCCGAGGCGACGCCGGTTCTGCTCGGCGTGACGAAGGCGTCGCTCGAGACCGACAGCTTCATCTCCGCGGCGAGCTTCCAGGACACGACCCGGGTGCTGACCGAGGCCGCCACGCTTGGACGCGTGGACAACCTCCGCGGCTTCAAGGAAAACGTGATCATGGGTCACCTGATTCCGGCCGGCACGGGCTTCCCCATCCACCGCACCACGACGATCGTCGCCTTGGGCGAGCCCATTCCGGAGGCCATTCTGGAGGCAGAAGGAGAGCTGGAGCCAGCCCTCGGCTAATCTCCCGTTGCCAAACGTCAATTCCGCCGTTTATTTCCCGCCCCATTTGTCGTCCGTCTCCGTCACCGTCCATTCGTCCTTATGACCAACACCGCGCCCACTGAAGCCCTCACCGAACTGCTCGAAGCGGGGGTTCATTTTGGCCACCAAAGCAAGCGTTGGAATCCGAAGATGAAGCCCTTCATCTTCGAGAAACGTAACGCGATCCATGTCGTCGACCTGACGAAGACGGTGGAGCAGATCGAGACTGCCCAACAGTTCCTCAGCCAGATCGCCCGCGACAAAGGCAAGGTGCTTTTCGTCGGCTGCAAGAAGCAGGCGCAGGAAGCCGTGAAGGAAGCCGCCATCGCAGCCGGCCATTTCTACGTCAACCAGCGCTGGCTCGGCGGCACGCTCACGAACCTGCAGACCATTCGACGCAGCATCCAGCGCCTCAAGTACATCGAGGGCCTGGATTCTTCACCCGACGCGAAGAAGATGGGCAAGCAGGAAATCTCCGCGCTCAAGCGTGAGGGAGCGAAACTGACGCGCAATCTCCAGGGCATTCGCGAGATGGAACGTCTTCCTGACGCGCTCATCATCGTGGACACCGCCCGTGAATCGAACGCGGTGGCCGAGGCCGTTCGCTTGAATATTCCGACGGTCGCCATCGTGGATACGAACGCCGACCCGACGGTGATCACGTACCCGGTCGCGGGCAACGACGACGCCATCCGCGCGATCCGCATTTTGTTGCAGAAGTTTGTCGACGCGTTGGTCTCCGGCGGCCACGAGGCGAGCAAGTCCGAGCGTCGCGAGATGGAAGCCATCTCGGCTTAATTCCACCGGCCGCGCGGCCGGTCTATTGGTCGGCCTTTTCGTTCCGGATTTTCCCTCCGGGCCCAGATCATTTTTCAATTCATCCTCCGACTCCGTTCCCATGTCAGAAATCAGCGCCACCATCGTCAAGACCCTTCGCGACCGCACGAATGCCGGCATGATGGACTGTAAAAACGCGCTGACTGAGGCGGGTGGGGATCTTGATCAAGCCGAGACCATTCTCCGCAAGAAGGGCATCGCAGGCGCCAGCAAGAAGGCCAGCCGCGCCGCCAACGAAGGCATCATCGCGTCGTACATCCACATGCAGGGCCGCGTCGGCGTGCTCATCGAGGTCAATTGTGAGACCGACTTCGTCGCGAAGAACGACAACTTCCGCGATTTCGTGAAGGACATCACTTTGCACATCGCGGCCTCCAGCCCGATTTGCGTCAGCCGTGAGCAGGTGCCCGCCGCCACGCTCGTCAAGGAGCGCGACATCGCCGCCGGTCAGGTGGCAGGCAAGCCGGCGAACATCATCGAGAAAATCGTCGCCGGGAAAATCGACAAGTATTTCTCGACCGTCTGCCTGCTCGAACAACCGTTCATCAAGAATCCCGACCAGACCGTGAAGGACTACGTCGCGAGCAAGATTTCGGAACTCGGCGAGAACATCGTCATCCGCCGCTTTGTGCGTTATCAGGTCGGTGAGGCCGTCGAAGGCGAGACGAACGAAAGCTGATTTTAGGTGGAACGCGACTGCCGGGCGCGTTGCCGAAATATATGCAGCCCGCGCCCGAGGGCTGGCAAGCCGTTTGCCAACGCGCTCGGAGATCGCGTTCCATCAAGCGGCGCGCTTGGCGGGTTTCCTCAACGATAATTGCTGATCGTGCTCGTCTGCCGCTGACGCAGGTCATACAGCGGCGCGCGCACGGCGAGATTCACTGAAAAACTTGCCGGTGCCGTCTCGCCGCTCGATAGCGGCTGCGAACAATATTTGAAGTCGAGCCGGTAAACGGAGGCGATCAACGCCACGGTGACAGGCTGCGTGAGCGACCCCTCGCTTTGCACGATGCTAAAATCGTCCTTCGCGATCCAGAAGCGTCCGTTCAGGCCGTTGATTACCTTTTCCTCGCGCGTGTCATAGGCTTGGCCCGGCCGGGGCCGATACGTCACGACGTAGCATCCGCGTCCGGCTGCTTCG
>JANXRG010000093.1 GCA_025353105.1 Verrucomicrobiota bacterium
TGGGGCGGCGGCGACTTCGAGACCGCGCTCGGCGGCGCCGCGCACATGGGCCGGCGCGACATCGCGGAATTTCTGATCGCGAGCGGCGCGCGCGTGGACGTCTTCGCCGCCGCGATGCTGGGTCAGCTTGAGATCGTGAAGGCCGCCTGCAACGCGTTTCCGAATACGCCGAAGGTGCCCGGGCCGCACAAGATTCCCCTGATCGCTCACGCCCAAAAAGGCGGCCCCGAGGCCGGCGCAGTCCTTGCGTATCTCAAATCGATCGTCGCCTGACCGCCGCCTCAAAGCCGCGGCGTCCAGCCGTGCAAGATGCCGCCGATGACGGCGCCGCCAATCGCGCCGACCGCAAGGATCGGCAGGTAGGCTTTCGTCACGATTGCATCGGGAAGACTGAGCAAAGTCCCGAAGAACAGGCCGCTAATCCATCCCGGCCACGGCAGCTGCACACAACCAATCACGACGCCAATAGCGAACCGGCTGGCGAACGCGGCCAACAGGGCCGTGGTCTTGTCGGGAAACGACATCGGCAGCATTAGCGCGACCGAGAACGCGCCGAAGATTACCCCGCTGATCACGCCGGACATGAGATTCCCCATTCCCGAATTGAACGTCCGCCTCATATCGTGGGTCAAGTCATTCCCACCTCCACACCGCGCTCCGGCGCGACCATCCGGCGATCTCATAGGCGCACGGGTGAATCTTGCCGCGAATCAACTTTGCGCGGTAAACCAGCCCAACGCCAAAACCAGGAATCATGAATATGACAAAATTTGCCCTTCTCGCCCGGCTCGAGGCGAAGCCCGGAAAGGAAAACGAGGTTCGCGATTTCCTTCGCGCTGCCCTCCCGTTGGCTCAGCAGGAACCGGCCACGACCGCGTGGTTCGCGCTGCAGATGAGTCCCACGACGTTTGGCATCTTCGACGCCTTTCCCGACGAAGCGGGACGACAGGCCCATTTGGACGGACCCATCGCGTCCGCCCTCATGGCGAAGGCTTCCGAGCTACTCGCCCAGCCGCCGGTCATCGAAAAGATTGAAGTACTGGCGAATAAATTGCCGGCCTAAGACAACGAACAAGGAGGAAGGAAGGAAGAAGGAACAAACATTCGACTCCCAACCTTTTCCTTCTTCCCTGTTTCTTGTTCCTTCTCTTAGTCGTGCTCGCCGCGGTATTTCTTCTCGCCGGCGGCGACCGCGAGAGTCAGCTGATTCTCCTTTGGCGGGAGCGGGCAGGTCGCAAAAGGCGTGAACGCACATGGCGGGTTTACCGTTTTGTTGAAATCCAGGATCACCTTTCCAGCTTTCGGCGGATCGGCATAGAGGAAACGCGCCGCCAGACAGGTCTCCCGGCCACTCGTGGCATCGGAAATGATAAAGAAGAGCGGCTCGTTCGGACCCTCAACAATCGGGAGCAGTTCGTAAGTTTTGCCGTCGCGCTGGAAGACGGCTTTACCGGGCACTTTCTCGTTTGAGGTGTTTCCGATCACGTTTGTAATCGGCACGTCGCGCGGCGGATCAAATGGCACCCATTGCGCCTCGATGCGCCACGACGGATCGATCGGAAAATAATCGAGACCAAGAAATCTAGTGCGGCGCGCCGCGGCGCTGTCCTTCACGCGCAGCGCCATGCGTCCGCCGCGCTCGATGACGAAAAAGCTGAAGGTGCCGGCCGTCACCAGCGTAGGCTTCCCGTCCCCTTCGAGCTTCAGCTCAACGGCGACCGCGGCGCGACCGTCCACCTGCGCGCCGGAATCAAGCGCGGCGGTGAAAGTGACTTTTCCGTCCGCGGCCAGGGTGACCGTGCCGAGATGCGCGGGACCCCCCGCGAGAACGATCAGGTTGTCTGGCGCGCTGCCGACCCTGTTCTCACGTCCCTGCAAAAAATGCAGTCCGATCAAAGTCAGCCAGCCGTCGGCGGCCGTGAGCCGGCCGACGCGCTGCGCCCGCGAAGTCTGGATTTCGGACGCGTACTCAGTCCCCGGCGGCCCCGCGGAAATGAGGGGGGGTGCAAGGATGGCGAGAACGATCAAGGGCGCGCATTTCATAGACCAACGCCAATATAAAACGCGCAGGGGCCGCGCCGCAATCAAAGCGATTTCCACCTCGATCCGCTTCTTCGTGTGAAAACAAACGCCGGCCTCGTAGTTCCCCCTCTGGTCGCCGTGATGCCCCTGGCGGGCCGAGGGATGAGTGTGCGTGGATTCAGTTCAGCGGCCGCCAGCAGCGACGCGCCCTCTTCCCTGCTTGCCTTCCAAGCTGTCCCGGGCTGAGCTGGAAGCATGACGACGACCACGAGACGACTTAAGAGCATCACTCCACTTCAAGCGGGCAAGATGCTGGGAGCCCTGCACGGCGGCATGGCGCTGTTGTTTGTTCCGTTCTTCCTGCTGTTCGCGTTGGTGGGAAGCTTCCTCCCCAAGACCGCAGATGCGCCGCCGCCAGCCGCGATGCTCGCGATTGGTTTGGGCCTGGCGATCCTGATGCCCGTGTTCTACGCCGCGACCGGATTCGTCATGGGGTTGCTCGGCGCCCTGGTCTACAACCTCATCGCAAAGTGGTTCGGCGGCATCGAGTTCGAGGTGGAATGAGTCCGCGATTCCGTCCTTGCTGTCGTCAGTCCTCTGACCTCTGCCGGCTGGCCTCGGCTGTCGTCTGTTCTTTGCCGCTTCGGCCGCTGCTGACCGATTGACGTGGTCCATCCCATGGAATGGCTCGGCATTTTCAATTCCGCCTTGTCCCTTTTCTTCGCTTTCCTCTCTGCGACTCGGTGGCTACCGCGCCATCCGCCGTCAAAGTTGCGAACGGAACGGCAGCACGACCCATTCGGTGAACCGCTCCCAGACCGATCGCTTTTCGAAGTCTTCAAGCCGATAGAGCTTCGCGGATTGCAGGTCGCGCTGGAACACGGCCTCCATCTCCTTCCCAAATGTCCGGTCGGAAACGGTGAGATCCAGCTCTTCATTGATCTGCGCGGATCGGGCATCGAAGTTCGAAGAGCCAATCAGGGAGAGGATCCCGTCTATCACCATGGTCTTGGAGTGGATCATCGTGGGTTGGTATTCGTAAATCTTCACGCCGCCCCGCAATAAATTCCCGTACGCCGACCGCCCGGCTGCCTTGGTCAGGGGCTGATCGTTGTGCGGTCCCGGGAGAAGTAATTTCACATCGACTCCGCGTTTCACGGCTTCCACGAGTTGTTCCACTTGGCTGGTGCTCGGCGCGCAATAGGCATTCGTGATCAGGATCGACTTCTCGGCCGCGGAGAATGCCGCCGCCTGCAGCCAGGCCATTGGGGCCAGCGAAAAGGCCTGTGATGTCACGACCTGCGCGCGCATCGATCCCTTCCGTTCCGGAACCGGAAAATCCTCCTCGGCCTTGAGCGCCCCGCCCGTTTGCTGCGCCCAGTGCTGGAAAAATGCCGACTGCAGCTTGGTCACCACCGGTCCCTCAATCCGCGCCTGTACATCGCGCCAATGTTTGGGCGATTGAGCGTTTCCCGACCATGAGTCGGAAAATCCCACTCCGCCGGTGAAGCCAATTTGGCCGTCCACCACCAGGATTCGCCGGTGGGTCCGTTGATTGAGCCGATCCACCCGCCACGCCCGCGTCGGGTGGTAATAGGCGAACGCGCAGCCGGCTTCCTTGAGCCGATCGACTTCGCGGTTGTCCAATTCCACGCTTGAGCCGACGCCATCGAGCAAAATCCGGACTTTGACTCCCGCCCGCGCCCGCTCGCTCAAAGCTTGCTCGAACTCAGTGGCGACCTTGCCGGAATAGACGAGGAAAGCCTCGAAGTTGATGCTTCGCTTCGCCCCCCGGATGGCGGAGAGCATGGCCGGGAAAATCTGGTCTCCATTGTGCAGGAGTTCAATTTTGTTTCCTTCCAACGGCATTGGGTCCGCCAGCGCATGAGCGTACGAGAAGAACGCCGGATCGCTGACCGCTTGGGTGTGCGGCATCCGGTACTGGACGACGTCGCGCCGGACGAAGATCGCGCCCAGCGCAAAACCGGTGAAAAGGAGCACCGCGATGCCTGCGAGCCAGTAACCAAGTGGAATCTTAGGCCACCTTTTCATATTGGGAGGACGTGATGATGCAATGTAATCGCATGGAGGCCTGCGCCGGTCGTAAGTCTAAGTCGCTCGCGCGCTAACGGCCGGGTCCACTATCTCGAAATCCACGATCAGCGGCAGATGATCGGAGACCAGGGCATGTGGCCAATCGCTGGGGACATCGATGTTCGTCACGTCGATGCGCGCATTGCCGAACACGTGATCCAAGGTTAAAAGCGGCCAGAACGCCGGAAAGGTCCGCAGGTGCCGGCCCCGATTTTTCTTCACCAAATCAACCAGTGAGCGACCCAGCAACGCGATCGGTTCGGAACCCGGAAGCGAGTTGAAATCGCCCGTCAGGAGGGTTGGTGTGTCGGTGGGGATCGCTCCCAGCCAATCCGGTCCAACGAGGGCCTGGGTCTGTTCCCGTCGTTCGCGGCGTCCGACTCCCAGGTGCGTGTTGATGACCTGCAATGGGCCTG
>JANXRG010000106.1 GCA_025353105.1 Verrucomicrobiota bacterium
CATTTATCCAAGCCAATCGCGCTATCCTCGAAAATGGTCCCGACCTTCACGCTGAACTGACGTTTGCACTCACGCGCCTTGCACTCCCAAATCTTACGCGTGCCGATGAAGCGGACTTCGGTTGAGGTACAGCGAGGGCAATAGACTCCCTCAGGCCAGCGGAGCTGAACCATGAAGTCAAAAGCGTTGGTCGACTCACCGAAATATTTGATTACTTCAACGAGCGTTTCGGGCATTCCATTGGCATCCATAGAAGCCAACATTAGACGCTTCTGCGTACTGCGTCAAGTATATTATTGCCCTGCGGAGGCGGGTTTGACCCGGGGAAGATGAGCGCTGGACGAGGGCGGGGATGGGGGCCAGTCCGAGTCGGCGTTGCCGTCACGGTCGCGCGTGATTTTGAAATCGCGAAAGCCAATCACGTGTTGAAAAGCAACTCGTGCCGCCGGGTGAGATGTCCCGCACGATAGAACTTGTATGGACTTCTCAGCACTGACCGGCAACCGGGTCTACAAGCTCCTCAAAGCCACGTTGGACGATTGGATCGAAGACAAAGCGCTGCGCCTGAGTGCGGCGCTGGCCTACTACTCCATTTTTTCCCTCGCGCCTCTGCTCGTCATTGCGATCAGTGTCGCCGGCCTCGTCCTCGGCGAGGAAGCGGTGCGCGGTCAGCTCGATGAACAGCTCAAAGAGTATGTTGGGGCCCAAGCGGCGGCGAGCGTGCAGGCCATGGTGCGAAGCGCGGCCAAGCCCGCCGCAGGCTGGACCGGGGCGATCGTCGGCTTCGTGACCATGTTGCTCGGCGCCGCGGGTGTCTTCGGGCAGCTCAAGGATGCGTTGAACACCGTCTGGGAGGTGAAGTCCACGGGAGGCACCGGGGTAATGGGATTTATCCGCGAGCACCTTTTGAACTTCGGCATGGTGCTCGTCATCGGCTTTCTGCTGCTGACATCGCTGCTGATGACGACCGCGCTGGCGGCCTTCAACGGCTACTTTGAGGACATGGTGGGAATGCCGCCAGTCGTCGGCCAGTTGCTGGGGTTCTTCGTTTCCTTCGGCGTCGTCACAACGCTTTTCGCTTTCATCTTCAAAGTATTACCCGACGCCCAGATCGAATGGCGGCATGTCTGGACCGGTGCGGTCGTCACCGCTCTGCTTTTCGAGCTGGGCAAGCTTGCCTTGAGCTACTATCTGGGGCGAGAAAGCACCGCGTCGAGCTTTGGAGCAGCGGGGTCGGTGGTGCTGATCCTCCTCTGGGTCTACTACGCGTCGTGCATTCTCCTTTTTGGAGCCGAATTCACGCAGGTTTATGCCCGTGAGATGGACCGCGAGGTACTGCCGGCGGTCGGCGCCGTGCCCGTAACCGCGGAAAGTCGAGCCCAGCAGGGTCTGGCAACCCTCGAAGTGAGCCCCTCGGAGCCGCCGTCGATTCAAACTCGGGTTGTCGAGATTCAGGTCCCTTTCGCCAGCGGTCCCGCGCTCGGCGCGCTGCTGGCGGTCGCAGCGGTCGGCTTTGTCGCGGGCGTGATAGTCGGCCGTCGGACGTAGACGCGCGCTTCGACGGGGCGCGGCCGCCCCGTTCAACCCGACCGAATTCCATACTGCAGAGGCAGAAATTCAATGCCTGGCTGCTTTCCGCAGCTGGTATGTTGGCCGGGATGATGCAAGGCTCATCCCCCCATGCCGTCCCCGAAAGTTTGCACCCTTGAGCACTTAGCCGAGGTCCTTGGAAGGTGTCAGGAGGAGATCATCTCCGAATGGCGGTTGCAGGCGGGGAAGCTCCTGTCCGAGCTTAAACTTGATCGGCCGACCCTCACGGATCACATGCCGGACATCGTGGCGGAGATGACGCGCGATCTCGCGCTCAGCCGCGAGGGAAGCCTCTCGGTCGAGCACACCCGCGGCAGCCCGCCCGTCCATGGCGTGCAGCGCTTCTACGATGGTTTGGATGTGGGCGAAGTGGTGGCCGAGTACAATCTCCTTCGCGTGGCTTTCGTCACAGTTGCGGAACGGCATGAACTCTACGTCGTGGGTGAGGCGGCGCGGATCATCAACCACCGGATTGATGAAGCGGTCCGGCTGGCGGTGACGGCTTTTTCGGCTCAGCAGGCACTCATCCGGACAGAACAGGAGGAAGAGCATCTCACGTTCATCGTTCACGATTTGCGGACGCCGCTCAATGCCGTCTCGCTTCTCGTCGATGAGCTGAGGCAGGCCCTGGGTCCGAATGAGCGCGCCGAGGTGGGTGACCTGTTCGAGGTGGTCCGACGCAATTTGCAGCGCGTCGAAGCGCTGATAAAACGGGTGTTGGAGGCAAATGTGCAACCATCAGAGACGGGCAGCTCCTTCCAGCCGGAACGCCGGACGTTCGAACTATGGCCGCTGGTTCAGCGTCTGATCGGGGATTTGCGATCGGTCTGGTCTCAAAGCGGGATCGAGATCCTCAACGAGATCCCAAGAGCTCTGACAGTTTTCGCGGATGCCGGCCTCATCTCGCAGGTCTTTCAAAATCTGCTCGGCAACGCGTTCAAATACGCGGCGCGCGGGCGGGTGGTCGTGAGTGCAAGCGAAGACGCCGGAACCGTGACTTGCGTGGTGCGCGACAATGGTGCCGGAATTCCCCCCGAGATGTTGGACAAGGTTTTCGACAAACTGGCTACCGATCCAGACAAGGAAGGAATCGGACTCGGACTGGCAATCGTGAAGCAGATCGCCGAGGCCCACGGGGGGACGGTCAGCGCCGAGAGCACCCTGGGATCCGGGGCGACTTTCCGGTTTTCGATTCCGACGCAGCAGGCCGGCTGAGCGTGATCCTTCAAGACGTTGTCCGCACGGATTGGGAATGAGAGGGTGCGGCCCGCACGATCCCCCGCGCCGGCGCTCATGATCGGGGGCGTTGGAACTGGTGACCTAGGGGGCGTCGCGACTGAGCTCACCGATTTCCGCGTCAACTTCCACGAGCGCGTTGTTCATGGCCACAGCAGCGAGGGTGCCTTCAGCGGCGGCGGCGATCACCAGTTGCACGCCCCGGCTCGCGTTGCCGGCGGCGTAAAGGCCGGGAATGTTGGTCGCGGCGTTGTCATCGCATTGGATGCAGCCGTCCTCTTTGCAGAATTTGCATCCCAGCTGCTCGGCGAGCGGCGAGCGCTGATGCTGTCCGGGCGAGAAAAAGAGCGCGGTGCGCGGCAGCACGCTGCCATCGTCGAAACGCACGCCTTCCAGGGCGTCCCGTTTCCCTTCGAGTCGCGTGATGGGACTCTCGATCACGCGGATTCCGCCCCGCTGCATTTGCCGCCGGGCCTTAGCATCGCACCGGAGCGGACCGTTGGCGCACAGGACGACATCCTTGCTCCAGAGCAGCAATTCGATGGCAAGGTCGGCGGCCTCCTGATTGCCGCCCGCGACGGCGACCAGTTCACCGCGGTGTTCCCAGCCGTCGCAATACGGGCAGCTGTGTGCGCTCTTGCCGTAGAACTGCTTGAGTCCCTCCAGTTGCGGGAGCTCATCAACGAGGCCCGACGCAATCAGCAGCATCCGTGAGTCAA
>JANXRG010000113.1 GCA_025353105.1 Verrucomicrobiota bacterium
GCTCCGCCTTTTTAGCCCCGGCTTCGTTCTGTCCCTCCACTCCACGCCCCCACGCCATGCCTTCGCGGCCAAAGAGCACCATCATCGGAGTTCCAACGGATCGCCAGACACTGCCCGCGAGGAATTCGAAATGCGTTTCAGCAAACGGGATCTCGAGTCGATTGATTTACGCCCGTATCCGCAACCCATCACGATTGATCCTGCAAATATCGTGGACTGGGTCGCTAGCGGGTACGAACTAGTTTTCCACATCATAAAATCAAAAAGCGATGCCCGTCGTCTGATTGAGGGTGGTTCCGTCCAGTTTAGGGGCAAAAAAATTACGGACCCAAAGAAGGAAGTTGATTTCTCCGAGGGCGGGATATTGCGACTCGATAAGACACACGCATTCCCAGTGCCGGCACACGAGAAAATCGTCAGGCCACCGGCTTGTGATCCTTGAGCCGCAGCCAGTTGTTCCAAGTCTTCCGGATGAAGTCCTTCGGCGTGGAATAGCGCTCCTGCCATTCGGTACTGCGCAGGATTTGTCGCAGCACACCAGAGACGGAAAAATTATCCGTCTCGACGATCGTGTACGCGGTGCCGATGGCCGACGCGTGGTGCGCATCGCTGCCCGCCGTCATCGCCAGATTTCGCGATTTCGCGTATTCAAACGCGCGCCGATTGTAGCGTTTGAAAGTCGTGGCTGCGTTGAAGACTTCAAGTCCGTCAAGCGCGAGCGTGTCGAGAACTTTCTCGCGAATGCCCGCCCGAAACATGTCGTACGGATGGGGCGGAATCGCCAGCCCGCCGAGGTCATGCGTGCGGTCCACAATCTCGGCCGCCGGCGTGCCCTTGAGATTCGGCAGGGTGACGCCCAGCGAGATCAAGTGCCCCTCGGCGGTCGTCGTTTCGACCCCGGGAAGGATCAGGAATCCGTCCACGGGCAGCCCATCGCGCCGCATCAGTCCGCGGTCGACCATGTATTCCACCGCCTCACAGGTGTTGTGATCGGTGATGGCAAAGCCGTGCAGGCCCTTCCGCTTCGCCTCCGCGATCAGGTCCTCCGGCAGCGAAATGCCGTCCGCCGAAAAAATCGAGTGGACGTGCAAATCAAGGTGATAGCGCACGGTTATAAATTCGAGCGATCGGGACGAGTTGTCGAATTCTCCCGCATGTCATCCCCGCCACATTGCAATCCCCGCCACTCGCGCCACCATAGCGCATGTTGGACGTGATCGCATTCAAGGATTGGGCCGCAGTGTGCGACGCCATGGGGCGGGGCCGCCTGAGCCTGATCGTGCGCAAGGGTGGCATTGCCGAGGGCCGGGAGGGTTTTCAATTTAAGCATTCCGCATTTTTCCTGTATCCGACGGCCTATCATGAACAGATGGCAAAGCTGCGCCCAGGGCTGGCCGGCGTTCTGCAAACCTCGCCGGCCACCCGCGACGACACGGTGGAGATTCGGGATTTCTTCCGGCTCGAATGGGCCGCGACGATCACGGACTGGCCGGCCGTGCAGGCGCTTGAATCGTTTCATCTGTACCGCGAGGAGGTCGTGCGGGAGCGCTTCGACTCCGATGACGCGCCAGGGGTGCAGGTCGCATTCGGACGGGCCTACCGGCTTATCCACCCATGGAATTTTCCCGCAGAAGCCCGCTTCGGCGGCTGCCGTTCCTGGATTAACATTCCGTCGGACGCACCGGGACTTTCCTCGATGACACCCGCGCTCACAGACGCGCAACATGCAAACCGCGCGGCGGAATTGGAGGCGTGGCTGGCGCGGCGTGAGATCACGGTCTCACGCTTCCCGGCGTTGACTCAGCCATGATGCGCATTGCCCTGCTTTGCTTGGCGTTTCAAGGAGTGACGGCGGCGCGCGCCGCCGGCGTTCCGGCGGAATGCCGGCAATTGATCGTCGCGACTGCGCCGGCGTGGACCTCGCAAACGGGAACGCTGCAGCGCTACGAACGGGATTCCGCGGGCAGTGTCTGGCGATCCGTTGGAACTCCGATGATGGTGCTCTTTGGCCGCGAAGGCATGGCGTGGGGGCGTGGAGTGGAGGGACAGAACGAAGCCGGGGCTAAAAAGGCGGAGCGCGACCGCCGCGTGCCGGCCGGCGTGTTTGCAATCGGGACCATTTACACGTCGGACGCCGCGCTTCCGGCCGGGGCGGATTATCCGTTTCATCGCGTGACCGATGCGGACGTCTGGCCCGACGATCCGACCAATCCGTCCTACAACCGGCATCAAGTCTTTCCCGATGCGACGGCGCGGCCGGTCTGGTTTCAAAAACAGAAAATGAAACCGCAGGATCCGGTGTATCGCTGGCTGATTGAGATTCGACACAATTCCGAACCAATTGTACCCGGCGCGGGCAGCGCCATCTTCTTCCACACGCGGCGCGGAGAGACGAAACCGTCGAGCGGCTGCACGACGATGCGGCGGGAGGACTTGGTTACGATCGTGCGCTGGTTACGGGCAGCCGCGAAACCGCATTATGCGGTGATGCCGGCTACGGAGTACGCCGCGCGACAACAGGTGTGGGGATTGCCGGCGAGGTGACGACGAATCGCCACCGGCGAACCGTGTTGAAACTGCGCGGTGCCCGGTGGAACGCGACCGCGCGTTGGCAGCTAGCGGGGGCGGGCTGCATTTGTTTTCGTTAACGCGCCCGGTCGCGTTCTTTCCACCAAAACATTTCACCTAGACTTCGATGCGTGGAAACAGCGGGGTCGGCGCGTTGAGTTGATGGCCTTCGGCGAGACCGTCGCGCAGCGCGGATTCCAGCCGGTTCCCCGTCGGAACACTCACATTCAATTGCGCCAGCATCGCGGCCGACGCGTCCGGTAGAACTGGTTCGATCAGGAGGGCAATCACCCGCAGCGAGTCGGCCAGCACATACAGCACCGCGTCGAGGCGTGCCTGCGCGGCCGAATCGTCCGTCAACTTGGCGAGTTTGAAAGGCGCCGAAGTTTCCACCAGTCCGTTCGCGGCGTTGACGATCGCCCAGAGCGCCTCCAACGCGGCATGCGGCTGGAAATGATCCATCTGAAATCCGTATTCGCTCACCGCCTCGAGCACGACCTCGTTCAAGCCCCTGATTTCATCGGCTTCCGCGGCCGACCCTCCGCGCGACAATCTCGCGCCGCGATACCGCGAGCTCATGTTCAGGGTGCGGTTCAGCAGATTGCCCAGGCCGTTCGCCAAGTCGGAATTGTAACGACCAATCAGGCGTTCCTCGCTAAAGTCAGCGTCGGAGCCGGTGGCCATGTCACGCATCAGGTAGTACCGCAACGCCGTGACGCCGTATTTGTTGGCGAGCGCATCGGGATCGACAACGTTGCCTGTGCTCTTGCTCATCTTTTCGCCACTCACGTTCCACCAGCCATGGACGACCAGTTTCGGCATTTCCTCATCTCGGAACCCCAGGCCGTGCAGCATGAGCGGCCAATAGATTCCGTGTGCAGGCACAAGGATGTCCTTCCCGATGACCTGCGCGCACGCGGGCCAGAGATCCGCAAAGTTCGGGAGCGTCGCGCGGACTTCAGGCGCCGCGTTTACTTCGTCCGCGAGCCAGCCCGCAAAACTGACGTAATTCATCAACGCGTCAAACCAGACATACGTGACAAAACTCCGATCGAACGGCAGTTCAATGCCCCAGTTGAGGCGCTCCTTGGGACGCGAGATGCAAAGATCGCCGCTGATCTTGTGGGTTGCCTGCATGACGTCCGCCCGTCGGTAAGTTGGAAAAATATTTTCTGGAAATTCGACGAGAAAGCGAAGAAGCCACTCGCGGTCGAGTTTGAAATAATAATTCTCCTCGCGGAGCGGTACGACCTCCCCCCACTCCAGGCCGTACTCACCATCCGGGCCGCGCTCCTTGTCCGTGAGAAATTGCTCCGCGCGGACGCTGTAAAAGCCCTCGTAGGCCGCCTTGTAGATTTGCCCGCAGTCAAAAAGCCGTTGCAGCGCAGCCTGCACCACCCGCACGTGCCGCCCGTCGGTTGTGGCCGCCCAACCGTCGTTGCTGATGCCGAGCTTCCGATACAACGCGAGAAATTTCTCCGTGTTGCGGTCGGCAAATTCGCGCGGGCTGATGCCCTCCTTGTCGGCGGATTGCGCGACTTTCTGGCCGTGTTGGTCGACGCCCGTGAGGAAATACGTTTGCCGGCCGCAAAGCCGGTGATGACGTGCGAGCACGTCGGTCAGAATTTTCTCGTACGCGTGCCCGATGTGGGGGGGCGCATTCGTGTAATCGATCGCGGTGGTGAGAAATCGCGTGGGAGCGGCCATGGCGGAACGCCTTAGCTCTCACGCAAAGCCGCGCGGAACGCAACGGGAATGCGGGCTTGGGCGTTCCGTGCATCCGTTTCCCACTACGGCAAATCAATTTCGAAGCGGAAGAATTGCGGCGCGCCCGCCGCCGGGCCCATCATCGTGTCCATAAAACTCGTGGCCGAATAGCTGGGGGCGTTCGCCGGCACGTCCCAGAGCGACCAGGTCTGGAGATCGGTGCTCACCTGCACCTGGAAGCGGCGGTTGGCGACGCGCGGGAAGGTGAGCGTCACACTGCCCCCGCTCGTCGTGACGAAATAGGTCCACGCTTCCGACGCAGAGTTCGGATTCGTGCCGACCAGAAATTCGGTGCGGTTGTCGTTGAAGTCGCCGTCGGGGTTGGCGGTCGGTTGCGCTGAATTCAGCGGGGCATCACGAGCGTCGTGTTCGCCTGACGCACCAGCTGCGCGGAAACCGGGATCGCCAGACCGGCGACCGCGAACCCCCGGATCAGTCGCAAAAGACAACCCCGAAAAAACTTTATGGGACAACGGTGAAGAAGCGGCAAACCAAAGGCCCGGGCAGCCCGTCAGACGCCCTAATCGACAGCAGAAAACAAACCATGAATATTAAGCATCATATCTACATATCGTGATATGTTAATTTAATGCTTGAGCTGCCTCGAACTCTGAGGGAACCTGTCCTCCGCATGAATTCACAGTTTGAACCTGCCGCCGTGAATGCCCCCCATCCGCTGGCCCGCCTTTTGACCGAGAGAATCGTGATTCTCGACGGTGCAATGGGTACGAACATCCAGGCGCATCGGCTAACCGAGGCGCAGTATCGTGGCGAGCGGTTTGCCGGGCATGGCTCCGACCTCAAGGGCAACAACGACCTCTTGTCGATCACCCAGCCCGGCATCATCGAAGGCATCCACGAGGCGTTTCTCGAGGCCGGCGCCGATCTCATTGAGACGAATACCTTCAATTCCACCTCGCTCTCGCAGGCCGACTATCATCTCAGCAGCCTCGCGTATGAATTGAATGTCGCGGCGGCCGGTTGTGCGCGCCGCGCGCTCGAGC
>JANXRG010000042.1 GCA_025353105.1 Verrucomicrobiota bacterium
TCGGACCGGCGGGGAAGACATGGGTGGGATCGTGATTTAGAAAACCCCACCACACCCGCGCAGCAGGAGGATAAGGAGCAATGACCCGAGAATCGACACGATAATAGAGCCGATGCATCCAACGCGGTTGGAAAAGAAAGCGAACATCAAGCGGGAATCGGCGCTGCAAGGCTGGTGGGTTGGCTTTTCCAGCCCGGTGTCGCGTGGCAGCGCTAGGCCGGTCAGAAAAAGAAAATGAAGCCGCTCCGGGTGTCGACACCGAATGACTGCGGACGCGTCACGGTGCGGTGGCGCTGGTCTCCTCTTTGAGATCGGTGCCGGCAAGACGCCGGCATTCGTCCTTGTCGACGCACCATGTCCGGTCTGACCATGAAAAACCTAATCCTTTCGACCTTTGCGGCTGCTCTGTTTGCCGCGCCACACTTCACGTACGCTCAGCAGGGCGCGGCGCCTGATCCGCAAATGAAGGCGGTTCTCGATGAACTGACCGCGCTTGGCGGCAAACCGACGGAGACCCTTTCACCCGCGGAGGCCCGCAAGCAACCGAGTCCGGCGGATGCAGTAAAGAAGCTGATGGATAAGCAGGGGAAAAAAGGGCCCGAGCCGGTGGGGGATGTGGCCAACACCAAGGTCGACCTGGGCGATCATTCCGTGCCGGTGCGCATCTACACCCCGACTGGGGCCGGCCCCTTTCCTCTCATCTTTTACATCCATGGCGGCGGCTGGGTCATTGCCGACCTCGACACCTACGATGCTTCTGCGCGGGCGTTGTGCAACGCCGTGGGCGCGGTCGTCGTTTCGACGCATTATCGTCAGGCGCCGGAATTTAAATTCCCCGCGTCGCATGAGGACGTGCTGGGCGTCTACCAGTGGGCTCTAAAGAATGTCGACAAGCGGAACTACGACGCGAAAAAAGTGGCGGTGGTGGGCGAAAGCGCGGGCGGAAACATGGCCGCGGCGCTGTGCATGATGGCGAAGGAAAAAGGCCTGCCCATGCCGTTGCTGCAGGTCCTCGTGTACCCGGTCGCCGACCTGACCGATCTCAACACTCCGTCCTACCAGGAAAACGCGCAGGCCAAGCCGCTCAACAAGGCGATGATGGAGTGGTTCGGCAAAAATTTGCTGGTCAAGCCCGAGGACGCCAAGAACCCGATGCTTTCGCTCGTGCTGGCGGGCGACAAGTTGCGCGGTCTGCCTCCCGCGACGATCATCAATGCCCAAATCGATCCGTTGCGGTCCGACGGGGATAAGCTCGCGAAGGCGCTCACGGACGCCGGCGTGAAAGTGAAACACAAAATCTATGACGGCGTGACCCACGAATTTTTCGGGATGGGTGCGGTCGTCGACAAAGCCCGGGAAGCGCAACAACTCGCGGCGCAGGATTTGAAGGACGCCTTTTCCGGTGCGGTGGCAAAGGCCGGCGCTCCCGGTGCGACCCCCGCGCCGGCGAAGCCGTGACCGGCTTAACCGCGGCATCAGCTGCCGACCGGTGCCAATGTGCTTTGGAAGTCTCAATGAGCGTGTACGGCATCACGATTAGAGTGTCGCTACCATTGGAAATTCTGCGCTGATGGGAATGTCGCATCAATCAGATTAGGACGACCGGGTACGGTCGTTCCTCCCCTTTGTCATCGGATCTGGGCGAGCCGAACCACCATCCCCGCCACGTGTGACGGGTCCTAACGAAACCGCATGTGCCCAGGGGCTTCGCGTCGTCCCGACGCCATGGCAAAACCACAGCGCGCACCGGCAATTCCAATCGACGATGGTGGGCAAAGCGATCGGCTCGCGGCCGGGTTTGGAGACAGACTCTTTCAGCGTTTGGACGGAGCTTGCCGATTTCGAAAATACTGGGCGTCCGTTCGTCGGCTTGAAGCGTACGACATCTACCGGCGATGCTCGTCGGCCAGACCAAATACCGATGGAAACAAAAATATGAACGCTCCTATTGAACAGTCCAACCACGGCGTGAGTCGCCGATCCTTCATGCGTCGCGCCGCCATTGGCGCATCCGTCCTGCCCTTTGCCGGAGTCCTGGGTTCGGCGGCTTCCGCTTTCGGACAAAATACGTTCGAGGTGACCGCCGGAGACATTGCAATCCTCAAGTTCCTCGCCGCCGCCGAGTTGCTCGAATGCGACCTGTGGCAACAATACTGCGAGCTGGCGACCGGCAACAAACGCTACCGCAGGGCGCTCCGACGCAT
Source organism: Verrucomicrobiota bacterium (assembly GCA_025353105.1). GTDB lineage: Bacteria > Verrucomicrobiota > Verrucomicrobiia > Chthoniobacterales > SZAS-18 > SZAS-18. The sequence continues at coordinate 2,205 of JANXRG010000042.1, forward strand.
CGATGATTCGCTGCCGGACTACATTTGCGGTGATTTCGAAGATGAGTGCAGCCACGCAAACTTCATCAATGCCTTCCTCGTTTCCATCGGTGAACAGCCGGTGAATCTCGACCCGTTTCGCACGCTCCGCAGCACGCCGGCCCAGGGTGCGCAGCAGATCGGCCGACTGACGAACTTAATGAACCTCACGGTGGACACGAGCTTTTACGCTCGCTACCGCAGCGCGGGCAATCCCGATTTCGGTGACACCTTTCCGCAAATTGTTAATATCGTGAATCGGCCAGCCATTCCCCTCTCAGACGACGTGGACGAGCGGGACGTCCGCCTGATCGCGCAGACGGCGGCCTTCCATTTCGCGGCGATCGAACAGGGCGGCAGCAGTCTCTACAACTCGCTTTCGACGAAAGTGACAAACCTCGACGTCCTGGCGATCCTTTCTTCGATCGGCCCGACGGAGGTCTATCATTTCGGCGTTTTTCAGACCGCGCTGGAAGGCATTGAAGGCATCCATTCCCGCGATGGCTTGGAGTTTCCTGACATCAAACGCAACCCAGCGCGGGGAGCAATCATGCCGAAGCCGTGCAAGTTTCTCAATGTGAACTTCCCCTTGAGCTCCGTCATCCGTCCGCGCAGCACGGCCCAAGCTGGTGCCGTCGCTACCGTCACCGGGCTGGCAAAATCCAACTTGTTCCAAGGCCAGAGTAACGCCTTCTTCAGTGCTGCGGTCCAGCTTGCGCAAGCGGCCGATGCTGCGGTGCGAAGCTGCTAGCGGACGCAGTCACATGGCTGGCTCCAACCTCCTCGGTCACGATTGACCGAGGGGGCGAAGCCTCCTAATAAGGCAGTGGCTGTGTCTTGGTGTAGTCGACCGGGGGTTGGAAGAGTCTTCCATCCTTGTCCTCAATCTTTTCCGGCTTGATGGATTTGACCTCAAAGCGCGAGCGCACCGTGCCGCCGTCGGAGTGCAGGATGGCACGGAGTGGGAATAAATTCTTCACGGCCAACAGCGCTGGCCATTGCTCTTCGATCATTGGCGGACCGAAACGCCGCCCCTGACCGCGCAGATAAGGCTGAAAGGGCAGCAATTTGTCCGTGGCCCAAATCTCCATCGTTTCGCCGCGCACCTCGACTTCAAATTTCTCGCAGTCAAAGCCGAGGATCTTTTCCTTCTTCCCGGTCGCCTTGAGCTCCATCTTCTCGCTCATCGAGGGCGGCATCGGCATGGCTGGCATGACGGGAATTTGCGGCATGGGGAGTGCAGGCGACCGGCCTGCGCCGATAGGCGGCCCGCCTGCCGGAATTCCTGTCGGCTGCGGACCGACGCCGGATGGCAACCCGCCCGGCGGCGGCATGGTCGGGATTGTAGCCGTGGTCGCTGATCGCGGCTCGGTGGCCATCGTTTGGTCGGGGTCAGCGACCTTAGCTACAGCAGAGTTCAAGCGCACGAAGCTGCGGTTATGCGGAAAGAGCAACGTCAGCGCACCGGACTTTCGATCGAGAATGTCGATGGGATTTGGTGTGTCGGTTCTGGTTGATTCAATTCGCAGAAAGTCTGTTCCAACGTTATACAGGCACGCGTCGCTCGTAAAATCTTGCTGCCTCCTCGGCATCGCAAACTGCCTCCGGGAGGAATTCCAGCACCGAGCTCATTGACCGGGTGCGATATTGCGCAGTCGCGCAAGAACCTCCGCAGCAGGTACTGACTTGGATTCCTCGGCGTCGAATCGGGCCATACGATGCACGATTTCCGTTTCCCACGCCGCTTCCGCCCCCGGCTCGGGGTCCGGCTCGACGCTGACGAGGAGGCGATAAGCGAGGGCCACTCGTTGATCGGGCGGCAGGGCCAATGCGCCTTGAGAAAGTGCGTCAGACAAAGCACTCATGGACAAACGGTATGACGGATGGCGGAGCGTGTCGAATACGATCAACACGTCGCGCATATCTGGTGGAACGTGACCTCCGGGCGCGTTCCCAAAAAACAATTGCAGCCCGCGCCCGTTGTCAACGCGCCCGGAGATCGCGTTCCACGTGAGCCGAAACCACAGGTGGACGCAGACTCGTCAAGCGCATTTCAAATTAAGCGAGCCACGTGAAATTCGACTCAAGAAAGTTGTGATATCCGCGACATGCGATGGCAAGAAAAACTTTGGTTCAAGCGCTGTTGCCTTGTCGAATCGCTGCCAGGATCGCTCCAACTTAAGATTTCACGTTTGACTGTCGGCCAGAGCAAGTTTGTGCTTTGCACTAGCGAGGCGCTCTTCCCGATCCAAACCTTTGGATCGCAGAGTCGCCGTTGGAAGTGGCTGAGTTGTGTGCGATTCGTGGGGCGCGCATTCATTGACTAAATCCCCGTCATCACCGTGGCGCGTTCGCTGACGGCTTCGGCGATAGCCTTGCCGACATCCACCGTGCTGGCGTTGCCGCCGAGATCGGCGGTGCGCGGGCCCGTGGCGAGAATCCGCTCGATCGCAGTCATGACATCGGCCGCGGCCTCGGGGTAGCCGAGATGATCGAGCAACATCGCACCGCTCCAGATTTGGCCGATCGGATTGCAGATGCCCTTGCCGGCGATGTCCGGCGCGGAACCATGCACGGGCTCAAACATCGACGGAAATTCGCGCTCCGGATTGATGTTGGTGGACGGCGCGATGCCGATCGTTCCCGTACAGGCCGGTCCCAAATCGGAGAGGATGTCGCCAAAGAGATTCGAGCCCACCACCACGTCAAAACGCTCCGGTCGCTGCACAAAATGGGCGGTGAGGATGTCGATGTGAAATTGATCCGTCGTCACGTCTGGGTAGAGCGCGCCGACCGCCTTCACGCGCTCGTCCCAGAATGGCATCGTGACCGTGATGCCATTCGATTTCGTGGCCGAGGTAAGGTGCTTCTTCGGCCGCGATTGCGCGAGCTTGTACGCGTAATGCAGGATGCGATCGACGCCGCGCCGCGTGAAAATGGATTGCTGCACGGCGGTCTCGAAGTCGGTGCCCTCGTAAATGCGTCCGCCGACCGATGAGTATTCCCCTTCATTGTTTTCGCGAACGATGATCATGTCGATATCGCCGGGCTTCTTGTTGGCCAGCGGCGACTCGACGCCGGGCATGAGGCGCACCGGCCGCAGGCTGACGTATTGCTGGAAATCGCGACGGATGGGAATGAGCAGGCCCCAAAGCGAGACGTGATCCGGCACGGTGGGCCAGCCGACCGCGCCGAGATAAATCGCGTCGTGGTGGCGGATGCGCGAGAGGCCGTCGGCGGGCATCATGCGGCCGGTGGCGAGGTAGCGTTCGCAGCTCCAGTCGAAATTCTCCCAGTGGAAGAGGATGCCGTGTTTTTTTCCGATGGCATCGAGCACACGGATGCCCTCGGGCACCACTTCCTTGCCGATGCCATCACCGGGGATGACGGCGATGTTGTAGCTCTTCATGGCTACAGCATGAGTGGATTGGGGCCGGATTGGAAACTTGAAGATTCAAACTCGAAATTGCCTTTTGACCTCGGAGAAAAATTTGAAAGGCTATCTTGCTTCGCTCGGTTCGAAGAAAGCAGAAGGCAGAAACGTAATTGAAGGGTTGCGTTCAAACAATGAACCTCCCGCGGTGTTGTGGCCGGGGTCGCTGACCCCGGGGCGGATAAGACATCAATTACGCGCACAAAATGGAAGCGGGACGGAGCCGCGTTGCGGTTCGATCGGAAACGCAATTGGAACCCCAGGGTTGCGACAACCCTTGGGGCTGGCCGACGCGACACCGTTGGCGTCGGGAAAACGGGGCGATCAGGTGGTTCGCGTCGTCCCGACGCGAAGTTTGAATGGGTAGGGACGTTTTGCCGAAACGCCCCAAGTATCCCGACAAGACGATGCTCATGGGAACGTTTCGGCAACCCGGTCCTCGCGTTTCCGCCGCGTCGTGGTCGAGGCCAATTCGCCGCGTTTACCGCGTGGACGATGGTTCGCGCTGGTTAGGGACGTTTCGGCGAAACGTCGCTACGATTGGCCAACGCGCCCGGAGGTCGCGTTCCACCTCACGTCTTCCAATCCAGCGCGCCTTTTTTCAACGCGTAGACGTAGGCCACGGTGAGCGTGCCGATGAACCCGAGCATGCTCCACAGAACCATGCGGCCATTTTCGAGGAGGAACTCGCGGTATACCACCGCCCACGGATACATGAATACGACCTCGATGTCGAAAAGGATGAAGAGCATCGCGACGAGATAGAATTTCACGCTGAAGCGCGGGCGCGCTTCGCCCAGCGGCAGCATGCCGCATTCGTAGGCGGAATCCTTCGTTGCGTTGCGTTGACCGGCCCTACCGAGGGCAACGCTTGCGATCAAGGTGACGGCCGCGAATCCAATCGCGACGATCGCCTGGATGAGAATGGGCAGATAATCCCGAATCATGACGGAAGAATGCCGTCGGCGCGGGAGAAAGCCAGACTAAGTTAATTTACGCGGCGACGGCCCGGCGGCCGGCCTTTTTCACGGGCTTCTTGGCCACAACTTTTCGGGCGGGCTTGGCGGCCGGCTTCTTCTTCGCGACCACGGGTTTCTTCACGGCCACCTTTTTCCTGGCGGCAACGACGGCAACGGCCTTCTTCATCGGCTTCGGCGCGACCGTCACGGAGACCACCGGCTTCGGCGCGGCGGCCACCTTGGCCACGGGGACGATCGGCGCCTCGACCACTTCGACCTCCTCGTAAATCGAGCGGACGACGACGGCGTTGGCGGCCGGGACGTGGGGAACAAACGGGGGCATCGGTTGCGGGAGCGCCATCAGGATGTTCGGCTGGCCCTTATATTCCTTAAGGGTCTTCTTCACCATGCCGCGCGAGACGAGATTCTGCAGCTTCTCGTAGGCGCGCAGGCGGAGCATTTCCTCGCCGCCACTGGCCGCATTGCGAGCCCGAAGGTTGGCGTGCACGACGTCAAAGAGGGACTTGAATTCGAAGGATTTCTTCTGGTTGAGGACCGCAACGAGCTCTTCGGTGACCAAGTCGGGGAGTCGGCGGGAAAATGCGTTTTTCTTGGAAATAGCCATAGGGGTTTTGGTGGTGCCGCTTGATGCGGAGCCCATCAGGATAACAGAAAATGGCCCCTTTGCGAGCCACTTTTTCCCACCGAGGCGTGTCAAGGCCACGGATCCATCCGCGCGCGGGGGTTAACTCCCCCAATTCCTATCGGCCCGTCTTCGGCTGAACCGGCGGCTTTTCATCGGGCCCGGGTGTGGTCAAGGGCAACCCGCGTGCGGGCGTGGCTTGGGGCGCGGGGCCGGGGGGCACGGGCGCGGTGAAAGGCGACAACGTTGATCTCGGCGTGGCTTGAGGCGCGGGGCTGGAGGACGCAGGTGGTTCCGTCGGCGGCTTCGTCGCCCGCTGGTAGGTCGCGGCGGCAAACCCGCCGATGCCGAGGCCACTAATCACCAACTGGTTGAGAGTTAACGGCCCGGTGGATTCGGCCAGGATGCCATCCTCCAACGTGCGCTGGGTCCAGACGACCGGCGTGAGGTGCCGTGAGACGGTTTCCGTGGCGGGGAGCTTTTCGAGATCGACCGTATCCTCGATCTGCTTGTTGCCCTGCGCATAGGGCGAGAGCGAGCGGCCGAGGCCATAGAGCCGTTCAAAGACGCTCTTGGTGTCGAGATAGAAGAGGCTGACGTCCGCCTTGCCCACCTCGGCCATCGCCGACTTGTAGGCCGGCGTTCCGTCGAGGTGCGTGCCGTTGCCCTTGGCGCGCGCGATGGCGCCGCGGACGTCGACTTGCGAGATGCCCGCGAGAAAATGCGTGCCGGTGACTGCGAGCGTGGGCGCGATGGGCGTGCCCGGCTTTTTCGCCGTGAGAATGCGGTATTCGACGCCGTCGTCCGTCCGGGCGAGCCATTCCGAATCCTTCGGCGGCTTCGCGGTCGCGGCGGCGAGCAGCTTCAACGCGGTCGGGCGATCCTTCAGCTCCACGCTGAAAACGGGCGACGGGTACAAGGCGCCGTTCGACCAGTCGAGTTGCACCGCCGACTCGCTGCCGACGGCTGCGCGCACGTCCTTTAGATTGAATCCGGCGTCCGCGAAAGATTTGCTGATTTGTCCCATCGGGTCGGCCGCGGCCAAATCGGATTCCTCCGGAATCGTCACCGCGGCGGTCAGGAACAGGAGCGTTTCGGGCGACGTGAACGGCAGCGACTTGAGCGCGAGCGGCGCGGCGTCGGTCTTCAACCCGGGCGCGAGGATGAAGACGGTGTCGCGCAGTTTTTCCTTTTCGAAGCCGGTCGTTGCGACCACCGCGCGGATTTTCTCCAACCGCTGGCGCTGGGTGTCCGGAATCGCCTTACCCGTGGCGGCGGCGAGGGCGAAAATCTTGTCCAGGATGGGCCGTGCACGGACAAAGGTCAGCGCATCATGCGGGGCGGGAACGCGCGCGACGGACGACTTGAAATCCGCGTCCTTGGCGAGCGATGGTGGCGCGTCCCCCTTGGCGTCGAGCCGATCCAGCACGTTCTTCAACTGTGAAACATCGCTCGCGATGAAGTACCATCCGCCGGTCACGAGGGACGCAAGCGAGACGTCCTTTGCGTCGAAGGTCTCAATCGTCCGATGGCCGAATGGGATGGTGCCGGTCTTACCGTCCGGATATTTCTTCTTCAGCTCGGCCTTGGGCTTGGCGAGCAGGGTCTCGAGAGCCGCGGCATCGCCCTTGAAGGCAAAGCCGGCGACCACGAGCGGCTTGTCCGTGTTGATCGAGACGAGCGAGATGAAAAAATTCCGCGCCTCGATTGCGTCGAGCTTTGAGAGCAAGGAGATGAGCTCCGGCTGCGACGGCACCTTGGACAGCGGCTTGCCGAGAAACGTCTGCACCTCCGGCTCGCTCCAGATCTGGTAAAGCGCCGAGGCCTTCCAGCCGGTCTGCGCCCGCTTCAGGTCGGGAATGGACAGCGCGACCACCGCATCGCCGGGCACGAGATCTGCAAATACAAGATCCCCGGGGACGGACGCGCCCGGCTTCACTTGGGCGGAGCAGGACGGCAGGCCCCCGCCGAGCAAAGCGATGGAGACGGCCGTAAGGAGATATTTTTCCATAAGATTCGGTGTAGCAGACTCCAGACCCTTATCGCGTGTCAACCGCGCCGACGCCGCAATCGTCGATCACCCGCATGACGCACGCCGGCGGAAAAACTGGCGGTTCGGCCCTTCTTTTTTCCCGCCGGGCCGCCTATCGTGCGCCCGATGATCGCGTTTCTCGCCGGCCAGCTCGTGCAGAGTTTCCCGACGCATGTGACCGTCGACGTGGCCGGCGTGGGCTACGAGGTGCTCATTCCGCTCTCAAGCTACGATCGCCTTCCGCCGAGCGGCGAGCGGGTCCGACTCCTGACGCATCTGCAGGTCCGCGAGGATGCGCACGTGCTGTATGGATTCATGACGGAGGGCGAGCGCGACTTGTTCCGACTGTTGCTCAACAACGTCAGCGGCGTGGGGCCGAAGCTGGCCCTGGCCGTCCTCAGCGGGATGAGCGTCGCGAGCTTCAAGGCGGCGGTGGTCGCGGCTGACACGACGTCAATCTCCAAGCTGAAGGGACTCGGCAAGAAGACGGCCGAGCGAATCGTGCTCGAGCTGCGCGACAAGGTGGGCGTGGCGGCCGCGTGGGAGGCGGCGAGTGCCGCAAACGCACCGTCGCCGGCCGAGGCGTCGCTGAACGACGCCGTGCTCGCGCTCATCTCGCTCGGCTACAAACAGATCGATGCGCACAAGGCCGTGCGGCAGGTGCGCGACGCGGCGCCGGCTGGGATCATGGCCGTCGACAACCTCGTCCGCCACGCCCTCAAGTTGCTCGCTTGATCGATTTCCCACCGCGGCGATCGTTTGTAACAATCATGACGACAAATCACGCGCCGGTTCGATCGCCCATCGATCGCGTCGACTTCGTGCGGCGGAATTTTCCCGCCGAGGGCCTCTTTGCGGAAAAGGAATGGCTGCTTTCGCCGTCGTCGTTCCCGCTCGGCGAAAAGCTGGACGAGCAGCTCGAGAAACTAGGCTACCGGCTCAACCTCTTTCAGCGCGCCTGCAACCTGCTTTACCAGCTCAGCGTCAAGGGCAAGCAACCCGCGTGGGTTGCCGCCTATCTCGACGCGGGCAAGCCTCCGGAATTGGTCGCGCTGTCCCGCGAGCGGGGGCTGCGCGATCAAGTGCCGCGCATCGTGCGGCCGGACTTGGTGCTCACCGATGAGGGATTTGTCGCCGCGGAACTCGACAGCGTTCCCGGCGGCGTTGGGCTCACTGCGTGGCTGAATCAAACGTATGCGGCGCTCGGCGACGACGTGGTGGGCGGGGCGGAGGGGATGCTCGACGGCTTCGCGGGCATCATGCCCGACGGGGGTGCCATTCTCGTGTCCGACGAAGCCGCAACCTACCGGCCCGAGATGGTGTGGCTCGCCGCACGTTTGAGCCAGCGCGCTGGCGTCGAACGCAAATGGCGCGTCGCGCGGACCGATGGAACCGATCCGCTGCCGGAATCGGGCACGGTGTATCGTTTCATCGAGCATTTTGATCTGCCGAACAACGCGATCGCGCCGGCAGTGCTCGAGGCCGCGCGGACCGGCCGGTTGACCGTGACGCCGCCGTTGAAGCCGTACCTCGAGGAGAAAATGTGGTTCGCGCTTTTCTGGATGCGGCCCCTGCGCGAATTCTGGCGTCGCGAGCTGGGCGAGCGGCAATGGCTCGAATTACAGAAGGTGATCCCGCAAACGTGGATTGTTGATCCGACGCCGCTGCCGCATCATTCGGTCATTCCGGGGCTCGACATCCAGTCGTGGAATGAACTCGGTGAATTCAGCCAGCGGAAGCGCGAGTTGATCCTCAAGATCAGCGGATTTTCCGAGCTGGCCTGGGGCAGCCGCGGCGTGGACATGGCGGCCGATTTGCCGCAGCACGAGTGGCGCGCGGCGATCGCGCGGGCCCTCGCGCGGTTCCCGAAGAACCCGGTGATTCTCCAGCAGTTCCACAAGGGGCGTCTGTTCGATCATCCATATTTCGATCCCAGGTCCGGGGGATTGAAGACGTTGCGCGGCCGCGTCCGGCTCTGTCCCTATTATTTCATCGGCGAGGACGGCAACGCGTCACTACGCGGTGCGCTCGCGACGATTTGTCCGGCCGACAAAAAACTCCTTCACGGCATGAAGGACGCGATCATCGTGCCGTCGTCGAGATAGCTACTGATTCACCACGAAGTCACGAAGGACACGAATGGGGAGTCGAGGGTCGAAAATCGACGGCCAGAGGAAAAGCGAATGCGAAAATAGGTGGAACGCGACCGGGCGCGTTGCCAACGGGCTTGGCAGCCGGCGGGTGCCGGCTGCATTTGTTTTCGCCAACGCGCTCGGAGATCGAGTTCCACCCGGCCCGCGCAGCGTCCTTGTAGCCGGGCTCGTTGAGGCACGGGGGGACGGAACGCTGAGGCCGGACTGTGACATGCCACGCGGAAAGATCGTCACTTCCGCCCCCGGGGTCAGCGACCGGCTACAAAAATGCGATATCGTTGTCGCGCGTCGCCGACACGCCGGGCTAATGCATGAGTCGAAACTCGGTGGGGAGCAGCGCCGTCTCGACCATGCTGCTGCGCTCGGTCGATCGGCGAGGCATGCCCCGCGACGTGGGTTCATTCGCCGCGATCGCGATCGCCGCGGGCGGCGGCTCGATGATCGGCTGGCCCTTGGCTTTCAAGGCGTCGTTCAGCGCGGACAGGTCTTTGTCGAGGACCTGCGCGAAATGCGCGACGGCGTCATCGAGCTCGCGCCGGAGCGCGGCGATGTTCGCCATCTGGTACGCCGCGGGCTTGCCCTCGTAGCTGAGGATGGCCGCATAAAGTTGGTCGGTGTGTTCGCGAAGCCGCTCCTCGCCCGTGATCGCGCCGCCCTCGGAGGTCGCGACGATCAATTTGCGCACCACATCGACCTTGGCGTCCAAATCGGCCATCGACTTCCGCAGTGGATCGCCCTCCGGCAGCGCGGCGATGCGTGGGGCGAGCCGGCTGCGCAGGAACAGAATGCGGTCCATCAGCGCGCTCTCGCCGCCGAAAAGGGCATGCACCTGCATCGCGGCCGCGTATTGCAGTTGGCGATCCGCGTAGGTGAATGTCGCACGACGATCGAGACCGACGGTTAACTGCGTTTCGGAAACCTGGCCGCCCTTGGTCAGACGCACCGCATAGCTGCCAGGCAACAGGCGCGGTCCGCGCGTGCCGGCGCCGGCGACCTGCACGGCCGGCGGGACGCGCGGCGGCTTCTCGCGCATTTTCCAAATCACTCGATTCAAGCCGGAACGCTTGCTCGCCGGGAGTTCCGCGACGACGCGGCCCTTGGCGTCCAGCACCTCGATCTTGATCTTGCCGAAAAGATGCCGCGAGCGCTGGTAGTACGTGATGACGGCCGCGTCCGGGGGATTGTCACCGATGAACACCGCGTTGCCATTGGCCCAGCCGCCGTTGGCATCGATGCGCTGTTGGGCCGGGCGCGCCGTCACAAAACTGGTCTCCTGCGTTAAGAGTGCCGGCGTCAGCGCGCGCAGCGGCGTGATGTCGTCGATGATCCAGATGCCCCGGCCGTGCGTGCCGAGCACAAGGTCATTCTCGCGGGGCTGGATGGCGATGTCGCGCACGGCGACGGCGGGGAAGCGGCCGCCCTTGAATGGCGCCCACGCGTTGCCGCCATCGATCGAAATGTACAAACCGAGCTCCGTGCCAAGGAAAAGCAGGTTTGGATTCACAAGGTCCTCCCGGATCACATGCGCATAGCCGCGCACGCCCTTGGCGGCTTCCGCGCTGAGCAGCGGCGTCCAAGTCTTGCCGTAATCCAATGTCTGGTACAGGTACGGCGCCATGTCGCCATACGTGTGCCGATCAAACGCAACATAAGCCGTGCCGGCGTCGAAGTTTCCGGCCTGGACCCAGCTCACCCAGGAATTTTTCGGCAGGCCCGGCACATTTCCGACGATGTTGGTCCACGTCTTCGCGCCGTCGCGAGTGAGCTGAAGGTTGCCGTCATCCGTGCCGACCCACATGACCAGTTTGTTCTTGGGCGACTCGCTGATCGAATAGATCGTCGTGTGCATCTCGGCCGCGGAATTGTCGACCGTGATACCGCCGGAGAGTTCCTGTTTCTGCTTCTCCGGATCGTTGGTCGTCAGATCCGGCGAGATGCGATCCCACGTCTGTCCGTGGTCGCGTGAGCGGAAGAGAAATTGCGCGCCGATGTAAATGGTTCCCTTTTCGTTCGGGGAGAATGCGATCGGTGTGTTCCAGTTGAAACGGAGTTTTTCCTTGTAGTTGGGCTTCGGTTGAATGTCGCGGGCTTCGTGCGTGTGGCGATTGACGCGCCCGATGTAGCCGCCTTGCGCTTCGGCGTACAGGTAGTTGTCATCGGCCGGATCGGCGAACATCCAAAAGCCATCGCCGCCGTACATGTTCTCCCATTGCGAGTTCGCGATGCCGCCGGGGAAAGCCGACGCGCCCACCCACGAGCTGTTGTCCTGCAATCCGCCATAGACGCGATACGGATCCGCACCATCCACGCTGACGTGGTAATACTGCGAGACCGGCAGGTTGTCGCCCTTCCACCATTTGCTGCCGCCGTTGTACGAATACCACATACCGCCGTCGTCGCCGGCGATCACGGTCTGCGGGTTCGTCGGATCGATCCACAAATCGTGTACGTCGCCGTGCATGCCGACGAATCCGCCGACCACCGAGAAGCTCTTGCCGGCGTCGCCGCTGACGATGAGCGGACCATCCGTCTTGAAGAGGCGATCCGCGTTCTTCGGATCGACGATGAGGTTCGCGAAATAAAACGGGCGCCAGACCATCCAACTGCTCTGGTCGCGTTGTTCCCAGGTCGCGCCGGCATCATCGGAGACGAACAGCGCGCTCTTGGTGGATTCGACAAACGCATAGACGCGCTTCGCATTCGACGGTGCGATGGCAACCGCGATGCGGCCGAAAGGTTTCTTCGGGAAGCCCTTGTTCGACTCCGCGGTGATCTCGGTCCACGTCGTGCCGCCGTCCGCCGAGCGGAAAAGGCCGCTGCCAGAGGGCTGATCGGGGCCGTCGCCGCCGGAGCGGAAGGTCCAGCCCTTGCGGCGGAAATCCCAGAGGCCGGCGAAGACGATGTTCGGATCGGCCGGGTCCAGCGCGATGGTCGAGGCGCCGGTGGAAAGGTTGCCGCCCTTGAGGACAAGGTCCCAATTCTTGCCGCCGTCGGTCGTCTTGTAGAGCCCGCGATCGGCGGAGTCGCTCCACAATTTTCCGGGCACCGCGGCGTAGACGGTGTCTCCATTCTTGGGGTCCACGATGATTTGCGCGATACGTTCGGAGTCCGGCAGGCCCATGTGTTTCCACGTCTCGCCGCCGTCGGTGGATTTGTAGATCCCGTCGCCAATCGAGACGCTGTTGCGGGTCCAGGCCTCGCCCGTGCCCACCCAGACCGTCTTGGGATTGGCCGGGTCGAGCGTGATCGCACCGATGGATTGCGCCGGCTGCTCGTCGAACACGGGTTTGTAGCGCGTTCCGCCGTCCTCGGATTTCCACACGCCCCCGCTGGCTGCACCGACGTAGAGCGTGATGGTGCCGGTGGGTTGCTTGGTGGCCGCGAGCGCGGAAATGCGGCCGCTCATGACGGCGGAGCCGATGTTGCGCGCGCCCAGCCCGGAGATGGTGGCGGAGGTGTATGGCGCCTGTTCGGCCGCCGGGGCAGCGGGGGCGACCAGCAATACGGCCGCGAGGAGAAGAGTGAATGAACGCATGGGGAAAAATCAGTTTACTTGGAACTCGCCGCCGGGAATTGAAAGACCGTGTCGTCGACCGGCAGGTTCGCCTCCGCCTTGTTGATGATGATTTTTTGTTTGTCGGTGGACCCCTTACGGCCGGCCTCGAAGGAGAACGGGAGAAAAACCCCGCCGACCTTTTCGTAGTCACCGAGGTCCGTCTCGACTTCGATCCGGGCCCCATGCTCGAGGCGCTGACTCACGATGCGAATTTCGAGGAAATGATCGGGGTCGAGGAACACATAGGCCGTATCCCCGTTCTTGCGCTTCACCCTCAGCTTGTGGGCCATCGTGCCGTCCACGTCTTCGAGGCCGAGATATTCCACCTCGCTACCTTTTGCCTTCCAATCGACGAGCGGCCCGGCGATGTCGGCGTCCTCGATGAGCGACTTGATGTCGTCGGTCGACATTTTTTCTGGATCCTTGCGTCCGTTGAAGGGGGAGATTTTCCAACCCTGCGAGCCGTCGTACGCCTGCACGAGGGTGAGACCCTGCAACGTGGCTTCGACGCGCACGGAATCCGGTCGCTTTTTCGTTTGCACGTAGGTCAGCTCGATCTGATCTGAATTGACGAGCAGGCGCCCGGCCACGCGCACCGCCTTCAACGCTTGAATCGCCTCGGCGCCGCCTTTCGCGGCGATGTTCTTGTCGACCAGCTCATTAACCGTGAATTGTCGGGGCTCCTGCGCGTCGGCGAACGGTGCGAGGCGTAAAATGCAGGAGAAGGCGATGGCGCAGGTGAGGAAACGCATGTCGCGGACAGTATTGCTTCTCGGGATTCGCGCGAGAATTTCCTTCACACCATGATTGCGAATTGTCTGGTCGATCGAAGAATCGTCCCCGAGAAATGCGGGACGCGGTCCGGGTCCATCCTGGGGTTCGGCGCGTCCCAGATGAAGTCGCTTCACGCTCTCCTTCAGCCGAATCATGGGCCGTGAGCCCGGGGCGGCCCGGAGCGCGACGAGCTCACCGCTGCGAGTGATTTTTTGAGGCCGGCGCGGCGGTGACAGGGGTCAGGTTGCGACTCCGCGCGGAGGCTGGCCGACTTTCTGCTCGCTACGAGGGGTCACTCGCCCAGACAATTCCCGACGCGCCCGCCACGACTGGCACGGCGCACCCGAATATGAGCAAACTTGGTGCCGATCCGCAATCGCCCCGCCGCAGGCCGCGCAAGGCCGCGGTTCCGAGATCGGCGGTCGGTCACGACGCGGGGACCGACGCGGCGGTTGCGCCCGGTTCGATGCTCGAGGCGAACACGGCGGCGCTCAGGGTGCTGCTTGAAAATTCGCGCGACGGCATCAATTTTTGCGAGCTGGATCTGACGGACGAGCGACCCGCGCGCCGCTTGATTTTTTGCAACGAGAGCTTTGTCGAGATGTCCGGCCGGACGCTCGAGGCATTGATGGCCTGCCCTGATCTAAACACCCTGCTCGAGGACGAATCGTCGCCTGAGCAGCGCGCCGACTACCTCAAGCACTTGCGCGGGGCGAGATCGTTTCAGGGCATCGGCCGGTGGATGCGGCCCGACGGCCGCGAGAACGCGCACGAGTGGACCCACGTCCCGATTCGGCTCGACGGAAAGCTCTACGTTCTGGGCACCGACCGTGACATCACCGAGCGATTGCGCGCCAAGGTGGCGCGCGCGCGGGAGCGGGCGGAGGCGCGCATGATCTTCAACAGCGTACCCGCACTAATCTGGTACAAGGACACGCACAACCGCATCCTGCGCGCGAACCGCGCGGCGGCAGAGTCCATCGGCAAGCGGCCGGAGGATATCGAGGGACGCAGTTGCGAGGAGATTTATCCAGACGAAGCCGACGCGTATTACCGCGATGATCTCGAGGTCATCCGCACCGGCCGTCCGAAATTCGGCATCGCCGAGCCGTTGCAGGGGGTAAACGACGCGAAGCGATGGATCATCACCAACAAGGTGCCGCAGCTTGACGAAAACGGCGAGGTCGTCGGCCTCGTGGTGGTTTCGCAGGACGTCACGGAGCTCAAGGAGGGGGAGGAATCCCGTCTCGTCCTCGAACGCAAGATGCAGGAGGCGCAACGGCTGGAGAGCCTCGGGGTGCTGGCCGGCGGCATCGCGCACGATTTTAATAATCTACTCACGGGCATCATCGGCAACGCGTCGCTCGCGCGGATGGAACTGCCGGCTGACTCGCGGCTGCATCGCTTCTTCGAACAGATGGAAAAGGCTTCCACGCGCGCCGCCGACCTTTGCCGGGAAATGCTCGCGTACGCCGGAAAGGGACGATTCTTGATCGAGGGAGTGGACCTCAGCGCGGTCGTCACGGAAACGATTCACCTACTGCAGAGTTCGATCCACAAGAACACCGAGTTGAAGTTCCAACTCGCAGCCCAGCTTCCCTCGGTCCCCGCGGACGCCACGCAGCTCCGGCAGGTCATCATGAATCTCGTGCTCAACGCGTCGGAGGCGATGGGCGGGCGGAACGGCGAGGTCACGATCGCCACCGGCTTGATGCATGCGGATCGCGACACCCTCGCGGGAGCCGTGGCGGCGCCGGATTTGCCCGTGGGCGATTATGTTTTCCTCGAAGTCGCGGACACCGGCTGCGGCATGTCGGCGGCCACGGTTGCCAAGGTCTTCGACCCGTTTTTCACGACGAAATTCACCGGCCGCGGGCTCGGGCTGGCGGCCGTGCTGGGCATCGTGCGCGGCCACCGCGGCGCGCTCCGCGTGCAAAGTAAACCCGGACGCGGCACGACCTTTCAAATCCTGCTGCCATGCGTGGCAGACATGCCTGTCGCCGCGCCGCCGGCGCCCGAGCAGATCGTGGCGTGGCGTGGCTCCGGCACGGTGCTGCTCGTCGATGACGAGGAATCCGTGCGCGACGTGGCCGCGTCGATGTTGGAGTCATTTGGCTTCGACGTCCTGGCCGCGGGCAACGGCCGGCAGGCGGTGCAGCTCTTTCGCGAGAACGCCGATCGAATCGAGGCCGTGCTGCTCGATCTGACCATGCCGCAGATGGACGGCGAGCAGACGTTCCGCGAGCTGCGACGGCTGCGGGCGGACCTCAAGGTCGTGCTCATGAGCGGGTTCAACGAGCACGAGGCGGTCGACCATTTCATCGGCAAGAGTCTCGCGGCTTTCGTCCAGAAACCGTTCGATGTCGGGACGCTCCGCCGGACGCTGCAGCATCTGGCGGTGGGACGGACGACCCAAGCGGGCTGACGGGTCACCGACGTGGAACCGGACGCGGCCGGCCGGCGATTTTTTTTGACCCGCAGATGGGGCCGACTCCCACAGATTTTATGGGGACGAGACGAATCGGAAGGAACCACGAATTCACAGCAATAAACAGATCCCGGGACCCGCTCGGCACCTGCTTTTGGCGCGGCAAACTAGTATCCGGCCCCGCGTCCCATTCCCATGGAACCTCCGGGCGACGGCGAACCGGGGGGCGGTCCGGCGGTGCGTTGGGGTGCGGCAGATGACGCCGGTGCGGCGGCCGCCGGCTGGCCGCCGTCAGTGGCGCACGCGGTGAGCAAGCGGAGGGAAATTACGCCCACGAGCAAAGCGAGGATTTGAACGCGAGTTTTCATGGGCCGGGGGGAAGTGGGAATTGGCAGAGGGCGGAGGACAGAGGCGTTTGCGGCAATTGGATTGAGCCAGAAATCCGCGGCCGAGGGAAGCATTCCGCGTGCGAACGGCTTCGGCTTTGGTGGAACGCGATCGCCGAGCGCGTTGGCCAAACCAAATGCAGCCAGCGCTTGCGGGTTGCCAATCGACCATGAAACGAGTCCGGAGGTCATGCTCCACCGGCGGCATCCCGCGTCGGTCACCGCGACGGCGGGTCCGCGAATCCGCCGTTGCTGTTGCCGGGAAACGGATTGGCTTGTTGGCGTCGCCTGGCTTCCCGTTTGAGGCGCGGCTTGGGATTGGTGCCCTGCTCGGAAAAGAAGGCGATGCCGATCACGCCGACATTTCTGGCGTCACCGTATTTCTTCTCCGTATATGAATCCTTCACCGAACTGAACCGGAACGCGGCAACCTCCCTGAGGCTTCGGCGGAAGCCATCGATGCGCATCCTTTGACCCGGAGCAATCACATACCCCGGCTTGTTGAGCGCCGCGGGCCGGCCATCGATCACGTCGAGCCCATCGACCGACGCGACGAATTCAAGACGCGCATCCGACTGGTTGCGCAACACGATGATGTACCGCTCGCCCATCCGTCCGATCAGTCCGTATTTCGTCCCGGAAAAGAGCCGACTGCGGGCTTCGAGCGGGAAGAACTTTCCGTTTGAATCCTGGAATCCAACGTCGGCCAGATCGCTCAACGCCACGAGCCCGTTGTCTCCGCCGTTCCAGCCCTGGGCGCGCCCGCCGTCGGCGTCATTGTATTCCACGGTCGCGACCGTGAGAGGCCGGGTCGGCGTGGCCCGCGTGAAATCCACCGTCCGCACCCGCGAGTCACGCGTTTCGCCGAATTTCGTCCCGAGGCCGGGTCGGGCCGCGGCGTCGGAAGTAATTGCACTCTGGCTGGAGATGCCGGTCGCGCCGGGTCCGGCTGAGGCGGCGCAGCCCGACAGAAGCATCGCGGGTGCCGCGGCAGCGAGGAGGACAATCGCGCGACGGCAGTAGGCGAGTATCACGTTGGATTCGGACATGGCGGGAGGTTGGAACCACGAATTACACACGAATTTGCACGAATGAGGAAGGAGCGGTTTGCGTTGCGCAAAGAATGTTTTGCGTAGCTGGCGGCATGAGCACTCGGGCAGGATGCCCGAGCCCCGACGAGGGTAGGGACATTTCTCCGGGAGCATTCTCGCGGGCCTGCCGACCAACCTTGCATGCACTCATTCCCTCGTTTCCCGGCCCTCGCGGCCGCGTTCACCCTCACGCTCACCGCCGGGGCGCCCCGCGCGGACGCCTTCTGCGGCTTCTATGTCGCCAAGGCCGACACCAAGCTCTTCAACAAGGCTTCGCAGGTTGTCCTTGCGCGCCAGAACAACGCCACCGTCCTCACGATGGTGAACGATTACGAAGGTGACCCGAAGGAATTCGCGCTCGTCGTGCCCGTGCCCACGTTTCTCGAACGCGAGCAAATCCATGTCACGGAAAAGAAGGTGATCGATCACCTCGATGCGTACACGTCGCCGCGGCTGGTGGAATACTTTGACGACGATCCGTGCCTGATGCGCATGTTGAAGTCGATGCCCGCGCCGGCCAGCGCCGGGCGGGCCGACCTGGCAAAGGACGAGCGCGCCAAGTCGCTCGGCGTGACGATCGAGGCGACCTATACCGTCGGCGAGTACGATATTCTCATTCTTTCGGCGAAAGAGAGCGACGGCCTCGAGACGTGGCTCAACGAGAACGGTTACAAGATTCCCGCAGGTGCCTCCGACGTCATCGGGAGCTATCTCAAGCAGAAGATGCGCTTCTTCGTGGCGAAGGTGAATCTCGGCGAGAAGGCCAAGCTCGGCGTGAAAACGCTGCGGCCGCTGCAGATTGCGTTCGAGAGCCCGAAGTTCATGTTGCCGATCCGGCTCGGCACGGTGAACGCGGATGGCCCGCAGGAACTTTTCATTTACACGCTCAGCTCGCGTGGGCGCGTGGAGACGACGAATTACCGAACGGTGAAGCTGCCGAGCGACGTCGAAGTCCCGCTTTACGTGAAGGGGGAGTTTGGGGCGTTCTACAGGGCGATGTTCAACCAGCAGGTGCAGAAGGAAAACATGCGCGTGGTGTTCCAGGAATACGCGTGGGACATGGGCTGGTGTGACCCGTGCGCGGCCGATCCGCTGTCCGCGGAGGAGCTGCGCGAGCTCGGAGTGTTCTGGCAGAATGATTCCGCGACGGGCCCCGCGCCGCGCCGCCCCGCGCCGACCGGCGCCCAGAACGTTTACGTCACGCGCCTGCATCTGCGGTACGACCGCGATCACTTTCCCGAGGACCTCGTCTTCCAGGAAACCGGCGACCGGCAGAATTTCCAGGGCCGCTACATCCTGCGCCATCCCTGGACGGGCCCATCCGATTGCGACGCGGCCAAGGAATACCGCAAGTCGCTCGCGAAGCGCCAGCGCGAGGAGGCCCGCAACCTCGCGAACCTTACCGGCTGGAACTTTGACGACATCGCGCGGAAAATGGATTTGTCGGCGGTCGAGGCCGCGGCGGAATCCGGCCTCGACACCAAATGGTGGCGCAAACTGTGGACCCGCAACTGATCGCGCTGCGCGCCCCAACGGACCTCAACGCCATGCAAGCGATTCGACTTCCGCGGGATCCGCGTTGGTTTCAGATTGGTACGCTTTCGGGCCTGCTGCTCTACGGGTGGCTCTCGCTCGGCTTCGACCTCACCGGTCTGCGCATCGCGCTCACGCTGGGCACCATTCTGGGGCTGCAGGCGATCGCAACGTGGTGGTGGCGGCTCCCGACATTTGATCCGAAGAGCGCGCTCATCTCCGGGCTCTCGCTCTGCCTGCTCTTGCGCACGAACTCCGCATGGCTCGTGGTGCTTGCCGCGGCGATCGCAGTGTTCGGCAAGTTCGTGGTGCGCTGGCGGGGCAAGCACATATTCAACCCCACCAACGTCGCGCTCGCGGCGTTGGTCCTCGCCGGCGGCGGGCAGGTGTGGGTTTCTTCCGGCCAGTGGGGCAGCCTCGCGTTCTTCGCGTTTCTCATGCTGTGCGCGGGAAACCTCGTCGTTTTGCGCGCGGCGCGAAGCGACGTGGCCATCGCTTTCCTCGGGTGTCACGCGTTGCTGCTCGTCGGGCGATCGGCGTGGCTCGGCGAACCGATGACGATTCCATTTCACCGGCTCGAGAGCGGCGCGCTGCTGCTCTTTGCGTTCTTCATGATCAGCGATCCGAAGACGACGCCCGATTCGCGCGCGGGACGCATTCTATTTGCCATGCTCGTGTCGCTGGGCGCGTACTACATCCAATTCAAAATGTTCCGGCAAAATGGGCTCGTCCTCAGCCTCGCCGCCTGTTCAATGCTCGTCCCGCTAATTGATCTGGTTCTCCCGGGTCGTCGATATGGGTGGACCGCGCCGCGAACGAGCGGTGGGTTGTGTCCACCGACGACGATCCGTGAGACCGCCATGTTGCGCGTCTGACGGTCAGCCCGGACCGAATGGACGCCACTTCAGCTGGGACCCGGCGCCGGGATCGTCCAGTTCCGTCGACAGTCTAGCCGGATCTACGGCAGCGACCATTGGTGCGGAGTTTCCCACTGCCGCTGGAGGACCGAATCGATGGGAGCGGAACGAGCGCACGAGCCATGACGGCATCGCGTCATGGCTCCGACCCGTCGATCGTTGGGTTGGCCCGGGCGAGCCTTCGGGCCAACGGAAGTCATGATTGCTTCTCGGGCGGGGCGTTTGACGCGGGCTTTCCCTTGGGTTTGCCTTCCGGCTTGGGTGCGGCGGCTTTGGGTACAGGGGCCGGTTTGGGTGCGGCAGCGGCCGCTTTAGGTGCGGCGGGCGGCCTCGGCGCCGACTGCGGACGGCTCTCCGCGCGGGCCTTGGGTTGCGATGCAGCTGCGGGCGCTCCTCGTGCGGGACGGACCGTGGCAGGAAGGGGAGTGCGGCGTTCGGCCGGGGCTTGATTCCGCGAGCGGGCAGGTGCTTTCTTTTCCACGGTTGTCGATGCCGGTTTGGTTTGGGCTTTCGGCTTTGCGACGCCCGTTGCCGGCACGTTGGACCCGCGCGGCGCCGAAGTTTTTTTTGCGGCCGGAGCCACCGTTGTCGAGGGCTTGGTCGGAGCAGGGGCGACCGCTTTCTTTTCCGCCCCGGTCGCGTTTTTTGCAGCGGGCTTGTTGGGCGCCGCACCTTTCGCAGCTTGAGCCGCCTGCACCCGCGCGGCGTTCTCCGGTCTGAGTTGATTGGGCCCGGTCGCGTTTCTCGCGGCGGGCTTGTTGGGCGCCGCACCCTTCGCGGTTTGGGCGGCCTGCACCCGCGCCGCATTCTCCGGACTCAGTTGATTGCGGGGAACGGGCGCGGTGTTGGGGACCAGCGCGTTGTTTGGACGGCCGGCATTATTCGGGACGGCCGCGGCTTTGGCCGGAGGGGCACCGGGTTTTGCCCCCGTTTTCGCGGCACTTGTTCCAGCGGCACGTTGTTCGGCGGTTGGGGGCTTCGCTGGGCTCGCGGACGCAGCCTGCGTCTTGAGATGCTCTTTCGCCTGCGCCACGGCCTCGGGCTTGGCCTTGGTCGTATTCCAGCCGCGCTGGACCTGCCCCGCTGGCACGATCGCTTTCACGTTGGCGGGCTTGATCGAGGCGGCGCCGCCGGCGGTCGGCGCGGAAATTTTCGGGGCAAACACGGGGATCATGCCATTACTTGGCTGCGCGGGTTTGAAATTATTCACTCCGCCATTCTCAAACGCGATATTGCGTTGCACTTGATATTGGACAATCGGCCGGGTCGAGTATGCGCTCACATATTCGTAGCGGGGCCCACCGACATAGACGCCGCGACCCCATCCGTAATCGGTGTAGGTAATGTTGGTGTAGCCGTAGGTCGATCCCCAAAAGCCGTATGCGGCCAGGGGCGCAATGATCGACGCGCCCAAGTACGGTTCGCCAAAATAACGCGATTCGACAAAGCAGTAGTCGTCGGGCGCGATGTCGTAGTCGTAATCGACGGCAGAATTGAATCCCACGGACCCGTCGAAGCGGGCCTCCGGCGGCAGCGGCGCCCAGCCGACATAGCTGACCTGCGTGGATGAATCAGACCGGCGGCGGCCTGCGGTCGGGCGGCCGGCGCTGGGCCCGTCCTCCCGGGAACCGCGAAACGCGACCCACGCGGGCGCCCATTCATAACCCGGTACCCAGACCCAATTGTACCCCTTCAGGCGGGTCCAGCGGCCGTAGTGATAGGTAGCCCAGCCGAAATCCTCGCGCGAGTTCCACAGCCAGCCTTCGTCGGTATGCGCCCAGGAGCCATTTGAGTAGGGGCGCCAGTCGCGCTTCTGCTGCGCGACGCGGGGCTGAAAAACGTAGCCATATTCCGGAGTCTGCAGCCAATCGCCCTTGTCCTGCAAATTGGTGTAAAAAAAGTCAAGACTGACGGCATCTTCCGCGCGGGCGGCGGGCGCCACGGAAAGAGCCGAGGCGCCGCACAGGAAGGCGGCCACAAGCAAGCGTAGAGGGTTCATCATAAACAGGATTCGCATCGAAAGGCGCCGGTGCGTTCACAAACATAGCAAATGGGCAAAGGACGTGGGGAGGTGCCGGTGGCGCGGAGAGTCGCGTCAGCCGGGTTGCCTCCCTCGGCTCATTCCATGACAGTATGCGCTCGGCGCTCAGCATGGACCTTCCGGCCTGGTGCTCATCGTTTCGTTTAAAGCATGCATTCCACATGATTACTGGCCTGGCTGGTTTTCTCGATCGCCGATTGGACGAGGCCGGGATGCGGTCCGGAGGGCGGGGATGAAAATCGCCCGACCGGTTTCCGGCGCCAGATCGGTGCGACGAGTCGCGGGGTGGGCGTTCCTGGCACTGGTGACGTCGGCAGTTTGTCGGGCGGAAACACCGGCTGACGGAGGTCGGGGGACTGCCCCGCGGTCCGGACAGATCGCGAAGCCGGATCACGGTCCGCGGCACCCGGTTCGGAGCGAGGAGTTCGTTCCACTAAATGGCCTGAAACAGTACCTGCTCATTCGCGGTGACGACGTCGAGCGGAATCCGGTCCTGCTCTTCGTGCACGGAGGCCCCGGATTTCCCGGCGGAATCTTCGCGCGCAAGAACGCCGAGCTCGAACGTGACTTCACGGTGGTCCATTGGGACCAGCGTGGGGCGGGTCATTCGTACCGCTCCGACCTGGCGCAGGCAGTGATGCGGGTGGATCAGTTCGTGGACGACACCGTGGCGCTCTCCCGCTGGCTGGCGAACCGCTTTGGCCAGCGCAAGATCTTCGTAGTCGGCCATTCGTGGGGCACAATGGTCGCGGCGCTGGCGGCGGCCCGCGCGCCCGAGTGTTTCGACGCGTTCGTCAGCGTGTCGCAGCTCGCCAATTACCGCGAGTCCCAGCGCGTCGTGGCGGCGCAGCCCGCGCCGCCCCCGGTGCCGCCCCGCGTCGCGGATCCCCGACTCTTTTGGTGGACGCTGTCGTCGCCCGAGTACTCCCCTGGGACGCTGCCGCGCGTGTTGGCGGGTTACCGATTCACGGTAAAAATGCTCGAGACTGAAATCACCGCGACCAATTTATTTTTTCGGATCAAGGCACTGGATGTGCCGATCTGGTTCTTCGCGGGCGCCTACGACAACGTCGTGGGCGAACCGGTGATTCGCGCATTTTACGATCGATTGCGCGCGCCGCGCGGCAAACATTACGTGCGCTTCGAGCGCTCGCGCCACTGGCCACACCTGCAGGAGCCGGAGAAGTTCGCCTCGCAGATGCGCCTCGTCCGTCAGGCCACATGGGAAGGCGCGGAAGTTCCTCGGCGGAAGGCGCCGACGCGGGGCGACTGATCCGGGGACGCAAGCGCGTTCGAGCCCGGAGGTCGGGGCCGGGGCTGGCTCAACGGGCGCGAGAATTCCGGCCTTTGAAACCACCGGTTGATTGCGGGCACGCTTTCGGCGCTTCGATGTCAAATGGCGGGGGACGGCTTCGCCGAAACTTCCCAAGTCATGCGTTTTCAGCAGGCGATTTGGTTGCGATCTGGCGCCGGTGATCGTCATTTCAACTTGCAGATCGTCCCGGCAATGTTTGGGACGTTTCGGTGAAACGTCCCTACCACTTTTGTCAACGCACTCGGAGGTCGCGTTCCACCATTCTCACCGGCTTCCGTCCGACGCGCCTCCGACGCTGATCGCGATCGCGTCGTGCGAGGCCGGGCTGACGCTACCGCGCGGCCAGGTACGAGACCGCTCCGGTGTCGAGGCTGTAGTACGCGCCGACGACGACGAGTTCGCCGGACTGGACTTTCTTGCGCAGGATCGGATTCGAGTTTTGCAGCGCGCGCACGACGTTGCGCACGTTCGCCTGGCACGTCGCGGTCGCATCTTGATTGCGGGTCTGCTCGACGGCGGGGTGAATCGATCGGATCAGCGACTCGACGTGGCCCTCGGCGTGTCCGGCGCGGGCGGCGGCGACGGCGCCGCAACGTTCATGACCGAGTACGACAATCAGATTCGCGTGCAGGTGTTCGACCGCGTATTCGATGCTGCCGATGGCATGATCGTCGATGACGTTTCCGGCTTCGCGCACGACGAACAAATCGCCGATGCCTTGATCAAACACGACCTCCGGACCGACGCGGGAATCCGCGCAACCGAGCACCACGGCGAACGGGTGCTGCACGTTGGCGAGCTCGGTCCGGCGGTCCGGCGTCTGGCGCGGGTGATCCGAGCGGCCGGCGACAAAGCGCGCGTTGCCCTGTTCAAGCCGTGTCTTGGCGTCTGCAGCGGCCACTGGCTTGCGAGCATCCGCGCTCGCGGTGGTCGCGGTCCCGGTGCTCGCGCAGGCATTCAAGCCAAGCGAGACGAGGATGGCAGCGAGTGCGATGACGGGGGTGACCAGGAATCGTTTCATATCCAATTGTTTTGCAGGGGGTTCAGGGGATGACGGAACCCTTCGCACTTCAGCCGGGACCGGGCCGCGGGGCAAGGAGAATGCGATTCGCGCCCGATCGACGGCTTGGGATGAATCGCGTGCGGGCGGGGCTTGGCGGCGTATGGTTGCCGATGAGCAGCGACTTTGAAGAACTCGATTTTTGTCCGACCCCGATGGGCGATCTGTTGCTGCGCCGGCGTCGCGTCTTGAGCCTCGGTGGAGTCGAGGTCTTCGAGGTGAAGCTGGGTGAGGCCTACTTGATGTCGAGCCTGTTTCATGAGGTCGAGGTCGCGCTCGCCGATCTCGGACTCGCGCAACTTCAGGCTGGCGACTGGGATGTCGTCGTGGGCGGGCTGGGGCTCGGTTACACGGCCATGGCCGCACTGGCGCACCAGAGCTTGCGCTCGCTGCTCGTCGTCGACGCGCTCGACGCGGTGATCGACTGGCACCAGCGCGGGCTCGTCCCACTGGGTCCGAAGCTCATGGCGGATCCGCGCTGCCGATTCGTCCTCGCCGATTTTTTCGCGTCAGCTAAGTCGGGCCCGGGTTTCGATCCGGCGCAGCCGAACCGTCGGTTCCACGCGGTGCTACTCGATATCGATCATTCGCCGCGCAAATTGCTCCACTCGCGCCACGGATCATTCTACGAGGCCGACGGACTTCGGGCGCTCGCCACGCATTTGCACCCGGGTGGGGTCTTCGCGATGTGGTCGGACGATCCACCGGACGACCACTTCACGCGCGCGTTGGAAACCGTTTTCGCAACGGTGACGTCCCAGGTCGTCACGTTTGAAAATCCGATATTGGACTGCGAATCTGCCAGCACGGTGTACGTCGCGCTCAAGGCCACGGCGGCCTGAGACCCGGCAAACGCACGCCGGGATTGCGCGGTTTGCGCCGCTGGGTGGCGCGCCGACCAATCCCGTTGCGTCGCATGGTCGCGCTGAGCAGAATGCGCCGTCCCGAAATCGTGCTTCGGTCGCGATTCCACCAACCCGCCGGCTTCAGCGCTGACGCCATGCGGATTATTATTCTCGTCCCATGCCTCCTGGTGAGCGCGACGGCCCTCGGCGCCGGCGCGGAAAAGCCGCACGAAAAAACTTCTGGCGCGCCATCGTCGCGAACGAATATGAAGCGCCGGCGGGAATGCCGTTAAATCAACTGGTTCCGGAACTCACCGGCTTGCTGGGCTCGACCGACGGCGAGCGGCGCGATGATCTTGCGCTCAACTTCCTCGAGACTTGGATCTACAAGCGGATGATTGCACCCGAAGACGTCCGTCCGATCGTACCAATCGTGCTCGCGAATGTGGGGCGGGGCCTTGGCAGCGTGATAACGATTCCGTCCTGCGCCGATCCTTCTCGGCGTTGACCCTCGCCGCCGTGATCGCGCGGGACAACGAGGACCCATTTCTCGAGCCGGAGACCTTCCGGACGCCGCTCGAGGGCGCGCTCGCGTACTTTGCCGGCGAGCGCGACCTGCGCGGATTTGATCCAAAGAAGGGTTGGATGCACAGCGTCGCGCAAACCTCCGACCTGCTGAAATTTCTGGCGCGCAGCCCGGGCCTGAACCCGCCGATCCAACGCGTATCCTGGACGCGCTGTTAGCAAAGGTGCGCACTTCGCCAGCGGTGTTCGGGAATGGCGCGGACGAGCGCATGGCTCGCGTGGTCATCTCGATTGCACGCCGTGCGGAGCTGAATCCTGAGGCGACCGGCGAGTGGTTGAAGGCAGTCTTGCCGACGCAAAATTTCCCGAGGAAGTTTCAGTCCGGAAACTGGTCGTTCTTCAGAACGCCCGCCACCTTCTCACCAGCCTGGGGAGCGAGTTGTCCGTCGACGACCGGCCCTCCGCGGTGCCGTTGTTCTGAAAGCGAATCTCCGAGACGCGCTGCGAAC
>JANXRG010000046.1 GCA_025353105.1 Verrucomicrobiota bacterium
CGCCGGCACCGCGCCGCGGCACCAGCGACGCGGCGGCATCGAGGAGCTTGTCGCGGCACAGAACCGCGCGGGCCTGACGGGTTTTTAACATGCCCCAGACTAAACCGTCCGGACGGTACAGTCAAAACGAAATTGCGATCGCCCTGCTGGATCGTAAAAATACCTTTTTGTGTGGAACTTACGCCGCGCTGACGCGTGATTTCATCGCGGCGAAGAGCGCGCGCGCCTTGACCTCGCGGACGACCCGGGCCGGCGGATGCAGCGTGCGCAGGGTGGTGTGGGTGGCGGCGACGAGCCCGGACGCATCGAGCCGACGAAGCGTGTCGGCCGTGGTCCGGTCCAGTACCTCGATCCGCTCCGCGCTGGGCCCGTAGAGATTGCGGTAAATCGGGCGAATCATCGACCTCGCCGCGGAGGCGCCGCTGTGCACGACCACATACATCCAACGCTCGTCCGGTGCGTTCAACGGGGCGCGTTCCTCACAAGCGATGAGATTGCCCCCGAGTGCATCGAGGGTTGCGCGACAGAATTTTGCGGCAAGATCGACGGACGGCTCCGTCGGCAGGACCGGCTCCGGTTCGTCGTCCGCCTCCTTCGGCAGCAGCGCGCGAATGCGATCGATCAAGCGTTCGCGTGCGCTGGTGGGTTGCTCGGCGACCGACTCGGTCGACTCCCCGAGCAGCAAATCCGCGGGCACGCGATGTTTCGCGAGACCGGCCAGCAAGCGCTGTTCGATGGTGTGTTCCGAAACGAGGTAAAGCACCGTGACGGGACGCGCATGCGGATGTTGCTGCGCGCGGGCGACGCGTTGTTGCAGTCGGGCGGGTGTCCACGGCACGTCGCAGTGGATGAGCACGCCGACGTCCGGAAAATTCAGGCCGCGGCCCGCGCCGTCGGTCGTCAGGAAGACGCGGCAAGCCGGGTCCTGGGCAAACCGGGCGGCCTCCGCGCGGCGCGGCGCGAGCGGGATCTTGCCGGTGTTCCACGCGAATCCGAGGCGAAGTTTCACGCAGGCATCACGAACGAGTTCCAGCATCCGCTCCCATTCCGAAAAGACGAGCACCTTGGTGCCGGGAGCCGCCGAGATTTCGCGAAGGACCCGCGAGATTTCCGCCGCCTTGGGGCACGCGCGATCGCTTTCGTCGAGAATGTAATTCGTGTCGCAGATCATCCGCATTCGTGAGACC
Organism: Verrucomicrobiota bacterium; assembly: GCA_025353105.1. Lineage (GTDB taxonomy): Bacteria > Verrucomicrobiota > Verrucomicrobiia > Chthoniobacterales > SZAS-18 > SZAS-18. The sequence continues at coordinate 1,188 of JANXRG010000046.1, forward strand.
ACGCCGAGCAGCCGATCCTGCTGCCCGGCCGTCAGCGGCGCGCGCCGCGCGGGGGAGATCAGCCGGCGGAGTTCCGCCTCAAGCGGCGCGTAGGCGGCGCGTTGCGAGTCGCAAAGCGGGACGAAATGGAAGCGCTCCGTGCGCCCCGGGAGTTGCGTTTCAACGTCGGCCTTGCGCCGGCGAAGAAAAATCGGCCGGATGCGCTCGCGCAGGCGATCGAGATGGCGGTAGCCGCGCGGCCGGCCGCGTTCGTCGAATTCGTAGTACTCGCGGTTGAAGCGGAAGAGCGGGCCGAAGAGCGTCGGATCAAGAAAGCTCACCAGCGAATACAGTTCGTCGAGGTTGTGTTCGACCGGCGTGCCCGTGAGCACGAATGCGTAGCGGCTGTGCAGGCGCTTGACCGCGAGTGCGGTCGGGCTGTTCCAGTTCTTGATTCGCTGCGCCTCGTCGAGGATCACGATATCCGGCCGCAGCCGCGCGTTGACCTCGAGATGGTCGGTCAGGATCTCCTCGTAACTCGCGATCGTGAAAAACGGCGCGGTTTCGCGCTCGTACGCGGCGAGCCGGCTGCGGCGCGAGCCAACCAGCGCAAGGACGCCAAGGGACGTGAGTTCGTGAACCTGCTGTTCCCATTCCGCCTTGAGCGTCGCCGGGGTGACGATGAGCGCGCGCGCGGCGCGGCCGATCCGGTGCAGCAGCGCGCAGGCGGCGATGGCTTGGACCGATTTACCGAGGCCCATCTCGTCGGCCAGCAGCGCGCGCTCGGTGCAGGCGAGGTGCAGCATGCCTTCCCGCTGGTACGGAAAGAGCGGGATGCGCGTCTCATGCGCGGGCCAGTCGCCGCTGCGCACGCGCTGCTCATAGACGCGACGGAGTTGCCGCGACTCGGCGGCCCGCCGGCGGCTTTCCAGCCAGAGATCGGTTTCCTGCGAAACGCGAAGCTCGGGGTCCGCGCCGGCTGCGTCGCGCCAGGTCGAGACCGCGACCTCCGGAATGACATCTCGGCGCAGTGTGCCATCGTCGCCGAAAAGGCACCGCAGCGATTTCGGCAGGCGCCGCGGGTCGCCTTCCGCGCGCAGCGTCTGCTGCGCGCGCTCCGGCACAAGATCGACCCGCGTGGATCCAAGCGCGCGCGCCGCTGCGAGGATTTCCTCCGGCTCCCGCTCGAGATGCAGCCGCACGGCCTCAGCGTGCTTGCACGTGCCAAGCGCATTCACGCGGAAATCCACGCAAGTGCAGAAAAAATTTCCCCAGGCCAGATCGCGGACCTCGACCTGGTACACCACGCCGGTTCGCGAGTGGACGTCGAAGTTCGAGAAGATGGAGTGTCGGGGATCGCGGTTCACGACGCGCGGGTGCTCCTCGATTGCGCGAGCGCGCCGGCGCTCGACCTCCTGCTGGTCGGTCGTGCGCCAGTCGAGCTCGCCGGCGGAATTGCGATTCGCGGGGGTCATCGGTGCGGGGGTACGGGACAGAGATAGTGGATTCACGGCGGTGGTAAAGCGCGGGTCGCGACATGCAGAGCGGCGATGGCCTGCTACGGTTCGCGCGTGACCCCGCAGTTCTGGAGGCTTTTCCGGTGGCATGTCGTGCGGGGAGTCGCACGACACAAGCTGCTCGCGGCGCTCAATATCCTGAGCGTGGCCCTCGGTGTGGCCGTGTTTCTCGCGATTCAAATCGCGAACCACAGCGCCAACCGCTCCTTCACCGCGAGCATCGATCTCGTGGCGGGGAAGGCGAATCTTGAGGCGCGATCCGCCGCGGGCCTGATCGA
>JANXRG010000059.1 GCA_025353105.1 Verrucomicrobiota bacterium
CGCCGTGGTTTCATGGGATTTCTTCACCTGCTGAAGCGCGGCGAGGACGACCATCGCGAGCAATAGATAGCCAATCACCAGAGGGCTGACGTGCTTGCCCAGCAGGAACGTGGCGGCGAACAATCCCCAGAAAATGCTCGATCCCCAGCGCGACGGATGGCTCGCGTCCAGCGCGATGCGCACCGCGATCAGCGCGAGGATGACGCCGACCACAATGTAGAAGGACTCAATGCTGAGCAGCGTCATGGCTTCCTCCCGGCGCGGTCGCGCTCGCGCATTGGCGCAGGTGAATCCGGTGGTCGAGCGCGCGGAATCGCCACCAGCCGACACCGAACGCCGCGAGCGCGGTGGGGAAACCCCAGAGGGCCATGTCCCACACGCCGACACTCATGCCCACCGTGTCGAAGAATCCCTTCATCAACAGGATGGCCCCAACGCCGATGAAAATGTCCTCGGCAAAAAAGTTGCCGACATTTTCCGCGGCGGCGGCGTGCGCGCGGATTTCGGCGCGGGATTTTGGATCGAGTTCACCCTGCGCGGCCGCCGCGCCCTCGGCCATGGGCGCGACGAGCGGCCGCACCATGCCGGCGTGACCGCCGATTGGAATTCCGAGCGCGATCGTGATTTCGCGCACGGCTTGGTACAGCAGCAGCACGCGACCGGCGGTGGCGCCACCGCGGCGCCGAACGAGATACTCGGCGCGCTCCTGCAGGCCATAGCGTTCGAGCAGGCCGATGACCGGCACGGTGAGGATGACGGCCAGCGACATGTAGCGGTTCTCGACGAAGAATGTGCCGAAGAGGGCGATGACTTCGTGAAAGGACATCCCGGAGATCATGCCCGTGACCACTCCCGCGAGAATCACGACGAGAAGCGGGTTGATGCGCAGCGCGAAGCCGGCGGCCACGACGAGAATGCCCGTGAGTTTCAGCAGTGGATGGACGCCCGACGCGGGCTCGGCCGCCGCCGCCAGGATGCCTAGGAAACTCATCATGCAGCAAACGCGGCGACCGCTATTTCCGTGCGTTCGAAAGCGAGCCGGATCGCGTGCGCAAATTCCACGGCTTGCGGGCCGTCGCCGTGCACGCAAATGGTATCGGCCCGGACCGCAACTTCTGTCCCGTCGGTCGCCCGCACGTGCCCGACGCGCACGATGCGCACCGCCTGGGCCGCGACAAGTTGCGAAGTGCCGAGGAGGGCGTTCGGGTGCGAACGCGGCGTCAACGAGCCATCGTTCTGATAGCTCCGATCGGCGAAGACCTCATGTGCCACGACGAGACCCGCGGCGATCCCGGCGCGCGTCAGTTCGCTTTCGGCGAGGCCGTAGAGCACAAGCGTCGCATCGAATTCCTTCACGGCGACTGCGATGGCCTGCGCGAGCGCGGGATCGCGCGCGGCCATGTTGTAGAGGGCCCCGTGGGGCTTCACGTGGCGCAGTTTGGTAAAGGAAGCCAGGGCGCGGAGCTGGCGCGTCACCAGCGCTGCGGCCGCGGCCTGGGTGATGGGCAACTCGCGTCGACCGAAGTTGGCGCGGTCGTCGAGACTCGGATGCGCGCCGATGGCGACGCCGTGCTGTTCGGCGAGTTCGCAGGTTTCCCGCATCGTCCGTGCGTTCCCCGCATGGACGCCGCAGGCGATATTCGTGGACGTGACGAGCGGCATGAGCTCCGCGTCGTGGCCGGCGCCTTCGCCCATGTCGCAGTTCAGGTCCACGCGGAACATGCGTCCGTTCTGACCCACGGCAGCCGCCCCGCCAAGCCGATTCGGAGTTTGCGCAGATTCAGCGCCTGTTCCGCGAGCGCCGCGCGGGCGGTCTCGAGGTCGACCTCGACAAACCGCACCGTGTCCCCCGGACGGAGCTGGCCGAGGGTCGGAAGATCCGCCGTGATGACGTGCGCGATGCGGGGATAACCTCCAAGCGTCTGGCAGTCGGCCGCCAGGATGATGGGATGGCCGTCCGGCGGCACCTGCACGGTGCCAGTCATGACGGCGGTGGAGAGCAGTTCCGCGCCGCGCGTCCGCTGAAAGGGCTCGCCCCGCAACCGCAACCCCATGCGATCCGATTGCGCTGACACCTGAAACGCATGGCCAAAAATACTTTTGTCGAATTCGTCCATGTGTTCTCCGCGCAACGAACGCAACATCACGCGACCCGACAGATCAGGGAGCCAATCGTCGGCCAGGAACCAGCCGCTGGGGATCGGTGGAACGTCGATGTTTCGGGCGTGCAGGATGTCGTCGGCAAGCAGGGCGCGCCCCTGAACACCACCGATGCCTGCGCGCAGATCGGTCCCGCGCCCGCCGAGGATCGACCCGATTTCGAATCCGCCGGCCACCGCGAGGTACGCGCGGCAACCGCGGCGCGCGGCGCCGACCGAAAGCGTCGAGTCGCGCCCGATGCGGAATGGGCGTTGGGTTGAATGCTCGACGCCATCGAGGGACACGGTGAATTCGCCGCCGCAGATCGCGGCGAGCGCATCGTGATCGAAGTGCAGCGAGGCCCCGCGGAGCGTCATCTCCACCGCGGCAGAACTTTCCGGGTTTCCGACGAGCACGTTCGCCAGACGCAGGGACAGTGCATCCATCGCGCCACCCGGCGTGATGCCGAGCTGCCGCCGTCCGGGACGGCCTAGATCCTGGATCGTGGACAGCACGCCGGGTTGGCGAATGGTCACTTCCATTCGTGAAACTCGCGGGGAGTGATGGCGCGAAAACGGACGCGGTCGCCTGGGCGAAGGAGGGTCGGTTCGTTTTCGTTGTCAGGCTGGAAGAGCGAGATCGGCGTGCGGCCGATCAAATTCCATCCGCCCGGGCTGGCGAGCGGATAGATGCCGGTCTGAGCACCGCCAATCCCCACGGCGCCGGCGGGAATCTGCGTGCGAGGCGTGGCGCGCCGCGGCGTGTGCAGGCGCGCGTCGAGCCCCGAGAGATAGGGAAATCCCGGCATGAAACCGATCGCCCCAACAAAATACCGGCCCGTGACGTGGAGCTGGATCACGCGTTCGGCGTCCAATCCGGAAGTCGACGCGACGTCGGCAAGATCGGGCCCGAACGCAGGATCGTAACAGACGGGAATCTCGATTTCGCGGTTGGCGCCCGAGGAGGATTTTCTGGGTGCGTTCCGGATTCCGCCCGCCGCCAGACCGGCGATCAGGGCGACTGCGGTGACGCGCAGTGGGTCGAAACAGATTGCCACGGAATCGAACGCGGGCACGCATTCAAGGAAACCATCCGGGTGCGCATCCTCGATCCGACGAGCCAGCTCGCCGGCGGCAGGGGCATCCTTGACGGGAATGAGAACCGCCGAGTCGCCGAGGGGAATCCAACGCATGAAGCGCATTGTTCCGCTCGGCAAGCGAACTCGCAAGCGCGCTGAGCGGGCCGCGCGCTGTCGTCAGCCCAAAAGCGAAGGGGCGTGCCCCGATTTGGAACACGCCCCAGCGCAAAACCTCAAGAGGACTGCTTAGGGGAGCAGCACTTTGTCGATGACGTGGATCACGCCGTTCGACTGCATCACGTCGGCGATTGTCACGGTGGCGACGCCGCCTTTGGAATCGACGATTTCAACCTTGGAGCCGTTGAGCTTCACGGTCAGCGTTTCGCCCGCGACGGTCTTGACCTTCGTGGTACCGCCATCGGCCTTGATTTGCTTCACGATTTCTTCCGCCGTGAGCGTGCCGGGCACGACGTGGTAGGTCAGCACTTTGACGAGCGTGGCTTTGTTCTCGGGCTTGAGCAGCGTCTCCACCGTCCCGGCTGGCAGCGCGGCAAAAGCTGCGTTGGTGGGAGCGAAGACGGTGAACGGACCCTTGCCCTTCAAGGTGTCCACGAGGCCGGCGGCTTTTACGGCGGCGACGAGCGTGGTGTGATCCTTGGAGTTAACTGCGTTGTCGACGATGTCCTTCGTCGCGAGCATCGGCGAGCCGCCGACCATGGGGTTATCCTTGGCGAGCAACGGCGAAACCGCGAGCGCGAGGAACAGGGCACTGAGTTGGAATTTCTTAAACATACGGTCTTGAATTTCTGTCGATGGGGTTATGTGGTTTGACCAACGCCGGCCGCGCGAGGTCCGATGATTCAGGAGTCGGCGCGGTTCCGTCGTTGCTTCGTCTTTACGCGACGGGCGCCCGGATCGGATGCATCCGAGTGCGTAAATCTCCATTTCATGACACGGACCAGCTCGGGCTGACCGAATGCGCAACAAAGCGGGAAAGGTGCTATGATTCCTTGCTCCTCCGCCATGCCTCCGACGTCCGCCACTGCCAAACGCATTTACCTCCAGGAAGTGGTCACGCGCGACGGATTTCAGAGCCTCGATCGGTTTGTGCCCACCGAAGCGAAGATTCTGCTCATTAACGAGCTTAGTCTCGCCGGCCTCGCGAAAATTGAGGTCACGTCGTTCGTGTCCGCGCAGGCCATTCCGAACCTGCGCGACGCCGATGAGGTCATGTCCGGCATCATGCGTCAGGCTGGCGTCGAGTACAGCGTACTAGTGCCGAACCTGCGTGGGGCCGAGCGCGCGCTGCCCCACCGGCCCGACGAGCTGAACCTGGTCATGTCCGCCAGCGAGACGCACAATCTCATGAACCTGCGGATGACGCGCGAACAGTCGTTCCGCCAACTCTCAGAGATCGTCCGTTTCGCTGATTCGTCGCGCGTCGCGATCAACATTTCGCTCTCCACGTGTTTTGGTTGTCCGGTGGAGGGTCGCGTCGAGGAGGAGTGGGTGCTGGGATTCATCGCGCGCTTTCGCGATCTCGGGGTGCGTGGGATCACGATGGCGGACACCACCGGAATGGCGAATCCAGCGCAGGTTGAGCAACTCACGGCCCGTGCGCTCGCGCTCGCGCCAGAGACGGGATTCACGCTGCATTTTCACAACACGCGCGGGATGGGCCTCGCCAATGTGTGCGCTGGGGTGCGCGCGGGCGCGGTCCGCTTCGACGCCTCGCTCGGCGGGCTGGGGGGATGCCCTTACGCTCCCGGGGCGTCGGGGAATATTTGCACCGAGGACACGGCGCACATGCTCGGGCTGATGGGCTATGAGACCGGCGTTAACCTGAGGGGATTGATCGACGCCTCGCGCCGGCTGCCGGAGATCACGGGAAGCGCGACGCCGGGCCAGTTGGCCAAGGCGGGTACCATTTTCGATTTGCACCCCGCACCCGCCTGGCTGGCGGAGGTGCGCGAGCGGGCCGCGGCGCGGTAGTGCGGGGCCGAGGCGCGGCGGCGATAGGTCGGGCAGGGCCCGGTGGGAACGAACGCCCGTCCGCATTGCATGCAGCCCAACAAAATCTATATACAACGCGGCTCGTCCCAGGATAATCTCCACGCACTCAACTCAATCCAATCGAAAGGGGAGCCATGTACCAGCAAAGCTATGACCCATTGGGAAATGTGTTTCTGTCGACCTTGGCAGCGGCGATCCCAATCCTCGTACTGTTGTACTTCATCGCCCTGCACCGGCACCGCGATGCGCAGGGCAACGTCCACCTTGGCATCTCCGCGCCCTACGCGGCGCTCTTTGGCGTCATCGCTGCATTCCTGGTCTCGTGCCTAATTTTCAAAATGCCGGTCGGCTCGGCCACCTCGGCCTTCGCGCTCGGGACGCTCTCGGGATTCCTGGGGATCATCTGGATCATCCTTGCCGCGATGTTCCTCTACACGATGAGCGTGGTGACCGGCAAGTTCGAGGTCGTGAAGGAGTCCATCGTTCACATCTCGTTCGACCGGCGACTTCAGTGTGTGCTGATCGCGTTTTCGTTCGGGGCGATCATCGAGGGAACCTCCGGCTTCGGGACGCCGGTGGCCATCGCCGGTGCGGTCATGGTGGGCCTGGGATTCAAACCCTTCCAGTCCGCCGTCCTGAATCTTCTGGCCAACACCGCGCCGGTTGCTTGGGGAGCCATCGGGACGCCGATCGTAACGCTGGCCGCGGTCAGCGGTCTTGATCAGGTCACTCTCTCCGCCATGGCGGGTCGCCAGCTGCCCTTCGTCTCGATTCTGGTTCCGTTCTGGCTGGTCGCCACGTTCGTGAAAATGGAGGGCGGGACATGGAAGCAAGTATTCGAGGTCTGGCCGGCGGCACTCTGTGCGGGTCTCTCGTTTGCCATCATGCAATTCCTCGCCTCGGGAACCAACGCCTTTCACTTGATGACCGATGTCGTCTCCGGTGTCTTCTCGGTCATCTGCACTGCGCTGTTCCTACGTTTTGTCTGGCATCCGAAGACCCGCTTTCTTCTGCGGTCTGAGCGCGAGGCGCTGGAGAAATCCGGCAAGAGCACCGCGACCGCGACCACCGATACGAGCGAGTGGAAGTACCGTTTTTCGACCAAGGAAACGATCCATGCGTGGATGCCCTGGGTGATCCTGATCCTTTGCTGCGCCCTTTGGGGCATGCCGGAATTCAAGAAGTACCTGAACAATCTCTTCTCCGGTGTCACGTTTGCTACGACGTTCCTGGGCTCGCCTTTCGCGGGCACGCTCTCGCTGCCGGCTTGGGACATGCCATCATTGCATAACTTGGTGCAACGGATGCCGCCGGTGGCAGCGATCAACGCCAAGCCGGAGGCCGCGAAGTTCATCATCAACTGGGTTTCGGCCGCCGGAACGGGCGTCTTCGTTGCGGCAATTCTATCCGGGTTGGTTCTCAAAATGAGCGCGGCCCAGTGGAAGGAGGCCCTCGGTCGGACCCTTCAGCGCATGAAGATTCCCGTCCTGGTGATTTGTCAGGTGCTCGGACTCGGCTTCCTCACGCGTTACGCCGGGATGGATGCGGTCCTCGGCCTCGCGTTTACGGGAGCCGGCTTCATGTACCCTTTCTTCGCCGCGTATCTGGGCTGGCTCGGTGTCTTCCTCACGGGCTCCGACACGGCTTCCAATGCCCTGTTCGGCAGCCTGCAGCGGATCACGGCCCAACAGCTCAACTTGAATCCGATTCTGATCGTGGCCACGAACTCGACCGGCGGCGTGATGGGCAAGATGATCGACGCCCAGTCCATTATGGTCGCCTGCGCGGCCTGCTATGACGATCCGAAGGAACGGTCGCATGCGCTGGGGCCGATCTTTCGGACGGTCTTCTGGCACTCGATCGCGGGGGCTGCGGTAATCGGTGTGATCGCTCTTCTGCAGGCGTATGTCTTCCCCGGGATGATTCCGATACCGCCCGTTGGAAAGTAAAGCGAACACGGTTCCACCGCTTTCGGGTCGGTTGCCCAAATGGTATCGTGGCCGGTTCGTCTCCGGTCGCGAGCGGCCCACCTTGCAGGTCACACCTGAATGAGGTTGGTCCGGTGTCCACGACCCGGCCTACCGTGGCGAGAGTTCGACAAAGAAGGTCTGGCCAAGCGGGAAGCCGAGGCGCGCATCGCTTTGCACATTCGCGATGACATCGCCCTCCATGAGGAACGACAGGACCGGCTCGATTAGCTCGCTCGTCCGCTCGGCCTCGAAGCAAAGCTCCTCGAAGAAAGTCTGCAGGCGGACGGGGAGGAAAAGGTGAAATTCATCCTCGAAAAAATACCAGCGCTTCGTGCGGTATTCGATGCGAACACCCTCGCTGTGCGCCATGGCGGCCTCCGCCTCGAAATGGATCTCCACCTCCGGACCATGCTGACCGAGCTCGGCGCACACGAGCTGGCCCGTGAAGCGGGCGACGTATTCGCCCGCATGTGGCTGAAACTTCAAGTCGCGGACGATACCCTCGGAGTAACGGCGGGAAGACATCCCCCCGAAGGTGAATGGCCGGTGCTGCGGTGTCGAGAAATGGAAAATCGCAGTCATGGGCCTACCAGATTTCTTCACGCTGCCGCCAGGCTCGCGGGGCGAAGACGGGTCCCGCGGACGGGCCGAATCAGGCGCGTCGCGATCCGACCCCGGAGCCGAGGCGCGTTCTCGACGCACACGCGCAGCGAACCCGGTGCCATCGCGCCCGCCGATTCGCTGACCGGCGGGACCGGGCGCGGCGCGCGGGCGTGGTCCCGTTCGTAATCGCGGTTGAATCGATCGCACTCCTGGAGGCTGTCGGGTAAATTTGCGAGCAACAGCGCCTTTCCCACCGCGCGCCAGAGAAAGAAGATCGCGAGCTGCTCCTTCCCGCTCAGCCGGCGCCAGCCGAAGCGGGCGTTCCAGCGAATTGGTTCGCAGATCAACGTCGAGAGCACGAACACCCAGTCGCGATCTGGAATCGGGTGGCGCGCGCGAATGCCCTTGAGACGCTCAATGGCCGTTTTGCCGCGCTCACTTCGGATGCCGCTTGCCACAATCTCGCTGACGAGCGTTCCGGTGTGTTCGTAGCGTTCCTGGATTCTGAGCGACGTCATCGCCGCGCGATTCAAGCGGGCCGCGATGCTCGGCACGCAGAACGTACGGAAGAGGGCAAACTCGAGCGCTTTCGCCGTGTCAGACGGAAAATCGACGCCGCAGCTCATTTGCACGATGAGCTCGTAGTCGGACTCCGGGTCGAGCGTATCAATTTCTTCGAGAACGGTCGTGAATGGGCTCATAGCGGGTCGCGGAAGCCGAAGGGTTTGCCTGCACCCATTATTCGTCGCGAGCCTCCGCGCGGATGCGTTTCCAGAAGCCGGGCGGACGCGAAACACCGCACGCCCCGCCTTTGCCGGGCCGAAAATTCTGCTACTGTCGCGCGCCATGGAGCCATCGATTCGCGCCGGCATCATCACCGTGTCTGACCGGGCCGCCGCCGGTCAATACGAGGATCTCGGCGGACCCGCCTTGCGCCGGGAATGTGAGCGGTATGGGTGGGCCGTGCTCGCCGAGGCGGTGGTGCCCGACGAGGTACCCCGAATTCAGGAAGCGATTCGCTCGTTCGGGGCGCAGGGCTGTTCGCTCATTTTGACCACGGGCGGGACGGGGATTGCGGCGCGCGACGTCACGCCGGAAGCCATTCGCGGACTGATGCGCGTGGAGTTGCCCGGATTTGGCGAGGTCATGCGCATGGAATCAATGAAGCTCACCAAGAATGCAATCCTATCCCGTGGACTGGCGGCCGTGGTTGAACGCGCCTTGGTGATCGCGCTGCCCGGCAAGCCGCAGGGCGCGGTGGATTGCCTTGGCTTCGTTGCCGGCGCGCTCGAGCACGGCGTCAAGCTCGCTCAGCACGTGCCGACATCGTGTTGAGGAATTTCAGATTTCAGACCAGGGGCGCGCGCGGACAACGTGCATGACACCCGAGCAAATCTGAAATCTAAGATCTGAAATGAGGTCTCACTTGTCCGCCATGCGACCGATCTCGATGGGCGCGGTCTTAAACGGCGTCGCGGAATTGCGCTGATAGCCGACCGCCTGGCCCTCCGCGTTGACCTTGAACCACATCACACCCTTGCCGATGCCACTGGTGCCGCGTGGTCGCGTATCGTCATCATGAGTAGTCCCGGTCGAGTCCACCACTTCCACACGATAGACATCCCCGTCCACGCGCTCGGGCTTCGAGTCGACGATCAAGACGTGGCCCGTGTTCTTGCCCGGAATGATTTCGCGATATCGCCAGGCCAGGATGTCGCCGGACTGGGCTTCGGCGAGCGTCACCACGCGATTCCAGCCCGTGGTCGAGGACTGACCGACCGCCGGCTGCTCCCGGAAAAATTCATAGTAATCAACCGCGCGCGGTTTGCGTCGGCTCGCGGCGACCGGGAGCACTTCGAGATGCGCGGGTGAGACCTTGCGCAGCAGAAAGGCGATGAGTCCCTTGCAATCCGTTTCGTAGACGCCCGCCGCTTCAACCACGCGGGTCCGGTGCCGGTAGGTCGTCGACGTCATCTGTCCGAGCACGCGCTCCGCCTCGGCGTGGAATTTCTGCGCGACCAGCGACGGGCGATCCGAAGCGGCGGCGGCACGCGGGTCCGAGGCACCCGTCCGATCCGCGGCCCCGCCGGCTGCGGTCAGGGCGAGCGAGGCCACGAATGCAAGGCGAAGCACGGTCATGAAGGCGGAGAGTGATTCGCGAGGCGGCAACCGGCCGGATGTTCGCAGAGGATGGCCAATCGTCACGTGCCAAATTCAAGCACCCCCCGCCCGCTTCCGCCTGATCCGACCGGCTCAGGGCAGGAACAATTCCCGTTCCGCCGGGCTGGGGAGTCGGCAGGTTTCCTTTTTTCCGAAGAGCGAGTAGCGCAACCGCGCCACCAGGCGATAAAGCGCGTCGCTCACGAATTTCGGCACCAGGAAAAAGGCTCGCGCGATCGACCATCCCCCGCCGAGCCGGCTGGCGAGAAAAAGCGGACCGCGGCTGTGCGTGAATATTTCCTGCGATCCGTCCGTGCGATCGTGCACGACAATGAGCGAGTCGAGCGCCGAAAGCTCGGGGTGCGCCGCAAGTACGCCCTTGAAGGTCTCGCCTTGCAGCGGCGCGTAGAGAAATTGTTTGTGCTTGTCGCGCCGCACGAGGAAATCGACCCACGCATTGCAGAGATTGCACACGCCGTCAAAGAACAGGATGATTCGCTCGGCGGGCATTCCACAGCATACCGATGGTGGCTGCCGCATTCATCCGAAATTCAAAATCCGCAATTTATTGCGACCGCGCCGAACCCGGCTCGCCCGACATCGCTGGGGCCGGGCCGGCCTTCGGCAGTGCCATGATCAGCTCGACCAGCCGACGCCCATAGGGTGAGAGTCTGGCTTGTGAACCCGCGCCGTACACCAGCCGGCGGGTGAGCATCCAGTAGGCATCTGATGATGGCTTCACGAACGAAAGCGTGGGCGTCGTAACGTTTTGATTCGAGGGCGTGACCCGGAGCGGAACGCCGCTGCGCGTGAACGAGATTTCCCATGACGCCGGCTTTGTGGAGGTGACACCGCCGCCGCTCATCCACGGATACATTCGAACGAGGTCGGGCGGCTGATCGGGCGCGGGCGCCAGCACCTTGAAGAAGACTTCTTCCGCGGCGAGGAATTCGGGAACCGTGAGCGACGGCTTGCCGCGCTGCGCCAAATAGAATTTCGCGACATCGAATCCAGCGAGATTTAATCCGTTGTAATTCCCGTGATAATTCGGCTCGGTTGGGGCACCCGCGACGTACCAATCTTGAAACTTATTGGTCAGCATGACGTTGATCTCGAAGTGCAGGTGGCTGCGCTCGCGATCAATCCCAGCGCCGGTATGGCCCATGCGCGCAATGCGTTGGCCCGCCGTGACGTCGGCTCCCGGCGAGACCGCAATCTCGCTCAGGTGCGCGTAGAGGCTGTAATAGGGCGAGCCGCCCCACCGATGCTCGATGACGATGTAACGGCCGTAATTGGAATGCCCCGCCGTCTCGCTGCAATGCACGACCCGCCCCGCGGCAATGGACACAACGTCATCCAGAGGTTCGCCGCTCGGGTCGCGGCGCAACGGCTTGATGTCAATGCCCTCGTGGAAATGCACGTAGACGAGGCCGTCCGAGGTCTCGACCGGATCCCGCACGAACCCGTATTGGCCGCCTTCCCAGGGGAAGGTGATCTCGCCTTTGAAATCGCGGCGCACGTATTGGTAGAAAGCCTCGCCGCCGCCGCGAAAGAGCGCGTCGTTCGCGGTCGGAAGAAGCAGACGCGGCATTTGCGCAATGGCGGGCGTCGACGGAAGCAAGACCAGAACCGCGCCGCTGGTCAGGACCAGAAGACGCCAGAAACAGACACGCGACGGGCGAGCGGACGATGGGCCGGAGAGCATCGGGTTTGTCTAGATTACGCAGAGATATTTGCAACTGGGTCCGGGATTGATTACAACTGCGGACCATGCGATTCCGCCTTTTCCCTGTCATCCTCTCGATCGCCGCGCTGGGCGGGTGCGCCAAAGTGAATGAAATTGACGCCACGGCGCGATCCACCGGTGGATTCTTCAGCTTCGGATCCAGATCCACTGACAAGGCGCTGAAGGTCGTCGTGACGTACTCGCCGAATCCGGTGCGAATCGGCAAGACCGGGCAGATGGATGTCTCCGTGGCCATCGTCAACAACACGAAGCAGCAGCAGACCTTCGGCACACAGACCGCGCAGCGCATCAACGTTCAAGTGACGGAGATAGGATCCGGGCGCGTGGTGGCGCAGATGCAGGAGGGCCGCTCGGAGGATCCGCGGTCGACCTCGTCGTTGCTCAATCCCGGCGAACAATTGGTCTTCCAGCGAAAGGTCTCGACGCGCGATCTGCGAGCCGGACAGACCTATCAAATCGACGGATATGTCGTCGGCTACGAGAACAAGCTTCGCGGCGCGGTGCAGTTCGTTCCGCAATAATCTGGCGGGGGGCCGCGTAGTTTGCGTCCGCGCTGCCCGCCTCCGATCCCGCGGGTTCCTCGCTATTTCAGGCGCCTTCGTCGCATGAAACCGTTCTCCGACTACCATTCCCACCCGCAGGGCCACCGCCTTCAGCCGTACGACGAGGCGCTGCTTCAGCCGTGGGCCGATTCCGCGCGGGCGAAGGGGCTGACCGACATTGCGCTCACCGATCACGACCGCTATCACGCGGGGGTGGATTTTGACGCGCTCGACCGCGTGCGCGCGGGGAACCCGGATCTAAAAATTCGTGCCGGGATTGAGCTCGATACGGATCCCGTCAGCGGTGCCGCCGGACGCGCGTGGGTCGAGAAAAACTGGGAGCATCTGGATTTTGTCCTTGGTTCCGTGCATCACCTGGAGGCGGCGGAGATGTTTGATTCGGCGGGTCAGGAAAGTCAGTTCGCCGGTCGTCTCATCGACGAAATCTACGCTGACTATTTTTTGCGCGTGCAGCGGCAGGCGGAGTCCGGCGTGGTGGACTGCCTTTCCCATCTTGACCTCATCAAGATTCACGGTCACCGGCCGCAGACTGATGTGCTCACGCTCGTTGAATCCCTGTTGCAGTGCATTGGTGCCCGCGGTCTGGCAATCGAGATTTCGACCGCGGGCTGGCGCAAAACGGTGGGAGAGATTTATCCGGAGAAGAAAATCATCCGACGCGCGCGAGAGCTTGGGATTCCGTTCACCACGGCCTCGGACGCGCATTCGCATGTCCAGCTCGGCGAGGATTATGATCGCCTCGGCGCGGTGCTTGAGGAATGCGGGATCAGGGAAGTCGCGGTTTACGAACGTCATCGCCGGACGATGGTGCCATTGTCTCGCGCCTGACGGCGGGGGCAGGCAATCTTGCCGGTCCGAACGTTTTCGGCTTTGTTCGAGCTCCTTTCCATGGCTTCCCCCAATGTCGTTTCCGGATTGCGGGCATCCCTGCTTGGCGTGGCGGTGAACGCCGCGCTGGCGATCATTAAGATTGCCACCGGCGTGGCGGGCAGTTCGTACGCGCTGATTGCGGATGGCATCGAGTCATCCGCGGATATCCTGAGCTCGGCGATCGTTTGGAGCGGCCTGCGCATTGCGGGCGAGCCGCCCGACCGCACGCATCCATACGGTCACGGCAAAGCGGAGTCGCTCGCCGGCGTGGCGGTGGCCCTGGCCCTGCTCGGCGCGGCGGCCCTGATCGCGGTGCAGGCCGTCCATCACATCATCACGCCGCACACCGCGCCCAAGTGGTTCACGCTGCCGGTGCTGTTCGTCGTCATTGTGACCAAAGAGATTCTTTCCCGTCGCGTTCGGAGAATTGCTTGCGACTTGGGCAGTAACGCGCTCCTGGGCGACGCGGGCCATCATCGGGCGGACGCGCTCACGTCGATCGCGGCCTTCATCGGCATCAGCATCGCGTTGGTCGGTGGCAACGGATATGAAAGTGCCGACGATTGGGCGGCACTCTTCGCCTGCGCGGTGATCGCCTACAACGGGATTCATCTCCTGGGGGTCGCCCTGCACGACGTCATGGATGGCGCCGTAGCGGGCGAGACGCAGCAGCGGATCCGGAGTATCGCGGCGGCTGTGGAAGGCGTGAACGGCGTGGAGAAATGCCGCGTCCGGCGCAGCGGACTCGGCTTGATGATGGACATCCACGTTGAGGTCGATGGCGCGATGACGGTGACCGAGAGCCACCGCATCGCTCATCTGGTGCGGGACACGCTCACGGCGTCCGGCTTGGGCATCCTTGACGTCGTCGTGCACATCGAGCCCGCCCAGAGCGTGCCGTCCGATTACCCGCCGACCATTTCATGAACCGATTCTTTTCGCGCATCGCCTTGCTTGGGGTGGCGGCGCTCTGCGTTTGCCCCGCGATTGCCTGGGGCTGGGGTTCGGAGGGGCACGAGACGATTGGAATGCTGGCCGAGCGTCAGATCGCCGGGACGCGCGCGGCGGCGGAGGTGAGGAAGTTGTTGCGCTTTGGTGAGACGCTCGCTGTCGTCAGCACCTGGGCCGACCGGGTTAAGCGCGGCGGCTTTGACGCGGAATCAGATGACTTCATTCTGCGTAATCCCGCGCATCCCTCCTATCACTATACGGACATTCCGTTTCAGGTTGCCGACTACCGTGCCGGTATGGTGGGCGCGCGTCCGTCGGACCTTGTGCATCTCTACGAACGCTGCATCGCAATCCTCCGCGGGAGGTCGGACGCGAAAAGCAATCCCACTGCCATCACACCGCGCGTCGCTTTGCTGCTCGTCGCGCACTTTGCCGGCGACATTGAGCAGCCATTCCACGTCGGGGGCGGCTACATTGCGGAGGTGGAGGGAGCACCCCGCTTCGTGGACCCGCGGGGGCGTCCGCGCGGCTCCTACCGTTCGGACATTGGCGCGAACGCCCTGATGATCGGCGCGGGCAACCTACACTACTACTGGGACATTCTCGCTGTGCAGCGGGCAATGGTGCGTCGCAGCGGGGCACCGGGCGCGCGGGCTTACGCCGATTGGATTGCGGCGAACATCAAGCCGCAGGCGGCCTGGGACGCGAAGGGTGATGCCTCGTCCTGGCCGGCACAATGGGCCGGATCGGTCCTGCCGCTGGCCCGCGAGGCGCGGGCCGGGCTGCAACTTGGTCCGCGCGTGGAGGTCCCGAATCCGAGCCCGCCGCCAATCTATCGCAGCGAATGGACCGTGGCGTTGCCGCCGGATTACGAGCGCCGCGCCATCGATGCGGTCGACCTGCAACTCGCGCGTGGTGGATACCGGCTCGCGCGGTTACTGCAGGACATCTGGCCGGAGGCGCGCTAAGCGGGCCCTCGGTCGTCTCATTCGTTGCCCTTACCGCCCGGCACCGAGCACGCCGCTGTTGCCGAGGTCCGCACCCGACCGGGCATTCCGCATGTCGCCCTGTTCGACATTGCTTTGGCTCGGCTGGTTCGGATCAACGGTGTAGGTCTTGCGCATATTTGAACCAAGCGACGGTGCGCTCTCGGTATAAGTCTGCTGGCCTTTGGCGCCAGAGCTGGCGACCGCGGATGCCGGGGCTGTCGTGCAGCCATTGAGGGCAATGACCGACACGAATGCGGCCGAGAAGAGAGAGACACGTTTGATCATATGGGGGGTTTGAAGGTTCGTGAGAAGCGCCGTGATGACAAGCCAATTTTCGCACTGGTACGGTCAGCCTGCGGAGTACGAATGAATGCGAGCGCGCCACCCCGGAAGCCAGCGTGATTCGCCGCGTTCCGATGGCGAATTCGAGACGCGCTGCGTCAACACGCGGTCCGCGGACGCGGCAAATTCCCGGGTCGCGTCGCGGCCGCGGGGATCGCCGCGCATGGCCAACAACACTTGCAGCAAGCCCCAACCCTTGCCCTTGTACCGCTCGGTGAGTTTCGTGCCCTCGCCTTTGAAATTCACATAATCCACGAGCGAGTAGACCCCTCCTGGCGCGCTTAGGACGTCCTCAAATCGTTGCCGCACGGCCGGCCGTTGATCCGCCGGAAGCGACTCGAGCATTAAAGGAAGCGCCGCTTCGAGGCGCATCGCGGCGAAGCGCGCCTGTGGGGCAACCGAGTGCGCCAGCAGCGCCCGCAACTCGATCAGCCGCGCGCCTTGGAAGTCCGCCAGAAACGCCTCGCGGCTTGGCCACGGGCACGGAACATCGGCTCGGAGCCAACCGGGCAGGACGATGCCGATTTTGCTAAAATACGCGATGAGCCGCGGAAAGCTCTCTTCAAATGGTCCGCGCCGACCAGCGGGATACCAGATGAAATGCCCGATGCCGAGCGAGGCAAAGTCCTCGCCCTGGTTCCACGAAGTGAGGCCGTCGACCCGGCCGCCGCATTCGTTCTGCCAAAGGCGCTTTCCCGCCTCGAAAGCCTGCGGGTCGCTGATCGTGACCGCCGCGGCAACCTGACCCGAGCACAGGGCTAATAAAACTTTCAGCGCAATTAATTGTCTCATGGGTTGGCTAATTTCCGGGTGCGATTTCCGTCTTCGCCTTGTGGTCGAGCGTGACCTCTCCAATCAGCATCTCTTTATCCACTGCCTTGCACATGTCATAAATGGTCAGCGCGGCGGTCGCTACGCCCGTGAGCGCCTCCATCTCCGCGCCGGTGCGGCCAACCGTGCGAACTTCGCAGCGAATCGCGATTCCGGTTTCGCCCACGTCAAAATCGATTCCCACAAAATCCAGCACCAGCGGGTGACATAACGGGATCAGTTCGGCCGTTTTCTTGGCGGCTTGGATGCCGGCGATGCGCGCCGTCCCGAGCACGTTGCCCTTCCCGATTTGGTTCGACTCGATCAGCGCGAGCGTTTCCGCCTGCAGCCGAATTGCGCCCGAGGCGACCGCGACGCGCGCCGAGATCGGCTTCGCCGACACGTCGACCATCCGGGCGGTGCCATCGGCGTCGAGATGCGAGAAGGCGGGGGTGGAATTCGACATCGCGGATCCGGGCTGGTTCAATGGTCGCGGCAGAACGCGCGATTTCAAGCCGGGAGGAGCACGCCCGCCAGCGCCGCGTTGAGCAGGGTCGCGACAAATCCCACAAACAGCGCGCGGCCGCCCATCCGCGCGAGATCGTGGCGGCGATCCGGCGCCAGCGCGCCGATGCCGCCCAGCTGGATGCCGACGGAGGCAAAATTGGCAAAGCCCGTCAGCGCGAATGCGGCGAGGGTGTACGAGCGATTGCTCATAAAATTCGGGATTTCCTTCCATCCTTTGAGTTGCAGATAGGCGTAGTGCTCGTTGATCGAGAGTTTGGATCCGAGCAGTCCGGCCACCTTGTGCACGTCGGTTGGTTCCACGCCCATGAGGAATGCGGCCGGCGAGAACAGCCAGCCGAACACCTTGCCGAGCGACAAGTCATCGGGCCAGCTGCTGAGTGATTCCGCCCCGATCCCAACCCAAATCAGCGACGGTTTGATGCCGGCGAGGATCGCATCGAACATCGCCACGAAAGCGATGAAGACAATGAGCATCGCCGCGACATTGAGGGCGAGACGCAGGCCGTCCGTCGTCCCGGACGCCGCCGCGTCGATGGCATTCACAAACGGCGACTTTTCCGCCTTCATTTCCACCGTGCCGCCGGTCTCGGGAGTCGACAATTCCGGCAGGCACAACTTGGCGAGATACAGACTGCCCGGACTGGCCATCACGCACGTCGTCAGGACCGCGACGGCATTGGCCCCGTAGTTGATGTAGACAACCATCATGCCGCCGGAGATGTGGGCGAAGCCACTGACCATGAGGGCGAATAATTCCGAATTCGTCATGCGCGGCACGTACGGCCGGACGATCAGCGGAGCCTCGGTCTGGCCCATGAAGACATTGGCCGAGACCGACAACGTTTCCGCACCGCTGGTGCCCATGAGGTAAACCATCACGCGCGCCAGCAGGCGCACGCACCACTGCACGATGCCGAAATGGTAAAGCACCGTGAAGAACGCGGAGACGAACAGAATCGGGGGGAGCGCGATGAACGCGAACTGAAACATGTAATTCGTGCCAAAGAGCGCCGACCACGTGCCGCCGGCGGCCGGCGGGCGGGCGTCGGAGAGATTGCCGAAGACAAAGCGCGCGCCGGCGTCGGAAAAGCTGATGAATTGTTTCACCACGCTTCCGATCGCCTCGAAAGCGCGGTACACGGCTGGCACTTTGAGCACGAGCAACGCGAGGACGAGTTGAATCGCGAATCCCCAGACGATGGTGCGCCAGTTCACGGCGCGCAGGTTCGCGGAGAAGAGGGCCACGATGCCGAAAAAGCAGAAGACCCCGGCGAGCGCCTGACCACGGACACCGACCACCGGCTGCAATAAATAGGCGATTCCGCCCACCGCGACGATCCCCCCTCCAATGGCGAGGCGCCAGGAGAGTGGCGTGGGCGCGATCACACGCTCGGCCTGCGGCACGGGAGGAGAGGGTGCGTCGGTGCTCATGAGACAGGAGGTCCCGTCCGCCGGGAAGCGCGTAGCATGCGCGAATCGCACGCCGCTATCCAACAGAAATCCGGTCGGCTTTGGCCGACGTCTTCCGTCGCGGTGGACGCGTCCCGGCCCACACCGCCGTGGCCACCACCACGAGGCCGATCAGTGCGAGGACGGAAGCCTCCCAGATGCTCAACGGGGCGGCAAAGCGCGTCGCTGCGAGGCTGGAAACCGCGGCGAGTCCGCCGAAATAAAAGCCAAGCCCGAGTCCGCCACGCCCGCCCGGCACCCGCCCCAGGGCAAGCGGGAAGACGCCGTTTGCCACGAGACTGAACGCCGCCAGCAGGGCCAGCGCACCGAGCAGCGCCGAGGCCGTCGAATGTATGAACCACGCCAGCGCCGCGACGAGCGCGGCCGTCAATCCCGCCCCGATGAGCATCGTGCGCTCGTTGCCGAATCGGCTCGCAATCAGGCCGGCAGCAAGCGCGGCGAGCGCGAAAAAAATGAACGCAACCGCCATGAGCCGTTCGGGTCCGGGCCAGTCGGGGGGCAGGCGTCGGAGCACGGTCGGCAGCAGTTTGCCGAAGATCGCGAAGGTCGCGAGCGACATGCCGGCGCCGGCAGCCGCAAGCGTGACGAGCGGCCCGATCAGCGACGCCGGAAGGGCGCGCGCGGGCGCTTCCGCCGCAGGGGTCGCGCGATCGATGAACCAAACGGCCCCGCAGGCGAGCAACAGCACGAGCGAGCCTATCCCAAAGCAGATCACCGGTCCGAGTGTGAGCATGAATTCTCGCGCCCCGGGTCGTAGCGCCGCGACCCCGCCGCCGATCAACGTCAGGATGCTGGCGGCCCGCGGCAAATTGGGCGCGGTGGAGTAGCGGCCAAGCAACGCGAGCGCCGGAGTTCGAAACACGGTCATCGCAATCGCCCAAACGACGACGAGGGCCAGAAACATCGCGCGACCGGCGTCGGTCTTCGCGATCGGAGTCAGCACGGCGAGCGGCGTCGCGATGAAGAGCGTCGCCGCGAGCAACACGCCGGCGACGATGAACGGTAGGCGCGTCCCGCTGCGTCGAAATGATTGGTCGGACAAAAAGCCGAACAGCGGCTCCAGGAAGATGGCGAGCAAGTTCTCGATCGCGAGAAGCGTGACGGCGAGGCCCGCCGCGAGCCCGAGCGAGCCAAGGAGCTGCGGCAGATAGAGCGCGTAAACGATCCAGCTCAACCCAATCGAGCCATGCAGCAGCGCAAGGCAAGCCACCTGGCTCCAGCGCACGGCGGGTGGATCGGCGGACATGACGGGCAGTTTGGCGGGTTCGCCCGCAGCCGGGCAAGCTCAGCCACCGATCGCGACCATTTTGCGATTCGGCTGGTAGTTTTCGCGGAAGTCGTGTTGCTGCGGCTTGCGGTCGACGACGTCGCGGAAAAACTGCGCGAGGACCTCGTCGCTGGCGCCTGCGCGCAGCGGCTCGCGGATGTCGAACTCGAGATAACTGCCAAGGCACGGCCGGAGTTTACCCTCGCAGGTCAGGCGCAGCTTGTTGCAGCTCTCGCAGAAATGCAGGTCGGTCATCGCGCCGATGAACCCAATGAGTTGCTCCGAATTTGGCAGTTGGAAATAGAGCGCCGGACCGTTCGTCTTGAAATCAGGGCGCGCGGTGAGCGGACCGGTGGAGCGCTCGATGAGGCGGCGGGCCTCGGCGATCGGGAGAAAGTTCTCCTCGGTGAGAACGTCGGTGGTGCTGACGGGCATGAGTTCGATGAAGCGCAGGAGGTAGCCATGCTCGCCGGCATAATGGATCAGCGCCGGCAGTTGGTCTTCATTGCGTCCGCGCATCAACACGCAATTGAGCTTGATGCTTTCAAAGCCCGCCGCTCGCGCCGCGTCCAGGCCCGCGAGAGTCTGCGCCAGGAAATCGCGGCCGGTAATCGCCGTGTACTGCGCCGCGTCGAGCGTATCGAGCGAAATGTTGACCGTTCGCACGCCGTAGTGCCGCAACGCCGCCGCCATCGTCATGCGCCGGCCAGCGACGTCGACAATCCGGGGCAGAAGCGATCCGTTCGTAGAGACGCCCAGATCCCGCAGCGCGGGGATTTCCGCGAGCAGGCGGAAGAGCTCGAGCACGTTCGAGCGCGTCAGCGGCTCGCCGCCAGTCACGCGCAATTTCGTGACGCCGAGCGTCGTGGCGACCCGCACGAGCCGGGCGATTTCCTCGTAGCGGAGAATTTCCGCGCGGGGCAGCCATTCCTGGAGCTCCTGCGGCATGCAATAGACGCAGCGCTCATTGCAGCGGTCGGTCACCGAGACGCGCAGGTATGATATCCGATGGCCGAAACGGTCCTCCATGACCCTATCTAGAGGCCGGGAGCCAACCGAGCAAGTTGGGATCGCATTGCCGACCCGCATTCCTTCGAATGGTTTCCTCAGCGAATGCGTCTAAACCCTGCTACTTTTGTCGCTAGCTTAGGTTTAACCGAGTCCCCACTCATGAAAACGCCGCCCGTCCTCCGCGCCTTGGCGCTGCCCGCCCTGGCGATTGCGCTGCTGGCTTTGCCGGCTTGTTCGACCCCGCAGACACGTGCCCAGGACAATCCTGCCATCATGCAGAGCCTGTCGCCGTCCGACCGTGTGATCGTGCTGAACCACCGCATCCGGGTCGGGTTGAGCAAACCAGGGGTCTTTATCGCGTTCGGCCGGCCCGATCGCATTTTCCGCGGGGCGAACCAGGCGGGCGCGCTTGAGGCATGGATTTATACGACAACCGAATACGTGTATGCCGGTGGCTTTGCGGCTTTCCCGACGCCCATCTACTCTCCCGACGTGTTTTGGGCGCGAGGCCGAGGCCGGTTCGCCTTCCGCGGCGCCTACGGGGGTTATTCCGGTTTCTATTATTCGCCCTACGTCGGCGTGCAGGTGCCGAGTCGCCGCGTGATGTTCCAGCAGGGCCGCGTCGTCGCGTTTGAGGAACTGCCGTACTAGCCACGCGCCGGCGTCAGGCTGCGGCGTCCACCGTGGCGGCGCTCTTCGGACGTTTTCCGCGCGGCGCCCGCGCTCCGTGTGTGGCTGCCACGAATTTCGCGAGGCTCGTCTGATTGAGCTCGTGTTCGAGGGCGGTCTGGGCCGAGGTAAAAATGCGGTTGAGCACCGCCTCCATCTGCGCGCCGACCGGGCATTTCAGGTTGGGCCGCGCCCGCGGACGATTCAAAGGCTCGGCGGTCTCCACCGCGCGATAAACATCGCCGAGTGAAATTCGATCCGGCGGTTGCGCGAGCCGAGCTCCACCGTGCGGTCCCTTTTGCGTTTGCACGAGCCCGGCCTGGTTCAACGCGCAAAGCAGGCGGCGCACAACCACGGGATTCGTGTTCGTGCTCGCGGAGATATCGGACGACGTCAGGCTCCGCCCGTCGGAATGCGCGAGCAGCAAAAGCGTGTGCACGCCCATGGCAAAACGACAACTGGCTGGCATGCCGATACTGTAACCCAGATCAATCGCGTCGAAAGGCGCGAGTTGGATGGGGTCCACGACGGGGTCGACGGTCGACAGCCGTGCGAATCCAAGCTTTCATGGTTGCATGTCGTATCGCTCGTTTTCCGAATTCGTCGCCGCGCTCGATCAGGCGGGCGAACTGCGTCGCATCGTGGAGCCGGTCGCGACGGAGCTGGAGATCACCGCGATCGCCGACCGGGAAATGAAGTCTCCGGGCGGGGGCAAGGCGTTGCTCTTTGAACAGCCGACGATCGCGGGGAAGACGTCACGATTTCCGCTCGCGATCAACACGATGGGATCCAAGCGGCGTATGGCGATCGCGCTGAAGGTGAACGACGTCGAGGATCTCGCGCAGGAGATGCAGTTGATTCTGAAGGCGAAGCCCCCGACGAATCTCCGGCAGGGCTGGGAGCTCTTGAAGCAGGGCGTGAATCTGCTGCACGCGCGGCCCAAGCACGTCAGCGGCGG
Source organism: Verrucomicrobiota bacterium (assembly GCA_025353105.1). GTDB lineage: Bacteria > Verrucomicrobiota > Verrucomicrobiia > Chthoniobacterales > SZAS-18 > SZAS-18. The sequence continues at coordinate 22,139 of JANXRG010000059.1, forward strand.
CGCGTGCAAGGACGTGGTGCAAATTTTGCGCGAGGGCGAGTCGGCGGGGCTCACTCTCGCCGATCTACCCGTGCTGCAATGCTGGCCGAAGGATGGCGGGCGCTTCGTCACGCTGCCGAACGTGCACACCCGTGATCCCGACACCGGCGAACGCAACGTCGGCATGTACCGCATGCAGGTGTACGATGACCGCTCGACCGGCATGCACTGGCAGGTGCACAAGGTCGGGGCGCGGCACGGCAAGCGTTACTACGAACGCGGCGAGCGGATGCCGGTGGCCGTGACGTTGGGTGGCGATCCGGCGTACACGTTTGCGGCCACCGCGCCGCTGCCCGATGGCCTCGACGAGATTTTATTCGCCGGATTCTGCCGGAAGAAATCCGTCGAGCTGGTGAAGTGCGAGACGATCGACCTCGAAGTGCCGGCCGACGTGGACTTCGTGCTCGAGGGTTATGTGCAGCCGGGCGAACTGCGCGCGGAGGGTCCGTTCGGTGACCACACGGGGTATTACACTCCGGTGGACGACTATCCGGTCTTCCACCTCACGGCGATCACGCACCGCAAAGATGCGATTTATCCGGCAACCATCGTGGGCATTCCGCCGATGGAGGACTTCTACATGGGCACCGCGAGCGTGCGCGTGTTCCTACCGGTCTTCCGGATGAATTTTCCGGAAATCGTCGATCTCGCGCTGCCGGCGGAGGGCGTCTTCCACAACCTGGTTTTCGTCAGCATTCGCAAACAATACCCGTGGCAGGCCTACAAGATCATGCATGGCCTGTGGGGCATGGGGCAGATGATGTTCAGCAAGTACATCGTGGTGGTGGACGAGGACTGCGACGTGCACAACACGAGCGACGTGCTCTTCCGGCTCTGCGCCAACACGGATCCGCAACGCGACAGCACGTTCATCAAGAGCCCTTGCGACTCGCTGGATCACGCGCCGACGCTACCCAACATCGGCACGCACATGGGCTTCGACGCGACGCGAAAGCTTCCGGGCGAGGGCTACCATCGCGGCTGGCCCGAACTCGTGAAAATGGACGCCGAAACGTTGAAACGCATCGAGCGGCTGTTTGGGAGCTAACGCGGAGCCGGGTCGGCGCGGCCGGATGAATTCACGGCAAACGATGGACGACCGCGATGGATGTCCTACATTCGCCCGCCATGGAGGAACGAGTGAAAGTGGCGGTGGTCGGTGCCAGCGGATATTCGGGCGAGGAGTTGGTCGGTCTCCTGCTGCGTCATCCGCGCGCCGATCTCGTATGCGTCACATCCCGCGCGGAGGCTGGTCGCCGACTCGATGACGTCTATCCGCGATTCCGCGACGCGCGTCGCGCGAGCGGGCCCGTTTTTGTCGCGCCGGCGGTCGAGACGATCATCGCCTCGGGGGCGACTTTTGGGTTCCTCGCGCTGCCCCATGGTCTGGCGGCGGAGTTTGCGGCGCCGCTGGTGGCGGCGGGTTTGCGCGTGATCGATCTCAGCGCGGATTTTCGCCTGCGCGATGCCGCCGTTTACCGCGAATTTTACGGGCACGAGCATCCGGCACCCGCGCTCCTCGCGGGCGCCGTGTATGGCCTGCCGGAACTCCGCCGCGATGAAATCGCCCGGGCGCGGCTCGTGGCTGCCCCCGGCTGCTATCCAACCAGCGTTCTCGTGCCGCTTGTTCCGCTGCTGCGCCGGAAGCTGATCGACCCGGCCCAGATCCTCGTGAGCAGCATGAGCGGGGTGAGCGGAGCGGGGCGCAAGGCGGAGGTGGCGCTGCTATTTTCGGAATTGAACGAGTCAGCCAAGCCCTATGGCAGTCCGAAGCACCGGCATCTTTCCGAGATCGAGCAGGAGCTTTCCCTAGCCGCGGGGTTGCCCGTCGTGATCAATTTCACGCCGCACCTCATCCCGATTACACGTGGGATTGTGAGCACGATTTACGCGACGCCGAATCGCGGCGTCGACGCCGGACAAATCGGTGCCGCCTGGACGGAAGCATACGGGGCGGAGCCGTTCGTCCGCCTCCTCGAGGGCGAAGATCGCCTGCCCGAGATTCGTCACGTGGCGAACACCAATTACATCGATCTGGCGTGGCGACATGATCCACGGACGGGCCGCGTTATCCTGTTCAGCGCCGAGGACAATCTCGGGAAGGGCGCCTCCGGACAGGCCGTGCAATGTTTTAATCTGATGGCGGAATTCGCCGAGACGGCGGGGCTCTAAAAACTCGCTGGCCCGACGGGCCGTGCTCCACTAATCTGCGCGCCCCACCGGGAAACGGAACATGCCAAGCGATCAGGACTGGAAAAGCATTCCCGGCGGCGTTACCGCCGCGGCGGGCTATTTCGCCTGGGCGACGCATTGCGGCATCAGTCCGACAGGCAGCTCACGCAAGCCGGACCTGGCCGTGATCCATTCTGATCGCGCGGCGGTGGCGGCGGCAACGTTTACGACGAACCAAGTCAAGGCCGCGCCGGTGCGCGTCTCCACCATGCACCTGCGCTCCGCCAGCGTGCGGGCCATCGTTTTGAACAGCGGCAACGCAAACGCGTGCACCGGCCTGCCCGGGATTCAGGCCGCGCAGCGGATGGCGCGGTCGACCGCCGTGGCGCTGGGCCTCAAGGAGGAGCAGGTGCTCGTGTGTTCCACCGGGCGAATCGGCGTGCCGCTGCCCGTCGAAAAAATTGAGCGGGCGATGCCGCGGATGGTTCGGCGCTCCGGACGCAACGGTAGCGCCCGCGCGGCGCGCGCGATCATGACTTCTGACACGCGGCCGAAGGAAGCGGCCGTCCAGTTTTCCGTCCGCGGCCGGCCGGTGACGATTGGCGGCATCGCCAAGGGAGCGGGCATGATCGATCCCAACATGGCGACGATGCTGTGCGCGCTGACGACGGACGCAAACATCGGCAAGCGTCACCTGCAGCGCGCGCTCAGCGAGGCGGTGGAGCAATCGTTCAACCGCATTACGGTGGACGGCGACATGAGTACGAACGACACGGTCATCCTGCTTGCCAACGGGCCGCGTGATGCGCCGCTGCTTCGCCCCGCGACCGCGGAGTTCGGTCGATTCCAAGCCGCGCTGACTCACCTCTGCGGACAATTTGCGCGCATGATCGTGCTGGACGGCGAGCGCGTCTCGAAGTTTGTCGAGGTCCGTGTCACCGGGGCGGCGACTCGCATCGATGCGCGCCGCGCCGCGGACGCAGTCGCCAATTCGATGCTGGTGAAGTGCGCGTGGTACGGGAGCGATCCGAATTGGGGGCGCATTCTCGACGCGGTGGGGTATTCGGGCGCGCGGGTCCGCGAGGAGCGGGTCGATATTTTCTACAATGGCGTCAGCGCCGCGCGGGGCGGCATGGCAACCCGGACGCCACTCGCCAAGCTCAGGGACGCGGTCAGCGCGGCGCAATTCACCGTACACATCAATCTTCACCTCGGCCTCGCGGAACACACCATCTATACGACCGACCTGACACCCGCCTACGTCCGGTTCAACATGGGCGAGTGACAAGCGACGGTTTAACAACGGCTCGGTTACTGGCGTCTTCCCATTCAAATTCGCGACATATTATTCGTCTTCCGCTAGTTTTGCCGCCATGTCTCTCACCGCCGCCGATCGCATCGAAGCACTCGCCGATGCCCTTCCCTTCATTCAGAAACTGCAGGGCCAACCGCTCGTCATCAAGTACGGCGGAAGCGCGATGGAGGACGATCAGGTCATCGAGCGCACGCTGCGTGATGTCGCCTTTCTCGCCGCGGTCGGATTGAAGCCGGTCATCGTCCACGGCGGAGGCAAGGCCATCACGGCGCGCCTGCGCGACGCGGGCGTCAAGCCCGTTTTCGTCGCCGGGCTGCGCGTCACCGATGCGGCTTCGATGCGACTTGTGGCGGAGACGCTTGACGGTCAGGTCAACGGGAAGATTGTCGCGCAGCTCAACGCCGCCGGATGCAAAGCGGTGGGAATGTCCGGCCGCGATTCCGTCCTCGCGAAAAAGGCGGCCCCGGTGCCAACGAATGACGGCTTGGCGGATCTCGGTGCCGTGGGTGACGTCGAAAAAGTTTCGCTCGACGCGATCCAGGGCGCCCTCGCTCGCGGTGAGGTGCCGGTGATGTCGCCGGTGGGCCGCGACGCCGCGGGCCAGTTGCTCAACGTCAACGCGGACACCGTGGCCGGCGCAACGGCGGCGGCACTCGGCGCGGGTCGGCTCGTTTTTCTCAGCGACGTTCCCGGTCTCATGCGCGATCCGAAGATCGCCGACTCGCTGATTCCATCGCTGCAGAGCGAGCCGGTGGCCGGTCTGCTCAAGGACGGTATTATCATCGGCGGCATGATTCCCAAGGTGGAGTCAGCCCTGCTGGCACTGTCGCGCGGGGTGGAACGCGTGCATTTGATCGACGGTCGGATTCCGCACGCGTTGCTGATGGCGCTGTTCACGCCGCACGGTATTGGCACGGAAATGCTGCCGTAGCGCACGGGCCTATTTCGGCGTCGGAAACCGGCGGGCCGAGCGATCCTTGAACCCGCCTTTGGGACTATTCAGGCCAGGGTGCTTTTTGATCGCGGGGCGCGGTTTTCCACCCTTCATTCCGCCGTCGATGACCATGGGAAACGTCAGCATATTGGTCCTGTTCTGCGCCCGGAGATCGGGTTTCGCCTGGAGGACGTACGTTGCAAAGGCAATCGCCATGCGGTCGGCTCGCTTGTCGCCGCTCGACTTTGCCACGCGCAGCTGCGGCGTGCCCTCGGGTCCGCTGGGAGTGGATTCGATCGTGATCTTGAATTCCTGACCTCGCCAACTTTTCGGCCAGGGCTTGGATTTCGCGCCGAACGATTCCGGGACCAGGATCGGTTCGGCCGCGGAGAGATGAGGCAGCGACCATCCGTGGCTGACGAGCAGCGAGACGACGCCAACCACGAGCCCCGGGCGGTGCACAATCCGAGATTTTATCCCGATTCAACCTGTTGATTCAAGATGAATTACGACGGTAACTTCACGGATTCCCTGACCGGCCGTAGGAAGGCTCGCGGCCGCGGACTTCCCGATTGAATGGTTGGTGGCCATCCCGCTGATTGCCGGGCGAGCCGATCCGCGAGACGATCGGAACGACCATCGCCGAACCTGTCTTGTCCTGGGCGCAGCGCCAATGGGACAACGCCCATCGGACCGCAAAGGCGTCGAGAAACGCCGATCCGCTGGATTTGAGAAGCGAAACCTTCTCGACCTTGCCGTCGCGACCGAAGACCACGCGAATAACCAATCGGCCGCCGGTCGTGAAGTCGGTGGCATTTTTTGGCCAGTCAGGACGCGAAATGTCGTATCCCGGCAGGCCGGCCTGGTAGACGGTATCGCCCGGCTCACTTTTGTACCCGCCCGAATGCGAAGCCCCCGCGGTTGCGTCCACGATCACGGGAAAGACGAGCTGGCTGCCCGCGTTCTTGGCGCGCAGATTGGGTTTGAGATTTAGCACATGGCTGATGTAATCCACCGCGATCTTGTCGGCGCGGGCATCCCCGCTGGATTTCTCCACGCGCACCCGCGCGCCCTTTCCGCCCGTGGCGGGCGAAGCGACGGTCACGGTAAAACGCTGTGGTGTCCAATCAGCGGGGAACGGTTTCCACAGCGCGATGAAGGAAGCCGGAACCTGAATCGGCTCCGCTTGCGCCACCCGGGATAAGGCGAGCGCGGCGAGCAGGACGACGACCGGAAAGCGAAGTTTTGAGCGCAGCATCGACCCAAAGTGCTAACCGCCCGAGCCGATTTGGTCACGCTCAAATCGCATGGTCAGACCGCCACTCGATGAAACTCTTCAGCGCGAGCGTGACGAGCGCGAGAAGCGCCAAAACGGAAGCCACGGCGAAGGCGCCGACGAAATTATACTCGTTGTAGAGAATCTCCACGTGCAACGGCATGGTGTTGGTCTGGCCGCGAATGTGCCCGCTCACGACCGACACGGCGCCGAATTCGCCCATCGCGCGGGCGTTGCAGAGAATGATCCCGTAGAGCAGGCCCCACTTTGCGTTGGGCAAGGTGACGCGCCAAAACGTCTGCCAACCACTTGCGCCCAGGCTCAGCGCGGCGTGTTCCTGGTCGCGCCCCTGCGCCTCGAGGAGCGGAATCAGCTCGCGCGCGACGAACGGAAACGTCACGAAAATCGTCGCGAGCACGATGCCGGGCACGGCGAAGATCACTTGGAGATGGTGCTGCCTGAGCCACGGCCCAAACCAGCCCTGCGCGCCGAACAGCAGCACATAGACGAGCCCGGAGACGACCGGTGAAACCGAGAACGGCAGATCGATCAGCGTGGTGAGCACGGTCTTGCCGCGGAAATCAAAGCGCGCGATCGCCCACGCCGCGGCGAGGCCGAAAATCGTGTTGGCCGGGACGGCGATGGCGGCGACCAGCAGCGTGAGTCGCACGGCGGCGAGCGCGTCCGGTTCGCGGAGCGCGGCGAAATACATCGCCGTCCCCTTGGTAAAAGCCTCCGTGAAAATGATCAGCAACGGCAGCAGCAGGAAGGCCGCGAGAAAAAGCAGCGCGACGCCGATGAGGATGCGCCGGACGAAAGGCGCGTCCGCGGTGGCTGGTCGAGTGGTTGCGCTCATGGGTCGGGTCAATGCGTCGTCGCGCGCCGTCCGCTCCACCACTGCAGCAGATTGATGATGAGCAGCAGCGCGAACGAGATCAGGAGCATCACGACCGCGATGGCCGTGGCCCCGGCGTAGTCGTATTGCTCCAGCTTCGTGACGATGAGCAGGGGAGTGATCTCGGTCTTCATCGGCATGTTGCCGGAAATGAATACCACCGAGCCGTACTCCCCGACGGCCCGCGCAAACGCGAGCGCAAAGCCCGTCAACAGCGACGGCCAGAGCGCCGGCAGCACGACCCGCCTGAACGATTGCCACCGTGTCGCTCCGAGGCTCGCGGCGGCCTCCTCAAAATCGGGTTCCAAATCTTCCAGCACGGGTTGCACCGTGCGCACCACGAAAGGGAGACCGATGAACGTCAACGCCACAAAGATGCCGAGCGGCGTAAACGCGACTTTGATTCCGACGTAATCCAACCACGCCCCGATCCAGCCGTTCTTTGCGTATAACGCCGTCAAGGCGATGCCTGCCACCGCCGTCGGCAGCGCGAACGGAAGATCCACGAGCGCGTCCACAAAACGGCGACCCGGAAACCGGTAGCGAACGAGTACCCATGCGACCAACAGACCCGCTCCGAGATTGAGCGTGGCGGCGGCTAGGGACGTGCCGAATGTGAGCTGCAGCGACGCGAGCACCCGCGGCGCGGTGGCCAGGAGCCAGAATTTTCCCCAGCCGAGCGTGGCGGTCTTGAGAAACGTCGCGGACAGCGGAATGAGCACGACCAGCGAAAGGTAAAGCAGGGTGAAACCCAACGTCAGGCCGAAGCCGGGTATCACGCGTCTGGCGCTCGCGGTGGACATCAGGGGCTATTTCTTCGCGACCATTTGATCAAAGACGCCGCCATCGTCGAAATGAGTCTTCTGCGCCTGCCGCCAGCCGCCGAAGATCTCATCGATGGTGAACAGCGTGATGCGCGGAAACACCTTTTCATAAGATTGGGCAACCGACGCGAGGCGCGGCCGGTAATAGTTCCGGGCCGCAATCCTCTGGCCTTTCTCCGCGTAAAGGAAGCGCAAGTATTCCTCGGCGACCTTCCGTGTCCCCTTTTTTTCGACGACTTTGTCGACCACCGTGACCGGCGGTTCCGCGAGAATGCTGGCGGCCGGCGCGATGATTTCGAATTTGTCCGACCCGAATTCCTTGAGGGCGAGAAAGGCTTCGTTTTCCCACGCGATGAGCACGTCACCGAGCCCGCGCTGGACGAAGGTCGTGGTGGATCCGCGCGCGCCGGAATCAAGCACCGGGACGTTTTGGTAGAGCTTGGAGACGAATTCACGTGCCTTGACCTGGTCACCTCCGCTCTGTCGGAGCGCGTGGCCCCACGCGGCGAGATAATTCCAGCGCGCGCCGCCGGACGTTTTCGGATTGGGCGTGATGACCGCGACGCCGGGCTTAATCAAATCGTCCCAGTCCTTAAGGCCCTTGGGATTGCCTTTGCGAACCAGAAACACGATCGTCGACGTGTAGGGCGAACTGTTTTCGGGCAGGCGCTGCTGCCAATCGGCGGGCACGAGAGCGCCATGGAGATACAGCGCATCAATGTCATACGCCAGCGCGAGCGTGACGACGTCGGCCTGCAGGCCGTCGATGACGGAGCGCGCCTGCTTCCCCGACCCGCCGTGGGATTGCTTGATGACGACGGTTTCGCCTGTCTTCGCTTTCCAGTGCTGGACAAAGGCTTGATTGATCTCCTGGTAGAGTTCACGCGTTGGATCGTAGGAAACGTTCAGCAACGTGATGTCGGCGCCCGGGAGTCGACCGGCCGCCGCGACCGCAGCAAGAATGGCGAAGATGCGTTTCACGGTCGGGTGATTTCAGTGGGGAGTTATTCGGCAAACGCCACCTCGATCCTACTCTCGGCGCGGGCGGCACGTTCGGCCAGTTCAAGATGAAATTGTTGCGGATGCGGAGCGGGTCCGTTCACGTGGGTCCGACCCCAATATGCGGAAAATGTTTCGTCGTTTTCGCGTTCCCGGACAAATTCCTCGAGGTATCCACGCACCACCGCCGGCACGTCGGCGGTCGCCACCGTCTTCTGCTCCAGTCCCGCCAACCGATCGCCGGCAATCGAACCGCCCACGAATAACGCATACTTGCCGGGCGCGCGCCCGACCAGGGAGAAGTCCGCGTTATACGGCCGCGCGCAGCCGTTCGGGCAGCCGGTCATGCGGAATAGGATCGGCTCATCGGTGAGGTCGAGATCGCGCAGAACTTCGTCAATTCCATCGAGCAAGCTGGGCAGAATGCGCTCACTTTCCGCCAGCGCGAGTCCGCACGTCGGCAGCGCCACGCACGCGTGCGCCACGCGCCGCAAGGCCGAAAGGCCACCGGGGTCCGGCACCCCGAAGGCGCGCAGGGTCCGCTCAAGTGACTCGCGCTGATCGGGTTCGATGTTCGTCAAGAGCAGGTTTGTGTTTGGCGTTAGGCGCAACGTGAAGCCAAAGCGCTCCGCGACGGCGCGGAAGGCGCTGCGATAGCGCGTATCGTCCTGGTCGAGGATTCGCCCTCCGGGCACCTGCACACCGTAAAACCAGCGACCGTCACCCTGCTCATGCCAGCCGAGTCGATCCGCGACGGTGGAAAATTCGATCACCTTCGGCTCGAACGTCCGCCACTGACCGAGTCGCTGGGTTACCTCACCGCGGAACCATTCGAGGCCGCGATCCTCGATCAGATATTTCAGCCGCGCGCGTTTGCGATCGGTTCGGTTGCCGTGATCGCGCTGGGTGGTTACCACCGCGACCGCCGTCTCCACCGCGTCTTCGCGACGAACGTAGAAGAGCGGCTGCGCGAGAGTGGGGAAGGTCGAATGAATGCCGTGCGTCATCCCGAAACCGCCGCCGACGAGCACGGTATAGCCTTCGATTTCACCGTGCGGAGCAAAAGGGACGAAGCCGAGATCCTGTGAATAAATGTCGACATCGTTTTGGGGAGGAACCGCGATGCCAATCTTGAATTTTCTCGGCAGGCAGACTTCGCCGTAGATCGGATCGGTTTCGCCGTCGGCCGCCGCCGGTTCCGGTTCGATGGGCACCCGCTCGCCCTGGAACCAGATTTCGCTGTAGGCCCGAGACCGCGCGAGGAACCGCTCGCTTAGGGACCGGGCAAATCGGTGCACCTCCGCGTGCACGGCGTCCGCGATCGGCGCCGCCGGCGCCATCGTGTTGCGGACCACGTCGCCGCACGCGCCCCAGGTCGTGAGTCCCGCGGCGCGAATCTGCGCGATCGTTTCGCGCAGGTCGCCCTTGAGCACGCCGTGCAGTTGAATGCCCTGCCGCGTGGTGAGCCGCAGCGTCGAGTTTCCCAGCGAACCTGCGAGATCGTCGTGGGCGATATATTGCGCCGCCGTCAATTCGCCGCCCGGCATCTTTGTGCGCACCATGAACATCCAGGCCTTGTCGCCCGTCGTCGCGCCCTTGCGCCGGTCGCGGTCATCCTGCTGGTACGTCCCGTGGAATTTCAGCAGCGTGGCATCCTCCTCGGAAAAGCGGGTGGCGTCCGACCCGAGGGTCCGACCGATTTCGCCCCGCAACCCCTGGCTTTCCGCCTTCACTTGTTCGACTGATTGTTTTGGCATGAATGGAACCCGTTTTCCGCGCGCTCATCGCGAAGAGGGCCGACGCTATTTAAAAAGACATATATGTCGATAGACATTATAGGAATATGACGCAGTGGGCGCGAGCGAGCGTATGTGGTGAATCCGAATGCTTGGTTGGGCGGGAGTGCTTCCGTGAGTTTCGAGAAATGAACTCACCCCCGAAGTTTCCACTGGACGATATCGAATTTCCAAATTATGGAAATATGGATGGACGCCTTGAAAACGCAGCGCAGCGCCGGATCGGTGCAGTCCGTGGAGCGGACGTTCGACCTTTTTGAGGCGCTGGTGGCAGCCGGGCAGGCGGTGCCGCTCAGCGAGTTGAGCGCGCGGGCCGGACTGCCACTCGGCACGACGCATCGCCTGCTCGCGACGCTGACCGCGCGCGGTTACGCGCGGCAGGATCCGGAGACCCGCGCCTACGCGGTGGGGTACAAGGTCATGGATTGGGCGACGCGCGTGGGCGCGAATCAACTGCTCGAGGTCGCACGGCCGCACATGAGGACCTTGATGCACGAGACGGGTGAAACGGTGAATCTCGTCATCCTTGATCGCACGCAAATCGTTTACGCGGATCAGGTCGCCCCCGAGCGCCTCGTACGCATGTTCACGGAGGTGGGCAATCGCGCGCCGGTGCATTCGTCGGGCGCGGGCAAGGCATTGCTGGCTTTTCGGCCGCTCCCCGAGGCCCGCGCCTTGATGACGCAACTCGAATTGAAGGGCTACACGTCAAAAACGATCACGTCGCTCAGCCGGCTCGAATCGGCGCTCGCCCAGATTCGCGAGCTCGGTTACGCGGTGGACGACGGAGAGTTTGAGGAGGGCGTCCGCTGCCTGGCCGCTCCGATCCTGAACAGCAGTGGAATTTCGGTCGCCGCGATCAGCATCAGCGGTCCGGCCAGCCGCGTCTCGCCGGACAAGGTCGCGCCCTTCGCCCAGAAGTTGAAGCGTTGCGCCGCGAAGGTCTCCTCGGCCCTCGGCTACGGCCAGGTTCCACCGCGCGGGACGCGGGCGCCCGGGCGCTCACGCGCTGCCGCCGTCCCCTGAAACTCGCCGATTGCGTCGGTTCCCTTTTCCTGTTGCACTAATCTCCATCCCCCGATGACCCACCTCGAACTCGTTTCCGAGCTCCGACACATCGTCGGCGAACGTGGCCTCGTGTCCGATCCGGACGCGCTGATGACGTACAACGCCGACGGCTGCGTCATGGACACGCATGATCCGGATGTCGTCGTGCTGCCGACGACGACCGAGCAGGTCGTGGCAGTCGTGAAGCTGGCGGCGCGCGAGCACGTGCCGGTCATCGCGCGCGGCGCGGGCACGGGCCTTTCCGGTGGGGCCACGCCGATGCGCGGCGGCATCGTGCTGGTGACGTCACGCATGGACAAGATCCTCGAGATCGACACGCGCAACAATCGCTGCCGCGTCCAGCCGGGCGTGATTAATTTTGAGCTCACCGCGTTTCTCAAGAGCCGCGGCTATCACTTTGCTGCGGACCCGTCCTCGCAGAAGGCCTGCACGATTGGGGGCAACATCGCCAATAACAGTGGGGGCCCGCATTGCATCAAGTACGGCGTCACTGGCTCGCACGTGCTCGGCGTGCAAATGGTGCTCGCCGACGGATCCATTTTTTGGTCCGGCGAAGGCATCGTCGAGCAACCCGGGTATGATCTCACCGGCGTCACGGTCGGCGCGGAAGGGACGACCTGCGTCATCACCGAATGCTGGTTGAAGATTTTACCAGTGCCGGAGGCGACGCGCGTGGTGATGGCGGTCTTCAACGATATCCGACCCGCGGCCGAGACGGTCAGCGCGGTGATCGCAGGCGGATTTCTTCCGGCCGCGCTCGAGGTGATGGACACGCTCGCGCTCAAGGCGGTGAACGATGCGTATCAGATGGGCATTCCCCCCGGCGCGGGGGCGGCGCTGATCATCGAGGTGGACGGAGTGGATGATGGTCTCGACGACTTACTCGCCGAGATTGTTCAAATCGCAAAGGATAAGGGCGCCATTGAGGTGCGTCCCGCGAAGACGCCGCAGGAGCAGGTGAACGTTTGGGCCGCGCGCAAGAATGCGTTCGGCGCCATGGGGCGGCTCGCTCCAACGTATCATCTCGTCGATACCGTCGTGCCGCGCACGAAACTGCCGGCGATCATGGACGACGTGAAGCGCATCTCGAAGGAAGTGAACCTTCCGATTGCGAATGTCTTTCACGCCGGGGACGGCAACCTGCATCCCATCGTGCTCTTTGATTCCACCGATCCCGATCAAAACGCGCGGGCTCACAAGGCGGTCGAGGAGATCATGCGGCTGTCCATCGGCTACGGGGGCGTGATCAGCGGCGAACACGGCGTGGGCATCGAGAAGCAGGAATTCATGTCCTATATGTTCAACGACGACGATCTCGGTGCGATGGCGGCGTTGCACGAGGCGTTTGACCCGGAAGACCTGCTGAATCCGGGCAAGATTTTTCCACGCAAAGTAAATCCGAACGAGTTGGCCGCGACGCGCCGGCAGGCCAGCACGGTGCCGGGCGGGTTGGCGGCAATCGTGGCGAAGCACGGTGAAAAAGTCTGGATCTAGGCCATGAGCGATCTCTTGATCCAGTTGGGATCGGCGGTTGGCGCCGAGCACGTCACGCCCGGCGCGGACGGGCTCTCGGTGCAGGGTGTTTCCCCGCATTTTGTGGTCGCACCGGGCTCGGTGGAGGAACTTTCGGAAGCCATGAAGATCGCGGCCGCGGCCCGCGCCGCGGTGATTCCCTGGGGCGGCGGCACACGCCAGGCGCTCGGCACGCCGCCGGTCGCGCTCGATCGCCCGGTCGTGGCGATGCGCACCACGCGGCTCAACCAAGTTCTCGACTACACGCCCGATGACATGACGATTTCGGTGGGCGCCGGGATGACGCTCGATGAAATTGATCAGGCCGTGCGGCCGAATGGTCAGATGCTGCCGATGGATGTGGCGTTGCCGGGCCGCTCGACGGTCGGCGGGGCGCTCGCGTGCGCCGCCGATGGTCCACGCCGGCTGGGCTACGGCACGTTTCGCGATTTGTTTCTCGGCACAAAGGTCGTCGAGGCGGGTGGGCGCATCAGCAAGGCGGGCGGCATGACCGTGAAGAACGTCAGCGGCTTCGACCTGATGAAGCTCTACATCGGCAGCATGGGTTCGCTGGCCATTTTCACGAGCGCGAATTTCAAGCTGCTGCCCATCCCGCGCGCCGCGGCCACGATCGCATGTGAATTCGACACGCTCGAATCGGTGTTCGCCATGGCCGACGCGCTGCACACGAGCAAGCTGTTGCCGGCGGCGTGCGAACTGGTCAGCGCGGAAGGCGGTCAGGGATTTGGACTTTGCGTCGCGACCGATGGTCTTGACCAGGCGGTCGCGCGACATAAGCGCGATGTGCCCGGGCTGGCGCAGAAAGCGGGCGCGCGCGCCTCGCACGTGCTCGAGGGCGAAGAACACACCTCGCTCTGGCGTCGGATCAACGATTTGTCACAGAGCGCCGACCTCGAGCCGGATGAAATGGTAATTCGCGTGGCAAGCCTGCCGTCACTGCTGGGCTCGGCGTTGGTCGCGCTGCAGGTCGCGGCGAAGAAACACGCGCTTCGCCTGCAAATCAGCGCCCGGGTGCTGAACGGCATCGCGTACGTCCGCACGCGCGGCACCGCATGGAAGGCGTTTCATGAAGTGGCGCTCACAACTCTGCCGGAAGTTTCGATCGTCACGCTCGGCCTCGGCACGCCGGAGCCTTCCGTTGATGTCTGGGGCCGTCCGCCAAACGGCCTCGACGTCATGCGGCGCATTAAGGCGGAGTTCGATCCGGCGAACATCCTCAATCCGGGCCGGTATCTCGTTTAGTTTTTTCTCTCGATGTCCACTGCTCTCGCTCCCGCTCCCGCCCCCCCGCGAACCCTCGTCGGATTTTCCGGCAAGGACTCGCCGGAACCCGCGCTGATCAACACCTGCGTGCATTGCGGCCTTTGTCTTTCCTCTTGTCCGACGTATCGCGAGACCGGGCTCGAGATGTCGTCGCCGCGGGGCCGGATCTATTTGATGAAGGCGGTCAGCGAAGGCCGCATGTCGCTCGCGAGCGAGGTCTTTCAGGGCCAAATGAGCGAGTGCTTGAATTGCCGCGCGTGTGAAGCGGTTTGTCCGAGCGGCGTGCAGTACGGCGCGATTGTCGAAGCTAGCCGCGCGCAAATCCAAACGGCGCGCGAGCATGCCAGCGGGACTGGGCCGATCCGGCCGCAGGGCGCATCGGTCGGACTCATCCGCGCGTTTGTCTTTGGCCGGTTATTCAAGAGCATGGCGATGTTCCGCGGCTTTTCGTGGCTGATGAAGATGTACCAGGTGACCGGCGTGCAATGGCTTGCGCGCAACCTGGGGATTTTGAAATTGATGGGTACCTCGGAGATGGAGCTGATGTTGCCGAGGTTCTCATCGACGTTTACCGTGCCGAAAGGCCAGGTGTATCCGGCGGAGGGAACGAAGCGCCAGCGGGTGGCGCTGATGCCGGGCTGCATCATGAGCACGGCGTTCGCGCACGTGCACGAGGCTACGATTCGCGTGCTGCAGAAGAACGGCTGCGAGGTGGTGCTGCCTCCGAACCAGGGTTGTTGCGGCGCGCTGCACACGCACGGTGGCGACCTCGACGGGGGCCGCGAACTCGCGCGCACCAATATCGTCGCGCTCGAGCAGGGCGGGCTGGATGAACTCGACGCGATCATCATCAACGCGGCGGGTTGCGGTAGCACGCTAAAGGAATACGGGCATCTCTTGCACGAGGATCCAGCCTGGCATGATCGCGCGGGGAAATTCGTAGCCAAGGTGAAGGACGTGCACGAGTTCCTCGCGCAGATCGGTTTGAACACCGCCGATCTCAAGCCGTTGCCCGTGAAGGTGACCTACCAGGAACCCTGCCACCTCGCGCACGCGCAGCGCATCACCGCGCAGCCGCGGCAACTGCTTAACGCCATTCCCGGGCTCAAGTTGGTCGAGATGGCCGAGAGCTCGCTGTGCTGCGGCAGCGCGGGCGTGTACAACATCACGCAGCCGGAACTCGCCTCGTCGCTCGGCGCGCGCAAAATCGAAAATGCGCTCGCGACCGGAGCCGAGGTGATCGCCACGGCCAATCCAGGTTGCGCGCTGCAGCTCGCGGTCGAACTCAAGAAAAAGGGCCGGGACGTTCCGGTCCGTTACATCGTCGAGCTGCTCGATGAGTCGTATCGCGGTGTTCGATCAAAGTCGCTGGCGTGATCGGGAACTTCGGGACACGATTCCCAAATTTTCCAGATGGAGAGAATGGACGGGGAAATAATTTCGTAAATTTGGCTAATTTGGAAAATTTAGTTCGAATCACTGCGACTCATCCCGCGATCTCTCGCGATGCGCTGGACCGTCACGTCGTCGAGTTGAGCGCCTGCCGGCGATGTCCGCGGATGCATCCTGCGGTGGTGACGGGCGGCGCGGTGCGGAGCCGGATCCTCCATGTTGGCCAGGCGCCCGGTGACAAGGAACCTAAGCTCGGCCGGCCTTTCGCCTGGACCGCGGGCCGCACGCTCTTTGGCTGGTTCCAGGAGGCGTTGGGCTGGTCGGAAGCCGACTATCGCTCGCGCATTTACATGGCGGCCGTGTGCCGTTGCTTCCCAGGCAAGCGGCCGGGCGGGGGCGACCGCGTGCCCGATCCGGCGGAGATCGCGAATTGTGCGTCGTGGCTGCAGCGTGAAATCGAAATTCTCCGGCCCGCGCTGGTCCTGCCGATTGGCAAACTCGCCATCGCGCAGTTCATGGAAGTCCCCCGCCTCGACACCGTGATTGGGCAGCAGTTCGCGCTGGAAAGGTACGGGCACACCTTCGATCTCATCCCGCTTCCGCATCCTTCGGGCGCATCGCCCTGGCACCGGATGGAACCGGGAAAGACGCTTCTGCACCGTGCGCTCGCGCGCGTCGCGGCGCACCCCGCCGTGGTTTCAACCGTTGACGCTGAGCGTCGCACGAGACGAAGCTGACGGCGTGGCGGACCGACGCGGCCTGCTGCTGACCATCCTGGTGTCGCTGCTTTTTCTGGCCGCGATCGAGTGGCGAGCCACCCGGCCCGAATCGAGGAAGCGCCCAACGCGGTGCCCAACCGGAGCCCGTATTTTGGGACCGACCCTCGTTCCGCTCCCGGCCTCCGCCCGTCGGGTCGAGGTGACGGTCCAGCTTACGTCGCGGCGTTGGACGCTCCCGGTGAGCGGCTGGGCGCTGGCTCGCTGCGTCGGCTGATGCGTTCGAATCCGCTCAAGATCACAGTCGCAGGCAACCAATTCCAGCTAGACAACGAAGATGCCCACCGCATTCTTTCGGGTGGTTGGAGTTGTGCATCGCCCTTTCACTTCCGAATTTACCCGACCCCCCGAAAATATGCCCACGTTCGTTGCCGCCCCCGTTGTTCCCATCTTTCGTGATGGCACTTGGATTACGCCAAACGCCGCTGACTTCATGCCGGTGCATAACCCGTCAACCGGCGAGGTGATCGCGCGTACCCCGCTCCTGGATGCGGCGCAGGTGGACGCCGTGGTCGAAGGTGCCGCGAAGGCCTTTGCCACCTGGTCGAAGACGTCCTACACGAAGCGAGTCGGAATCCTGTTCAAATACAAGGAACTGCTCGAGGCGAATTTTCTCGAGTTGTCCCAGCTGGTGACGCGCGAGAACGGCAAGACGCTCGACGAGGCGAAAGGCGATGTCCGCCGAGGCATCGAATGCGTCGAGTTCGCCTGCGGGATTCCGATCCTCGCGAAGGGCGAGAATCTACCGCAGCTCGCCGACATGATCGATGGGCTCACCAGCCGGGAGCCGATCGGCGTCTGCGCCGGAATCGTCCCATTCAATTTCCCGGCGATGGTGCCGATGTGGATGTTCCCGCTGGCGATCGCCTGCGGAAACACGTTCGTCTTGAAACCCAGCGAGAAGGTCCCGCTCACCGCCGTGCGGATGGCGGAACTCTTCCAGCAGGCCGGCCTGCCGGAAGGGGTCTTCAGCATCGTCCACGGCGCGCGCGAGGTTGTCGACACGCTGTGCACGCACCCGAAAATCGCAGCGATCAGTTTTGTCGGATCGTCGCCGGTGGCACGCCATGTGTATGCGCTCGGCTCTGCGAACGGCAAGCGTGTCCAGGCGGCCGGCGGGGCCAAGAACGTGCTGCTCGTCATGCCGGACGCCGATCCCGACCCGACGCTGCGCGCGATCATGGGGAGCGCATTCGGCTGCGCCGGCCAGCGTTGCATGGCGGGTTCGGTGCTGATGGGCGTGGGCGAGGTCGCCGATGATCTGCGAGATCGCCTCGTGGCTGCGATGGATGCGCTCAAGCTTGATGACACCTCGGCAAATCCGGAGGCCGGCATGGGACCGGTCATCGACGGCGGGGCGCAGAGCCGGCTGCGGGATTTGATTTCCGCGGGCGCGAAGACGGAAGCAAAACTCGTTCGGGACGGCCGGGAGACGAAAATGACGCGCGGCTTCTTCGTCGGCCCGACGCTTTTTGATCAAGTGGAACCGGGGATGAAATTGTTTCGGGACGAACTGTTTGGTCCGGTGCTGTCGATGCTGCGGCCCGGCAGTCTTGACGAGGCAATTGCGATGATGGGCCAGCTGCGCTTCGGCAACGGCGCGAGCATTTTCACCACGAACGGCGGGACGGCGCGGCAATTTGTCCGCGAGATGCCGGCTGGGATGATCGGCATCAATGTCGGCGTGCCGGCGGCGCCTGCGATCTTTTCGTTCAGCGGGTGGAACGGTTCCTTTTATGGTGACCTGCACGTCATGGGCGTCGAGGGTGTGCAGTTTTACACGCGGCAGAAGATGGTGCTCTCGCGCTGGGATTCCACGTATCGCCGCTCGATGGGATGGTGAGCCCGCGGCCCGGGGCGGATCGCGGGAAACTCGAAACTCGAAGGAAGTTTCAAAGTTGCGAAGTTCGAACACCCGACCGACACCCAGCTTGCGAGGATCGCATTTTTTGATCTTAATTTTTCAAACTTTCTGACCCTTCTTCGAGTTTCGAGTTTTTTCCGCCGTGCCCTACGTCTTCAACATCCCCGCGGCCGTCGTCACCGGCGGCGGCGCCAGCCGGGAACTTGTTGTCCATGCCCGGCGGTTGGGCGGCAGCCGCGTTCTGATCGTGACGGACGATTTCATGGTGCAGAGCGGCGTGGTGCAGACCTTCATCGATTTGTTGCAGGGCGCGGGAATGCCGTCCGCGATTTTCAGCGGGGTGCAGCCGGATCCCACGGAACAAAATGTGATCGATGGACTGGCCGCGCTCCAGGATGCCGGCGCTGATTTAATCGTGGCGATCGGCGGGGGCAGTCCGATCGACTGCGCCAAGGCAATCGGCATGCTCGCGACGAATGGCGGTCAGATGCGTGACTTCATGGGGTACGAGAAGATTCCGCGCGCGGGGATGCCACTGATCGCGATTCCGACCACCGCCGGCACCGGCAGCGAGGTGACCCGCGCTTCGGTGATCACGGATCCGGCGCGTGACGAAAAGATGCTGCTCATGAGCGTGCAGCTCGTGCCGCAGGTGGCGTTGGTCGATTTTGAATTGACGATGTCGATGCCCGGACCGCTCACCGCGGCGGTTGGCGTGGACACGTTGACGCACGCGATTGAGGCCTATGTGTCGAAGAAAGCGAACGGCGTGACCGATCCGATCGCGCTTTCCTGCGTGAGTCTCGTGGCGGGAAATCTCCGCACGGCCTTTCGCGAGCCCGGCAACCGCTCGGCGCGCGAGGCCATGTCGCTCGCGGCGTGCCAGGGCGGGATGGCGTTCGGGAACAGCAGTGTGTGCCTGGTCCATGGCATGAGCCGGCCGATTGGCGCGCTCTTCCATGTGCCGCACGGTATTTCAAATGCGATGCTCCTGCCGGCGGTGACCCGGTTTTCGCTGCGTGGATCGATTGCGCGATACGCCGCCGTGGCGCGGGCGATGGGCGCGGCCGGGCCGGACGACGCGGATGAGCGTGCGGCGGAGGCATTGATTGATGCGCTCGAGGCGTTGAACCGGGATCTCGCCATTCCGCGGCTGCGCGAGCACCCGCGCCTGAATGAGGCGAAGTTCTTTTCGTCCCTTGAAAAGATGGCGACGGACGCCTTGGTCTCCGGGAGCCCTGGGAATAACCCGGTGGTCCCCACGGCGGAGGAAATTGTCGCGCTGTACCGGGCGGCGTGGTGAGCCAGCAGCCCGGTCGTGCGGGGCAACTGGTCGGGTGGGGCCTGCACGCGCCCATTAAATCAGGCGTTCGGCGCGTTTGACGCTTGCCAAACGCTGGCATTGCATTCAATTTTT
This sequence comes from Verrucomicrobiota bacterium, assembly GCA_025353105.1. Classification (GTDB taxonomy): domain Bacteria; phylum Verrucomicrobiota; class Verrucomicrobiia; order Chthoniobacterales; family SZAS-18; genus SZAS-18. Next base: position 41,702 of record JANXRG010000059.1, read on the forward strand.
CCGCCTTCGTCAGTTAATCCGGCACCCCCCGGATGGGAGGTGCTCGCCGTTCCCAAAATCCAACCCAATTCGTCTGCACATGATGAAACGCTCCCTCCAATTAGTTCCCGCCTTGGGCTTCGCGATTGCCGCGATGACCTTTGGCGGATGCAACAAGGCCGAAGACAAACCAAAAACGGTCGAGGCCAAACCCGCGACCCCCGCCGCTTCCGCCCCGGCCCCGGCGCCTGTGGCAGCTGAACCGATTAAGATCGGTGTGATCGGGCCGTACACGGGAGGTTCTTCGCCCATGGGCCTTTCCATGCGTGACGGTGTGCGCCTTGCGGCCAAAGAAATCAACGCCAATGGAGGTGTGCTCGGCAAGAAAATTGAGCTCATCGAACGCGATGATCAGGCAACCAACGAACGCGGCGCGCAGGTCACGCAGGAATTGATCGCCAGCCAAAAGGTGTCGGCCATTCTCGGCTTCATCAACACGGGCGTGGCGAAAGCTTCCGTGCGCTATCCGGTTGAGGGGAAAATTCCCACCATCATCAACGTGGCCACCGGAATCATTGTTAACGAGTACTTCAAGGATGCCGAAGGCAAGCCGCAGGAGAATTACCTGTTTTCGATGAGCGCGAACGATACCATCCAGTCTGATCTGATCGTCTCCGAGTTTGTCGACAAAAAGGGCTACAAGAAGATCGCCATCCTGGCGGACGACACCAACTACGGGCAGAGTGGTCGTGAATTCGTGGAGAACGAGCTGAAGAAGCGCGACATCACGGCGGTCTACGTTGGCAAATTCAAGATTAAGGACACGGACATGACGCCGCAGTTGCAGGAGGCCAAAGCGGCCGGCGCCGAAGCTCTGATCGTGTTCGGCATCGGGCCGGAGAACGCCCAGATCGCGAACGGCCGCGCCAAACTCGGCTGGATGGTTCCGATGATTGGCTCGTGGACGATGTCGATGTCGAACTTCATCGACAATGCCACCGTGAATGGTGAGGGCGTCATGATGCCGCAGAGCTTCATTCAGGATTCCGCCAAGACGGATCGGCAGAAAAAGTTCGTCGCTGAGTATTTGAAGGAATTCAAACCACAAGATGATCGCATTCCCGTCGCGGTGGCGGCGGCCCAGGGTTACGATTCCATGTACGTCATGGCCGGGGCAATCAAGGAAGCGGGCAGCACCGACGGCACGAAGGTACGTGACGCCTTGTGCGACCTGAAGAATCCGTATTCCGGAGTCGTGATGACGTACAACAAGCCGTTCAGCGCGACGAACCACATCGCCCTCCGCAAGGCGGACGTCGGTCTCGGAATGGTGAAGGCTGGCCGCGTCGCTCCGGCGAACCCGTAATTCCGACCGGGCCTCTGATGGCCCGACTCAATTCCAGGCCCCGGTGGATAAACTCCGCCGGGGTCTTTTTGTTTAAAGCGTGAGTTGCCGTCCGCTGTGATCCTGGCCGCAGCGCAGGCGCGGAATTTCGAAACCAGAATGGCGAAGCCTGAACGATTGGCGAAATCCAAATGACGAAACGTCGCGCAATTTCACGCTCCCTCGGGATTCGTCAGGCGGAGCGAAGCGACGCTACACCCCGAGCTGCTCGTAGGCAGGCAAAGTAAGGAACTCCTCGAAGCGGTCCGCCAGCACGAGCTTGTCGAGCAGGTCGGCGGCCTTGCCGATCTGACCTTTCTCGCGGCCGCCGAGCTTGGCGATTTCCTCGTCGAGGATCTGGGCGTACATCTCGCGCGTGATGGCGCGTCCGTCGTCGAGCTTCGCGCCGCGATGAATCCACTGCCACAACTGCGCGCGGGAAATTTCCGCCGTGGCCGCGTCCTCCATGAGGTTGAAGATGGCTACGGCGCCGTTGCCGCGGAACCACGCCTCGATGTATTGCAGGCCGACGCTGACGTTGTTGCGAAACCCATTCTCCGAGATCTTACCGCCGGGAATCGCGAGGTCGCTGATTTGTTCGGGTTGGATGCTCACGTCGAGGCGCAGCTTCTCCTTTTGGTTCGGACGGTCGCCAAGCACTTCGTCGAAGCAGCGCGTGGCGAGTTCCACGAGGTCGGGGTGCGCCACCCAGGTGCCGTCGAAGCCGTCGTTCGATTCGCGTTTCTTGTCCGCCTCGACCTGTGCCATGGCGCGGTCGTTGACCTCCTTGTCGCGACGGCTGGGGATGAAGGCCGACATCCCTCCCATCGCGTGCGCCCCGCGCGTGTGGCAGGTCTTTACCAGCAATTCCGTATAGGCGCGCATGAATGGCACCGTCATCGTGATCATGCTGCGATCCGGTAGCGTGAGGTCCGTGCGCCAGGACGTCTTCTTGATCGCGCTGAAGATGTAATCCCAGCGGCCGGCATTCAAGCCGGACGAATGCTCGCGCAATTCATAGAGGAATTCCTCCATCTCGTACGCGGCCGGCAGCGTCTCAATCAGGCAGGTCGCGCGGATCGTGCCGCGCGGGAGGCCGAGATATTCCTGCGCGTAGTTGAACACCTCGTTCCACAGCCGCGCCTCGAGGTGGCTCTCCATCTTGGGCAGGTAGAAATACGGACCCGACCCCCGCGCGAGCAGCTCCTTGGCGTTGTGGAAAAAGTAGAGGCCGAAGTCAAAGAGGCTGCCGGACATCACCCCGCCGTCGAGGGTGACGTGACGCTCATGAAGATGCCATCCGCGCGGGCGCACAAGCAACACCGCCGTCTTGTCCTTGAGCCGGTATTGCTTGCCCTCGGGGCTGTCGAACTGGACCGTCCGACGCACGCCCTGCATCAGGGTGACCTGGCCCATGATGCAATTCTCCCAGGTCGGCGACAGCGAATCCTCCAAGTCGGCCATGAAGCAACGCGCGCCGGAATTCAACGCGTTGATCATCATCTTCGGCTCGGACGGACCCGTGATCTCGACGCGACGATCCTGCAGGTCGGCCGGCGTTGACGCGACTTTCCACTCGCCTTCGCGCACCGATTTGGTTTCGGCCAAAAACGTGAGCGGCTCGCCCGCGGCCAGCCGCTTGGCCCGTTCGGCACGTTTGGCGAGAAGCTCCTGGCGGCGCGGATTGAAGCGGGTCTGCAATTCCACGAGGAAGGCTTGCGCCTCGGGCGTTAGAACTTGATCGAGGCCGGGCACACTGCGATCGAGAATGGTCAATATCTTGGACATGAAGCGGGAGGATTGGGGTGGGCGGGCGGGGTCAGAAACAGCATGACCGGGAGCGCCAGATTAACCACGCAAAGCCGATCTGACGCAAGTTTCTTTTTTCGACAGGCGAGATGAAGTTTCCGTATGATGGAAATATCGTTTTACCGCCTGCGTCCGCACGACGTCTCATTGCGCCAGTACGCGGTAGAAGAACCCGGGGCCGTTCGCGTCGGGATCGACGAGGCGCAACCGCCGATCCTTCCTCCACCACCGTGGCGCCGTTGACGGGGAGCCAGGTGCCGTAGGTCGTGAGTCCGGTGGAATGGTAGAGGGTGTAGGTCGTGACACCCGACGTCTTGGCCACGCGCACGGTGGCTTGCGGACCGCTCAGGTCCATGCTCTGCACGGCGGGCGCCGTCAGGGTACCCTGGTACTTTGTCATCTCAAGTTTGAGACCGTGATAGCTGGCGAGCTGCGTGGCGTTCAGGGTCGCGATCGGCAGATTGTTCTGCTCATCGGGATCGACATTCAACTCGTAGAATTCCTCGTGTCTGTCCGCGAATTCGATCAACTTGAAGTCCGGAGCCTCACGCAGGGTCTGGCCCGACGCGGCCGCGGTGAGCGTGCCGCCGAATTGTTGACTGAAGGCGAAGCGGGCGGTGTCGGCCTTGTTCTGGAGAAGCGGGAGAAGGCTCTTCGCATCGACGTTATTCGCGGCCGGCGGCGTGGCGGTGGCGTTGATTCCGGCGAGATCCAGGATGGTCGCGTATAGATCCACCAGGCCGACCAGCGCCGTGCTGTCGCGGTTCGGGTTCACGACGCCGGCGCCGGCGATGATCAGCGGAACGCGCGTGCCGCATTCATTGAGTGAGTCCTTGGCGTGGGCGCTGGTGTACGGGGTCTGAATGACCTGAGGCGGCGTGCCATTGTCGCCCACAAAAATGACCGTCGTGTGCGCCAGATCGACGACCGCGAGGCCGTCAAACCAGCTGAAAGCGGGGGAAGTTGCGCGAATCGTTGCGCTCCGAAGCGACGCCGTTTATCCCGGCGTTCGTCGCATCCCCGGATCCTCAAGGGGAATTCCGGCGAGGCAAAGCGGGCAGTGCGGCGGCTCCCAAAGATCATTCGGCAGCGACGCGATGGCCTCGAGCGGGATGCCGCATGTCGCGGCCTGGCGCGCGGCGGCAGGGCCGAGGACGAGCAGAGCGCCGATCGCCACCGGGGTTGCGTCGCAGGCGACGAGGTCAGTGAATGTGCCCTGCACGGCAGAACCAGCGTTGATGACGTCGTTCACGATGGCAATGCGCCGTCCGGCGATCATCCCGCGCAGCGCTGGTGGAATGTGATACTCAACGGGGAAAAGTGATTCGCGATCGCCCCTCTCGAAACGTTCGCCGTAGACGAAGTCGACGTTTAGTTCCTCAGCGACCATGAGCCCCATGAACGCGCCTTCGACCAGGGGGCCGCACACGGCGTCCGGCTTGAAAACGCGAATTCGCGCAGCCAACGCGACCGCGAATATCCGCACCAGTCCCGGTCGGAGAAACACGCGTTCCAAATCCAGCCATCGATTCCCGTGATGTCCCGATTCGAACCGGAAGTGTCCGCTTCTCGAGGAAAACAAGCGCCACAACTCGCGAGCTGCCTGGTCGTCACGGTTAGTCATTCGGAACGGAGCGACGTCACTTGTATCCGCGCTCGGAGTCGAGCACGCAGGTCATGAGTCGGCGCCCAAGAAACGAGTATCCAGCCCTTTCGTAGAGCGCCACAGCCCGGGGATTCGTCTCTTCCGCCTCGAGCAGCACGGCATAGACGCCGCCATCGCGACAAAAGCGCTCGATGAAGGCGAGCACCTTGTTCCCGAGCCCGCGCCCGCGGCCCGTGACCCCGATGAAGAACTCGTCGATGAACGCGGTCCGTCCGCCGAACTCAAGGCTGAAGGAGAACGCGAGCAGGACGTATCCCACCACCTCCGACGAATCCAGAACGAGGAAGATCCGCCCGAGCTGCGGTTGTGCGAGCAAGCCAAGCACGTCCGCGCGTTTCTGCGGCGCCGAGAAGCGATACTTGAAATGCTCGCAGAACGCGCCGAGTAACGGCATCAGACGTTCGACGTCCGCAACGCTGGCTTCCCGACAGATTTCAGAGTTCATCAATTCGTGGAACGCGTCCCGGCCGTGACGGTAAGAGGTGTCATCGCGTCAGCCCAACCTCTTGCAGATATCGCAGCGCGCCCCTGCTAGGATCCCGTTCACCTTTCGTCATTCGGAGCGCAACGACGCCCGTCAGACTGCCCTTCGCCGACGCCGCTCCATGGCCCAAAGTGCAAGGACGGTCAGGACGTCACTCGTGATGTGCGTCGTGCGGACGGAATCAATCGATGCCGGTGTCAGGGTAGACTCAAGCGTGGCCTTCACGTCGATCGCGCCCGGGGCGACGGCGGTGGTCGTGCGCTTGATCGCATCAAGCGCCGCCAGTCGCTGCATGGTCGTGTCCTGGATGGCGTCGAGGTTCTTGTACGCAAAAATACAAAACAGGACCGTCACGAGCATGGTAGTGAAAAAGTCGCGCTGCTGTCGTTGGGCGGAGAACGCGAGCAGCCCACCGACAATGACGACGTATAGGGTCCAATACCACTGGGCGGCGTTGGACCTTTCAAAAAAGAGTTGAATGAGTTCGTTGTAGTTCATGGGATGATTTGATCTTGGCGAAAAATCATCTTCCTAAACACCGCGCCCGGGGGCAATGCGAGTTTTTTCCGACGCGGAGTCTCAGCGCGTCTCACTTCACCGGGTTCGTACACCCGGGATACTTCGCGGCCAGCTTGCGGACGGTGTTTGCATTTCGAAAGGTGGCCGGAACACCGAGAATTTTCTCGAGGAGGCCGCCGGAAAACTTCGAGTCACTGAATTTCGTGCGACACAACCAGTAGACTTCACGCGCGTGCACGTGGAAATCATCGAACGCGGATCGCTGGGACATCAACTTCTGGCGTGCCTTCGGTTTCAACGGGGCAGCTAAAAAGCCGATGTACGTGCCTACGCTCTCGGCCGCCAGGTCGCCGACCGGGAATGCCTGGTGCCTCGCGATGGCCGCCAGTTCGGCGTCCGAACGAAGGAATGTGGCGACCTCATAACCAAGTTCGCGGTGAAGGTGCGCCGCTATCCTCTTCTCCAGCGCTTGAGCGTTCTTTGATGCGGACTGGAAGATCACATTTCCGCTGGCGATGAAGGTCTCTACGTCCGACAGGCCAAGCGAAGCAAAGTGGGCCCGTAGCGCCTCCATCTTCACGACGTGGCCGCCCACGTTGAGGGCGCGTAGAAATGTGATGTATCGCGGCATCAGGTCGAATTCACAGTCAATCGTTTTGCAGTTGCGCAAAGGTCGCGTGAAAGGCACCGCGCCAAAGTGCGACCCGTGGGGCGGAGATCAAGCCGTACGGACCGCCGTTTGTCGAGCCGCGCCGGCTCGGCTGAAGGTTCCCTCGTCGGCCGAAATAGGACATAATACGAAGAAATGTAAAGGTTACTTGACATCATGTCATGTATAACATACACGTTTCGGCATGTCAACGCAATCAGTAAACCCCATCAGTCTGGAGGAAACCATGTCGCGCCGAGAGAAAAGCGCCTGGATCTGTCTGATCACGACGGTCGTGGTCTTTGTCCCGTATTTCACGTACGTCTTCCGCCTGTTCGGGCGCCATGACCATTCGGTCGGTTCCTATATTGGAGCCTTTGTCGCGGCCGTCTTCTGGCAAATCATTCTTAACGCGGGAGCGCAGATCTACATCACCATTCGCGGCGGGGAGCAACCGAAGGGCGAACGGGATGTCGCGATCGAAGCCAAGGCTTACCGCAATGCGTACATCGCGCTGGTCAGTCTGGTCTGGACAGTCCCGTTTGTCTCGCTGCCGGTTTCCGCGGACACGGGTCAGTTGGGAGTGCCCCTGCTGATGGGCCAGTTGTCGCTGGTGAGTCAGCTCGTGCTGCTGAGTTTTGTCCTCGCGGAAGTGGCGAAGTACCTCACCCAGGTCGTGGGCTATCGGCGCGGGTCTTGATTATGGAACCGGCCAGAATCCGCAACCACATTCGCAGACTGCGTTTTGAATCCGGCGAGATGACGCAGCAAACGCTCGCCGAACAAACGGGCGTGACGCGTCAGACGATCGTGGCCATCGAAGGCGCCAAGTATTCGCCCTCGCTGGAGATCGCGTTTCGGATCGCCACCGCTTTTCGCAAGCCGCTGGAAGAGGTCTTTCAATACGACAATGGGTCCGGCGGGGCCGCTCCGACCGACCACGGGCCGATCTAGGCGATCGATCCCGGCGCAAAGAATCGACGTACCTTCGCCCGTGAAAGTTAGACGAGTAAAACGGCGACGATCGGGAAACCAATCACGGCCCTTGGCTCGATGCCGGACGACATTCACGACGTCGCCGATGAGATTGACGATGAGCAGGCCGACGCCCAGCCGGTCCCCACCCGTGACCCTGCCAGAATCCGATACCAGCGAAAAGGCAGGCGGGTGACACGACGGCGAGCAACGCAATCGTACACGCGCCGAGCGCGAGGAAGCATTCATGGCCAGGGGGATTAATCCGCCACATTGGTTCACGCGGGCTGACGGGATTGAGCAGTGCGAAGGCCGCCGTTGCGCTTAAGGCCGCGCCCGTCAGGAAAATATGCTGAGCGCGGTCACTCCGATCGGTCGCACGGTAGTGCCCACGGCGTTTGCCTCAATTCTCCGTCAACCCGCACTCCGCAGCTCCTGGTGATACTGGGCGGACCATGGTGCAAAGTTCGGGCAATTGTTGAAGAGATTGGGATTGCGACGCAGGGCCTCCGTGCGCGCGGCCTGATATCCGGGTGCGTACACGCCGCTGTCGAAGCTGTCGAGTTTCGCCAGCGCACGCCACCGGCTCATGTCGGTCGGGCGCTCGAGCACCAGCTCGTACGCGGTGCTGGCCATCTCGTAGATGTTGAAAGAGGGCGTGAAGAACGCCAGCGGACCAAGTTTCTTGGTTAGCTCCGTCTCCAGCTTGGAGGTTGGGGTGTTGAGCACGGACGCAACGAAGAAGGCCTTTTGCGATTCGGTCAGGTTTGTCCCGTACGGCTTGGCCTGATCCGGATTGACGGCCAGTGGATCGCTGGCGGCGCAACCGGACAACAGGAATACCGTGGCGGACAGGAGGTGGAGTGAACGCATAATCTTGAGACTCAAAACTGAGCGGGGCCCGGGCAGAGATGCAAGTTGGAATGCGGAATGTTGAATGCGGAATTATTGGAGCGCTGAAGGCGCGTCTGACGGTAGCCGGTGGTGGCAGCCACCGGGTTCCGCCCGGCAAAATTGTAGAGGCCACGGGGGGCGATGGAAGCAGGGGTCAAAACTGCTGAATGCGGAGCGAACGAATCATGCCAACGCCTGGTTACGGGCTACCCTCGACGCTTCGAGCGGACGACTTCGATCGCGTTGGATGTTCTCACGCCAAATGTCTTTAGCGCCGAACAGCGCCTGGCTTTTGGATCACCGGTCGAGATGAACTCGTCTCCGCCGTTGCCCTTTCGCGCGAGCGGCCAACTCGCCCTCGGGGGCGAATGGGATGCGAAGATTCCGCCACTCGTGCGGGCTGAACTGTTCCGGCACCGCGGTCGTCCGAAACATCGGGCCAGTCATGCCGCTGTGACCGATGAAATGAAGCTCCGCGAGCGCCTGGCCCGCGGCGGAGCAGCGTTTGAGCGCATCGACAAAATTCCGTTTGCTTTCCACCGGCGCGAGGACCAACTCCGCCGCAAGCTGCGCCGTCGCTCGCTCGCGCGCCAGCGTCGCGGCCGCGCGCGCGAATTTCGGACCGCCTTCACGGTAGAGCGTCGTGTACGCGATCACGATGGCGGGCTTCGTCATGCGGACCCGGGGGTAGAATTCACAACGACTTGCGGCCCCGTGAGGATCCGCGCCAAAGCCAGATGCAAATACCGACCAGGACCGCGATCCCCAGAAGAATCGCACTGGCCCGGCCGAGCCACCTTTCAATCAGTGGCAGGCTGGCGCCGAAGAAATATCCGAGCAGCGTGAACGCGCTCGCCCAAAGGACACAACCCACCGCGTTGTACGAAACGAAGCGCGCATACGGCATCTTGCTGGACCCCGCCATGAAGGGCATCAAGGCGCGGAAGATGTGCATGAAATGGCCGAGGAAAACGCTTTTCCTGCCGTGGCGGTGGAAGTAGGCATCGACCCGGTCGAGTTGTTTTTGGCGGACTCCGCACCACCGGCCGTGGCGCAACAGCCAGCCGCGCCCCAGGCGGAGGCCCACCTCGAAGCCGATGGTGTCGCCAATGATGGCCGCGGCGGTGACGAGGACAATGAGGCCGGGGAGACTGAACAGGCCTTGCGAGGCGAAGAAGCCGCCGGTGACGACGAGCGTTTCTCCGGGCATGAAGAAGCCGAGCCCGGGCTGGCACTCGAGCATCACGATGACGAAGATGATGACGTAGCCCCAAGGGCCGACCCGTTCGACGAGACTGACGAGATTTTCGAGCACGTTTTTGGGAGGGAAGCTGCCGATTCGGGCGGAGGGTGCCACAGCGAAACGGGCAGAGCGAGGGTGGAGATCGCGGATTCATTTTAAAAAACGCGAGACGGTCATGGACGACTCGACGCCGGAGGCGAGGAATCGCCGGTTCAACGGGCCGGAGTTCTCGAGTAGCGAGGCTGATAAATCTGCGCCTCACATCCGCCCGGAATTTTCAATCGGGTCGCCAAGCCCCAGCCGGTGTCGACAATGTCACCGGCGAATTCGACCCCACACGCTCTCAAATCTGCGACGGTTTGTTGAATGTCGTCGCAGAAAAAGGAAAACTGATGCGTGCCCGGTGCCGAACCACTCGACGATTGATCCTCCGTGGGATGAACGCCCAATTCGGCCTCGCGAAACGCAAAAATCAACCACCCCCCGCCCACGTCATTGGCCGGCAGGCCCAGTTTGTCGCGCAGGAACGCCCTCGTTGCTTCCGGATCCGAGGAGTAAAACATCGCGTGTAGTCCGGTGATCATGGGTATTTGATGTTAGTGATTCTCCGCCGCGCCGCCCCCTCGTTGTTTAAATACCACCAAGCAATCGGAGAGCACCAAGAAAACGAAACGGACTGACTTTCTCTGGCCGTCGATTGTCCCCCGGCGCATCCCAGGACTTCGCGCGGCGCTCGAATGTCGACTGTCGACCGTCGCCTAAGCGCTAGTCCCGCCGATGCAGCGTGACGTGCAGGCCGTGCTTCGGGCGGAGCGTGATCGCGGGCAGCATCTCGACGGGGCGATCCGGCAAGAGGGAGGCCCGCCAGTGCTGCGCAAGGGTCGCGAGTACGAGGACGCCTTCCATCCAGGCGAACGCCTCGCCGGCGCATTGTCGCGGTCCGGCGCCGAACGGAAAATAGCTGAGCTTCGGCCGCGCGCTCACCGCCGCCGGCAACCAGCGGTCGGGATCAAACTTTTCCGGCTCGGGGAAATATTCCGGCAGGCGATGAATCAAATACTGCGGCGTGAGCAGGATCGACTTCGCCGGAATCCGATAACAGGTGATTTCCAAATCCTCCATGGCGGTGCGGCCGATGATCCAGGCGGGCGGATACAGCCGCATTGATTCGGTGAGCACACGTTCGGTGTACGAAAGTCTGCGGTAATCCTCGAATTTTGGCGGGGTCCCCGCCAGTACGGAGTCCAACTCAGCGTGGAGGCGGGCCTCGATTTCCGGATGTTGCGCGAGCAGATACCAGGTCCACGTCAGGGCATTTGCGGTTGTCTCGTGGCCGGCGAGAAAAAGCGTCATGGCCTCGTCGCGCACCTGCTGGTCGGTCATGCCCGGTCCGCCGTCCTCGTCACGCGCGAGCAACAGCATCGAGAGGAGATCGCCGTGGTCGCGCCCGGACGCGCGGCGCTCGCGGATCATCGTGGCGACTGCGTGTTCGAGGTGAAAGCGCGCGCGCCAGTAGCGGAGCGTGCCGGGGAGCGGGAGGTAATTGAGCAGCGCGGCGAACGGCGAGAGCATGCGGTTCATCAGCGACATGATGTCGTGCATCGCCTGGCCGATCTCCGTGGCCTGGCCGCGCAGGTCCGTGCTGAAAAGCGTGCGACCCACGATGTCGAGCGTGAGGGTCATCATCTCGTGAGAGATGTCGATTTGCGCGCCATCCCGCCAGGTCGATGCGGCGCGCTGGGCCGCCTCGATCATCTGCCGGGCGTAACCGGGCAGGCGCTCGCGATGAAACGCGGGGTTCACAAGCCGGCGTTGCCGTCGATGGAAGTCCTCCTCGCTCGTGAGCAGGCCCTCGCCAAGCAGAATCTTGGCGCGCTGGAGCGCGCGCCCCTTGTGCATGCGATCGTGGTTCGTGACGAGGATTTCACGCACCGCATCCGGCGAGGTAAAGAGGAAGAACGGCAGCTTGCCAACGCGGAACTGCGAGACGGGCCCGTAGTCCCGCGCCAGCCGCGTGAGAAAGGTCAATGGATCGCGCCGCAGCGCGATGACCTCGCGGAAACTGCCCAGGGAGCGCGGCCCGGGAATCGGCCGCTCGGCCGGCGGTGGAACGATGGACGGGACTTCGGGCATGATGGCGCTCATTCTATCCAGGACGGACACGACGTCATCCAGGTGACACGTCGCGCGGCGTGACCGCGCTCCGAAACTCGAGGGTTCAAACTCGAAATTGCCCTTTGATCTCGAAAAGAAGTTTTAAAGGGCTATCTCGTTTCGCTTGGTTCGAAGAAAAGTGGGAAAGTCGGAAATCCGAAACCAAGATGTCGAATGCCGAAGGAAAAACGTGGTTTCACGCCGAGGCGCAGAGTCGCGGAGAGATTCGAAGCGAAGCAGTCTGTTCATTCAATCGTCAATCCCTCTACGTCCCTGCGCCTCTGCGTGAGAAATCTGCCCCGGCTGGCGGCGGGAAGCTTGTCGTGGCTCCAAGTTCTGCTTTGGCTTGGTGTCCTTGGTGGTAAATTTCATGCACTGATCCATTCGTACAACGCGATGCAACAACTGCGCAAAATGAAGGTCGTGTTTTTCGATGCGGCGGAGACCTTGATGTTTCTGCCGCGTCCGGTCGGCGAGCATTACGCCGAAGTGGCGGGGCGCTTTGGGCTCACGCTTGAATCCGCCGCGTTGGATCGCGCGTTTCGGGCCGCGTGGAAGGCGATGCCGCCGCGCATGATGACTGGGGACGGCGGTCCGCAGCCGGATGACGACAAAGGCTGGTGGCGCGAGCTCGTTCGACTGGTCTTCCACGGGGACGGACCATCGGGAGTCCATGGCGTACTAACGGAGACGGTCGCGCAAGGTCATAAATCAGCCTTCGACTTCGAGAAATACTTCGACGTCATCTACGATCATTTTGCCGAACCCGGGGTATGGCACGCCTTTCCGGACGTGGCGGACGTATTGGAAAAATTGCGCGCCCAGGGATTGCGTCTTGGCGTGATCTCAAATTTCGATCGACGGCTGTTTGCGAACCTTGAGGACATCGGGCTCGCGTCGTATTTCGATCACATCACGATTTCGAGTGAGGTGGGGGCCGACAAGCCGCACGCGCGGATCTTTGAGCGTGCGCTGGGGGCGTTCGGAGTCGCGCCGGATGAGGCCATGCACGTGGGCGACGACCCCGTGCGCGATTGGGCCGGGGCGGAAGCAGTCGGGCTGCGGGTATTCCGCCTGGAACGTCCAAGAAATGACCTGCGCGCGCTATTGATCGACTAAAACGAACTTGCACGCAGGGGTGGTCTGGCCTACGCATTTCTTCCCCATTTCGGGTCGATAGCTCAATGGTAGAGCAGGAGACTTTTAATCTCTTGGTTCCCGGTTCGAGCCCGGGTCGACCCACGGCGTCGCGGCGCCCGGTGCCGCTCCGAAGCTCGAAGGTTCAAACTCGAAATTGCCTTTTTCTCTCCGGGGATTGCTTGAAAGGCTATCTCGCTTCGCTCGGTTCGAAGAACGCCGAAAAACGGGGCAAACAAAAACGCGAAGTTGAATCCGGCTTGATTCGGCGGGGGCATCGATCGGGTCGCTTTGTGGCCCTCGCGCGAGTTCCAGTCGTGAGGTCAATTTTCCGGCATCAGCACCGGAATGACTCGGTTGCCGTGGCGGCGGTAAAAGCGGAAGTCTCCATCAAGCGTGAAAACCGTACCCCCGGGGAGTACCTCCGCCAGGCGGACCAGGCACGCATCGGCGAGCGACATCGGCCGGTCCCGGTAGCGCAGCATGAGCGCACGGATATCCGCCAACTGATCGGTGACTTGCAGGGCCACCCGCACGATTCCCCGCTCCAGTAGAGCAAACAGCGCGTCAGTCTCCCGGCCTTCGCGTTTCAAGAGGAAAGCTGCCTCCGCGAGCACCGGCTCGCAAGTCAGCAGCGGTGGGCTGAGTCGCTTCCACTGCTCATGGACCCAGTGTTGATGAACGAGGCCGGCCGCGAGAAAGGTCACCAGCGGCCCTGTGTCCAGCAGCATCGGGCCCTTCATCGCCCGAGACCATCAAGATGCTTTGGATTTGTGGCCAGATCACGCGGCAGACCCCTCACCGATCCCGCCAGGTCCCTGGCCAAGCCATAGCACGAGGCTTCCTCTGCGATCCTGCTGGAGCCCAGGGTCTTCTCCAGACTTTCTCTCACGACGGAAGATTTCGTGGTGCGCCTCGCCCGGCTCTCCTTCTCCAGCCGTTCGTGCAAATGCTTTGGCAACTTAAGGGAAATGGTGCGCATACCCGGAACGTAATACCGTCCACGCTGACGGGAAATACGCATTTGCAAAGGCAATAAAAGGACCCGTCCCTTGGTTGCCCCCTGGACTTGTCGATTTCGTTTTGCTCTCCTTCTTTTGAGCAAAACTCCGGTTTCAATCCGTCCCACTTTCGGGGGCCGGGTCATGGGACGGGCATCCACTATGCCGCGACTCAGTCGGTTAGCTCTTCGAGGTCCGTCTAAAATACCTGTCCCTTTGCGGCCCCGGGTCGATAGCTCAATGGTAGAGCAGGAGACTTTTAATCTCTTGGTTCCCGGTTCGAGCCCGGGTCGACCCAAGGCGTCGCGGCGCGCGGCGCGCGGGGACTACGATGGGACTGGTCATTTGTGGATACGCACTTGCGATGAGTACGTTCGAGACGACGATTCCGTGTGCCAGAATTCTCCAAAAGAGACGAAGCCGAGATCGCTGCGACGGCCAAGCTGCGCACGGATTTGGAGGGCGAGACCAATGATCGGCTACGCTACCGAATTGCTCAAATGACAAGTGCGCCGGGCAACGCCGTGATTGCCACGGAGGTTCTTCAAGAGCGATTGACCAAGGAAGCATTTGCCAAACAGGCGGAGATCGCAAACACGGGCTTTGCCCAGCAAAAAGAGATCGCTCGAAGGGGTCAGCGACTCCAGTGGATTATCCTTTGGGTGACGCTCGCTACGCTCGCAGTGACTATCCTCGCATGGTGGTATTCGGATGCGCGGGATAGAATGATCAAGTCTCTGAAAGACAGTCCCAATACTCAGCAGGCGACACCGCAGCCCTCGTCTGCGCCGAAATAGGAGTCGAGTTACTAACCGCTCGGTGGACGATTAAGGCACAGATTCGAGAAGGCATAAATAACCTGTCCCTTAGTGTCCTAACCTGAAAGGTGGTTTCACATCTCGGACGACCCATGGCATCGCGGCGCGCGACGCCGCTCCGAAACTCGAAGGTTCAAATTCGAAGCTCGAAGAAACGGCCGAAGGTTCGACAAGATCCAAACGACTCGTCGCGGTGGGGTTCGTCCATTTGTGATAGGTCTGCGATACGCGCGAGACGATTTTCCGAGAATTCGAGCCGGCTGACGTCTGCCCCGTCCGGTAAGTCGCCTGGCTGACTCCGCGCTGGACTCATTTGTGGCGAGGGCGTACGCGTGAAGCCGTGGACCCCAACTGTCTTCGCACCAATAATCCGTTTCTTCCGTCGCTGGCTTCGGTCAGCGCGGAAATTCGGCCCAACGTGGACGCCATCATTGAGCTGGTGCCGGTTCTCGCCGTTTCCCTGATGGAGTTCGCGCGTTATTACGCCGGCGTGCTGGTGAACCAGTACAACAAGCGTACGTCGGACCAAAATTCCCAGTACGTGGTTCTTTGCATTCTTGACGTCCAGCTCAACCAGTTGTTTGGGCATTTCCGGCAGGCCGTGCAGGATGATGCCGTGGCCGCCAGACTGGTCGGCGCGGTCTTGTATCAGGCGCTCGGCAAGACCCCACATTGCGACGACCAAAGCATCTTCCTGGGACTGAGCTACAAGTTGCGCGGTTCGGAGAAATATGCCGCCGCCGCGAGAATTTTTCCCAGCGGCCACGAACCGGTCGGCGCGACCTTCGGCCGGGAATTCGCGCAGTTGATTTATGGGCGGACGTCCAATGACGTCGTGATGCTCGGGACGTCAAAATTGATGGCGATTGGCCTCTACACCGAGGCGAACATTCGGGGGATCCTGTTTGGCGAGGAGTTTACCGACGAGGATCGCGCCCGCGTCGAGGCCCGGTGCGCGGACCATGACCAAAAGACGAATCGCGAGGTTCAGGAATATTGGCGCAGAAATCCCACGTCAGGTTTGTGAGACGCCGCGTCTGCAAAAATGGCCTACCCGCATGTGCGCGGCCGCGCTCACGGCTTGATCCACGGTTTGATCGGATTCGGTGTCGTAGCCTTGGATGACGACTCAATCCGCTTCAGCTTGGCAATGCGCGCCTGGAATTCCTGCGTGATCCACGCATCTCAGATCCCGGACGGGATCGTAATGGTGTGCGCCTTGATTGGGGGAGGGGCCGGCTCTTCGGCGCTGGTCTCGACGTGGGGCAAAAGCTCCGCCAGCTTGCTCGATGGAATCAGCCCCGACGTCGCCAGCGCCTGGACCTGGCTCTTCTCGTCACAACAAAAGACGATGGCGTGCTCGGGTGGGCTCACATAGAGGCCGATGATCTCTTCGAGCTTCTCGGCGAAGTGCGGATCGTTGGAAAGCTGGAAGGTCTTGACCAAGTGAGGCTTCAACCCATGCGAGCGCCAGCTGCGGCCCACGCTTGCCTGGCTGGTGCCCACCGCCTGCGCCCGGTGGGCGCTGCTGCAAAGTCATTTTCACGACCCGTGCCTTCTTGGCTTTGCCGATGCTCGGCAAACGGCCCGCACGGGTCGGCCAATCCTCTGCCGCTGAATTTCCTCCTGGTTCCCTTCTGCTTGTTCCTCTTGATCACGAGAACAAGCTTTCAAAAATGAAGATTGAAGCATCGAGAACTTCTTACCCCTATTTTGCCGGCGGAAATCGAAGTGGCGACAAGATCTCACTAATCAGCGTCGATTATTTTGTCCTAACCCGGATCGGGACGTTCACGTATTGGCACGTTCAAACTGGGCAAAACGTTTTTTGGCTTCCGCGACGAGGTCTTGGTAACGCGGATCGTCGCGAATGGGATCGAGGGAAGTATCGGTCTCAAACCACCGAAGCTGTTGCGACTTGGCCTCGGCAAACACCGGGGCCAGCAGTTCGAGGGCTTCGTTGTTCTGCCCCAATCGAACCAGCGAGCAAGCCAGGTTGTAGCGGAGATTGACATTGTCCGGATCTAGGAGAAGGGCGCGATCGATCCATTCCTTGACCCTTTCGACCTCACCAAGAGTCGCCAGGGCGGTGACGCCGAAGCCCATGGCAACGCCGTGGTCCGGTTCGGCGACAATGACCCTCTCCACCCGTTCAAGCGTACGCCGGGCCGCCGACTCCGCCCCTTCGGTGCCTCCCTTTGCCTCGTGGCATTGAATACTCATGCCTAGGGCCCAAAAATCCGTCTCGCTTGCCACGGCGGCGCGCTCAAGGCATCCGATGGCTTCGTCGTAACGCTTGAGTGCAATGAAGCAACGTGCGGCGGCGGCATTGACCTCGTAATTGTCGGGATCGAGCTGCAAGGCGATCTGGTGTTCCGCGAGCCCTTCGGAAAATCGCCCGTCGTCGCTGAGGATTCGGCCCTTGGCCGCGTGCGCCTCGGCGAGATTTGGTTCGAGCGCGAGCGCCCGCTCCGCCGCCGACCAGCCCGTATCGCCGAAACCGCGCGCGAGAATCACGTTGTTTGATTTGCAGATCGCGAGCAGCGCCCAGGCCCGGGCGTAGGCGGCGTCGATTTCGATCGCGCGTTCGCAGAGCCGGATGCTGATCGGACGGTGACGCGTGTTTCCGGTCGTGTTGTATTTCCGCGCCATCAGGTAGAGTTTGTACGCTTCCGGATTCGTGGTGGAACGCTGCTCAATCGCAATTTTTTCCGCGGGCAACAATTTTAGCTTCAGCGCCTTGACGACCGCCTCCGAGATTTCGTCCTGCAAGGCAAAGATGTCATTCAAGTCGCGGTCGTAACGCTCGGCCCAGAGGTGGCTGTCGGTCGCCGCCTCGATCAACTGCGCCGTGACCCGCACCCGGTTGCCGGACTTGCGCACGCTTCCTTCCAGCACATGGGTGACCTTCAACTCGCGCGCCACCTGCCCGATGGCGATCGGTTTCGCCTTGAAGGTGAACGAAGTATTGCGCGACAGGACCGTGAGCGCGGAGATCTTGCTCAAATCGGTGATGATGTCCTCGGTGATGCCGTCGCTGAAATATTCCTGTTCCGGATCCCCGCTCATGTTGGTGAAGGGCAGAACGAAGATCGAAGGACCCTGGTGGCGGGAGGCGGCGGCGGGGGTCGATGGCGCGTCCCCCAAGGTCGCCGCGCGCAGTGCAAACACGCGGACGGGTCGCTCGATATTCTTGACGTTGTGCTCGCCGAGATCCTCAAATTCGACCGCAACCTTGCCGGCGACCTGATCGCGCACGACGCGCGACGTGGCAACCCCGCCGGGGGAGGCCAGCGACTGCAACCGCGTCGCGACGTTGACGCCGTCGCCGTAGATGTCGTCGCCTTCGACCATGACTTCACCGAGGTTGATCCCGATGCGATAGCGAATGCGCCCGGTCCCGCCGGGATCGGGCGCGGCCTCTGTCGCTTCTTGAATCTCCTGCGCGCATTTGATCGCGGAGACGATGCTGGCGAATTCCACCAGCGCGCCATCCCCCAACAGTTTGAAGATGCGACCCCCGTGCGCTGCGACCCGCGGATCGAAAATTGTCCGGCGGTTTGCTTGTAACCGTTCCAGCGTGCCAGCCTCGTCGCGCTCCATGAGGGCGCTGTATCCGACCACGTCGGCCGAAACGATGACTGTAAGCTTCCGTTGCATTAGTTTGGGCGATTACCTGGCTAGCGGCGGGACAAGCACCGCGACGGGGACGACCAGAAAAATCGGACAGCGTCGCTCCAGACGCAAGATCTTACGTTCTAAAGCGTCCCGAAGAATTGGTTGCGCCGATGCAAACCTGAACGCCATCGACCCGCTCTTTTCCCCCGCCGCCGCCGGCGCGCTTTCCCTGGAAGAGCAGCTTGAGACCCTGCGAATCCCGCTCCTGCCGCATGGGAGCCAATTGTAAATCGTCCGCCGCGAGAAAACACGCCACGCTGCCAACGGCTTTTATGCACAGCGACGGACGTGGTGTCAGGACAAAATATCGTCTACTTGAACCAGGGAGAGGACGGCGATCAGCGACGAGTCAGGTCGTTCGCTTTGTTCTCACGGCTTGATCCACGGTTTGATCTGATTCGGTGTCGTCGCTTTGGATGGCGACTCAATCCGCTCCAGCTTGGCAATGCGCGCCTGGAATTCCTGCGTAACCCGCACATCCCAGATCCCGGACGGGATCGTAATGGTGTGCGCCTTGGTCGGAGGCGGTGCCGGCTCTTCGGCGCTGGTCTCGACGTGGGGCAAAACCTCCGCCAGCTTGCTCGATGGAACCGTCGCCGACGTCGCCAGCGCCATGATTTCCTCGCCGAGGTCGCGCAATTGCTCGGGAAGCAGTCGGACAAAATATTCATCCCGGCCCTTCTCGCGGACTTCGAACCCACCTTCGATCGGTATAATGGCAAAGATCTGACGGTCTTCCAAGGCCGCCAAGGCGGAGAGATATTCAAGGCCAGGCGTAGAATCGCCGGATTGCGATACAGATTCGTGACTCATCGTTTGTCTTTTTTCGGTGAAACTTGTGATGTGGATTCGGGGACGGGTTTGAAGTAACCGCAGATTAACGCAGATTGGAGTCGGCTCGGAGTAACCACGAACGAACACGAATTAACGCAAATGAACTCAGGGACTGCGGATCGCAGGAGACTTGCGCAGTGGCCCGGCTTTCCTGGGGATTCGATGACTTCGACGTTGAGGCGGGGCGGGAAATAATTTTTGAAGGATTCGCTCATCGGATCAGGCTTAGAAAGGTGGTGTTGCAAAGTGTGACAAAAAAGCGCTGCGGGCAGCCGCGGCGCGTTGCTCAAGATCCGTGTAAAGCCAACCGCATTCCAAGTGCCACAGATAAAATTCCCGGCGGAGAAATTCTGTCTGTAAGGTTTGTTCAAATTTTGCGTACGCGAGGTGAAACGCGGGAGGGAGTCGCCGACGACAACCGCCGCGACCACGCCGTTTGCGCGTGGCACCCGCCACAGAAGCCGTCGCGGGCAGGTTGGCAGCGTATTGCCGACACGCGGGGATCACCTCCTGGGAAGCTTTTGGTTCCACTGCGCGCGGTAAGCCAGGCGGGCCAGCGATGTGGATTTGCGGGCACCTTTTTCCCGAAATCCCGGCCTGCGTTTCTTTACGATGGAGGGGGAGTGGCCGCAATCCTGGGCGCGCCCGTCCACGTTTTGACCCGCGACTCAGCGGAGCAGATGTCGAACCCATACCGGCGCGCGTCGATCCTCGTCGACGCGAAGGTGATCTATCGTTGCTTAAGCCGCGTCAAAGACTCAAGACGCCCAGCTGCACGACGTGCTGGAGCCGCCGCGGCGCGCAGCGCCGCTCCGACACTCGAAGATCGAAATGCGAAGAAAGCTTAAGGCGTCGAGAAAGTCTGCGTGGAAAGGACCAAGGCGGAATATTGCCCACGCGGGGATTGCTCGAACGTAATCCCGGCCACTTATGCCAACTCTGCCTTGGCGTGCAATTCGAGACGAAGTACGAAATCCGGAAATCCGGTCAGCGGTAGTAGACGCGGCGATAGCTCACGTACCGAACCCCGTGGCGGTAACGCACCACCCGAACCGTGCGGTAGTGACGATGATGACGGTAGCCGTCGTTCCGATATTCACCGTTGTACGAACGGGCCTCGATGCGGTTGGGATCTACGACAACGGTCACCTGACTGATGCGGAGGTCAGCGCCCGATGCGAGTAGAGCGGCGGTGCGATCGGCGGGTGTCGCGGGGACAACCGCTGCGGCGCCGTGGGAAGAAAGGGAAAAGCTGGCCGCGACAATTGCGAGCAGTGCAAACGGTAATTTTTTCATAGGATGGGATGGTGAGCCGGCCAGTGGGGCAAGCTCCCTTACAACGCGAAATCGTTCTCCCCGGGGTCGGCAGGTCTATAAAACGAAGCGATGTTGGAAATTGCAGTTTCACCCGCTCACCGTCTGGCGCGGAGGATCCCATATCGCATCGCTCCGCACGCGTACGCGAATCGAAGCCGAAAGAGGGTCCGGGCGAAGACCCGGCTGGGGTAGTTGCGTGAAAACAAGATGTGCCGGTAGTCCGCCCGCGAGGGCAGCGCCCCGAAGAAACGCTTGATGCAGCGCGTCCAGGTCTGGGCCACGCGGTCCGACAGGTCCTCGAAGGCAATGTCCCGGAATTTCTCCGCCGCCATGAGCTCGCGATATTCGCGCTCGGAACCCAAGCCAACGAGGCGACCCTCGCGGCAAATCGGCTCGAGGAGATGACGCACCTGCCAGGACCCGGGCGACTCGGCGCTCAGCCAGGCCGCCACGGCGAGGCGGCCGCCCGGCTTGAGCACGCGGCGGCACTCGGAATAGAAGCGCGCGAGATCCGGCATGTGTTCGGAACTCTCGATGGCGATGACGGCGTCGTAAGACTCGTCCGCGAACGGATTGGCCATCCAATCGCCGTGCACGAATTCCACGCGCTCGGACGCCGATTGACCCGATGCTGCGACGTCGAACTGGGATTTCGAAATCGTGATCGCGCTCACCGTGGCATTCCACTCGCGGGCGAGCAAGCGCGCGGCGGCGCCGTAGCCACAGCCCACGTCGCAAATCCGATCGCCGCGTTGGATCCCGGCGGCCTGTGCGACGCGGCGGGTCAGGTTTGCCACCGCGGTCGGGATGTCCTCGCTCCCCGATTCCCAGAGGCCGTGATGCACATCCTCGCCCCAGACGCCGCGATAGATGATATCGAGTTCATCATAATGCGCCGCCACGTCGGACGAACCGATCGAAGCAGAAGGCGTGATCATGTCATCCCTGCGCGGCGGCCGACGCGCCCGAAGCGCCTCGACGTCACATACTTTGCATGTGCTCGTCCGGGCGGACCACCGTCGGAAACGTGATGCCGTGTTCCGTAAGCAGGTTGAAGACACGGGCGAGGAGCGTCTTGTAATTCTCGTCAAAGACGTCGTCGCGCTCGCGGCCCTGCATGGCCTCGAAGTCGGACTTGGCCTGCGCCAGCTTTAAACCGAGCAAGGTTTGAAATTGCGCGCGCTCACCCGGCGTCGGTCCATCCGAGAAGGCGTCGCGGCTCGTCGCCTCGTCCTCGGCAGCACCGGTTAGTTCGTCCACCCGGAGGCGGAGTTCCGAAACCGTTTCCTCGAGGCGCACATTGTGTTGGCGGAGGGCCGTCACCTCGCTTTCGGGCATCGGCGCCTCGGCGGGTTCCGCGGCCCGGCCACGGCGGCCGCGCCCTGGCTTCGTAAATCCATCGTCGCGTTGACGGAGATTCGATCGCGCCACGTCCAACTCGGTCTTCAACTGGCTGTACTGGCGCTCGATCATCCGGAGGGCTTCGCGGACGTCGAAACCGCGCTCAAACCGGCTGCCCGATTTTTCGCGCGGCTCGCGGTGGACCGTGTCGTCGGGGCTCGCCTCGACCGCGGCCCCGTTCGCGTCGCCGGATGCGGCTTGGGAAACGCTCTTGCCGAGCCGGCGTAATCGACCGCGTTCGCGGCGGGTCATGCGTCGTCCCGGCGCGGCCGTCGCGCCGGACGGATCGGCTGGGTCCGCCGAAGCAGCCTCGTCGTCGGACTCGGCCTCATCATCGTTTGACTCGTCGTCGTCCTCGTCGTCCGCCTCCCCGGCGTCGCGGGCCTCGGTGGCCTCGCGCGCATCCTCTTCCGCGGCGGTGCCGTAGCTGTCGTCCGTGCCTGAACTCGATTCTCGGCGCGCCTCGCCCGACGAAGTCGCCTCGGTCGATTCCTCGCCGGCCGCTTCCGCGCTGGCGATAACGCTGGCGAGCGTCTCGGGCAGAACGGCGACTTCCTTTTTCAGTGAGGCCTTCCATTTTGGGCTCCAGCGGCGGACGCCCTCGACGATGATCTCGAGTGAATCTTCGGGCAGTTTCTCGAGTCGATCGGCATCGGCGATCCATTTCAAGAGTGAGAGCTGCGTGAAGGGCGGCACGTTGCCGCCGGCGAAGCAGGAGGCGACCGCGACGTGGATGACCGCGGCGGACTCCGCGGGGCGCCATTCGGCGAGCGGCAGCTGGCAGATCCAGGGCCGGCCCTTGCCGACCATTACCGCGTCGAAATTGCGACGCTCGGATTTCGAAAGCGGTTCCTCGCCGGAAGCCTTTTTCATCTCGACGCAGACTGCCCCGATGATTTTCGCGGCGACCTCGACGTCCTGTTTGAAGAGGCCGCGGGCGAGGCTCAGTCGGATGCGGCGGGCCGCCTCCGTGCGTTGCTCTTCGCGCTTCAATCCGGTGACCAGCGCCTCGCGGGCGGTGGCGCTCATGTCGGCCCACGCGGCGGTGACAGCGGTGGCGCCGACGTTCCAATTCAGTGACGGCAGCGCGGCGAGGGCTGACGTGAGGCTGTGGCCGCCCGCGGTGAGAAGGGCTTTTAGGAGCTGGACAGCCTCGTCCTCCTCCGAGGGACGAAGACGCGTAGAAACAGCGCGTTCGGCTAGGGCGGCGAGGCGAACCGCGGGGTCCGCGGAATCGCCGCCGGACACAGCCGAATCAGCGGGGGACGAAGGGGCGTGGCCGCTCTCGTGTTCGCCGCTGGGTGGAGCGGCCGGATCGGCAACGGGTTCGGGAGAAAAATGGGGGGCGTCCGAGTGACCGGCGGGTGGGAGTGATGCCGGTGTCTCAGGCGCGTTTTCCGGATGGGAATCGTTCGCGTTCAAGAAGACTCCTTTAGCTCTTTCGCCCAGCTTGTCCACTAACGTCGCGTCGCGTCGGCTGCGCCGTCGCTTCGCTCCGAATGACGAAATCAGAATGACGAGCCGAGGTTCACGGGGTGGACCGAGACAGCCGGTCAAGCCGCGCAGGGTAGCGGCGACGGAGGCGGGAGCCAAAGGAGGCAACCCCAAATTAACGACGAATTCCGGACCCGGGGACGAGTGCGATTACCGTCGACCGTTCGGCATTCGGCATTCGAAATTTGGCATTTAGGAGCGAAGCGACGGTCACACTCCCAACTCGGCTTTGACCTCGCCAAACGCGCGGATGGCGAAATCGAGATCTTCGACGCGGTGACCCGCCGACACCTGGGTGCGGATGCGCGCCTGACCCTGCGGTACGACGGGGTAAAAGAAGCCGACCACGTACACGCCCTTCTCAAGCATGCGCGAGGCGAAGCGCTGCGAGAGCGCGGCGTCGCCAAGCATGACGGGGACAATGGGGTGCGTGCCGGGTTTGATCGTGAGCCCGGCCTCGGTAAGCCCCGCGCGGAAGCGCTGCGTGTTGGCGGCGAGCAGATCGCGGAGTTCGGTCGAGCGCGTGAGCATTTCGAGCACTTTCAATCCGGCGGCGACGATGGGTGGCGCAATCGTGTTCGAAAACAGGTAGGGCCGCGAACGCTGACGCAGGAGGGCGATGACCTCGCGCTTGCCGCTCGTGTAGCCGCCGCTGCCGCCACCGAGCGCCTTGCCGAGCGTGCCGGTTGTCGCGGCGAAGCGATCCATCTTCACCCCACAATGCTCGTGCGTGCCGCGTCCCGTCTTACCGAGGAAACCCGTGGCATGGCAGTCGTCGAAGTGCACGAGAGCCCCGTATTTTTCCGCAAGATCACAAACTGATTTGAGATCGGCAATGTGGCCATCCATTGAGAAGACGCCGTCGGTGGTGACCAGCTTGAACCGCGCGCCCTTGGCGTCGGCCTCCTTGAGCTTCGCCTCGAGATCGTTCGAGTCGCCATTCTTGTAACGGTAGCGCGCGGCCTTGCAGAGCCGGATGCCGTCGATGATTGACGCGTGGTTCAGCTCGTCGCTGATCACGGCATCCTCGGGTCCGAGCAGCGTCTCAAAAAAGCCGCCATTCGCGTCGAAGCAGGACGGATAGAGAATCGTGTCCTCCGTGCCGAGAAATACGGAAAGCGCCGTCTCGAGCTGCTTGTGGATTTCCTGCGTGCCGCAGATGAAGCGGACCGAGGCGAGCCCAAAGCCCCACCGGTCGAGCGCCGCCTTCGCGGCGGCGACAACTTCCGGGTGGTCGGCGAGGCCGAGGTAATTGTTCGCGCAGAAATTCAGCACATCGTTGGCCGACTCGGTGGTCTTGACGTGGGCCGATTGCGGCGTTGTGATGACGCGCTCGCGTTTAAAGAGACCGGCGGATTGAATCGACGCGAGGGTGGATTCGAGGTGGGTGCGGAAGGCGGGGATCATGGGAGGCGAAAACTCGAAGCGCGAAGTTCGAAACTCGAAGGAACGGCGAAAACGAGGGAAGGGAGAAGAAAGTCTTAACAGAATTTTGGGAATAAAAAAGGCCCCGTGCGGTGTCGCGTCTTGATCCAGAACTCCGGGAAAACTTTCGGGCGGAGATCGAGAATGGTTGCGGGCCGGGAAAAAGATCGGATGATGGCTGAACCCGATGTCCGCTCGCGTGTTTCGTCTGATTCGCAGCGTGGTCGCCACCGCCGCCGTTCTTGGTCTGGCGGCCTGTGGGTCGACGCCTCTTCCCAAGTACGAGACTCCCTTGGCGCGAACGCGTCTCCAGACGGTGCGGACCACGGCTTACACGCACACCGAGTCGGATCATCTCGCCTACGGCAACCGCAACGCCCTCGGCACGACGTTGCGTGCGGCGGGTCCGTCGTCGGGTGCTTCGGAGGACCCCGGTGTGCCGACCGCATCGGAAGTCTCCGTGGCCCGGGCGATTCCGGTTGCGAGCAGCGCGGCGACGGAATCCGAGGAAGCGCGTCGCGTCGCATTCCTTCGCGCGACGGCGGGGGATGTGCCGGTTGCGCGCGCGACGGCGGCCACGCCCGCCCGCTCCACCACGCAGCCGATGACCGCGCCGCGGGGGATTGATTCGTCGGGGCGCGAGGTGGTCTACGGCAGCGCGGCGGCGGATTGGTCCCGCTGGCCCGTCGGCACGACCTTTCGCGTGCAAACGAGTGGCCAGCTTTACCGGGTGGACGACTACGGTTTTGCGCTCTCCGGGCGGAATACCATTGATCTCTACACGCCGACCAAGGGCGCGATGAACCAATGGGGCGTGCGCACGGTGCCGATCGAGATTCTCCAATGGGGCGATGATCAGGAGAGCCTGCGGATTTTGCGTCCGAGGCAGAGTTACCGGCATATCCGGCGGATGGTACTCGAGCTCGAGGGGAATCCCCGCGCCGCCGCTCGCGTGAACTGACCGATCCGGTTTGAATTCGGAATCGACCAGACGCATGGGACGGCAGGCCCAAGCGGGACGTGGCCTAGACGGGATTACGGAATTTACAGAATTATGACTGTAAATTGGGCGGATTTTTCGGGCGTAACGTCCGAGTCCGGCGCTTAAACTGAAGCGAAGCGTTTCCGAAGTTGAGGAGGAGACCCGTTTCCAACGAGGTGGCCGTTAGGTCATTCACGAGCTGCACCTCGTGCGCCGGACGTATTGCCTGGACAGCTTTGATCTCGACGAGGAGTTCGTCGTCAACGATTAGATCTGCGCGATACGAGCCAACAATTCGATCGCGAAAGTGCACAGTGAGATCCTGCTCGATTTCAAATTTCAGCGAGACGTCCGCTAGCTCCAGACAAAGCGCGTTGCGATAAACGGTTTCGAGAAATCCCGGACCCAAGGTCCGATGACGCGCATTGCCAGTCCAATCACCTGACCGGCCAAATCGTATGGTTGCGCTTTCAGAGGCAATTTTTCACACATCCTGCTGACGACTAATTCAATAAATTCCGTCAATTCTGTCTATGTCCATTTGCACATCGCCAAACTACTCTGACCACTTCAAGACGATCTTCCCGCTTTGGCCGGCGCGCATCAGATCGAAACCTTTTTCGAAATCGGGGTAGTCGAACCGGTTCGTGATGACGGGCGAGATGTCGAGGCCGCTCTGGATCATCGCCGTCATCTTGTACCACGTCTCGTACATCTCGCGGCCGTAGATTCCCTTGATGGTCAAGCCGTTAAAGACGACCGTGTCCCAATCGATTGGCGCGGATTTTCCGATGATGCCGAGCAGCGCGATTTTTCCGCCGTGGCACATCGCGGAAAGCATCTGGTTGAAGGCGGTGATGTTCCCGCTCATCTCGAGTCCGACATCGAAACCCTCCTTCATCCCGATCTTTTCCATCACGGCGCGAAGGTCCTCCTTGCTGACGTCCACCGCGAGCGTCGCGCCGAGCTTGCGCGCCAGATCGAGGCGGTATGGATTGACGTCGGTGACCACGATGTAGCGCGCGCCGGCATGTTTCGCGATGGCCGCCGCCATGCAGCCGATGGGCCCGGCGCCGGTGATGAGGACATCCTCACCGAGGAGGTCGAACGAGAGCGCCGTGTGGGTGGCGTTGCCGAGCGGATCAAAGCAGCTGAGCACTTCGCGCGGAATTTTGGGATCGCAGTGCCAGACGTTGGTCTCGGGCAGCGAGAGATATTCCGCAAACGCGCCGGGGCGGTTCACCCCCACGCCGCTCGTGTTCGGGCAAAGGTGACGCCGTCCGGCGAGGCAGTTGCGGCATCGTCCGCACACGACATGACCCTCCCCCGCGACCAGATCACCGGGATGGAAGTCATGCACGTGCGAGCCGATGCGATCGACCATCCCGACGAATTCATGTCCGACCACCATCGGGACCGGAATCGTTTTTTGGGCCCAAGCATCCCAATTGTAGATGTGGACGTCGGTGCCGCAGATCGAGGAGTTCAGCACGCGGATGAGCACGTCGTCCTCGCCCACCTCCGGGGCTGGGACGTCTTCGAGCCAGAGGCCGGGTTTGGCGAATTTCTTGACGAGGGCGCGCATGAGAGGGGAAGGTCGCTGGCGGTGAGAGGTGACGGTTGGGGAAGGGAATAGTTGGCCGGGGAACATCAGCTGCGCAATGACGAAACCAGAATGACGAAGCTCGAATACGGGACGAAGCCCGAACCTCGGAACCGACGCGAAAATCCGCTGTGGGCGTTGTTCGGCGCGCAGCGACGAACTGTGTCATGACATGAAAGCGCGCGAGGACTTCCGGGACTGGCTGCAGCGGCTCGACGTGGACGCGTCGCCCGAAGGAGCGCGCTTTCGCGACGACATGCTGCGTTTGCTTGCGGAACGGGAAGATTGTTTTCTGCGCACCTGTTTTCCGGCGCACTTCACGGCGAGCGCGCTGGTGATCCGTTGGGACGGCGCCAAGACGCTGCTGACCCATCACGGCTCGCTTGGACGCTGGCTTCAATTCGGTGGCCACTGCGATGGAAATCCGAATCTGCTCGCGGGGGCACTGCGGGAGGCGCAGGAGGAATCGGGTTTGGCCGGACTGGTGCCCATTGAGTGGGACCCGATGGATCTCGACATCCACGTCATCCCCGCGAACCCGCCGCGCGGCGAGCCGGAGCATTTCCATTACGACGTTCGCTTTCTGCTGCGTGCCCCGCGGCATGCGGTTCCCGTGCGGAGCGACGAGAGCAAGGAATTGCGCTGGTTTACGCCGGATGAAATGCGCGCGTTGAGCGAGGAGCCGGGACTGCGCCGGCTCGTTGATAAATGGGACGTCGCTCCGCTCCGAATGACGAAGCCCGAATGAATGACGAATTCCGAAACCGATCGGGAGACCGTGGGCCGGGGCCGTTTGGGATTCGACATTCGGCATCCGGCATTGTTGATTCGTTTGTCGTTCTGGTTTCGCCATTTGTCAGGCGGAGCCGAGCGACGGCAGCGCCGACGCGCCGCGACGGAAGCTCTCCATGATTACCAATCCGCACCTTTTTCGCCCGCTCACGCTGCGCGGACTCACGTTGAAGAACCGCATCGTGGTGTCGCCGATGTGTCAATATTCGGCGACCGAGGGCCTGGCGGAGGACTGGCACCTCGTGCATCTCGGCAGCCGGGCGGTCGGCGGCGCGGGTCTTGTGATCACCGAGGCGGCGGCGGTATCGCGCGACGGTCGCATCACCCCGGGATGCCTCGGCATCTGGGCCGACGAACACGCGGAACCGCTGGCGCGCATCGTGCGGTTCCTGAAGTCGCAAGGGGCGGCAACCGGCATCCAACTCGCGCACGCGGGGCGCAAGGCCAGCACCACGGCGCCGTGGAAGGGAGGCAAGCCCATTCTTGCCGGTGAGGCGGATGCCTGGACGCCCGTCGCACCGAGCGCGATCCCGTTTACCCCGGCCCATACCGTGCCGCAGCAGATTGATTTCGCGGGTATCGGCAAGCTGCGCGACGAATTCCGCCGGGCGGCGCGGCGCGCGGTGAAGGCGGGTTTCGACTTGATCGAGATTCACGCCGCGCACGGCTATTTGCTGCACAGTTTCTATTCGCCGTTGAGCAACCATCGCAAGGACGAGTACGGCGGCACGTTGGAGAATCGCTGCCGACTTGTCGTGCACGTGGCGACCGACCTGCGCGCGGTCGTGCCGGACGGAATGCCGCTTTTCGTGCGCATTTCGTCGACGGATTGGGTCGAGGGCGGATGGGATCTCGCTCAGTCGATTGCGCTGGCGAAAAAGTTGCGCGAGGTCGGCGTGGACGTGATCGATTGTTCGTCCGGCGGGGCGGTGAGCGACGCGAACGTCCCGGTGGCACCACTTTACCAGGTGCCGTTTGCGGAGGCGATCCGGCGCGACGCGGGAATCGCGACCGCGGCCGTGGGCATGATTCGCGAGCCTGCCGAGGCGGAGGGCATCATCGCTGACGGGAAGGCTGACCTCGTGCTGATGGCCCGCGAGTTTCTGCGGTCGCCCTACTGGCCGATCACGGCGGCCAAGGCTCTGGGAGTTCAGCCAAAGGTTCCGGATCAATACGGACGCGCATTTTCGTGAACGCGGACAAATAACCGAAATGAAGATCCCCGTTTCCACGGCCGGTTTGGCCGCCCTCTTGCTCTCGGCGACCCGGGTCATCGCCGCCGAATTTCCGTCCGTCCCGGCCATCGTCGGTTCGGCCTTGGAGAATTATCCGTCGCCCTTCCCGGTAAAATATTTTCCGCTGACCGTCGACGGCCAGGCCGTGCGGATGGCATACATGGACGTGGCACCGATCGGGACCGCGAACGGGAAGACCGCGTTGCTTTTTCACGGCAAGAATTTCTTCGGTGACTATTGGCGCGACACCGCGCAACTGCTCGTGAAGAATGGCTGGCGCGTCGTCATCGTGGATCAAATTGGCTTTGGCCGGTCGTCGAAGCCGGAGATCGCGTATTCGTTCTACACGCTCGTTTCGACGACGAAGGCGCTGGTCACGCAACTGGGCCTGAGCAAGGTGACCGTCATCGCGCACTCGATGGGCGGCATGGTCGCCACGCGATTTGCTTTGACGTACCCGGACGCGGTCGAGCGCCTGGTGCTCGAGGATCCGATCGGAATGGAGGATTACCGCGTCAAGGTGCCGGCGATCGAAACGGAGGAGTTGACCAAGGCGGCTCTCGCAGAAAACGAGGAAAGCGCGCTGAAATTCCATCAGGGTTACTATCCCAAGTGGATGCCCGAGTACGGGGTTTGGGCGCAACTGCAGTCGCGGGCCTTCCAGGGCGGGGAGGGGCCGCGCGTCGCAAAGGCGTCCGCGCTGACGTATCAGATGATTTTCCGCGAGCCGGTCTGCTATGAATTTGGCCAGCTGAAGTGCCCGACGTTGCTCATCGTTGGCGAAAAGGATCGGGCGGCGATCGGCAAGAACCGCGTGAGCGATGAGGTGCGGTCGACCCTCGGACTGAATGCCGAGCTGGCGAAGAAAGTCGCTGCGCAACTTCCGGCCGGGAGCAAGTATGTCGTCTATGCGGGGGTTGGGCATGTCCCGCACTTTGAAGTGACGGAAAAATTCCAGCAGGACCTGATGGAATTCATCGACAAGTAAGTCACGCTTCGTCGGTCGCTTCGGTCTCGACTTCTTCCGGCGTGAGAATTCGAGCGCGTTCGATGCGATGCATGCGGCCTTTGAACTGGCTCATCGCGAATTCCATGAAGTCGTCCTGGACCAGACCGAACGGCACGTCGTCGCCGTAGGGCTCAAACAAACTGCGAATAATGCCGAGCGCGGGCTCGAGCAGATCGCCCATGCGCGATTCCAGCACCGGCCAGAGCGAATGGTCCGCGGCGACCAGCCGCGTCAGCAGGTGCACGCCGTACGCGATGTGGCGCGATTCGTCCCGCTTGAGCAACCCAATGCCGTGACGCAGGCCAGGCAGGAGATTCAGCTTTTCCAGCATCGCGTAATATCCGTGGTAGCCCGTCTCGGCGAGCGTCCCCTCGACGACCATGTTGTAGGTCGCGGACGCGCGCAGTTGCGCCGCTGGCGAAGGATCGGTGAGGAGCGCGCCCATCGCTCCCGGCAGTTCCTCGAAAAATATCTCGCGGTACGGAGCCGTCTGGAAGCGCGCGAGATCGCCGGCCTGCGGACCGCCGATAACCTCGTCCACAAAGCGGCGGAAAAACTCGAGATGTTTCGCCTCTTCAAAAAGAAACGTGGTGAGAAACATCTCCTCCTCGAGCCGGCCCTCGCGCGCCACCGTGAGCATGAGCGGGAGGATGTCCTGCGTGACGGATTCCTCGCCACCCTGGAACAATGCGGTCAGGCGGAGAATGACGTCGTGCTCCCGCTCGTTGAGCCGCGCCCAGTCTGCGCGGTCGGTGGCGAAGTCGATGTCCTGCGGATTCCACCCGCCGACGCGCTTGGCCTGATGATAAAGCTTCATCGGGAGCGAATCGTGCCGCAGACCCTGCGGGCCGAGACTTCGTAGCGAATTGCGCGAGGCGCGTTCATGCGAAACGGGCGCCGCCGGTGCGACCGGGTTGGCTGCCGGCACGGCGGGCGGTTCGGGTTCGCCGGGAAAATACGTCGGCACGCGCGTGGCGGAAAGGACGAGCTGCTTGGCGGCGGTGGCGTTGCGGGCCAGCGCGAACATTCCGCCCTTCAACAATTTCACGCGGCCCTGCATAAGCGCGAGAATCGGGTCGGATCGACCGCAGAAGATCTGTTTCCACTGCTCGATGGGCGCGCTGAGGATGAACGTGGCGCGCTCGCTGCCGGCTTCGTCGACGACCTGCGCGGCGCGGCAATCCCCGCGCCAGAGATCGAGGAGCAAGCGGCGGCCGCCGGGCACGGCGGGCGATGGTTCCACCGCCAGGGCGACCGGATGTTCCCACGTGCTCGCGGCGCGGCGATGGTCGGCGTTACGGTTAACCTGTTCGCGGAATGAATCGGCCCAAGGCTGCGTGAAAATTTCAAAGCTCATCGGGCGGAATCCGGGGGGAGGTTTGGACGAATCGTGGACAGGACCGCG
>JANXRG010000051.1 GCA_025353105.1 Verrucomicrobiota bacterium
ATTGCGCATCCGGGGGCCCGGCCGATCCAACGGCAATTCGGGTTCCAGCCGGAGGGGAAGTACTTTGATTTGCAGGAGATTTTCGACCGGTTGAACGCGAAATATTTCAATCGCGTGCTCAAGCGCTACAAGATCACGTGGGGGCGCCGGCGGAAGCTTCCGCCGCGCGAGTATTTTGTTTTTGGCACGATTCAGGAGCAGGACCGCATCATCCGGATCCATCCGCTGCTCGATCAGCGGTTCGTGCCGCCATGGTTTCTGGAATATGTGATCTACCACGAAATGTTGCACTCGGTGGTGCCGGACGTGCCGCTGCCGAGCGGACGCCGGCGCGTGCACACCGAGGAGTTCGTCCGCCGGGAGCGCAAGTTTCCCTGGTTCCGGCGCGCGCAGAACTGGGAGGACGAGAATCTCGGAAGATTTTTGCGGTGAGGTCGCTCGCGACGTCCCCGACGGGATGGCAAAGGCACGCTGCGCAACGGAAAATTGTTCCCGGCTGCGACATCGCATCGATTGAGTCTGCGCCTGCGGCGATGGGCCTTGGCGTTGGCTGGACGAGCCCATCCACCTACGCCGCGGCCTGGCCCAGGTACGCGGCCTTCACGCGCGGGTCGTTGCGCAGCGATTCGGCGGTGCCTTCGATCTCGATCTTGCCGTGCTCGATCACGTAGCCGTAGTCGGCCACCTCCAGTGCCCGAAACGCGAGCTGTTCCACGAGGAGCATCGTGATGCCGCGCGCGCGCAGTTCGGCGAGACGTTTGAATACCTCGTCGATGATGATGGGCGCGAGACCCATGGATGGTTCGTCGAGCAGCAACACCTCGGGCCGCGACATCAACGCGCGGCCGACCGCGAGCATCTGCTGCTCGCCGCCGGATAGCGTACCGGCGAGCTGTTCGCGCCGCTCCTGCAGGCGCGGGAAGAGCGCGAAAATGTTTTCCATGCCCTTGTGCATCTCCACCTGGCCGATCTGTTTCAGCCGCGTGAATGCGCCCAGGACGAGGTTGTCGGTGACCGACAGATCGGGAAACACGCGGCGACCTTCCGGGCAATGCGCCACGCCTGCGCGCGTGATCAAATGGGGCTTTTCGCCCACCAATTCGCGCTCACCCAGCCGGACGCTTCCGCTCGTCGGTTTCAACAATCCCGAAATCGTCCGCAGCAGCGTTGTCTTGCCCGCGCCGTTGGAGCCGATGACGCAGACGAGTTTGCCGGCCGGCACCTCCAGCGAGACGCCGTGGAGCGCGCGGACCGGACCGTAGCTGACCTGCAAATCTTTGATTTTTAACATGACGAAAAGCGTCGGGGGCGCGGCGGGTCAATGGGTCGGCGCGTGCGCTAGCGTGTGACCCGATCCCGAGGTGCCGAGGTAGGCGTTGATGACGCGATCGTTCGCCTGGATTTGGTCAGGCGTGCCGCTCGCGATTTTTTGGCCGAAATCGAGCACCGTGATCTCGTCGGATACAGCCATGACCAGACTCATGTGGTGCTCGATGAGGAGCACGCTGACGCCCGCGTCACGCACCTTCCGGATGATCGCATCCATGACGGCAATTTCGCCGGCGGTGAGGCCGGCCGCGGGTTCGTCCAGCAGCAGGAGCGACGGATCGCTGCCGAGAGCGCGGGCGATTTCGAGCAGCCGTTGCTTGCCGTAAGGAAGGTTGCGCGCCTGTTCGGTGGCCAGGGCGCGAAGCCCGACGAAATCAAGCAGCGCGTCCGCGCGGGCGAGTGCTTCGGCCGCCTGCTGGCGCGCGCTCGGCGTGCGGAAAACGATGGGCAGCAGGCCGCCGCTGAACGTGTGGTGCAGGCCGACCATGACGTTGTCGAGCACGCTCATGTCGCCAAAGAGCGCGACATTCTGAAAGGTGCGGGCGATGCCCGTGCGGCTGATCTGGTCGGCCGAGCCACGCACCGGGTGGCCGCGAAACTGAATGTCCCCCGACGTGGGCTGGTAGATGCCAGACAGCAAATTGACGGTCGTGGATTTCCCGGAGCCGTTCGGGCCGATGAGCGCGTGGATCTGGCCGCGGGTCACCGTCATGTCGAGGCCGTTGACCGCGGTCAATCCGCCGAACTTAATCGAGAGGCCTTTGGTCACGAGCAGGGGCTCGCCTTTTCCGGTTTCATCGCCGGGCCGCAGATGCACGGCGGAGACTTCGCCCAATTTGACGCCGGCGACGACATACGCCGGCACGCCGAGCCTCGACGGGGCTTTCATGAGGCCGGTTTTTTCGAGGATCTTGCGCAGCATGCCCACGATGCCGCCAGGCATGAAATACAGCGTGAACAGCAGCAGGCCGCCGAAGATCATCAGGCGGTAATCGTTCAGGTTATTGAACAGGTCGGGCAAAACCACGACGACCAGCGTGCCGAGGCAGTTGCCCATTATCGAACGGGTGCCGCCGAAGATCAGCATGATGAGGAAGAGCACGGACAATTCGAAGGAAAACGTCGGGGGCCCGATGTATTTGTCGACGTGGCAGAAGAGGGTGCCGGCGAGACCCGCGAACGCAGCGCTCAGGATGAACGCGGCGAGCTTGGTCCGGTACCGGCTCACGCCGGAGCAACCCGCGGCGACGGGGCTTTCCTTGAGCGCCTCGAACGCGCGCCCCCAATAGCTGCGCACGATGTGGTTCACGACGAAGAGGCAAAGAACCATGACCGGGTAGACGAGGTAGAACAGGTTGTTCCCTTCGAAATTGATGGGTCCGTAGATGAGCCGCGGAATTTCCTTGATACCCGAAGAACCCTGCGTGAGCGGCACCGCCTCATTGATAATGGTCTGGATGATGAGGCCGAAGGCAATCGTCGCCACGGCGAGGTACGGACCGCGCAGGCGCAGCGCCGGAACACCCAGGATGACGCCGAAGATGGCCGCGAGCGCGGCGCCGGCGACCATGCAAATCGGGAACGACCAATGCAGCTTCCACATCAGCACGGCCGCGGTGTACGCACCCACGGCGAAAAGTCCCGCATGGCCCGCCGAGACATCGCCCGAGTATCCCACCACGAGGTCGAGGCCGGCCACGACGATGATATAGATGCACACCTTGCAGAGGACCGAGTGCACGATGTACTCGTTGCTGATGAAGTTCGGAATGAACATCAGCGCGATCGCGACGAGGTAGGGGGCGTAGCGTTTTACGGATTCCATGCGAAGGGAAGGGCGGGTGCCGTCAGCGGGGACGGCGGGAAAAACTCGAAACACGAAATTCGAAACTCGAAGAAAGTGAAATCAAGGCAGAAGTCGGAAGTTGAAAATGTCGCGTTCGAAATTTGGTCTTGCAGGAAGGACGGTGGGTTTAGGACTTTGAGTTTTGTCCCTGGCGGCGTTTTCTTCGAGTTTCGAGTTTCGGATTTCGAGTTTCCCGCACCGCGGTCGGGCGCGGTCAAACTTTCTTAATGGTCGCCTTGCCGAAGAGTCCGTTCGGCCGGAAAAGCAGGATGAGAATCAGGAGGACGAATCCGGGCGTGTCCTTGTAGCCGGTGGAAATGTAACGCGCTGTGAGCTGCTCGCTCAGGCCAAGGATGAGCCCGCCGGCGATGACGCCGAGGCCGGAATTCAGGCCCCCGATGACTGACACGGCATACGCCTTGGTCCCCAGCAGCGCGCCCATTGTCGAGCTCACGATTTGGATGGGCCCGATCAGCACGCCGCCCATGGCGGCGATGGCGCAGCTCACGATGAACGAGAACATGATCACCACCGGAACGTTGATGCCCATGAGCGACGCGGCGTCCTTGTCGGAAGCCACGGCGGTGACGGCTTTGCCGAATAGCGACTTCCGGCGAAAGACCTCGAAGGCAATCATGACGCCGGCGGCGGCGGCGACGACGAGCACCTCCTTCGGATCGATGCTGACCCCGCCGATGTTCCAATAACCGCGGCCGAACGGGCTGCCCATCGGGTACTCGTCCGTGCCCCAGATGCGCTCCGCGGCGTTTTTCGCGATGATGCCGAGCGCGAGGGTGGCGAGAATCCAGCTCACATCCGAGCCCGTCTTCAGGGCGGGGCGGATGGCGACCTCCAGCAGGACGACGGCGAGCACGGCGCCAAGAGCGGCCGCGGCGAGCAGACCGAGGAGCCAAATGGGAATCGCGGACTGCTTGCTCCCGATGATGCTCAGCGCGGTGAATGCGCCCAGCATGAGAAAATCGCCCTGCGAAAAATTCAGCGTCCGCGAGGTCGAGAAGGTGATGTTATAGCCGAACGCGATCAAGGCATAGATCATGCCCAGCGCGACGCCGGAAAAGACGAGTTGGATGAATGCGCTCACAGGGGGAAGAGAGATAATCGCGCCCGCATTAACCAGCCGCCTAAACCCTGGCGCACGCGCGCGTTCGTTTCACACAGGTCGGGTCCGAAGCGAATCATATTTCCGGGATGGAGTGGGGGCGCCGAACCTGCGCGCAATTCGTTCGCGCCGCCTTTGCTCGGAAGCCCGAATTTATGGGGAGCGCGAGCGAAACGCGCAAGCGCGAAAAACAGAAATTTCACGCGGGCTTCGGCCCGTCGCCCGCCCCGCGCGATCACGTGCCGTCAGGGCTTGCTTGGGCGGACGTCGAAGTCGCCGTTGGCGAAGCTCCCCTTCATCCACTCGCGATTCTGCTTCGCGGCCTGCGCGCGGGGTACCTGCAGTTTGTCCCAGATGGGCCGGTCGACCACGACAATTTGCGCGCCCTGGCCGTTCTTCGCGCTCTTGTACAAAAGATAAACGCGCTTGCCCTTCCACTCCCGCGTCTCGAGCGTCGTGTCGAGCGTGGCGATGGGCTGCGTCTCGAGCGTGTCAGGTCGACCGTAGTTCTGCTCCAGCAGCTTGAGGACGCCGCGCACATTGCGCTTGTCGTGCACCTCAATGTGGATGGAGTACAGCTTGCCCCAGAAAAAATTGTAGAGGACTTCGGTCACTTCGAATCCGCCATACTGGATCTTAGGGCGCTTATCCTTATACGTCAGCCACCGGCCGACGTCCTCGGCGATCTCGACGTCTTTCAACGCGGAAATCGGGATGCCGAGTTTCACCCCATTGAAGCCGTACTCCGCGTCGATGGCCGCGGTCGTACCGGCCTGACCGAAGGCCCGGAGCGAGAACGACAGCGCGGCGGCGAAGACGGGCAGGAGACGCATGACGAAAACGCTGGCCGCGACTGCGCCGCTCGTCAAGCGAACGGCCTCAGGCCGATTGCCGGCCTCGGATTTGCCCTTTTGGATCCTTTCCGCCCTTCCTAACTTTCTTCGAGTCGCGAGTTTAAATCTTCGAGTCTCCGGGTCATGACGCGGCGAGCCAGCGTACGACGTCGCGCGCGGCGTACGTGATGATCAAATCCGCACCCGCGCGCTTGAACGCCGTCATGACCTCGAGCGTCGCGGCGCGCTCGTCGAGCCAGCCGTTCGCGGCGGCCGCCTTGAGCATCGAATACTCGCCGCTGACGTGGTACACTGCGGTCGGCCGCTGGAAGCGTTCCTTGATCCGGTGCAGGAGATCGAGATACGGCAGGCCCGGTTTTAAGAGGATCATGTCGGCCCCCTCGGCGAGATCGAGCTCCACCTCGCGCAGCGCCTCCTCGGCATTCGCCGGATCCATCTGGTACGTGCGGCGATCCCCGAATTGCGGCGTGCTTTCGGCGGCCTCGCGGAACGGGCCGTAGAACGCTGACGCGAACTTCGCCGCGTAGCTGAGAATGACCGTGTCGGCAAGCCCCGCGCTGTCGAGCGCGCGTCGAATCGCGCCCACGCGACCGTCCATCATGTCGCTCGGCGCCACGATGTCGGCGCCGGCCTTGGCGTGCGACAACGCCGTGCGCGCGAGCAGCTCGACTGATTCGTCGTTGAGCACCTTCGCGTGGTCGCCGTGCTGTTGCGTAATGCCGCAATGCCCATGGCTCATGTACTCGCAAAGGCAGACGTCGGTGATGACGACGAGGTCGGGCGCGGCCTTCTTCAGGGCCCGGATGGCCTGCTGGACGATGCCGTCGTTGGCGTAGGCGCCGCTGGCCTGCTCATCCTTCTTCGAGGGAATGCCGAAGAGCAACACCGCGGGGATGCCCAACCCATGGGCCCCGACGGCTTCCTCGACGCATTCCGCGACCGTCAACTGGGCCACGCCCGGCATCGCGGCGATCGGCTGGCGGGTGGCGATTTTTTCGCTGACGAAGAACGGCAGGATGAAATCGCCCGGGTGAAGTTCGGTTTCCCGGACCATCGCGCGCAGGGCCGCGGAGGCGCGCAAGCGGCGGGGACGTTGCAGCAGCGAAGGAAGCATAAGTCGGATGAAATCGGAGCGGGTGGGGGAGAGGACAGTATGGCGGGCGGCGCCGGAATTCCAAATCAACTCAGGCATTGCCCGGCGACCCGCATCAGCCGCCCTTGAATTCCACGATGGGTTTCGTGGCGGCGGGCGGCTCGCGACGGTGATTCTCGAGAAATCCGATCGCCGCCCGGGCGGCCTGGCCGAACTCGGTGTCCGTGCCCAGTTCGTAGGAGATTTGTTGGAGCACGGAAATCGCCTCGATTCGCCCCGTCTCGGCCATCGACTGGATCGCCGCCACGCGCATCGTCGGCGGCAGATTCGACTGGCGCGCCCAAACCGGAAGCATCTGCAGCGCCGTGTCCGGAAAGTACCGGCCGATGCCGTACAGCGCGTAATGGCGCGTGCTCATGTCACCCTTCAGCAATTCCTCGCGCCAATAGCCCCATTCGCGATCCGGCTTGATGTCATAATACCGCATCGCATCCGCGTGCGCGAGCGGATCGATCATCGCCTCAATCTTTAACTGCGGCTCGCCCGCCAGCAGCAGATCGCGGCGCGGCAGTCCGATCTCCTTCAACGCGATGAGCGCCGCGATGATATCCTGGGTTGGCACCCGAAATTGCCCGCTGCCTGGAATGGGCAACGGCTTCTGGCCGGGCGCGACCACGGCGGAGACGAGCGTAAATTTCGCGAAGGCCGCGAGCGGCGGATTTTCGAGCACGACGAGCACGGCGGTCTGGATGGCCTCCACGGACATCCACGGGTTGTTTTCGAGATAGGCGAAGAGTGGATCGAGTGCGGCGATCCGCCCGGAGCGGGCCAGCAGGTTGAAGGTGCCGGGCGGCGTGTTCACCCGCGTCGCCACGCCCGCGAGCGGAAACTCCTGCTTTTCCCCGGGCGCCAGAAAGACGATTTCCGGGCGCGCGAGGACCGTCTGGATTTTCTGGTCCGCGGTCTCGAAGACTGTGCCGGCCGGAAACTTCACCAACAGCGGTCGCGCGGGGGCGCTGTCGGCGCGGCTGGAGAGCGTGGCGAAGAACGCGTCGCGCCCGTTGCCGCGGTACGTGACGCCCAGCCAGTTGCGGCCCAGCGCGTCATTGATGGAGACGCCGATGCCACTGGCCGGATCGGGCGGCGGGGTGGGCATGCGCGGCGCGGGCGTGACCGCGGGGAGCGGCCGCGCCTGAGTGGCGGCGACGGGGTTGACCGGCACGGCGGCAGCGGTCTCCGTCGATTTTCCCCGCGCAAGCCGGAAGGCGAAGCCTAGCACGAGCACCAATTGCAGCCCGACGACGAGGCAGATCCACGGGAGCGGGGTTTTCCAAAGCGGAACTTTTCGCGGCATGACGGGTCAGATGGAACACTTTGCGCTTCAGCCGAGAGCCGGCAAGCTATTCCCATGGCGTTCGAATACCCTGATTTTGTCCAACGCGTGCTCCTGCACGACGAGGCGCTGCACCGTCCGATGCCGACCGACCCGTCGAACCCGGAGATGATCATCCGCATTCGCGAGGCGACCGACGATGAAATCCTGCCGGAGTCGGGGCTGCGGAACCTGGATCTGCTGCCACTGCTGCGCGGCGGATTGTTTTACTTTCACGACGGTCTGACCGACGCGATTCGGATGGTCGACAGCGTGCCGGGGTCGCTGGGGGACTATTGGCGCCAGATGGTTTTCCGGCGGATGGGTGAGTTCGAAGTGGCGCGCACGTACGGACGCCGCGCGGGCGAGCTGCCCCCGTTCCAGTTGATGCTGCGCATGGCGGCGGACGATTCGCCCAACATGTCGAAGCAATCGAGTTGGGACAGCTACCTGCTCGCGCAGCTTTACGAACAATACCGGTTCGGCGATGCCGATTTGGAAGTCGAATTGCGCCAGTTGCAGCGGGTGGAATTCGATCAAATCTATCGGTACACCTACCGCCAAGCGGTGGGCGAGTGACGTCAGGGTGGCATTTTCGACCAGGCGCGCGTAACCTGATCGCATGAGCGCCACCGTGTCCGCCCCTCCAGCGGTGCAATTCAAAATTGGCAACGAGCGCCTTGTGAAGGTGACCGATGCCGCGAGCGGCAAATTACGTTCGTTGCTCGAGAAACAAGGCCGCGCGCAGGGCGCTCTGCGGGTGGCGGTCATCGGCGGCGGCTGCTCCGGCCTGCAGTACAAAATGGATCTCGTCGACGGGCCGGCCAATCGCGACATTCTGGTCGAGTCGGCCGGCGTGCGTGTGGTGGTGGATCCGAAGAGCGCGCTGTTCGTGAGCGGCTCGCTGGTGGATTTCAGCGACGATTTGCAGAAGGGCGGCTTCAAAGTGACCAACCCCAACGCCGTGGCGCATTGCTCGTGCGGCGAAAGTTTCTCCGCGTGATGTTTGATTGCTTCGCGCGGTTCGATCTGGAACGACGTCCATTTTTGGAGCCCGAAGTCGTGAAGGA
This sequence comes from Verrucomicrobiota bacterium, assembly GCA_025353105.1. Lineage (GTDB taxonomy): Bacteria > Verrucomicrobiota > Verrucomicrobiia > Chthoniobacterales > SZAS-18 > SZAS-18. The sequence continues at coordinate 8,685 of JANXRG010000051.1, forward strand.
GGCGTTTCAGGCGCGCGCGGCCGCGGCCCATCCCGATGGCTGCGGCACCACGCGCGAAATTGCCGAATTCGCGGGGGTGGAACTGGCGTTTCGCACGCTGCGCGATCCGAAACTCCGACTGCAGCACCTCCTCGATCTCGAATTTCCCGGCGCACGCTCGTCGGCCGCGGCCACGGTGCCCGCCGATGTCGCGGGCATGTTCACCCCGGCCTCCGCGCTGGCGGGACAGGTCGATGCCTTCCTCGGCCGGAGGAACGCAGCGGGCTCGGCGGTTGCGCGCGCGCTGTTGGCGGGCGAGCAACTTGCCCTGCGCGGCGAAGTGGAGGGTTGGCTCGAGACGCTGCGGCGACGCGAGGCGCTTCTCCTCGAGGAATTGCGGGCGGCCGACAAGTACTGGACGCTCGCCGGCGAACGGGACGCCGCCAAGGTTCTGCGCCTCCACCAGTCATTCGCGTTCCTGACGCGATGGATCGACCAGGCCCGCGAGCGGCTCTTTGCGCTCTCGGCCTCGGCCTGAATTGCGTTTCGCGTCTTCCTACGCCGCGTGCAACTCGCGGCGGCGCTTGTCCGCGCGGCGCGCGGCAGCTTTCTGCCGCAGCAGATTCGCGGTCAATTCCCAGATCGGTCCGACCGGCTGGCGCACCGCGGTGAGCGTCTGGTCGAGGGCGTCAACGAAACGGTCGATCTCGCGGTCGCCGATGATCAATGGCGGCAGGATCTTGATCACGTCCATGTTGTGCCCCGCCACGAGCGTGAGGATGCGGTGCTTGCTCATCATCGGCACCACCACCGTTTGGATGAAGAGTCCTCCGTCCATCTTGTGCATCGCCCGCCACGCCAACTTGCCGGCGAACGACGGTGGCTCGGCGAATTCGATCGCGATCATGAGCCCCTTGCCCCGCACCTCCTTGATGATCGGATGCTTCGCGCGCAGGGCGTCGATCCGTTCCATGAGCTGGTCGCCGCGCCGCGCCGCGTTTTCGACCAGCCCTTCGTTCTCGAGCACGCTGAGCGTGGCGAGTCCGCAGGTCATGGCAAGATTGTTCCGGCCAAACGTCGTGCTGTGCACCACGCAACGGTCGAGGCTGCTGAACACTTTCTGGTAAACGCTCCGGCGCGTGACGATCGCGCCGCATGGCACGTAGCCGCCGCTGAGCGATTTCGCGAGCGTCATGATGTCCGGCTCGAGGCCCCAATGCTCGTGCGCCCACCATTTGCCGGTGCGGCCGAGGCCGCTCTGCACCTCGTCGCAGACGAACAGCGTACCATATTTCCGGCAGAGGGCCTGAGCCTGCGGATAAAAATCATCGGTCGGGAAATGCACGCCTTTGCCCTGGACGGGCTCGATGATAAACGCCGCCACGTCGCCCGCCCTGAGCGCGGTTTCCAAGGCGGCCAGGTCGCCCAATTCCACGTGCGACACGCCCGCGAGCAGATCACCGAAGCCCTCGCGGAAATTTCCGGAATCGGTGATCGACAGCGAGCCGTAGCTGAGCCCGTGGTACGAACCGTGGAGCGAGACGAGCTTCGAGCGTCCGGTTGCGGCCCGCGCGAATTTGATCGCGCCCTCGACTGCCTCGGTGCCGCTGTTGCAGAAAAAGACGGCGTCGAGATGCGGCGGGCATTTCTTGAGCAGCGCCTCGGCGAGCAGTCCGCTCAACAGCGAGCAATCCATCTGCACCATGTTCGGTAGATCGAGATCCAGCGCGTCGTGGACGGCCTGCTTGATGACCGGATGATTGCGACCGGTGTTGAAGACGCTGTAGCCGCTGAGGAAATCGAGGTAGTCGTTGCCGGCCGGGTCGTAGAGATAGGCACCCTCGGCCCGGGCGTACACGCGGTCGAAGCCGATGATCCGCTGCACCTGCACGAGCGTGGGATTGATGTGCTGCTCGTGCAGATCGTAGTTGTCGCCGAGGCGGGCGGCGACGAGGGATTTCAGGTCGAACGACATGGACGTATGTGCCGAATCTGGACTGACTTCATCGCGCGTGCAATGCGGCCTTCGAACGCGACCATTCGGCAAACTCGAAATTCGAGTTTCTCCACCTACTCCGCCGTCGAGCTGACGTCCCCATCGGCCAGCTTTGTCCTCAGCTTCATTCCCGCACGAACCCCCCGCACCGACGTCAGCGCGGCGCCTTTTTCATCGGTCGTAATCGAATATCCGCGTTCGAGCGTGGCCTGCGGTCCGAGCACGCGCAGCAGGCCCTCGGCCTTCAATAATCGCGCGTGCTCATGTTGCATCCGCTGCCCGATCCCATGGGCGAGACGCCGCTCCGCCAGCGCGATTTCCTGCCGCCCCGCCTCCACCGCCGACTTCATCGCGCGGGGCCGAATCTTTGTGTCTAACTGTTCGAGCGCGTTCCGCAGTGCGTCGAGCTTCGCGCGCGTCTCGCGCATCAACGCGGCGGCCGCCTGGTCCACGCGCTGTCGTTCCTCATCGATCCGCCGGCGCGGCGCACGCAAAAGTTCGCCGCGCGCAATCGTTTCCAATCGCTCCCGGGCGCGCTCGGTCCAGTCGCTCAAAGACCGGCGCAGCAACTCGCCGGTCGCAAGGAGACTCGCGCGCAGCACGGCCGTGTCGGGGACAATCAGTTCGGCGGCCGCGCTCGGCGTCGGGGCCCGCAGGTCCGCGGTGAAATCCGCGATCGTAAAATCGATTTCGTGGCCGACCGCCGACACGACGGGCAGATCCGACGCGGCGATCGCGCGGGCGACGGCTTCCTCGTTAAATTCCCAAAGATCCTCCAGGCTTCCGCCGCCGCGCGTGACAACGAGCACGTCGACGTGCAATGCCGCATTCCCGCCACGGGCCCACGCGTTGAACTCGCCGATGGCCGCGGCGATCTCCGCGGCCGCGCCGGCGCCCTGCACGCGGACCGGATTCACGAGCACACGCACCCAGGGCGCGCGTCGCGCGAGAATCTGGAGCATATCCTGCAGCGCCGCGCCGGTCGGCGACGTCACGATGCCGATCGTGCGCGGGAATCGTGGAATCGGTTTTTTGCGCGACGCGTCGAACAATCCTTCGGCCGCCAGCTTCGCCTTCAGCGCCTCAAACTGTGCCTGGAGCGCGCCGCGGCCCAGCGGCTGCACGACTTTGACGATCAGCTGGTATTGTCCGCGGGCCTCGTAAACGGTGACCGCGCCGTGGAGCTGCACGCGATTTCCATCCGCGAGTAGGCTTCCCCCCGCGGTCGTCGCGCCGCGAAACATCACGCACGCGAGCTGGCTGTGCTCGTCCTTCAGCGTGAAATAGAGATGCCCTGAGGATTGCCGCCGGAAATTCGAAACTTCGCCCTCGACCCACACGTCGCCGATCTCGATCTCGAGCAGCGACCGGACCATGCCGGTGAGCTCGGAAACGGTGAGAACGGCGGGAGTTTCCAGCATTTCAGATTTCAGATTGATGATTTCAGATTTGCCGGAGGTCGCTTTCATCTCGGTGTCCTCTGTGCCTCGGTGGCTAGACGAATACTTCCGCCACGGAATCGGCGAGCAGGCGACCCTTGGGCGTGAGCACGACGCGTTCGCCGACCGTGGAAATCAGCCCAAGCGAGGCGAGCTCATCGACGCGTGCGCCCCACGGTTGCAGCCACGCGCGTTCCACGCCATCGCTCGTCCGCAGGCCGAAGGCGATGCTTTCCCGGCGCCGCAGCTCGGGAGAAACGGGTTCGTGAAAATCTGCGGCAAACTCTCCCGCAAGGATGCGCTGGGTGTACGCCGCAGTGTCGCGCACGTTCGACCAGCGGTGCTCACCAACGGTCGAAAACGCGCTCGGTCCGAGCCCGAGATAATCGTGGCCGCGCCAATAGGCGAGGTTATGCGCGCAGCGCCGGCCTGGCCGCGAAAAGTTGGACGTCTCATACGGCTCGTAGCCCGCACCCGCGAGCAAGTCAGCGGTCTGCTCAAACAGATCCGCGTCGGCGTCGGGGTCCTGGGCGAACTCGCCGCGCTGGAATTTGCGCATGAATTCCGTGTCCTCCTCGTAAGTCAGATTGTACGCGGAAATATGATCGGGCTGCAGGGCGATGGTCTGGCGCAGCGTGTCCCGCCACGCTTCGGGCGATTGTCCCGGCACACCGAAAATGTGATCTAGATTGACGTTGTCAAAGCCGGCCTCGCGCAGGACCGCGTAGCTGTGGCGCGACTGGTCGGCGGTATGCACGCGGCCCAGCGTTTCCAGCGTCGGCGCGTCCCACGCCTGCACGCCCATGCTGATGCGGTTGACGCCGAGGTCACGCAGCAGCTTCGCCTTCTCGAGCGAGACCGTCGCGGGATTCATCTCGAGCGTCCACTCCGCGAGTTCGCTGAGATCCAGCCGGCCGCGCAAGCCGCCGAGCAGGTATTCCATCTGCGCCACCGTCAACGCGCTCGGCGTGCCCCCGCCAAAGAAAATCGTGTGCGGCCGGAGCGCGATGCCCTCGTCGCGCCGCATGTCCAACTCCCGCAACACGGCGTCGAGAAACGGTTGGGTCTTATTCCGGTCCGACGCCTCCTTATAAAAGCTGCAATACGGGCAGACCTTCGGACAAAAGGGAATGTGAACGTAGACGTGGCGGGTCATGCAGAAGTCGAACGTCGAGATTTGAGCAAAGCGAAAAGTCCTGGGATGCGTGGAGTAAAATCGAAAGTCGAAGGCCAGAGGGGACGCGCCCAGGTGGAGCCCGGCAAGTGGGAGGATAGCGCGGATGCGGTTGGGCGGAAAATGGCGTTCGCGCGGGCGGCTGGTCGATGTAGATAACGGCGTGTTTGGAACTGGCCGATTTACCGCGATGTCCGGCGTGGCCGCGGCGTCGCTGCTTCTGGCCATCGCAAGCACCGCTGCCGAGGTGCCGAAGCCGCTGGTCCCGTCCCCCGCGACGGACCTCCCGGCCCGATCGCTCGTCGTCGCCGTACGCGATGACGCGGCGGTCGCCGGTCTGCGTCCGGACGCGGGGCGCGTTCGCGCGATGGTGAATCGCGCCGTCACGGCGGTCACTGGCCAGTCCGATGTGGCGTCCGCCTGGCGATCCCTGGTGAAACCGACTGATGTTGTTGGCATCAAGATCGCGGCCGCCGGCGGGCCGATCGGCGCGACGCGCAAGCCGGTGGTGGCGGCTATCATCGACGGGCTGATTGCCGCGGGCGTGCCGCGTTCACAAATCGTGGTCTGGGACCGCGACGAGGACGAGTTGCGGGCGGCCGGCTACCTTGGGCCCCACGCGTCGATCGGGGCCGCGGTCCGTCCGATCGCGCCGCGGAGCTTCGATCGCAGCGTGGCCTTTACCGCGGCGGTGCTCGGGAAGTTGATTTGGGGCGACCTCGATTTTGTGAGCAGCTCGCCGCTCGCGTCCACGCTGCCAAACGCGCCGCTGCCCCCGGGCGATCCATTTCGCAACGGCGGGCGCCCGGCCGTCGCGGACGACGGGCGGATGAGCGACGTCAGTTATTTTGCGACGATCCTGACCAGGGACGTGACGAAGATCATCAACGTTCCCACGATGACCGACAGCGTTTTCGCGGGCGTGGCGGGATGCCTTTACAACATGACGCTGCCGAACCTCGACAACTGGCGCCGGTTTACGTTTCTGAAGTCACCTGGTTCGACCGCGCCGCGCAACACGTCCGACCCTTACCTTGCCGAAATCTACAGCGACCCCGCCATCGCCCCGCGGGTTGTCCTCAACGTCATGGATGGTCTCGTGGCTCAAATCGCGGGCGGCCCCGAATTCCAACCGAATTATTGCCGGCCGCATGCGACGATCTACGCGAGTCGCGATCCCGTGGCGCTGGACGCCGTCGCGCTGCGCACGATTGAACAATGGCGCGAACTGGCCCACCTGCCGCCGGTCACCGAGGCGGCGGGCTACCTCTGGTCCGCCGAGCAGATCAAGCTTGGTCATGCGACATTGGACAAGATCGACATCCGCAAGTTGACTCCATAGGAGCCTGTTGAAATACTGGCAGGGCCCGCGCGAGCGTCGCTTGGGCTGGATGGCGGTGGCGCGAGAAAGGAGCGGGTTCCATCGACCCCGCGACCGACGAGCAACCCCAGCCATGCCAGTATTTCAACAGGCTCCTAAACCTCAAATGGATTCCCCTCAAGACGATACAAGTTCGCAAGCCACGCCCGCCGGCAACCCGGGGGGAGGCGAAGGTCGCCGTCGCCGTCGGGGTGGACGCGGCCGCGAACGCGGTGGTGAAGCCGGCGGGGGCCAGCGGGAATTGGGGCCGACGTTGCCCGAGGGGGCGCCGCCGCCTGCGCCGGTGGATTGGAAACCAGGCGAGCGCCGGAACGAAGCCGCCCGGCCGAGGAGCGACGCGCGTCCGCCGCGGCGCGAGGAACGCGGACGCGATGACCGCAAGCGCGAGGAACGCGGTCGCGATTCCCGGCGACCGGACGCGGGTGGTGGTCGGCGCGGTCCACGCGACGCCGCGCGCGATCCGGCGCGTGAGACCGCGAAAAAAGCCGGGACAACCGCGCCGGCACCCGCACCCGCACCCGCGAAAGCGCGGAAGGAAGATTTCCTCGTCGAACTGGGGGGCGAGCTTTTGGAAAATGTTTCGCGCTCCTTTTACCTGACGATCAAGCTCCTGCCCGAGACGTTACGCGGACCGATCAGTCTCGCGTATCTGCTGGCGCGTTCGCTCGACACAATTGCCGACGCCGTCAAGGCCGCCCCGGCCGAGCTGCGGCTCGAACATCTGCGCGCCTTTGCCGATGCCATGAAATACGGTGCGGATACCGAGGCGGTGGGCCGCTTGGGCCGCGATATCACGGCGAAGTTGCCGGCCGGCGCGGAGAAGACGCTGCTCGAAAATGCGCCGCGCCTCCTCGCGTGGCTCGGGTCCATCGCGATGCCGGACCGTTGGGAAGTGCAACGCGTCATCCTCCGCATCGCCCACGGTCAGGCGCTTGATCTCGTGCGTTTCGGCGATGGTCGCGAACGTAAAGCCCTCGCGAACGTGGGCGAGCTGAACGATTACACATACTTCGTCGCGGGCAGCGTCGGTGAATTCTGGACGCGGCTTTGCGAGCGGCACCTCGCCACAAAATTCGCCAGGCTGCCCGAGGCCGAGATGCTCAAGCTCGGCAAGCGCTACGGCCAGGGGCTGCAGCTCATCAATATTCTGCGGGACCTGCCGGAGGATCTCGCGGCCGGTCGTTGCTACCTGCCGCAGGACGAACTCGCCGTCGCCGGCCTCACGCCCGACGATTTGACGAAGTCGCCCGCGAAGGCGCGAAAACTGGTGGAGAAATGGCGTGGCGAAACGATCGCGCGGCTCGACGACGGCTGGAAATACGTGCGCGCGATTCGCGAATGGAAAATGCGTTACGCCTGTGCTCTGCCAATTTTGATCGGGCTCGACACCCTCGCGCTGCTCGCCCGCGAGTCTCCGCTCGAGGCCAAGGCGAAACACAAGGTGACGCGCTCCGTGGCGGCCGGGACGTTGCTCAAGGCGAAGTTCGGCGTGATTTCCCAGGTGTGGCTCGACAGCATGTATGCGCGCCGGCGCAAGAAGGCCGGGCGCTGACCCGGGTCAGCGTTTGCGCGAGCGCGGCGGCGGAATACGCACGGCGTGGTGGCGCACGCGATCCGGATGCAAGCTCGGCGCGCGCCAGTGGCCGGGACGGTGCATGACATCGTCCATGATGCCCGGCGCGTGCCAGGCATGATCGACGAGCGGTTCGAAATCCTGCCGGATCAGCGTCTGAATGCCCTGGAAACGCTTGCGCTCCGTCTCGTCGCAAATGGCGATCGCCGTGCCCGACGCGCCGGCGCGGCCCGTGCGCCCGATGCGATGCACGTACTGCTTTGGCTCGGACGGCAGTTCGAGATTCACCACGAGCGTGATGCCGGGGATGTCGAGCCCGCGCGCCGCGACGTCAGTGGCGACTAGCACCTTGATCGATCCATCGCGAAATCCGTCGACGGCGGCGAAGCGGTCAGTCTGCGAAATCCCGCCGTGCAGGACCGTGGCGGCGACACCTTCTTTCTCGAGGCGTTTTGCGAGTTTGTCGGCGTCGCGTTGCGCCGTGACGAAGACGAGCGAGCGGCCCTTTTCCTCGCGGCGGAGCAACTCAACGAGAAGCGGGAATTTGTTGGCGCTCTCGACGAAGCAGGCCCGCTGGCTGATGCCCGGCGCGGCGGACGACCGCCGGTTCGCCTCGAGGCGCAGGGGATTGTGCATCACCTCCCGGGCGAATCGCAGGATGGGGTCCGGCAGCGTCGCGGAGAAAAACGCGGTCTGACGCTCCGGCGGCAACACCCCGAGCAAACGGCGCACGTCAGGGACGAAGCCGAGCTCAAACATCCGGTCGGCCTCGTCGAGGATGAGAATCTGCACATCGGTCAGATCGAGCCGGCTCTGCAACCGGAGATCAAGGACCCGGCCGGGCGTGCCGACGAGCACGTCGACGCCGACGCGGAGCAGATGCGTCTGCTCGTACTTGCCGACCCCACCAAACGCCGATGAGATTCGCACGCTGCGGAGATGTTTTGCGTAGCGCTCGAAAGCCCCCTCGACCTGGAGCGCGAGCTCGCGCGTGGGCTCGAGCACCAACACGCGCGGCGATTTGGACTCGCGCGGCGTCGTCATTTTCGCAACCCGCTGCAGCACCGGCAGCGCGAAGGCCGCCGTTTTGCCCGTGCCCGTTTGCGCCGACCCGATGACGTCGCGCCCGTCGAGCAACGCCGGGATGGCCGTGATCTGAATCGGCGTCGGCGTCGTGTATTTGCAGGCCGCCACCGCGCGCACGATTGGCTCAATCAGACCGAGGGTCGCGAAGGAACTGGGTCCCGTGCGGCGGGTTTCGGTCTGTGGCATGAAAGACAGATAGCGTGATTCCGTCGGGCGTCCGCTCTTCTTTATGACGGACGAAACCGATGTTCGAACTCGTGCAGGAAATTCAATTGGCGGCTTGTCTCAATGGCAGCCGGTTCGACGGCGCGCACGCGTGACACCGCCTCGGATGCGCTTGCGCCTCGGGCAACCAGATAGGTGGCGAGAATCGTGCCTGTTCGGCCCAGGCCCGCCGCGCAATGGACGGCGACCGCGCGATGATTCTCCCGCTGGTTGTCGATGAAGCGCACGGCTTCCGCTGCCTGCTCTGGAGTCGGAGCCGCGCCGTCGGAAATCGGGAGCAACAAAAAATCAAATCCGGCGTCGCGATAGATTGCCCCGTCCCCGGGTAGGTTCAGCAGGCAGATGACAGCATGAATTCCGCCGTCTTTCAGCTCGGCGAGATCATCCGTGAAGGCGTCGATGGCTCCATTTCCGTTCGACCTCCGCTCCGGATGAAGGAACGGCATCGGCATCCCGGCCAACTCATCGGGAATCAACCACCACAAATCATCCTTCATCGCGACTTCGCCGCCCCGGCCGGCGTGGGCGGGGGAGTCGGCACCGGCCTGGGCGGAGGCGTGGTCGGCGGCACGGGCTTCGTCGCATCAGCGCCGGGCTTTGACTGGTCGGGACCGGGAACGGTGCCCATCATCGGTTTCCAAACCGGATCCGAGAACGGGCCGTCGGTGTGGAATTCGAAGAGCTTACTGACCGCATACAAGACCACGCCCGGCAGGCCCTGCGCGTTCACGCGGACCCGAAAATCCATCTTGTCGTTGAGGTAGTTCACCCAACCGCTGCCGAACATCGAAAAGCCCGCGCCCTTCACGAGAAAATTCTTGGTCTCCACGCGTCCGTCCTTCGTCGTATAATCCGCCGACGCCTGATTCGCCTTGTCGTAGCCGAGCCCCGGCGCGGCCTTGCCGAGCACGCTCGACAGCGGCCCGAAGACCGGGATCGCGAAGACATTGCCCTTCTCCACCTTCGCTGTGCCCGACCCAACGAGGGTCGATGGGTCGCCGCCGCGGCCGGTGAAATCGTAGCGGGCGTTCATCCGCCCATGCGTGTCTCCGAAACCGAAGTACGTCTTGGCGAACGCTTGAAAATCGCTTTCCTCGGTCTCGACCTTCGCGCTGTAGGCAACGCCCGGGCGGTTGACGGGAATGTCGGCCGACGCGCGCCAGCGGCCGTCGAAGAGTTCGCCGCGCAGGTTGTTGAGTTGCAACCGGTGCTCGGTGAAAAGCAGCTGGCCGCTGAATTTTGTGATGACGAGCGCTCGCTTGGCGAACGTGTAATCCATGCCGGCAGGTGCGTCGAAGTCGATGGTCAGCTTCGTGTTCATCCGGCCATGGAATTGCACAACGCCGTCCACCTTCACCGCGGGCGGACGCTTCCAACGGTAGGGCCGGACAAACTTCATCCAGTTCGGATCGATCCACATCATGACGTCGTTCGGAATGCAGTTGCTGCGGCCGTTGTCGATGCGGAGCTCGAAGTGCCCGAAATCGTAGGTGATGGCGTCGGCCGTGACGCGGCCCTCGTCGCGGTCGACCATGATGCGCCGGAACGAGAGCGCCTGATTCTTGATCTCGACGTCGCACGAGGCCTTCAGCAGGGGCACGCCGCGAAATTTTGTCTTCGAGACCTCCACGCGGCCGCGCGCCTGCATCGAGGCGAAATCGGTGATGGATTTTCCCTCGGCGGTGAGCTCAATCCGGGGCGAATCCTGGAAGGACATTTCATTCAGCAGGTTTCGCCCGGGCCGCATTAGCAGCGGTGCGAGGACATCCGGATCGATGGTGCTGACGACCTTCGCCTTGAATTCGCCCGCCGCGTTCATGACGTCCGCCACGAGTTCACCGCTGCGATGCACGAGTCGGCCGCCGCGGAGGTACCAATGGCCGTCGCGCCACGAGAATTCCGTCTTGAGCCCCTCGAACGCGATACCGCGAGCGGTCAGGCTGCCGGACTCGAGACGGCCCACGATTTCGAAATCAGGAATCGCGTCGGTGCCCGGTAGATCCGGCGGTGGGTTCGCCCCCGGCACGCGGGCGCGGAGGGAGAATTCCACCTTTGGGGGCTCGCGCGAACTGAGGCCGTAGTTCAGCGCACCCGGCCAGAATTCCGCCAGCGCACTCGTCAGATCGAGGTCGGATCGAACGCGGCCGGACGCGGCTCCGGTCGCCGGTCGGAAATCCCCCTGCGCGTTGAGCCGTCCGCGCGCGTCGGAAATCTCGCCGTTTTCGAGCTTGATCAGTCCATCCTCAAACCGCGCGAGCAGCTGCAGGCTCTTGAGCTGGTAGGTGCCGCGCTGCACGCCCGCTGCGGTTAGCCGCGCGGTGGCTTGAAGCGTATCCGGTTTGGCCAGATCGCCGGCGAACTCGACGACGACTCGCGGCGGTTCACCGCCGAATTTCAATTTCTTCAGCTCGTCGAGCAACGCCCGGGCGAGCTTGCGGCGGGACTCGAGCGCCTCGCCGGTGATTGCGTCGTCGCGCAGGAACGGCGGCGTGTCGCCGGAGCTGGCGACCAGCCCGCTGGCGGAAAAGTGGATGCCCTCGACATCGCCCTCCGCCAGCGTGAGCCGGATGTGGCCGGGGGGAAACAGGATCTTGGCACGCAGATTCTTGACCTCGAAGCGCGGACCATTGGGCTCGCGCGCGTCGACCGGGATGATCGCCCGCGCGTCGCGGAGATCGATTGAATTGAGGAAGGTCTCGCGCTGGAAAAGCTGCGCGAGGTTGATGTCCAGCGCCGTGCGCGAAATCGTGAGCACCGGGCCGCCGTCGCGGTCGGCGCGCTTGAGCACGACGTCATGGGCGACCAGGCCCTCGAAGGGATCGAGCGTGATGCGGCGCACCGTGACGTCGAGGCCGTAGCGGCGGAGTTCGGCGGAGAGAAAATTGCGCCAGCGCTTGGTGAAGCCCTTGGAATAGACGTACCAACCCGACCAGATGATGGCCACGGTCATCAGGCCGAAGAGCGTCAGCGTGAATCGAAACCAGAACCGGCGCGATTTCCGCGGCGGCGGGGCGGCGGGGTCCGGCGCGGGCTCCAGGATCGCCGCAGACTTGTCTTGACTCTCTGGCACAAGGGATGCTCAAACTGTATCCCCGATGATTCAAGCCAATTGTCGGGATCGGTTCACGGCGGCGGATTTTGAGTTTGTCATACGAACTCTCGCCCGGTCGCCCGAGGGAAAAGTGTCATTGGTCGAGCTGCTGACCGATGAGGAAACGCGCGACAGCGTGCTCGATCACGAGCAACTCGCGCACGCCATCGTGTCGCAAAACGGTCAGTTGGCGATTTCGCCGCAGCTGTATTTTTACGTACTGACGCGGCGCGTGCTGCGCGCGGCGGGCCTCGACGACCGGCGGATGAGCGACTACATCGCCTCGCTGCTCGCGAAGTTTTCCCACGCGCGGCGGATGAGTCCGCCCGGCGATGAGGACGCGGGCACCCCCACGTATCTCAGTGATCTGCTGGTCGCGTTGCGCACGGCGGATTCGGCGCGCGCGTTTCTGCTGCGGACGTATGCGGGGAATTACGCGCTGTTTCTGACGGGGATTTTCCCGGAGTCGATTGAGCGCCGCAGTCGGCGCGGGGCACCCGATGCCTCCTACTACGAGGAGGTCGGCCGGAGCAGCTTCCGCCTGGCGGCGCGGCATCACGTCGCGCGGGAATGTCAGCTCTCGGATATTTTCGAATGTCTGAGCGATGAGTTTCGCCGCGTGCGCCTGGCGCTGAACGATCTCGCGCAGCGCCTGATCAACGTCGACGACGACGCGGCCGCGGCGTCCGGGCTCGCGTTGCTTGGCTGATTCCTTCCCCGCCGTGACCACCACCCTGTTCAGCCAAATCCAGCGCCTGTTTGAGCGCACTTACGCGTCGGTGGGCATCAACCTCGAGGACTGCCTGATCGACCGCTCGCGCTGCCGGCAGCTTTCCCGGCTGGCGGGCGCGCAGGCGCGCGAGCTCAGCGAACTGGCGCGCACTTTCTTGCGCGCCGCCGACGGTCGGTTGCACATCGGCATCTATTATTCCCGGTGGTTGATCGAGCAGCTGGAGCGGCACGATCCGCGCGCGGCGCTGACCGACGCGAACATTCGCTGCCTGATCGCCTTCGTGGAGGAGATCAACCATGCGCTGCACGCCGCGCTCGCCTTCCAACGCGGGCTGCGCGAAATCGACGACGAGGCGTTTGTGCGACATCTCGAGTTGCAGGCCGGGGTCGACACCTACCTGGTGCTGCTGCTCTTCGTTTCGTTCCTGCGCAAGCCACAGAAAATCAGCCGGTCCGACCGGCGCTGGCTGCGTTTTCACTTGTTCGCCCGGAATGATCCGGACGCATATCGCGACGTCACGCTCCGTGGGCGCTATCGGGAAACGGGCCTGCTGGCCGCGCGCTATACCGCGTTTCTCGATTCGCTGAACGACCTGCGCCGACTGGAGGAAATCCGGCTCTTCCACGCGCTCGACTACGCGCAGAAGCGCACGCACATCCTCGCCTTGCCGCCGCCCGGTCGGAAACGGCGGGGGAGTGGAACCACAGATTAACGCAGATTTCCGCAGATTTTTTGGGAAGAGAAGAAGGCTGGGAATGGGCGATCATTTGGATCCGAATTCTCCCCGTTTTCAGAATCTGCGTAAATCTGCGCTAATCTGTGGTTAAGGACCAGGGTCCCGTCGCAGTGGCTTTCAGCCCCGAGTCTCGTCTTTCGATTCGTGTTCCTTCGGGTGAAGTCGTGGTTCCGCCGGATTTTTAATCTTCGGTTTCTCATCCGTGTTCATTGGACAGCACCCCAAGCGTCCGTTTTACTGCAGCCATGTTTCGACTCACGGTGCTCGGGAGCGGCAGCGCCGGAAACTGCGCCCTCGTTGAGACTGACCGCGTCCGTCTCCTGCTCGACGCCGGCCTGAGTGCCCGCCAAATTCTCGCGCGCCTCACCTCGCTCGGCCTGACGCCCGACGACATCGACGCCGTCCTGCTCACACACGAGCACGGCGATCATACGAGCGGTCTCGGGGTGCTTTGCCGGCGTTGGGATGTGCCCATTTACACGAACTCGCTCACCGCCGACGCGTTGCGCCACTCGGGTCAACTGACGGAGCATCGTAACTGGCGGTTATTCCAGACCGGCCGGGATTTCATGATCGAGGATCTCGCGGTGCAGAATTTTTCGGTGCCGCATGACGCGGCTGATCCCGTCGGTTTCGTGCTCAATTACGAGACCGGCGCGCTCGGCCTGCTGACCGATCTGGGGCAGGTCACAAAGCTGGCATTCGAGCGCATTCGCCGGGTGACGACGCTCTTTATCGAAACCAATCACGACGGCCCAATGCTCCAGCAGGACACGAAGCGGCCGTGGTCGGTGAAACAGCGCATCCTCTCGCGTCACGGACATCTTTCCAACGACGCCGCGGCCAGCGCGGTGGGCGAGTTGCGCGAGTCCAGCGACGCCCTCGAGCGCGTGGTGCTGGGGCATCTCAGCCGCGATTGCAACCGGCCCGACCTGGCGATCGCCGCGGTTCGCGGCCGCGCCGGTGCGGATATCGACATCCATTGCGCCGCGCAGGCGATCGTTTCCCTGCGATTTGAAATCGCGGGGAAACGAAAGGAACAAGGTTTTACCGTCGCCGAAGCGACGCCCATTCCGCAGCTGGATCTGTTCTGAGCTGCCCGCGGGTGGCACATTGCGCCGGATTTTGATCTCCGAAATTCCTCGTTCTTCCCTGTTCCTTCATCCTTTCTTCCATGTCTCGTCCCCGGATCAGCACGTTTGAGCAGGTGATGTTTTTTGACACCGATTGCGGCGGGGTGGTGCACAACATCGCTTATCTGCGCTTCATCGAGACAAACCGGACGCACCTCGCGGAGCTGCTCGGGATGGGACTCACCGAGATGGCGGCGACGCACATCTTTCCGGTCGTCGTCCGGACGGAGGTGGATTACCGGAAGCCCGCGCGGCTGGCGGACAAACTGCAGGTGGACGGCTGGCTGGAGCGCATCGAGCGGCTGCGTTTCTGGGTGGCGTTCACGATCACCCGACCGACCGACGGGACGGAAATCCTGCGCTGCCGCCAGATGCTCGCGGTGATCCGGATGCCCGAGGGCAAACCATTGCGTCTTCCGGCCGATTGGGCGGGGAAATACGGCCAGTTGCAGCCGATTGCCCCAGCGGGGCGGGGGATGCGCTAATCGGTTTTTCGCGTTGCGCGAGGGGCGTCCCGCCGTTCCATTGCGGGAGAATTTCCATGCGCACCCGACTTCTTCCGTTCCTGCTCGTCCTGGTCGCCTTTGCGGCGCCCGGCCTCATCCAACCCGCGGCGGCCCACGCGCAGTCGAGCGAATACATCATCCTCGTCGGCGGTCCGTCGATCGAGAAATGGGAGAAGTTCAAGACCGAGCCGCACGACGTTTTTTGGGGCAGCTTTATCCGCGCCGCGCGGACCCGGGTCCAGCAACTCCGGCAGACCACGATCCCGATCGGGAGCCCGACGCAACTCACGCTGCTGGTCTACCGGAAGGGATACGTCACGCGCGGCCGGCAGGACAACCGGGACCTCGTCGGCCTCGTGAATTCCGTCCGCGATACCTACAAGGTCAATCTCGTCTGGTTCAACTCCGGCGGAGAAGTCTTCAATTACTTCAATGGGGGCAAGCCGCGCGGCAGCGTGAAGGTCTCGGGGTTTGAGTTTTTCGGCCACTCGAACCGCGCGTGTTTCATGTTCGATTACAGCAACGAGGTGGACAGTTGTTCGAAGGCCTGGATGCAGGAGGACGAACTGGCCCGCCTGAGCCGGAGCATCTGGGCGCCCAAGGCCTACGTGAAGAGCTGGGGCTGCCACACGGGCGAAAGCATGAGCCAGAAATTCTACGACGCGACGGGGGTGAAAATGATCGGCGCGATTGGAAAGACGACCTACGCAAGCCGGATCGAGAACCGGGGCGGCATTTTGAACGGCATCGTGCCAACGCTCTCGTCGTCGGGTGGAAGCTGGACGAATTGAGACGTCGGAATTGAGAAATCGGAAGTCGGAAGTGGGAAGTCAGAATTTCCGACGGCTACGCCGGCTGACCGAAGCGGATTTCTTACATCCAATTCCGCATTCCGACTTCCCCCTTCCGCATTTGCCGATCTCGTGCGTTAATCGCGGTCCCATGGTTCGCTCCGTCTCCCCCGGTTTCGCGCGGCTCAAAGCGATTTACGACGCGCCGTTTTTTGATCTGATCGCGCGCTCGCATGCGGTGCACGCGGAGCATTGGCCGGAAAACGAGGTCCAGCTCTGCACCCTGCTGAGCATCAAGACGGGAGGCTGCAGCGAGGATTGCGCCTACTGCGCGCAGAGTTCGCGCTATCAGACCAGCGTGAAGGCCGAGCCGCTGATGCAAAAAGACGCGGTGCTTGAGGCCGCGCAGCGCGCGAAAGAAAATGGCTCCACGCGCTTCTGCATGGGCGCCGCGTGGAAGGGCGTGCGCGCGGGCGACCGCCGCTTCGAGCAGGTGCTCGACATCGTGCGCGACGTCTCGAAGCTCGGCCTGGAGGTGTGCGTCACGCTGGGCCAGCTCTCGTCGGTGGAGGCGAAGCAACTCGCCGAGGCCGGCGTCACGGCCTACAACCACAACCTCGACACCTCGCCCGAGTTTTACCGTGAGATCGTCTCGACGCACACCTACGAGGATCGACTCAAGACGATCGCGGCGGTGCAGGAATCGGGGATGTCGCTGTGTTGCGGCGGGATCATCGGCATGGGCGAGAGCGTGGACGATCGGCTGCGCCTGCTCGAGGTGCTCTGCTCGTTTGATCCGGCGCCGGAAAGCGTGCCGATCAATTGTTTGATGGCGATGCCCGGCACGCCGCTCGCGGATCAACCGCCGGTGGACGTGTTCGAATTGGTGCGGTTGATCGCGACGACCCGCATGGCGCTGCCCCGCGCGAAGGTGCGGCTATCGGCGGGTCGCACGCGGCTGTCGCGCGAGGCGCAGGCCCTCTGTTTTTTCGCCGGCGCTAATTCCGTTTTCTACGGCGACAAACTCCTCACCGCGGAAAATCCCGGCGTGGATGAGGACCAGGCGTTGCTGGAGGAACTGAATCTCCGCGCGCAGCCGGCCTTTGCGGGGGCGTAGCCGGGCGGCATTTTGCTTGCCGCTTGAGTCTGCGCGGCGCCCGACGTACTCTTTCCTCATGTCCGTTTCAACTGAAATGCGCGAGCTCCCGGTTAGCGACCGTTTGAGGATCGTTGAGGAACTTTGGAATTCCATCGTCGACGATCAGGCGGACCTGCCCGATCATCCTGGGATCGTGGAGGAGTTGCGTGTTCGCAAAGCGCGCTTCGACGCGGATCCAGCATCCGGTATCCCTTGGGAGAGCGCGAGGGCGCGCATTCAGTCTGAACGTGCGTAGGCAAATCATCCTAACCCCGGAAGCCTTCGACGATGTTCGCGAGGCCCACGCTTGGTACGAAAATCAGGAAAGCGGTTTAGGGACAAAACTGCTGGATGGGTTGGGCGCGGCGTTCGCGCGCATCGGCGACGCCCCCGACGCCTATCCCGTTCGCTTTGACGCATTCCGCCGCGTCCTCCTCCACCGGTTCCCATACGCGATCTATTTTGACCACCATGACACCACCGTCGTCGTCCACTGTGTATTCCACTGCGCGCGGGACTCTGCGGCGCTGCGGCGGCGCCTTGCTGATGAGTAGGGCGGCGCTCCTCACAAAGCCGAGCGGGCCTCCCCGAGGATCTCCCGCATGGCGGCAATGAACGCGCGGTTCTGCTCCATCGTGCCGACGCTGACGCGGAGCCACTCGGGCAGCTTGTAGCCAGCCATCGGGCGCACAATCAATCCGCGCTGAAGCAACGCCTCGAAGACCGCCTTACCGTTTCCCACTTTCACCAACACGAAGTTGGCGTAACTCGGCACGAACTCGATCCGCATCGCCGCGAATTCCGCCTGCAAATAAGCGCGGCCCTCGTCATTAACTTCCTTCGTTCGGCGCTGGTGGGCCACGTCGCCCAAGCCCGCAAGCGCGCCCGCCTGCGCGATTCCATTAACGTTGAACGGCTGGCGCGTCTTTTGCAGGATTTCGATCAACTCCTGGCTCGCGAGCCCGTACCCGATGCGCAAATTCGCGAGGCCTTGAATTTTCGAAAACGTGCGCAGGACCACGACGTTCCGCCCCTCGCGTACGTATTTGAGCGTGTCGGGCGGGTGATTAAGGAACTCGTAGTACGCCTCGTCGAAAATGACGGTGACGTGCTCCGGCACAGCCTGCATGAAGGCGTCGATCTCCGCCTGGCCTACGATGGTGCCGGTCGGGTTGTTTGGGTTCGCGATGAAGAGCTGGCGCGTCCGCGGCGTGATCGCGGCGGCCATCGCCGGCAGGTCATGGGAAAAATTTGGGTCGTCGACCTCGACGGTCTTCGCGCCGAAGAGCGTGGCCATCAGCGTGTACACGATGAACGCGTGCTTCGCGGCGATGACTTCGTCGCCCGGCCGCAGGAACGCGTGCCCGATGAACTCGATGATCTCGTTCGAACCGTTGCCGAGGATCACGTTCTCCATCTTGAGCCCGTGCTTCTCCGCGATCGCGTGGCGCAGGTAATAGCCGCCGCCATCCGGGTAGAAATGCGCGCGCTCGAGCATCTCGTGCATCGCGCGGAGCGCCGCGGGTGACGGACCGAGCGGGTTTTCGTTCGACGCCAGCTTGATGATTTGGTCGGGGCGCAAGCCAAGCTCGCGCGCGACGTCCTCGATCGGCTTGCCGGGTTCGTACGCGACGAGATCGCGAAGCTGCGGTTGCGCAAATTGCCAGAGGGACATTGAAGAGAAGAGTCGAAGGCCGAAAGTCGAAGGCCAGAGTGCGGAGACGGGGAAGGAATCAGCGGAATGGCGGGATGCAAGGGCGCAAGGGCGGTTGCGGGGCGGGGGAATCCCTGTTCCTTGCGTCGAACCCATGATCCCTTTGCCATGATGCTCGCGAGTTTTTTCGATAATTTACTGCGGAATATTTCGTCCGGGGAGATGACCGCCTGGACGGTTTTTGGCCTCGCCGCGAACGCCTGCTTCGCCAGCCGCTTCATCCTGCAGTGGTACATTTCCGAGCGAAAACGGCAGAGCGTCGTGCCCCTCGGATTTTGGTATCTGAGCCTCGTCGGCGGCGTGATGATGCTCGTTTACGCGATTCACGTCGGGAAACTCCCGCTCGTGCTCGGCGCGATGTTCACGCCCTTGATCGCGGCCCGGAACCTGTGGCTCATCCGCCAACGCCCGTCGATGACCGGGGCGCCGCCGCCGCCGCTCGACTCCTGACGCGCTCGGCCTCGAACCGGCGTTGGCGGGCGCGGCTTTCCTGTCATAGTTTCGGAAGCTTGACCGTGACACGGTTTCGTCTTGGCCGATTGACACTTACGCTCTAGGTCGATCTCGCGATGCAGCCCCTGACGTATCTCGACAACAACGCCACCACCCGCGTCCTGCCGGACGTGCTCGAGGCGATGCTGCCGTTCCTGACCGAGGAATTCGGGAATCCGTCCAGCGCCTACCGCCTCGGCTCGCGCGCGGAGCGGGCGCTCGAGCGCGCGCGCGGACACGTCGCGACTTTGATCGGCGCGGATCCCGAGGAAATCGTTTTCACGAGCGGCGGCACGGAGGGGGACAACACGGCGGTCGAGTCCGCCCTAAAGGCCTTTCCGACGCGCCGGCATATTGTGACGTCGGCCCTTGAGCACAGCGCCATCCTTAAGCAGGCCGAAGGGCTGGCTCGGCGCGGCTATGAAGTGACGCGGTTGCCGGCTGACCAAACAGGCTGGATTGATCCGGCCGCGGTGGCGGCGGCGATTCGCGACGACACCGCGCTTGTGACGGTGATTTGGGCGAACAACGAGACGGGGGTGATCTCACCGATTGCGGAGATCGCAGAAATCTGCCGCCGCCGCGGCGTGCTATTTCACACCGATGCGGTCCAGGCCGTGGGGAAGGTGGAGATCGATCTGAGCGAACTTCCCGGCGTGAGCTACCTCGCGCTGTCCGGCCACAAGTTCCATGGTCCCAAGGGCGTGGGTGCTCTTTTCGTGCGGCGAGACGCCCCGTTTACCAATTATTTTCACGGCGGCAGCCAGGAGAACGACCAACGCTCCGGCACGGAAAACGTCGCGTCGATCGTGGCGCTCGGCCGCGCGGCGGAATTGGCCGCGACCGCACGGCACGAAGGTATTCTCGATGCCGTTCAGGCGAAGCGCGATCGCTTGGAGCGCACGCTGCTGGAATGCGTCCCCGGCCTCGAAGTGAATGGCACCGCCGCGCGCATCGCGAACACCAGCAACCTCCATTTTCCCGGCATCGAGGGCGGCGCGCTGCTGCTGCTGCTCGACCAACAAAACCTCGCGGCGAGCGCGGGCTCGGCCTGCCGGGCCGGGTCGGTGCAACCGTCGCACGTCCTTGCTGCGATGGGCTTCGGCGTCGACCGCGCGCGCGGCAGCCTCCGGTTTTCCATGAGCCGCCTGACGACCGACGAGGAAATCGATCGCGCTCTCGAAATCATTCCGCGCGCCCTTGAACGACTGCGCGCCGCGACCGCGAACGGACCGGTCGTAGTCAGGTAGGGACGTCTCGTCGAAACGTCCCAAATATTGCGGATGGAACGGCGGTGTGGGAGGAAGCCACGCGCGAAACGTCCCTCCCGTTTATCGAACCTCAACTTCGGCGTTCGCGTTCTCGAACTTTCTTCGAACCGAGCGAAGCGAGATAGCCTTTCAAATTTTTCTCCGAGGTCAAAAGGTAATTTCGACTTTCGACTTTTCCGCTAAGGCCTTCGCCTTAGCTCGATGCTCCACTCGGGGCCGCCGGCGACTTTGTGCGTCTCCGCGAAATTGCCCATGTTGATCGCGAGCGCGACGTCGAGCTGGCTGTTCAGAAACACGAGTGGCTTACCCTCCGGCACGTCGCCGAAGCTTTTCACAAAGGGCGCCTCGACCTCGGCGACGGGTTTGCCGTCTTTCAGAATTTTCACGAGATAGATGTCGCCATATTTCGGTTTGAGCGAGTCGAAGAGATCCTTCCCGATGTCGCTCCAAACGTTCCCATATTGCAGATCGAGCACCGGCACGCCGCCGAGCAGGATGCCGTCTTTCTCGAGCCGCGGTTTCTCATGCGGCAGGCGGACCACCTCCGCTGGACGAGCCGGACCGACGTCGTCGAATCTCAATTTCCCGGCGGCCAGCCGGGCGCCGACGTAGGCAAAAATGTCGCGACCGTGAAAGGTGTGCGAAGCCTCCGACCCCTTGAGGCGTTGCTTTGATTCATCAATGTCGCGCACGGCGGCGATGCCCATTTTCTCGGCGACGAGCGTGTAGAGGCCGTTGTCGGGACCGACGAAATAATGACCGGTCTTGCTGCGCACGACGACCGACTTGCGTTCCGTGCCGACGCCGGGATCGACCACGGTGACGAACACCGTGCCGGCAGGCCAATACGGCGCGGCCTGCGTCAGGCGGTACGCGCCCTGCCAAATGCTGTAGGGCGGAATTTCGTGCGTCAGATCGAAGCAGCGCACGTTGGAATCGACGCCAAATGCGACGCCCTTCATCGCCGAAACCGCGCCATCTTTCAGTCCGAAGTCGGTCATGAAAACGAGGGCCGCCGGCGGCGCAGCCGAGACGCCCATTGGCGCGACCAACGCGGTGACAGCTAGGATGAGGAAGCGAATTCGCATGATGAAGGGAGGTTGTTGTAGCCGGCCTCGCTGAGGCCGGGGCCTCTGGGAAACTCGAGGATTCAAACTCAAAACTCCAAGCAAACCTAAGCGGGAACAGGCAATCAAGCGAACGAGGCACCTTCTGCAGTTTTTCCCATTTCAAGAATCTTCGACACTTTCTTCGAGTTTCGAACTTCGAGTTTCGAGTTTCGACCCGTTCCCGCTCCGGCCTCAGCGGCGGGCCGGATGCAATAACGTCCCGCGGCAATCGGCGTTACCCCCGCTTCGGCAGGAACAAATCCCAATCCCGGATGCCGAGCGAATTGCGCAGCGCGAAGGTCACGGGCCTTTCCGGCGGCGGTTTCGGGGTGGTGAGCAACGAGAGCCCCGCCTCGTGCGGCAGCCGGTCGCCCTTGCGGCCGTTGATGATCTTCGCGGCCCAGACGCAATTTTCCCACGACGTGTTTCCGCCGCGCGAACGCGGAAGCACGTGATCGATGCTGCCTTCGCCCGGCGCGAGCGTGCGCCCGGTGTATTGGCAGCGGTTGTTGTCCCGCTCGCGAATCGACCGCGCGCTCAGCTTCGGCCGTTTGCGCGGCACCTTGTCGTAGCGCGCAAGGACCAGCACCGTCGGCACGCGGATCAAGCGGCGGGGCGTGCCGATGGCGGCATCCCACTCGCGGATCGGCAACTCGAGCCATTCCTCCCAGCGCACCGGCCGCATGCCCTGGTCTTCCGTGATGTCGAGACCGGTCGCATTGTCCGCCGCCATCTGGCAGAACGCCTCGGCCGGCGACCGGATGTTGATCGCCTGCCAGTTGCGATTCAAGACCAGGACCACTGGACGATCGAGGATGCCGTGCAGCGCGGCGAGCTGGTGCGCCGGTGGCGGCGACCCGTTATGAATGCGTTCTCGTTGCATCGTGGCGACCCGTCCGGACGACACCTGCGGAGCCCGCGGCCTTTCGGCCCGGGACCGA
>JANXRG010000088.1 GCA_025353105.1 Verrucomicrobiota bacterium
TGTCACTCCGCCGAGTCGGTTCGCTCCAGTGCCTGGTTAGGTGACGAGGCTCCCCGCACGCGAGTGACTCGGATGCTGGAGCCAACTCGGTTTTGCTCTACCGCCTTCTCTATGGCCGCCGTGATCGGCCCGAGAAAACGCTTGGAATGAACAACGAGCTGCAATGGCTCCAGAGCGCGATCAACTGCGCCAACGTCACTAATCGCGGCGCCTCCAGTACGAATGCAAGCTCGATGGAGATCTTCTTTGAAATCAAGAATGCGGCTTACCAAGCGGCTGTCTTCCAATGTCGCATTCACTTCGATGAGAAATGTGAACGACATGATGAAAGCGAGCGGCCTAACGTCTTAGTATCCTACACCCAATGACGGGTAGTACGAGATCACAATGTCGGATAGCAAAATAATTTTGTGTTTTAATATGGTAGAATTTTATTTTCAGTCAGAATGACGTCATATCTTTCTAGAAAAGCCGACATTCGGAGAATTACGTACTTCGAGGTCTCGTTTGGGTCACCTCTTCAGCGGCACGCGAACGACGCAGATTGTCCCCCGCCCCGCCTCGCTGGCGATCTCAATGCCCCCGCCGTGCGCTTCGGCGACGGATTTTGCGATCGTCATGCCGAGACCGGTGCCATTGGATTTCCCGTGGGTGACAAAAGGTTCGAACACCCGCGCGAGGACGTCCGGCGGCATGCCGCAGCCGTTGTCCGCGATTTCCCACGTCAGCCAGTCGCCCGACTCCTGCACGGCGAAGCGCAGGACGCCGCCCCCGGACATGGACTCCTGCGCGTTTTTCAGCAGGTTGAGGAGCAGCCGCAGAAAGCGGTGGGGATCGACATTCACCCAGCCGACGTAGCCGATGGACCGCTCGACGCGAATCCCCTGCTCCGGCAGCCGCGCCAGGAGTTGTTCCTCGAGCTGCGCCACGAGCGTGCCGACGAGCACGCGTTCAACGTTCAGCTGCGTATTGCCCCGCGAGTACTCGAGCAGCTCCTGCGTCATGCCCACCATCTGCTCGACGGCCCCATCGATGATCGTGGTAAAGCGCGCCATCTGCGGGTCGTTCGCCTTCCGCTCGATCATCTGGCAGGCGAACAGAATTGTCGCCATGGGATTCTTGAAATCGTGAATGATCGAGCTGCTCATCCGGCCGAGCAAGCTGAGGCGCTCGTTGCGCACGATTTCCTCGACGAAATGGGAGTTTGAACGCCGCAGCCGTCCAACCACCGCGCGGATGAAATTCATCGAAAGTTCCGCGGGCGCCGCGTGCATCACATAGCGGAACGCTTCTTCGTCAAGCAGGCCGAGCAGGCAGGATTCGTCCGCCGTGGCGGTCGCTGAACGCGGACTATGGTCCACGAGTGCCATCTCGCCGAAGAAGTCGCCGGTCTCAAAGGTCTCCAATGTTTCCGCCTGCTGCTCGCGGCCTCGCACGGAAACTCGCACGCGGCCGGCGAGGACGAGATAGAGATCCTGGCCCGCGTCGCCCTCCTCAAAGATGACCTCCCCCGCCGGGAAAAAGACCGTCCGCATCCGCTCGCCGGCGGTTGCAACCGCCTCGGGCGGCAGTCCCGTAAAGAGCGAATTCTCACCGATGGCAGAATTTGACGCGGTGTTCATGACAGCAGCCCGGCGGAACGCCGTGACCGGAAATGTGAAGTGCGGGCGTCGCGCGGGCAACGCAATTATTTCCCCGCGGGATTGGATTGGGGGAGACCTGCATGGATCGGGGCGGCTCACAGCCGATGCCAAAGAGTTTGCCGAACGCGGGCGCGGCCGGCATTTGTTTCGCCAACGCGCTCGGAGATCGCGCCCCACCATTACCGCCTAGTCACACTCGCAGACGACGCGGAATCCAACGTCGTTGGCCGCGAAATTCGGCGCGTTGAAACTGCGCGCGGAGGCCCGCAGGCTGTTGAAGCGGGACTTCCAGCTCCCCCCACGGAGGATGCGCTGCGAGCCCGCGCGCGGCCCCTGCGGATTCGTCTTCTCGGCAACCTTGTAGGCCTCGTAGAAATCAAGACACCATTCCCAGACATTCCCCGCCATGTCTTCCACGCCGAATGCACTCGCGCCTCGCGGGAAGGCCCCGACCGGCGAGGTCTCGGCGAAGCCATCGTTGACCGCCCGATCGCTCCACGCGAACGCGGTGTTGGCGTCCGCAAAATTTGCGAGGTCGCCGCGGGAGGTCGTCTCGCCCCACGGATACGTGCGTCCGTCGGTCCCGCGCGCGGCGAACTCCCATTCGGCTTCGGTGGGAATCCGGTAGCGTTTCCGCTCCCGCGAGCTCAGCCACTGGCAAAATTTAATCGCCTCCAGGCTGCTGACATACACCACGGGGTGACGCTTGTCCGCCTTCACCAGCCGCTTGCTGCGATGCGATGGATCGAACAACTCGTATTGCTCGTTCGTGATCGGATGACGCGAGATGAAGAACCGGGTAAGATTAACCTTCGCGGTCGGCTGTTCATTGGCCGCGGCGCCGGAACTCGTGCTGCCCATCATGAATGAGCCCGACGGAATCAGGACGAACGGCTGGTCGATCGCTTCCGCGGAAAAGTTGGGATAGCGGGCCCGCTCCTCGTCGACAGACAAGGCGGTGGGCGCCGCGACGGTCGGTGTGACCGGGGCAACCCGCTGCGTGCCTCCGGGGCCGGGGGGTCTCGCCGCGCTCGCGCGAGCGGGGGTCGTTAACGGGGTAACTTTCGCGGCGGGCGCGGCTCCTTGCTCGGTCCCATCGAGATATTCGTCGACCATGTCTTCCGCGTCGCCGGCGTCGAGCCCGAGGTTCTCCGCCATGTTGATGAACGCATCGCGCTGATCGTCGGTCATCGAATCGGAATCCAAGCCCGAGAGGCTGAGCATGCGCTTGAACTCATCTGCGGGGCTTCCGCGACCCGCCCGGATCCGCCGCGTGGCGGGAACCGCCCGCGCCACGGGCGACGGGGCCGGAATTTCGTCAAGCCGCTTGGCGCCGCGCGTCTGTAACTCGCCTTCGATCGTTGCGTCCATGTCCGAACCGGAGAGTCCCTTCTCCTCGCCGAGTTTGCGCAGGCTGGATTCCTCCTCCTTCGTGAGGATGTTGTCGGACAACGCAAAGTCGAGGAAGCGGCGGAATTCGAGGAGGCCGACTTCGCGCCGCTTGGCGCGAATCTCCGCGTCGATGCGGACCCGGCTCTCGGGCCGGAGGAGTTCGCTGCGCGCCTGGCTGAGCTTTTGCGGGGCGGCGTCCATGCCGGACCAGAGCAACTGCGCGATCGGGTTGCTCGGCTGGCTCTTGAGCGGGAGTTTTTTCTGCCACCACACGAGGAGCTGGCGGCACTGGTCTTCGATCAGCGCGTCGCTGGGATTTTCGCCCGGCGAAAAGCACAGCCGCTCGTAATAATTCGCGGAATCGAAGGCGCGCCAACCGTCCCACTTGCGGGGATCGTCGGGTAACGGAAGAGGCAACGGCATCGTTCGGTCAATCAAAAATGCGGCGCGCTATTCGACCTTGATCAGCGACAGGTTCGAGGTCGCGCGCGCAAGTTCCAAATCGCTGAGCCCGGCATTGCGCTCGAGCGTGGCCTTCGCCTGCTTGCCGAAAGCATCCACGATCACGCTCAACACCTGGTTCGTGTTGTACTGATAGCAAATCTCGACGGGTGAACCCTTCGGCAGGAACGGCGGCAGCTCGACCGAGCACGTGCCCAGCGGGGTGCATTCGGACGGGACCGTGCTTTCGCCCTCGACGATGCGCACGACCGCCTTCTTCATGTTCGCCTGCGCGGTGCCAAACGCATTCTTCACCTCGCACGGCATCGCAGTCATCTTCGGGATCATCGGGAAGACGTACTCCTCCATCGCATTTTCATCCCACAGCACGATGCCCAGCGTGTGCGACGTGATGTTCGTCACCTGGATCAAGCCGCCGTCGCGAGTGCTGAACTGCTCGCGCGTCTCGGCCGGGATATGACGTTCGCCCTGCTTGTCCTCCTCACCCAGCATCGCGAGCATCGCCTGGATGGCTGCGCCGATGGCGACGGCCTCGTCCGGGCTGACCTGCTCGGCCAGCGGTACGTTGGAGATCCGCAGCACCATGTCGCGCACCATCGGCATGCGCGTCATGCCGCCGACCAGCAGGATCTTGTCGATGTTCGCCCACGCCATGCGGGCCTCCTGCAGCACGATTTCGCAGATCGCCTTGGTCTTTTCCACCAGCGGAGCGGCGAGTTGCTCGAAGTCCTCGCGGGTCAGCTCAATCTTGATGCTCTTCCCGTTGAAGCTGTGCACGATGGTCGTGCGCGGCCGGCTTGAGAGCTGGATCTTCGCCGCCAGCGCCCGACTTTGCAGATCCTGATAGCTTTGCAGATCGAGCAGCGGATTCTCGCCGTGCAGCCGGTCGAATTCCTCCGCCACGAGATTCACGATGATGTCGTCCCAGTCCTTGCCCCCGAGGCGGTGATCGCCGTTCGTCGCGACCATCCGGATGCTCTGGTTCTCGATCCGCATGATCGTCACGTCGAACGTGCCGCCACCGAGATCGAAGACAAAAACGGTTTGATCCTGGTCCAGCTTGTCGAGGCCGTACGCGAGTGCCGCGGCGGTCGGCTCGTTGATGATCTGCAGGACGTTGAACCCCGCGAGCTGGCCCGCCTGAATCGTCGCGGTGCGTTCCGCGTCGTTGAAATACGCGGGGACCGTCACCACCGCGTCGGTCACCGGCTGGCCGAGATACCGCTCGGCGTCGACCTTCAGTTTCTTGAGGATGAGCGCGGACAATTCCTCCGCCGAGAACGACTGGCCATTGAACTCGCGATGAAACTGCTCGCGGCTCTTGCCGATCTCGCGCTTGACGAAATCCACGATCTTCTCGGGCTCGGCCACGCTGTTCTGCTTCGCGAGCGTGCCGACGGTCGCATTCGTGCCGTCAAAGAGGATCACGGAGGGCGTGATCCGCTCGCTCTCCGCATTCGGGATGATCTGCGGTTTCCCGTAGGCATCGATGTGCGCAATCGCGCAGAACGTCGTTCCCAAATCAATTCCAACCGCTTTTCGTTCGCTCATAGGCCTGAAGGTTTTGGGTGCGCGGTCGCGCGGACACGCGCCACGAACGGAGAGTCAGCATGCCGGATCGCTCCGGGGGTTGGCGGCGTCGAGAATATTTTCATGATGCGTCGGCGCCGTCCGATTGTCTATTCCGGAGCCGGAGATTCTGCGTCCCCGCGGCGGGTGGCCACGGCTTCGCCCCCCGAATCCCTCGCGCCAAGCCATTTCCGCACGACTACCTCCTCGGGCCGGATCACGCGTTCGCGCCACAGGAAACCCTGTTTGAGCGAGCGGACGACGCGTCCGTCCTGCTCGGGGGATTCCGTCGGCTCAACGCTCAACGCGCGGTGCCGCTTGAGATCGACCGCGGCGCCCTCGACCGAATCGTACGGTTCCACTTCCATGCGCACCAGCACCTCGTAGAAATGCGCAAGCGTGTTCTCGACGTTCATCGTCAGCTTCGCGAGGAAGTCGCGTTCATCCTTCGCGGACTCGGGCAACGCTTCGGATCGCTTCTCGATCTGTTGCTGCACGACGCCGAGATCGTCGGAGAGCGTGATCAAATCGCGCACAAACGGTTTCTGCAGCGCATCAAAGAGAAAGTTATCCTTGTAGCCCTTGAGCTCGGCATGCAGCGCGTCGAAGAGGCGCAGGTTCGCCGATTCCACCTGACCCATCCGTTGCAGCTGCCCCTGCATCGCTTCCAGCGTTCGGGTGATGCGCTCCGCCGGATTCTCCCTTTCGCCCGAGGCGTCCGACGGTTCAATTTCCTGCACGAGGCGCGCGAGTACGCGATTGCCCTCCTGCACGCTTGCATTCACCGCGGCAAGCCCAGCGGCCAGCGGTTTCAACGCGTTGGCGAGCTCCGGATTCTCCGTGGTGTCGTCTGCGTCAAGCGCCGACGCCGGATCCAACGCGGCCTGCGCCGCGAGTGCCTGCATCTCCTTGGCAAATTGGTCAATGGGCATGGGAGTCCGCTCTTAATGGCTGAGATTCAGGCCGGTTTGAAGCGATTTCTGAGCCACCGCTTGGATTTCTCTCTCTGATTCGTCTCTAAAACGGTCGGGCTTGTCGAGGCCGGGATGACCCTCAGCGCGCGTAGTGCCGCGCGATCGCGTCGGCAAACGACTCGATCGACGGCTTCGGCGCCTCGATGTCGATTTTGAATCCGTGCCGGCGGAGCGTGCGTGAAGTGACGGGTCCCATGCTTGCCATCAGGACCCCGGCCGGGAGAGGCAGTTTGAGGGCGACGAAGCTGTCCACCGCCGATGAGCTCGCGAAGGTAATCAGGTCGGCCCCCTCGTTCCGGAACCGCTCGAGCGTGCCGGTGCGATCGCTCGAGGCCGTCTCGGGCACCGTGCGATAGCCCACCGCCTCGTCCACAATCGCGCCTTGTTTGGTGAGCGCGACCGCGAGCAACTCGCGCGTCTTCTCCGCGCGGACGATGAGGACTTTTTGGTTGTCGAGCGCGCCCTCCTCCATGAACGACTTGATGAGTCCCTCGGTCACGAACTCCTTGGGCTGCAAGTTCGGCAGCAGCCGGAAATCCTTCACGCGTTGCGCGGTAGCGGGGCCAATCGCCGCGATCTTCACGCCGCCGATTTCCCGCGCGTCCGTGTAGGCGCGATAAAACACCTCGAAAAAAGCGTTCACGCCGTTCGGACTCGTGAACACCAGCCAGTCATACTTGTGCACGTCGACCACCAGCTCCGCAAATGCACGCACGTCGACGGGCGGCTCGATTCGAATCGTCGGAAGTTCGATCACGTCGGCTCCCAGCGCGAGGAGACGGCCCGAAAGTGCGCCGGCCTGCGAGCGCGTGCGGGTGACCACGATGCGTCGACCAAAGAGCGGCCGCTTCTCAAACCAGTTCAGCTCGTCGCGCAGATTCACCACGTCGCCGAAAATCGCGACGGCCGGGGCTTCAAATCCGGTTTCGTGGACGATGCTCGCGATGTCGTCGAGCCGCCCGCGGATGGTCTGCTGACGTCCCGTGGTGGCCCAACGGATCATCGCCACCGGGGTGGACGCCTCCATGCCTTTCGCGATGAGCTGGCGCGTGATGGCCTCGATGCGCTCGACGCCCATCAGCATGACCTTGGTTCCCTCGGCCTTTGCGATTGCGTCGAGATTGAGCGAACGGGCGGTCTTGCCCGGATCTTCGTGCCCGGTGAAAATCGTGAGCTGCGAGACAAGTCCTCGGTGCGTGACCGGAATGCCGGCGTAAGCGGGCGCGGCGATCACCGAGCTGATGCCGGGCACGACTTCAAACGCGAGTCCCGCCTTCACGAGGTCCTGCGCTTCCTCGGCGCCGCGGCCGAAGACGTACGGGTCGCCACCCTTCAAACGCACGACGATTTTTCCCGCCTTGGCTTTCGCGACGAGCAGCGCGTTGATCTCGCCCTGCTTGAGCGCGTGGTTGCCCGCCTTCTTGCCCGCATAAATCACTTCGCATCCGGCGGGCGCCCACGCGAGCATCGCCGGGTTGCACAAATAATCGTACACGAGCACGTCCGCCCTCTCGATGCATTCGCGCGCCTTGAGCGTCACGAGCCCGAGATCGCCGGGGCCGGCGCCGACGAGATAGCAAATTCCGGATGGGGAGGACGAATGAGACATGGATTCACAAGAGCTGAGTGGCCACCGCGGCCGCAACTTCCAGTGGATCGCGGCCGCTCGCCACGCCGATTCGCGGCGCTTCACCGGCCGCGCGGTGATTCACCGCGCGCAACGTCAACTCGCCGTCGCGCCACGTGCTCGTGACGCCCACCGGCGCCTGACAGCCGCCGCCGAGCCGGCGCAACAGTTCCCGCTCGGCGGTCACCGACGCGAAAGTCTCGGCGTGATTAATCACCGCGACGGCGGCGAGCGTGGCCGTGTCGTCCGCGCGCACTTGCAGCGCGATCGCCCCCTGGCCGACCGCCGGCAACATCAGATCCGCACCGAGCGACCGCAGGCCAAACTGCGCGCCCGGAATCGAAACAAATCCGCTCGAGAGATCGAAGCCCAACCGCTCGAGGCCGGCGCGCGCCAGGACCAAAGCGGACCACTCCGGGCGGTCGCGCAATTTCTCCAGGCGCGTGCCGACATTTCCGCGGATATCCACGACGCGCAGGTCAGGCCGCCGATGAAGCAACTGCAACTGCCGGCGCGGGCTGCTCGTCGCCACGGTCGAGCCAAGAGCGAGCGGAAGAGCCTCGCGATAGTCCGCCGCCGCAACTTTGAAGATCAGCACGTCCTCCGGATTCGCGCGGGGCAGCACCGCTGCGACCACCAGTCCCGGCGGATTCTCGGTCGGAAGATCCTTGAGGCTGTGGATCGCGACGTCGATTTCCCGCGCGAGGAGTGCGACTTCGAGCTCTTTCGTGAAAAGACCTTTGTCGATCTGTTCGCCGGCGTCGCCGTGCACCGCCGACGAGAGACTCAGGTCCTGGCGCTTGTCGCCGGTGGTTTTGAATTCGCGAATCCCAGCTGCCACCGTGGGATGCGCGGCCGCGAGCGCGGCTTGGACAAGGTGGGTTTGCGCGAGGGCGAGAGCGCTTCCGCGCGTGCCCAGGATCAGTCCGCTCATGTCGAGAGGCCGCCTTCCGGTCGGCGGCTGAGCTTCGTCAACTGGCGCTCGCGGTGACGATCGAGGACACGTTGCCAGCCCACCCTCGGTTCCTCCCGGGCGAGCCACGCCCGGAATTCCTCCACGTGCTCGCCAATCATGTCCTCGCACGCCTGCATCTCGCTCTGCCGCCGCGCCAGCGCCTGCTCGGCGATGCGCTGCAGGGAATCGATGTCATACAGATACACGCCTTCGAGATTGTTGACGGCTGGTTCGACGTCCCGCGGGACCGCGAGATCGATGATGAACAACGGTCGATCCGTCCGCGTCGCCAAGACCGGCCGCAGCCGCTCGCGCGTCACCACGTGATGCGGCGCCGCGGTGGAGCTGATGAGGATGTCGACATCGTGCATCTCATTTTCCCACACGTCGAAATGCACGGCGCGACCGCTCAATTCCTGCGCCAGGGCAGCGGCGCGATCGTACGACCGGTTCGACACGAAGAGACTGTGCACGCCGCGGGCCAGGAGGCTGCGGGCGGTCAGTTCGCCCGTATCGCCGGCGCCGAGGATCATCACCTTGCGCTGGCGGAGACTGCCGAAGATTTGCTCCGCCAAATCGACGCCCACCGAGCCGACCGAGACGGATCCGCGCGCGATCCCGGTCCGCGTGCGCACGTGCTTGGCCACGAGGAAAGCGCGCTGGAACAGCTTGTTGAGGAAGCGCGACGTGGTGCCGTGCGCATTGGCCGCCTGGTAAGCCTTTTTCACCTGACCAAGAATTTCCGTCTCGCCGAGCACCATCGATTCGAGGCCGCACACCACGCGGAACAGATGCTCGATGCTCGCCGTGCCGTCGTGATGATAGAAACACTCGACGCCGGCCGGCGCTGCACCCGCGAAGTGCAACGCACAGAGATCGCGAGCCTCGGCCTGGGTCGTCACGGCATAATATTCCGTCCGGTTGCAGGTCGAAAGCACCAGCGCCTCCTCGACCGGTTCGAGGCCGCAAACGCGCCGGGCCGCCTCGACCGACGCGGTCTCGCCGAGGGCAAACTTCTCGCGCACGTCGACGCCCGCCTGCTGATGACTGAGGCCGAAGCAAACGATGTTCATGCGGCCGCGGCAGCGGCCGCGTAAACTCGAAGTTCGAAACTCGAATCGGAGCCCGCGCTGGCATCTCGCTCTAGCCCTCGACGCTCGACCCTCGACGCGCGGCTCATTGTCGGCGCTTCGATTTTCGACTTTTGTCTTTCGACCATTTCCTTCGAATTTTGAATTTCGAGTTTCGAGTTTCCTTTATCGGCAGCCTTTTGGTCGCCGATAAAGGTGATGCCCCACAGCGTCGCGATCGCGAGGCAGGACGCGAGCACGGAGAGATTCGCGACGCGGCGAGGTGCGAGATGCTTGATCCCGCGGGCGGCCAGGATGCCACCGTAGATCAGCCAGACGCCGATCGACCAGCCGAGCTTGAAGGGAGACGGCGCGCGACCGACGCCGAATCCGGCGACCATGCCGAGCGTCAGGAGGACGAAGCCGACCGCGATGAGCCGCCCGTTGGCCACGCCAAGCGAGTAAATGGGCGGCAGGGCAAAAAATGCGGGGTTCAAACGGCGAGTCTTGAGCTGGTGCTCCTGGAGCAGGTACATCGCACCGGCCAGACCCGCCAGGACGAAGGCCCCGTACGCGAGCAACGAGAAGGCAGCGTGAAATTCAAGGTAGGGATTTACCGCGGCCTTCGCGGAAATGGAATCGAGCCCCGAGATCAACGC
This sequence comes from Verrucomicrobiota bacterium, assembly GCA_025353105.1. Taxonomy (GTDB): domain Bacteria; phylum Verrucomicrobiota; class Verrucomicrobiia; order Chthoniobacterales; family SZAS-18; genus SZAS-18. Next base: position 10,352 of record JANXRG010000088.1, read on the forward strand.
GACGGTTTGCAGCGCAAAGGCCAGGGGCGCCGTGAACGCGCCGAGCAGGGACAGTCGGTAGCTCGGGCCGACCACCAAATAGAACAGCACGACCGCCCAGCTCAGGAAGACGAGCACTTCGAAGAGATTCGTGAGCGGACAGCGGCCGATGACCTTGCCGCGCTGATAGAGGAATACCGTTTGGAGGGCGAAGCCCGCCGCCAGCACAACAAACTGAAAACGTGACGCGCCATACGCCCGGGCGCCGAGCGCGAACAATACATACCCGAAACCCAGCAAGAAGCAGAGCGTGGAGGCAATGAGGACGGCGTGATTCAACGGGAACGGGGGGAGCGGTAGTCTGGACTTTGCCGGCCCCGATTGCAACGGGCGCAGGTGGCTTTGCGCGCCCGGGTCGCAAGGATCGTGATCTGCTTTATCTCCATTCGACATCACGGTTCCCCTCGTTAACCTCCCCGCCGCCATGAGCGCCTCCGTTCTCCCCCGCCAGTCGACCGCGCCGCTTTACGCCGCCATCCGCGACGTGCCGGATTTCCCAAAGCCCGGCATCGTCTTCAAGGATATCATGCCGATCCTGGCCGATCCCGCGACGCTTCGGCTCTCAATCGATCTGTTCGAAGAGGCCTGTCTCGCGCTCCCGGCTAAGGTGGACAAGATCGTCGGCATCGACGCGCGCGGATTCCTTTTCGGCGCCGCGCTCGCGTACAAGATGGGCCTTGGCTTCATCGCGGTGCGCAAGTCCGGCAAGCTCCCCGGCAAGACCGAGGCAGTGGCGTACACGCTCGAGTACGGGGAGTCGACCGTCGAGATGCTGTCCGACGCGCTGCACCCGGGCGAGAGCGTCGTGTTGATCGACGACCTGCTGGCGACGGGTGGCACGGCGGCGGCGGCGATTAAGTTGATCGAGAAGCTGGGCGCGAAGACCATGGGCGCGCTGTTTCTCGTCGAGCTCGAGTTCCTCGGCGGACGCGCGCGACTGGACGGGGTTCCCGTGACGGCGCTGTTGAAATATTGACGGACGAGGGCTCACACACGACCGCGCGAAGCCGCGACGTGACGAGGGGCGGGTTGACACATACGGCCCAAGGATTGGAACGGCCGGTCTGTCAATTCATCGCCCACCTCGACGCTACGATCTTTTCTTCGCGGCTTGGCGCCTTCACGTGAACCCTCGTTCGTGCGGCTGATTTTTCTGCGGCGGGTAGGACGCTCCGAAGGGGAACAGCGTTGGATTAAGCCACGGTCCGCGCGCGCAGTCATTTGCGTGCGCACGGTGCCGCCGTTACGGTGGCGCGTTATGGAAACGCCGACCCTCGCCGAAGCTTTGCTCAACGTCATCAACGACTACATCGAGGAAGAGGAGCTGAGTCTGGCCGAGGTGCTTGGGTCGCTTGAGCTGGTCAAAGCCGACTTGCTGCGCCAAGCGGAGGACGACGAATTCGATGACGACGACGAGGACGCGGATTTGAACAAGGGCCGAAACTAGCGGTCGTTGCTTCACCGCTGCCCGATTTTGCGCGGGGTGTGATTGCCCATTGCCCCGGCATCCACATTTTGCTATCGGGAGTCCATGCCTGAGGAACCCAAGCCCAAGATTCGCGTTTCTGTCGTCCTTTGGTGGATATACGTTCTGGCCGTGCTCGTGGTGCTGGTGGAGGTCGCACGGCGGGTCTACCCGGTCCTCGCGACGGAGTATCGCCTGACTTGGTTTGAGACGTTTTGCGTCGCCTTGCTTCCCGCTTTCGCGTGCACCATCCCGGGGTTTTTTCTGCGACGCCTCCGGCTCGGCCAGATGATGGTCACGTTCATCACGGTGGTCCTCGTCGGCCTGGTCAGCCTCGCGATCGCCAGGTTTATCTTTGAAAGGAAGATCACAGCGGAGGCCAACCAGCTCGCCGCGCAAACGAACTCACTCTTCATCAAGGTCTCCGCTCCGCTGGCCGCCCCGTCTCCACCGCCGGCCCCCTCGGTCACGCTGAGCCCGGCGATCACGCCCACCCCTTCCATCACGCCGACCCCCATCGCCACGCCCACCCCGTCCGGGCCGACCCCCCGTTCCGCCGCCGGTCAAACACCCACGCCCACCCCCACACCGACCCCGCTCCCGACGCCCCCGCCGTACGACGCGGCGGAGGTCAAAGGTCAATTGACGACCGCCGGCTTGTTTGAAATCGAAACGTTCCGCGCTGAATACCAGCGTGATATTATTACGGCCGGCAGCGCGCGCCTGCTTGATCCCGAGCGGCTGGGTGCCGACCGGAAAATGGAGGCAGGCAAAAGGTGCGTCGATCAGATTTTGGCGTTGAACGATCAGTTCCGCGAGAAAGAACGGCAGTGGATCGACGCGCAGATAGCGAAACTCGACCTGCTGTACATTCCGGACGCGGAAAGAGCCGGGATGAAAAAGGGCTTTCTCACGTCGACAACGCGCGCGCGCGGCCTCATCGACAATTTCTGGAACGCGGAGAAAAAATTCCTGGGCGAGGTCACTAACATCTTCACGATGTTGAAGGACTCGACCGCGTGGAGCGTCACCAACGGGAAATTCGTCTTCCGTGACGCGGGATTCCCATCCGACCTCAACCTGCACCTGATCAAGCTGCAGGCGTTAGGCGCGGAACGCGAGCAGACGCTCGTGGATTCGCAGACGGCGATGAAACAGGCGCTAACGGATATGTTTACCGCAGGTGCCGCTGCCGCTGCCCAAGCCGCCGCCGACGCCGCGGCCGCCCCGGCGCCGGGTACCACTCCGGCGCCGGGCGTCATTCCTGCGCCCACCACGGCTCCCGCGCCTCCTGTACCGTCCAAGTAGTTCGCTCGCTGGCCGCCCGAAACGGAGTCGACGAACCGCCACGCACGGTGGAATGGGACCTCCGGGCGCGTTGGCAAAACAAATGCAGCCCGCGCCCGCGGGCTGCCAAACCCTTGGCATCGCGCTCGGAGATCGCGATCCACCTAAGTCACACCCGCTCGTGAAATTGCGTCGCGACGGTTCCATCTGGCAGGCCGGAACCACCGCTGCACCACCCCTAAACAAAAAGGGCGCGTGAAAACGCGCCCTCTCGTGAAAAGTGGTTGGTCTGGCCGGCTTACGCTGCGACCGCGGCCTCGGCCGGGACCGCCGCAACCGGCGGAGCGCCCAGGTTTGGATTGAAGCGGAACTTCACCTTGCCGCGCTTGGCGTTCGCCTTCGCCTTGCGCTTCAAACGCTGCGACGGTGTTTCGTAGGCGCGCAGGCGGCGGACCTCGTCCATGATGCCCTCGGCATCCATCTTGGTCTTGAGCCGCTTTAGAGCGCGGTCGACCGGCTCTCCTTTACGAACGGTTACTTCTGGCATGGCAATCTCTCCGAATGGTAGGGAATTGAAATAGGTTTGAGCTTTTAGCGGGTCGACAAAATAACGCAGCGCAGTTCCGACGTCAACCGTTCAAACCTTGGCGGGTGAGGCATTCGGATTCGAAACCTCGGAACGCTTGATTTCTTCGCGCAAACCCCCGTGCCGGACCTTCGAAAACCAGAGTACAATGGGCGACGCGATGAAAATCGACGAGTAGGTGCCCACGACGATGCCGACGAGCATGGCGAGGGCGAAAACGTTTAAAACCGGGCCACCCAGGAAAAGAAGAGCCAGCACCGTCAGAAGCGTGAGACTGGAGGTCAGCAGCGTCCGGCTCAGCGTCTCGTTGATCGCCTGATTCATGATCTGCGCGATCGTGCCGCGATGGCCGTCGCGCAGGCTGCTGCGGATCCGGTCGTACACGACGATCGTGTCATTGATCGAGTAACCCGCAATCGTCAGCACGGCGCCAACCATGATGAGCGACATTTCCTTCCCGAGAATCGCGAACACCCCGACCGTGATCACAACGTCGTGGATCAACGCGACAATCGCGCCGACGGCGAAGGACGTCTCGAAGCGCACGGCGACGTAGATGAAGATCCCAACCATGCCGAGCAAAAGCGCGTAAATGGATTTGCGGGCGAGTTCGCCGCCCACGAGCGCGCCGACTTTTTCCGCCTTCTCAACCTTCAACGCGCGATCGCCGAACTTCTCGTTGAGCGTCTTCAGAATTGCCGGGCTGGTGTCGAAATCGCTGCGGATGTTGATGAACTCCTTGCCGTCCTTCGATTCAATCTGGACGGTGCTCTCGGCGAGCTTGATCGAGCCGAGGACGTCGCGCACCTCCTGCGTCGTCACGGGCTTTTGCGAGGAGAGGACAAGCAAATCGCCACCGCGGAAATCGATGCCGAAGTTATCCTTGCCCCGCATGGCGAACGCACCCGCGGAGAGCACGATGACCGCGAGCGAGGCCGCGATGCAGATCTTTGCCCGGCCCATGAAGTCCCACGTTCCATGCGTCGGGATGATGCTCGCCATCGTGAGTTTCTTCAAGCCGAAGTTATCGAGACCCCACGAGAAAATGTTGCGCGTCACGAGCAACGCCGAGAACAGCGAGCAGATGATGCCGACGGTCAGCGTGACGGCGAAGCCCTTCACCGGGCCGGTGGCCAGCGCGAACAGGATGACCGACGTGATGAGCGTCGTGACGTTGGCGTCGAAGATCGAGCTGAACGCCTTGCTGTAGGCCCCCTCGAGGGAAGCGCGCAGGCCCTTGCCGGCCGCCATTTCCTCGCGCAATCGCTCATAGATCAACACGTTCGCGTCGATCGCCATGCCGATGGTGAGCACGATTCCCGCGATCCCGGGCAAGGTGAGGACGAAGTGAAACTGGGTCATCGCGCCGAAGAGCAGGATGATGTTCACGAGGAGCGCGACGTTAGCGATCAGGCCCGCGAGGCGGTAGTACAGCGCCGCAGCAATGAAAGTGGCGAGGACGCCGACGAGACCGGCGACGACGCCGCTCTTGATCGAATCCGAGCCGAGGCTGGCGGAAACGCTTCGTTCCTCCTCGACCTTCACCGGAGTTTGCAGCGGATTTTCCAACGCACTGGCAAGGTCGCGCACTTCCTTTTCCTTGAAGCGTCCCGTGATCTGCGCGGTGCCGCCGTAGATCGCGGCCTGCAGTACCGGTGCGGAAATGATCTTGCCGTCAAGTACGATCGCGAGACGGTTGCCGACATTCGCGGCGGTCAGCTCGCCGAATTGTTTCGCGCCGACCGAATCAAACTTGAGCGAAACGCCCCAACCCTGCATGTCGTAGAACGGGTAGGCCGCGGCCACCTTGTCGCCCGTGATGTCGGCGCGCGATCGAATCAGCAGCCGTTGCGTGAGCTTTTTGCCGTCCCGCTCAAATTCCTCAGCTTCGAGCCGGTAGCCCGGCGGCACAATGGTCTGGCCGCCATCGACCTGCTGGATGAGCTGGTCGCTTTGGGGATGGACGAGCTTGAACTCGAGTTTCGCCACGCGCTGCAGCTGCTGGCGCACATTCTCGAGCTCACTCGTGCTGAGACCCGGGATTTGCACCAGGATTTGGTCTTCACCCACCGGACTAATGATGGGCTCGCCCGTTCCCATCTTGTCGACGCGCCCACGGATGACTTCCACCGCCTGCTCCTGCATGTCCTTGGTGATCGGGGTCTCCTTGCTTTCGCGGCGGAGGCGAACCTGAAAGGCCGTTCCGCCCTCCAAATCCAGACCGAGCCGAAGCTTGCCCGGCGCGATGACTTTGCCCGCGGCGTCCTTGACGTCGAAGGGCGGATAAAATGAAAACGCGCAGAGGCCAACGAGCAGCAGCGTGAGGGTCAGACCCGCGACTTTTTTGCGGAGGGCGTCCTCCTCCATGAAGTACCAGCCGAACAGGGCGAGGACGAGCAGACCGAGGGAGAAGATGATTCCAGGTGACATCGGAGAAGGAGAGCGGCGGCGGGGGAGACGGAAATTCGGGCGGGCGGGTCGATCAGGCCGCAACTTCGGGTTCGGCGGCGTCCTTGCGCGAAACGGACACGACCGCGGATTTTTCAATCTCGATCTTCACGCCCTCGGCAATGCGCACGGTGATGCTCTTGTCCTTCACGCCGGTGACCACCGCGTGAATGCCGCCGTTGGTGATGATGCGGTCATTCGTCTTCAGCGCGCTGATCATGGTCTGCATCTCGCGCTGGCGTTTCTGCTGCGGTCGAATAAGGGCAAAGTAGAAAATCACGCCCATAAAAAGGAACGGCACGATGGTGCCGAGCATGGAACTCGGTCCGGTCGGGGCGGCGGGCGCGGGGGCGGCTTGGGCAAAGATTGCCACGAAGGAAAAGAGGAAGGGCGTCATGGCAGAAAAGAGCGAGGAATATTGCGTCGAATGCGGGGTGCGTCCAACGGATTCCTTCTCTTTAATCCTTCTGGCGCAAAGGGCCCCGCGCGGCCGCGCCGCGGCCCCGACTCAGGCTCGCAGCGGACCGACCACTTTCGACGTGAGAAATCGCAGCCAGCCGGGGCGTCGGGCGGCCAGTTTCAAGAACGTCTCCGCCACGCCCGGATGGAGCACCGCGGCCTTGGCCAGCCGGTTGATCCACAATCGACCGCGGTAGAGTGACGCGTGCTGCCGGCGGTACGCGCGGACCGTCTCGGGGGTCGAGCACCGTCCACCGAGAACCTCGCCGAGCGCGGCTGCGGCCAGCTCGGCGGAACGTAGAGCGTAAAAAATCCCCTCGCCCGTAAACGGCTCGACGACGCGCGCGGCATCGCCCACCAGAAACAGCCCGTCGTCCCGCGCCGCCGGAAACGCCCGGCGCGCCAGCGGCGCAATTGTGCGCCATTCGTCAATCGCTCCGAATTCCGCCGCCGCCCAGGCTTTCAACGATTCGATCTGCCCCGGCCGGCCCGCGAGCGAAACATTCAAGAGCCCCTCGCCCACTGGCGCGAGGCCGCCGTAGCCGCCCTCAAGCCAGCGCATTTGCACCGTGCGCTCCAGCGCCGCCGGGAGCGGCACGTGCGCCTGCAGCCCCACCCGATCGCGCGATGTCCCGCGAGGCGCGCGCAGCCCGGCGAACCGCGCAACGGTCGAATTCCGGCCGTCCGCCGCAACCAGGAAACGCGCCCGGGCCCGCTGCGTGGCGCCGTCCCGCTGCATCGTCACCTCCCAGCCGACCGCTTTCCGTGCAGCCCCGATCAAGGCCGTGTTCTGCCGCACCTCGGCGCCGGATTGCATCGCGTGGTGCAAGAGCAACGCGTCGAGATGCCGCCGGCGGACCGCGATCTCGCCGCGGTCCGATTTTTCCATCGCGAATTCGAGGCCGTGTCCTCGCCGGCTGACAAACGAAACTCGTTCCAGAATCGCGTGCGGCAGGGCGCGCACGGCATCCGTCAGGCCAAGCCGGTCGAAGACGTCCCAGCACGCTGGATTCAGGCAATCACCGCAAACCTTGTCGCGTGGAAACACGGCCCGCTCGAGCACGAGCACGCGCGCCCCACCCGCGGTCGCGACGGCGGCACACACGGCCCCGGCCGGTCCGCCGCCGACGATGATGATGTCGAACGAGTCGTTCACAAGCGCGCGAGCATCTGCCGCAACGGGCGGGCTACACCTTGCCCAGCACGATGCAGGAGTTGATTCCGCCGAAGCCAAACGAGTTGCTGAGGATGTACCGCGGAAACGCCTCGCGTCCGACGTTGGGGAGGTGCTCAAGGTCGCACTCGGGGTCGGGCTGATCGAGATGCAACGTCGGCGGAATAAACCCCCGCTCGATCGCCAGGCAGCACGCCGCCGCCTCGAAGCACCCTGTCGCGCCGAGAGCGTGGGCGTGATACCCCTTCGTGCCGGTCACGGGAATCTTGTATGCGTGCGCACCGAACACGGTCTTGATCGCGCGCACCTCGGTGGCGTCGTTCGCCTTGGTCGAGCTGGCATGCGCGTTGACGTAATCGATTTGCGCCACGTCCAGCCGCGCCATGGCCAGGGCCTCGCGCATGCACGCCACCGCGCTCTCGCCCGTCGGCAGCGGATTGGTCATGTGGTGCGCATCGTTGTTCAGCGCGTACCCGAGCACTTCCGCGTAAATTTTCGCGCCGCGGCGTTTCGCGTGCTCGAATTCTTCGAGCACCAGCGACGCCGCGCCCTCGCCCATGACGAAGCCAGCGCGATCCGCGGAAAAGCTGCGGCAGGCGCGCCCCGGCTCGGGTCCGTCATAAGTGCTCATGCTCTTGATCATCGAGAAGGCGCCAAAAGTCAGCGGGCGCAACGGCGCCTCGGCGGCGCCCGCGATCATCACGTCGGCCACGCCGTCGCGGATGTAACGCATGGCCTCGCCGATCGCGACCGGGCCGCTGGCGCAGGAGTTGGAATTCGTGGTGCCCACGCCGCGAAAGCCGAATTCGATGGCGATATTCGAGTGCGCCGAACCGCCGAAAACCATCAGCGCCAGGGCCGGATTCACGGCGCGGGCCCCACCCCGCAGAAACGCCGAGTGTTGATCCTCGGCGTTGGAGATACCGCCCAGTGCCGTGCCGTAGCTGACCCCGGTACGAGGCTGCGGCTGGTCCGGGGAGAACGGGAGTCCGGCGTCCTTGAGTGCGAGTTGCGCCGACGCGACCGCGAACTGCGCGTAGCGGTCGAGTCGCTTCAACCGCTTGACGGTAAAATATTCCGCGGGCTGGAAATCCCGGATTTGGCCGGCACAAAAAACTCCGAACGGTTCCGGATCGAGGCTGGTGATGCGCGAAATTCCGCTTTTCTCCGCGCGGAGTCCGCGCCAGAAATTCTCCAGACCAATGCCGATGCACGAGATGGGACCGATCCCGGTGATGACGGTGCGCCTCATGGGAGAGAGAAACTCGAAGAAAAGGATCGAAAGTCGAAAGTCGAAAGTCGAAAGCCAGAGGAGTCCACGCCCGGCGATAACGAATGCGCAATGCGTGGCTGAGGAAACGGTGTCTTCAACTTTCCTCCCCTTTTCCCTGGTTCGAGCTTTCTTCGAGTTTCGAGTTTCGAATTTCGAGCTTTTCCAGGTGTTCCTTCATGCACCGCAGCGTCTTGTTCGCAATGTTGTCGATAAAGAAGCCGCCAATCACGCGGTCCGCGATCGGCGCGAGGAACCGAATTCGGAAATTGAGGTCATGCCGGATCTCGACCAGCACGCCCGCGGGCGTCTCGCGGAACGTCCAGACCACCCGCATGCCCTTGGTAAAGGCGCGCAGATGATTGAAACGGACCTCAAGGCGGACGCGATCGATGATTTGCTCCGAGACCCATGAAATCGGAATGCCGTCGCGCACCGCGGCCATTTCCACCACGTTTCGCTCGGGGCCGCGCTCGAGGTACTTGATATACCGGTAGTGCGGCAGGATGCGGGGCCACCCGGCAAGGTCTGCCGCGGTCTCGAAGATGCGTTCCCGCGGCGCCTGCATGAGAATCGAGGTGGCCGTTTGCATGGGGAAGCCAAGAGACGGGAGACGGCAGGGAAAGTCAACCAGCCCGGCGTCTCCTCAGGGTGCCGGGAAGGTCTATGACACAACCCAAATTTGCGCCCATTTGGACCTATGCTAAGCTTGTGGTTACATCAGGAACGGTTTCGCTCTGGCAACAGACTGGAATCTGCCAACCGGGGCTGAGAGAACCCACGGTGGCATGGGCGGAGACACAGGTTTCCGTCCGATGTGCGAGCGGCCGAAATCCGCTCGAACAACAAGTCTCTCGCGGAACGGACGCCGCCCCTGATGAAGGAGCGGCGTTTTTATTTCCGGCGAACCCTGATGCAGAACAACCAAATCACTCATCACGAACGAATCCGCAGGAAATCCATCTAAGAAGGAAGCAACATGAGCACTAACACCATCCCATCGGCCAAGGGCACTTCACAGGCGCCGACGCTCGCGATTCGCACGCGCCCGGAAAACCCGGACCATCACCTCTGGAACAACCACGGCATCTGGTTCGTCCATTACACGGTTCATCCGGACAGCCTCACCAAGGAACGCGTCCGCAAGTCGCTCGGCACCAAGTCGCTCGAGGAGGCCCGCCGCCTTCGCGACCGGCTCTTTGAGAAGCTCTCAAACGGCATCTGGCCGCAGCAAGGGTGCGCAACCTGCTGACAAATTAAGCCGCCGGATACGTCCGGCACAAAGTTGTATGCGGGGCGCGGGTGGAGAAATCCACTCGCGCCCTTTGCTTTGCGTCCGGGAAGCGCATGAAGCCGACGGTCGAAGAAACTTCATCGTGCCGAAGAAAACGTGAGCGATGCCATGGGCACGCTTCCTGCCTGACTTCAGGGCATGAAGTGGCTCGTCCTCCTGGTCTTGATCACGCTCGCCGCGCGTGGGGCCGGCGCCGCCGAGCGCATCAATCACGAGGGTCGCATCCTCGGACCAGCGCCGGTGGTCACCGCCCCGATTCTCTTCAACACGCCCGACGCGGATGCGGTCGTCTCGACGATGCAGATCATGCCAGTCGACAGCGCGTGGAACGAGGACGTCTCCCACCGCCCGCTCCTGCCAAACTCGGATGCAATGATGGCGCAAATCACGAGCGACCTCGCGTCCAGCCGCCGGACGCTCCGGCCGTTTTCGGAGATGAACTATGCGCTGGTCCCGGACAACCAACCGCGCGTCTCGATCCCCTTCTTCAACTACCCGGACGAGTCGGATCTCGATGGCGGCACGTTTCCAAACGGGCTCTATCCGATCCCGGCAAATCTCCCGATTGAGTCCTGGCCGGTGGGTACGCCCGGTCTCAGCCTCTCGCAATGGCAGCAGGACGTGAACAACACGGGCGGCGATCGTCACTCGATCGTGGTCATGCCTGGCCACGGCACGATTTGGGAAACGTGGCTCACCCGCCTCGTCAGCGGAGCCTGGCAGGCCTCGAACGGCGCGATCTTTGATCTGAAATCGAACACCCCGCGGCCGGCGGGCTGGACCTCAGGGGACGCCGCGGGCTTGCCGATGTTTCCAGCCGTGGTGCGCTTTGACGAATGCCAGCGTGGCATGGTGGAACACGCGCTCCGTCTCGTCGTCAAACGCACGCGTCTCGGCCCCATTTATCCAGCCACCCACCAGGCTTCCTTGGGCAACACGACCGATCCAAACATTCCCGCCATGGGTCAGCGCCTCCGCTTGAAATCGTCCTTCGTCATTCCTTCGAATTGGACCACCGAGGAAAAGGCCGTGCTGCTCGCGTTGAAAAAATACGGCGCCATCGTCGCGGACAACGGCGGTTTCTTCTCCGTCTCAGTCTGCCCCGACGATCGCTTTCCCGCCGGCGCGTTCGATCACCTCTCGACCATCACGATTAGTAATTTCGAGACCGTGCAAAGCACCGGACCCACCGAAGGACCGCGATCGCCTGGGGCACCGGCCGCAAACGCGGGAGCCGATCAAATCATTCCCGTCACCGCCACGGCGACTCTCTTCGGCCAGGTCACCGCGCCGCTCGGAAACGCCGTCACCCGGTGGCGCGCGTACTCCGGGCCCGGCAACGCCACGATCGCGAATCCCAACGTCGCCGTCACCACTGCGACTTTCCCCGTGCCGGGGCTCTATACCTTGATGCTCAGCGAGGACGACGGTGTGCACGCGGTCGCGTTCGATGCGGTCGTCATCCGCGTCACGCTTCCGCTGACGGCCCAAGCCAGCGGCAATGATATCATCGTTCAGTTTCCCTCGGTCGTCGGACAGCGTTACCGGGTCGAACACTCGGACGACTTGGTCACCGGACCGTGGACCGTGCTCGCCGACAACCTCGCCGGCACGGGCGCGGCATTTCAGGTGCCCCAACCCAACGCGATTCCATTGGGCCAGCAGTTTTATCGCGTCGTGATTCTGCCGTAGTCACGCCCGCGGCGGGGACAGCCGCGACGACGATCAAAATCGCTTCGCTCGATGCTGGCGGTCTCGTGCAACGTTCGGTAGCGTCGTCCCAAATTCTTCCCCCATGAACCGACGCAATTTTCTCCTCACTACTTTCGGGGGCCTCGCCGCCGGACTCTTGCCCCGCGCCTCGCTGCTTGGGCAAACCGCGGCGCCCGCGGCCACCCCCACCCCGGCGCCGCTCGTGCCGGAATTCGGCGCGCTGCGCCGCAACGTCGGTTATTTCACGTGTCGCGGCGGCACGATTGGATCGCTCGTAAACGCCGATGGCGTGGCGGCGGTCGACTCACAATTTCCCGAGCCCGCGAAGTTATTCCTCGACGGCCTGCCCGACCGAAAGGGCCGCAAGCTCGACCTGTTGATCAACTCGCATCACCACGGCGATCACACGAGCGGCAACAAAGTATTCCAGCCCGAGACGAAGATGATCGTCGCGCAGGAAAATGTGCCGGCCCTGCAGAAGGCCGCCGCAGCAGTCAATGGCAACGAGGCCGAGCAGGTGTATGCGAGCACGCTTTTTGCGAAGGAGTGGAAGACGAGCGTTGGCGACGAGGTCATTCGCACCACTTACTTCGGTCCCGCGCACACGAACGGCGACTGCATCATCCATTTCGAGAAGGCCGACGTCGTGCACATGGGCGACCTCGTGTTCAACCGCATTTATCCGGTTATCGACCAACGCGCCGGCGCGTCGATCAAGAATTGGATCGCCACCCTGGGGACGGTTTCCACGATGTTCGGCAAGGACACGATCTTCATTTTTGGCCATGGAAAGAAGGAAGCGGGCGTCACCGGCGGCGCCGCCGACCTGCTCGTCCTGCGCGATTACTTCAACGCCTTGCTCGAATACACGCGGCACGAGATGAAGGCCGGCAAGACGAAGGAGCAGATCATGGCCGCCGAGGAGATCCCCAGTTTTCCCGATCTCCGCGTGCCGAAGCCCAATCGCCTCGCCAACAACCTCGATATCGCGTTCGAGGAGTTGAGCGCGGGATAACGACCCCCGCGACCGCCCCGCGCCCCGCAATCCAAAGCGTGAAACCAGAGTCCACCCGAATTTTCCTCGTGCGCCACGGCGCCACGGTCCTTACCGCGGAGGATCGGTTCGCCGGTGCAACGAACGTCCAGCTTGCTGAGGAAGGCCGCGGTCAGGCCCGCCGGCTCGCGGCGCGACTCGCCTCGGAGAAAATCGTCGCCGTGTATGCGTCACCCTTGGATCGCACCATGGAAACAGCCCGCATCGTGTCGGAGCCGCACCGTCTTCCCATTGTCCCGCGGGACGGGCTGCGCGAGATCAACCATGGCCATTGGGAGGAGATGACGCGCCGCGAGGTCGAGACCAAGTATCCTGCGGAGGCGAGGCTTTGGGACCGCGACCCCTACACCTTCGCGCCGAAGGGCGGCGAGAGCGGCCTCGCGGTTACCGCGCGCGCGTTGCCCGCGCTGATTGAGATTGTCCGCGCGCACCCCGGCGGAAAGGTCCTCGTCGTTTCGCACAAGGCCACGATTCGGCTGCTCCTCAGCTCGCTGCTGGGTTTTGATCCGCGGCGCTTCCGGGACAATCTCGACCAGAGTCCGTGCGCGTTGAACATCATCGACTTCAAGGACGAGGGAAACGCGCGACTGAGCCTTTTCAACGACACGTCGCACTACGAATCCGGCGGCCTGGCGATTCCCGAAGTGCCATCATCGCGCCTGTCCAAGACGTGGAGTATGCCTTCGTAGCGCGGCCGGCGATCACAAGCCGCTTGCGCAATCCGCCCAGCGCGGACAGTTTCCCCGTTCCCACCTCCCGCCTATCATGACCAAATCCCTTCTGTTCGCCGGCCTTTGCGCGACCCTCCTCCTGCCCGGATGCGCCTCCACTCCCACCACGACGGCTGAGGCCATGACCGTAACGATTGCCAAGTACGAAAAATGGTCCACGAGAGGCGACGGAAAAATCGACTTCCCAGGCTTTAACCAGGGGCTGGCCGTCGATCGCTTCGCCTTTTACAACAAGAATAAGGACGGCTTCATCGACAAGGGCGAGTGGGTGGCGGTGCGTGGCTCCGGCGCGACTGCGAATGCGCTTTTCGCCCAGATTAACCTGAGCAAGAACGGCAAGGTCACGCTCGCGGAATTCACGAACAACAAGACGCTCATGGCGGAACGCAGGGCGGCGTTCAACCGTCTCGACCGCGCTCACAAGGGCTATCTGAGCCCGAAGGACATCGAGGTGTATTTCAACAAGCGCACCGCAATTGACCCCTAATGATGCAGGCTCGCGCGGCGCGCGACGATTCATTTTCAACGAGGCGCGGGCGCGATGCCCGCGCCTTTTTTGTTTTCTCAAAGCGGCACTTTTGATTTCCTCACCGCCCCTCCCCAACACCGGGTGACGAGTGACAAAAACCCCTCGATCTTCAATCATCACTCATTATTTTTTCCCACCCCGGGGCCTCACCACGCGATATTCGAGGAAGCATTCTCCCTCGGTGGAAACGTCCATCGCGATCATCTTCAATTTGATCGCCCGAGGCAGGAAAGCGCCGGGCAAACCCGTGAGCGTGGGCGCGCGTTTACCACCAAAAATCACCGGGCACAACGTGAGGTGAATCCGGTCGACGAGTTCGGCCTCCAGCAACGAGCGCATCAACGCCGCGCCGCCTTCGCAGACGACGGTCTTCACGGCATGATCAGCGCGCAACTCCGCGAGCATTTTCCCCAGGTTCACCGCACGGCCGCGCTGCCGGCGGATTTCGGCGCCCAGCGCTTGGAGACGCAATTCGGTCGCGCGCGACATCTGGTCGGTGGTGAAGATCACGAGCGGGCCGGCCTTCGCCTGAAATAACCGCAGTTTCGAACTCAAGCGACCCGAGTTGGTCACCACCACGCGAAGCGGAAATTCCGCCTGCCCCCGCGCAATACGCTGCGCGCGGAACGAAACATCGGGCAGCCCCATCGTCATCGCGTCGCTGGCCACCGTGCCGCGACCCACGAGGATCGCATCGACCCCGGCGCGAATCTCGAGCAGATTCCGCTTGTCGCGCGGCGACGTGAACAACGAGGGCGTACGATTGCGCGTCGAGATCTTTCCGTCCGCCGTGATCGCAAAATTTGCGATGACCAACGGGCGGCTGCGTCGGATCGCCTTCATGGATCAGGGTAGCTTGATTTCCGCGGCCGCCGCGGTCATCGGAACCGGGGAGCGGAAAAGCAGATAAACGACGCCACCCAGCAGGCAGTAGAAAATCCCGATCGAAAATCCAATCACGGAAATCAGAACCGCCAGGCTGGGCGGCACGCCGCACAAGCCCCCGAGCAGTTCCTCAAACAACTTCTCGCGCACGCCCACGCCCGAAACGCTGATCGGGAGCGAGACGATCGTGTTCACAATTGGCATCAACGCCGCCAGATCGAGCAGCTTCACGCCGGCATGCAGCGACCGACCCGCCGCGTAGAACGTAAAAAACATCGCGCTGTGCGCCACAAACGAAAGCAGCAGGGCGAGGATCAGGCTGCGCCCGTCGCGTCCGAAATTTTGAAACACGTCGACCAGCTCAATGATTCTCGCGCGTCCCGGCAGCCGCGCGGGCAACCGCTCCGCCAGGCCGGTCCACGCGAGAAAGATCGCCGCCACGATCGTTCCCATCGCAGCCGCCAGCACGATCGTAAAAGCCGTCACGAGAGCGGCGGTGCCCGGTGTTTGGGTCAGCCACCGGTAACGAAATGAAACAAAGCCGACCGCCATGAGCACCAGCGCGACAAGGCCGATGACGCGATCCATCAGGACCGTGAAGGCGGCGGCTGTTTTCTTGTCTCCGGCCTCGCGCAGGACGTAAAAGATTTTTACGACATCGCCCCCGGTCGCGCCAAGCCCGAAGAGGTTGAAAAACAGGCCCACCATGAAGATGCCAAAGACGCGCCCCCAGGGCAGAAAGAGGCCCTGCACGCGCAGCAGCACGCGGAAGCGAATCGCGCCGGTGATGTAGGTCAGCGAACCAACCGCGATGCCGATGACGATCCACCATTTGTCAGCTTGGCCGAGCGCCTCGGCCATTTGGGCCCGGCGCATCGGATCGCGGAAGACAATGTACAGCACGCCAAGCGTGACGGCGATCTGCAGGAACGTGAGGAGAATTTTCTTCATGGCCGCGGACCGGTGAAGGCGGTCGCGGCGGTGGGCGCCGCGTTTCCGTTGAAAGTTTCGGGGAAGCGCTCGCGCCACTGCATCAGCGCCGCGGCGATGCTTTCCGTTGTCCGACGCGGGGACATTTCCCAGACAAACGGAGCGTTCGCCGGCAACGTGGGAATCAGACGCGTAAAATCTACCCCGCCGGCAAACGGAACCTGATGGTCCTCACCCGGCCAGATCGTGTCGTGCAGATGACAGCCAAAGAAGCGGTCGCGTTTCTGGCCGAGGGCCTCGGCGTGATCCACGAATCCAAGATTTTGCTTCACCTGCAGGTGGCCGAAATCGTGCCAATACCCAACGTTGGGCGAATCAAGATTGGCAAAAACCTCGTCGAATTCGCGCTCGCCGGGCACTTCCTCGTACGAATGCCGGCCCTCCACCCCGAGGAACACATTCCTTTCCATCGCGTACTCGACGACCGGCTTGAGGCACTCCAAGGCGCGGTGCAAATAAGCCGGGGCGGAAGCCTCGCGCTCGCGCACCGCCGCAATTTTGAGCTGAATTGCTTCCTTCGAATAACGCCGTCCCTCCTTCGCGAGCGCGATGAGCGGGCGCGTGCAGACACGCATGGTGTGCACCCGGCCGAGGTGGAGCACCACGTAGGTCGCGCCCAGTCGCACGGCGCAGTCGATGGTCTGGCGCGTCAGCTTCACGGCGCGTTCACGTTCGGCCGGACGGTGCGATGTGAACTCGTAGCAGTCGGGATTGCCCGTCGTGACCTCAACCGGCAACGGGCAAAAATTGTGCAGGCTGCTGACGCGGAAACGTCCGGCGTCGAAAAGTCGCTGGATCCCGGCGAGCAGGGACACCCGCGTGCCGTGGCCGAGCTCGACCGTGTTGAAACCAAGGTCGAGAATTTCCTCGATCATTGCGGCACCGTCCTGGTGACGAGAGGAATTCCAGCACGTGGAAAAGGAAATCATGATCCAGTCGCACCTGTCCGTTTGATTCGGCGGCGACGCAAACGCCTCCCGGTCATTTCATGGTCGCGAGCATCGCATCGATCTCCGACCGCTTCGCTACGGCCGGCGCCGTGCCAGGGCGCGTCACGGAAATCGCGGCGGCGGCGTTGGCAAAACGGGCAGCGCGCTCGGCGTCCCCCTCGAATTCGACGAAGCCCGCGGCAAAGGCGCCGACAAAGGCGTCGCCCGCGCCCGTCGTGTCCACGACCTTGATGCCGGTCACCGACGGAATCGTGACGCAACGGTCGGGTAGCGACAGGAAGCAGCCTCGAGCCCCGAGCGTGACCAGCACAATCCCCGGCCCCAGGCGCCGGCACATCGCGTGGAGTGCCGCCGGCTCGAGCGCGGCCAGTTCCTCCTCGCTAAAATCCGAGCGGCCAAATCTGGGCATCATGTTTACGAGGGCGGCAAACTCGGTTTCGTTCGGCACCAGCATGTCGGTCAGTTCCAGCATCGCCGGATCAAAATCCGCGCGCATTGGCGCCGGGTTCAGGATGGTCGTTGCGCCCCCCACCTTTGCGATCCGCAACGCCTCCAGCGCGGTGGGAAGAAAAATCTCGAGCTGGCTCACCACGATCCGGGCGCCGGCGATCAGCTCAGCCGGGAGCTCGGCCGGCAGAATGGCGTCGTTCGCGCCCAGCGCGACGACGATCTGATTCTGCCCGGTGGCGTCCACGAGGATGGCCGCCGTCCCGGTCGCATGCTCCGACTTCGCCGTAACATGATGCTGGACCCCCTCCGCGGTGAGAAATTCCTTCGCGCCGTCGGCAAACGCGTCGAACCCCAACGCGCCGACAAACGCGGTGGTTCCACCCGCGCGGGCCGCGGCCACCGCCTGGTTCGATCCCTTGCCCCCGGGACCCGTGCGAAATCTCCCGATCACGGTCTGGCCCGGACGCGGGAAACTCGGCGTATCAAAGAAAAGATCCTGGACGAAACTACCAACGACGACAATGGGCGGGGAGGACATCCGCCGATGAAACCACGAATGCCCCCCGAATTAACACGCATTTATTTGCCCGGATCGGTCAGGGCTGTCCGGCTTTCCGGAGACGCGAAGCCAGAAGAATGCTGGCGATGACCAGTCCCGCCGAGATGAATCCAATCGTGCCGTAACCGGTGATTCGCCCGTCCGAGGCCTGGCCGACGATCAAGCCGGAACCGAGCGAGGCAAAGGCCGACGCAAATTGTTGCACAGACGTGTTGAGGCTCATGAATCCGCCGCGCAGGCGCGGTTCGGCGCTCGAGGTGATCATCGCCATCGCCGGGATGAAGCGGCCGGACATGAACACCATGAAGAAGCTCGTCACCATCAGCAGAAACGGTCGCGAGACGTCCGGCAGATGCGTCAGGGTCAGGGTGGTGACGATCGAGCACGCCGCGACGACGGCAAACACCGGAAACTTGCCGTGAAAATCCGCAAGCCGCCCGATGACGTTCATGCTCACGAGGGTGCACGCGCCGCCCAGAAGATAAATCAGGAACAACTGATCCTCCATGAATCCGGTGTTCGCCACCACGTACGCGCTGAGGTACGGCACCACGCACATCCCGGCGAGGGTCAGCGACGCCATCAGCGCGTAGGCGCGCCGATGATTCGCCGGAGCCACGATTTCGCGAAGTTGTTGCAGCGGATGCGATCGCACGCGCGACGCGCCCTGCAGGTGTCCCCGCATCGGCGGAAGCAACCGCGCGGCAATCAACCAAATCACCGCGCCGGCGCCGGCGAGCACGAGGAATGGCCGGTGCCATCCGCCGCTCGACGCCAGCCACAGTCCCAGCGGCACGCCCGCCACGGCGGCCATGGAGAAAGACGACATGATGATGCCCATCGCACGGCCGCGGTGCGATTCCGGAATGAGGTCCCCGGTCGCGGAGAGCACGGCCGCGCCAATGATGCCGCCGAAAATCCCCGTCAGAATCCGGGCCGCGACCAACGCGGTAAAATTCGGTGCGAGGCCGCAGCTGAGCGTGCCGAGCGTGAGTCCGGCGTAGAGTGCGAGGATGGCGACGCGACGATCAAAGCGATCAAGAAAAAACGCCGCCGCGACCCCCGACACTCCGGCGCTAAACGCGTACGCGGACACGACGAAGCCGAACTGGCCCGGCGAGATCGAAAAGATCCGCATGAACTGCGGACCCAGCGGCATCATGATCAGGAAATCGACGATGTTTGTGAATTGAATCGTCGCGAGCACGAAAAGCATCAACCACGACCGCCCGGGCAACCGGTCGGAAGCGGGACTGACCCCAGCCTTCGCGAGTTCGGCGGCGTTCGACACGCGCTCACAGTGGCGTGCTTCGCCGGGCGCGCAAATCCGCAGCCGGAGGTTGACGCGGACCGGGATTCTGGTCCCGACTTTCCGTGGCTCATGCCCGACCGCGACATGCCCGATGTTGTCCCCACTTTTGATCTCCCGTCCGGTTTTATCCGGGCCTCCGCCTATTCCGAATGGGACGTAGCGCGATTGGGCGTTCCGCGTGGATTGGTACAGCATGCGCCCGCGGCAGCGCTGCCACCGCTGGTTCGCGCCGGCCAGATCGATGCAATGCAGGCGCGGCTCGAGGCGCTGCGCAACGAGTCCACGCCGGCCGGACTGGGGCTTGGGCCGCGAGCGCGATTCCGGTTTCAGGCGCACGGCAGTGAGCGTGAGGTCGATCCCCCATCGAATCTAACCCGGGATCCCGCCACCTCGCGCCGCGCCGGCGAGGTGCGCAGGTCGCGGAAGTTGCCAGCCGCACTGCGCTGGTCGCTCCTCACCGCGATCGGCGCCGCGGCCGCCGCCGGAGGTTATTGGTTCGGTCGCCCACCGGGCAACGAGCCCGACGGGGCATCCGCGGACGATCGAGCCCGTTCCGCGATCCAAGGCTGGACCCCGGCGGATCGGGACAAACTTTCGGCGATTCTGGCGGCGGAAAATTCCGTGCGCCCAGGGAAATGCGCGAGCTCGCGCGCGATCTGATCGCGAACCGACCGGGGCTAATCGGGGCCGCGTTGGTGAAAGCTCGCGCGTCGATCGCGGCGCGATGGCACGCGGAAGCTGAGGTCACTCTCGAGCGGACGCGATCCACGGGAGCAGCCGATGCGAGCGAAATCGCGTTTCTCCGCGCCTCAAATTTTGGTCTGCAGCGCAAACTTGATGAGATGAGAATTTGCATCGACGACGCGATCGCCGCCGATCCCGTCCGCGCGGAATTTCATTTCGCCCGCGCGGAGATCGACCGGCGACTGGGGCGGGCCGATGACTCTCTCGCGGCGTACGCGCGAGCGCTGGAGCGGGCCAGACCGGGTCGAAGCCCGAGCGCCGGATCGATTGCGTTCCGAAGGCGACTGCTCTTGATTGAGGGCGGGCGGGAATCGGAGATCGATGCCGGCGCCGATCAGACCGAGCTGGCCAAGCCCACACCGTCGGGCGACTGGCTCCTCACGGCGGCGGCGGTTGCACTGCAACGCCGCGATCCGGCCGGGGCGGCGCAATGGTTGCAGCGCGCCCGCGCCGCGATGCCTTCGCGAGAATATCTTGAGCGCATCGACGACTATTTCTTCCGGGTCCACGCTGGCCGACCGGAGCTTAAGGGGCTGTTTCCCACGACGGCCGAGCGCGCGCAGATTGTCGCCGACACGCGACCCGTCCTCGTCGATCCGTGACGCGGGGCCCGCGGCACGGGCCTCGGAAAATATCACCCGGCCGAATCCGCCGGCCCCAGGCCCGGCACCCGTGAGAACGCGATGCGCGAAGGCGCCGCCCGGGCGTTCAAGGCCTCATGGGCCGACCCGAAGTAGGCCGCCTGCGGTCCGATTTTTTCGTTGAGCTGATAAATCACGTCATTCAACGCCACAAGTTTTTGTTCCGCCCGAAATAGCGACGGCGTCCAGTTGCCCTCACCCACGAGCTACGAGAGCGTTACGCCCACCGCGAGGGGATCGGCGGCGAAATGCTTGCGGCGATCCCAGAGCGTTTGCAACGCGGCGTTGAGTGACAGGCGATCCTGCGTGGGGTCGAGCCGGAGCTCGTCCGACCAGCGACCGGCACCCACATACCGCAGCGAAAGTCCCGGGACTCCGGCGGCGTAATGCAGGCCGCGCATGCGGGCCGCCGCCTTCTGCAGCAAGCGATGGAGCACGGAAAGCGCACCTGTCTCCGTCCACTCGACGTGGACGCAGGACTCGACCGCTTCGATCAGGCGGTGGTGGAATTCAACGTAGGTGCGGGTTCGCGATTCGACGAGATGAAGAGCCGGGCACAACCGCCGGGCGTCACCGACCATCGTGCCGCTTCGGACGCCAAAAGCTCTGGAGGTAGCGGCGATGCAGCTCGTGTGGTCGGTCAGCCTCGGCACCATCGCGAGCGGCTGCCCCCGCGATTCCGGCCGCTCCTGCTGTTCGACGGACGCGAAAAACGCGTTGAAGTCGATGAAGAGAGAGAGAGCGCGAGCGCGTGCGCTTCGCGGACTCGCCGTTCAGCGCTTCTCCAACAAGCACTTTCCCGTCATTTCCACCGGCTGCGGCAAGCCCAGCAGGTGGAGCAGTGTCGGTGACACGTCTGCGAGGATTCCGTCCCGCACCTTGTACTGGTCCGCATCCGCGGCCGCATAAAGGCAGTGCACGAGGTTCGTCGTGTGCGCGGTATTCGGCGATCCGTCCGCGTTAATCATGAACTCGCAATTGCCGTGGTCCGCCAGGATCAAGGCCGCGCCACCCAGTTCGAGCGTCTTCTCCACGACCTGCCGCACCGCGTCATCAATCGTCTCCACCGCCTGGATCGCCGCAGCCACCACGCCGGTGTGGCCCACCATGTCCGGGTTCGCATAGTTCAGAATCACGAGATCGTACTTCGGCAGCAATTCCACGACCCGGCGCGTGACCTCCGGTGCGCTCATCTGCGGCTTGAAATCGTAGGTCGGCACATCCTTTGGCGACGGCACAATCACGCGATCCTCGCCCGGAAACTGTTTCTCGATCCCGCCATTAAAAAAATACGTCACGTGCGGATACTTCTCGGTCTCGGCGATGCGCAACTGCCGGAGTCCCGCTTCACTCACCACTTCGCCCAGGATGCGACGCAACGTCTGCGGGGCGAAGACGCATGGACAGCCGTAGGTCTCGTCGTATTCCGTCAGGGTCACGTAGTGCACCTTCGGCGCGATCTCGCGATCGAATCCGTCGAAGTCGGGACGCAGGAAAGCGAGCGAAAGCTGCCGCGCGCGATCGGCGCGGAAGTTGAAAAACAAGACGACATCGCCGTCACGGACCCGCGGTTCGTCGTGGTGCGAAAGGATGATCGGTTTGAGAAATTCGTCGGTCTCGCCGGCGGCATATCGCCACTGAACCGCCTCGCCCGGGGTGAGATCGGACGCCACGCCGCGGCCCAGCACGATTGCATCCCACGCCAGCTTGGTGCGCTCCCAGCGCTTGTCCCGATCCATCGCAAAGTAGCGGCCGATGATGGTGCCAATCGTCGCGCCCGTGCCCGCGATGCCCGCGCAGACCGCCGCGAGAAATTTCGCACCGCCGGTCGGTGACGTGTCCCGCCCATCGGTGATCGCGTGGATGAAGATATCGTCCACACCCGCCTCCTTCGCGGCTTTCGTCAACGCGACGAGGTGGTCCTGATGCGAGTGCACGCCGCCGTCGGAGATGAGTCCAAGCAGATGCAGCCGTCGGCCGCGCGCCGCGCTAAACGCATTCTGCAGAATCGCGTTGGTCCTGAGTTCCCCTTCCGCGATCGCCTTGTTGATGCGCGTGAGGTCCTGGTAGACGATGCGCCCGGCGCCGAGATTGAGATGGCCAACTTCGCTGTTGCCCATCTGCCCCGCGGGCAGGCCGACATCGAGCCCGCTCGCGCTGAGCCGCCCCCACGGATAGGCCTGATAAAGCTGTTCGTGGAACGGCGTCCGCGCGAGCAGGGTCGCGTTGCCGTCGCGTGTGGCAGTGGCCGGGCCGCCGGGATTGATGCCCCAGCCGTCGCGGATGATGAGGATGACGGGTTTCGCGGCCATGATTCAAAAAGTTAGGGGATCGCGGCCAGCATGGGCTGGATTCCGCCGCGATGGCCATGGAAATTTCGGCGGCGCGGCGTTGCTTCCATCGCGATTTCGGAATAACGACGTGCTCCCGTGAAACGCCGCAATCTGCTCCTTGCCTTCGCCCTGATCGGGCTCTTCCTCGGGGCGGGAAGATTCTATTTCCGTTCTTACGTCCGGCAGAAGCCATTCGCGATCATTCTTTTCGTCGCCGAGGGACTGACCCCCGCCAAGCTTGCCGCGGCGCGCCAGTACAGCGGCGGAGCCGACTTCCGACTGTCCATCGAATCGCTGCCGCGGCTCGCGCTGCTGCGCAATGCAGCGGCGGATTTCGCGGTGCCCGATTCCGCGGCGGCGGCTTCCGCGATCGCCACCGGCAACAAGACCGGGTTGCGTTCCCTCGGGATCGATTTGAACAACAAGTCGGTCGGCACGCTCGTCGATCTCGCCTCCAACGAGGGCCGCGCCACCGGCCTCGTCACCAACGCCTGGCTCACCGATGCCGGCGCGGCCGCGTTTTATGCGAAGTCGCGCGACGCACGCGAAACGGAAAACATCGCGGCGCAGTTGACGGCGAACGACAAGCTCGACCTCATCGTCGGGGGCGGCGCGGTGGATTTTCGCGGCACGATGAAGGGAGGCCGGCGGCAGGATGCGCGCGACCTGGATCTCGAGATGCAACGCGCGGGCTTCACGCTCGCACGCAATGCGCCGGATCTCGACGGGATTGCCGCCTGGAAACTTCCGCGCGTGCTGGGCCTCCTCGCGGATGAGGAGATCGTGGGCCCCGGCGCGCCTTCGCTCCCGGATTTGGTGCGCCGCGCGATTGAATTACTGCAGGTGCGGCCGCGTGGTTACCTGCTCATCGTGTACGCCGGCCAGATCGAAAGAGCCTCGCGCGCCAACGAATCCGAGCGCATGCTCCAGCAGCTCGTCGAACTGGATCGCGCCGTGGCCGTCGCGCGGCAATACGCCGGCGAGAAAGCGATGCTGATCGTGGCTGGACTGCAGGAGACGGGTGGCTTCACGATGAACGGCTATCCGCTGCGCACGGACAAGGGGGTCGCGCTGTTGGGAATTAATCCGACCTCGAATCTTCCGTCATTCACGTGGGCCACGGGACCAAATGGCCGCCAGGACACGGATGGCATGGCCAAGTCCGATCCCGCCGCCGCCTATTCCCTGACCGCCGTGGGCGCGACGAGCGACGTGCTCGCCTTTGGCATCGGCCAGGGCAGCGAAACCTTGTCCGGCGTACTCGATAACACCGCGGTTTTCGAAATCATCCGGCTTCAACTATGAACGACATTCTCGATGCCATTATCGTCGCCGCTGGTTCGAGTCGCCGCATGGGATTCGACAAGATGACCGCCGATCTCGCCGGGCGCCCCGTCATCGCGCGTACGATCGAGGCCTTCGAGCGCTGCGCCGGCGTGCGACACATCCACGTCGTGACGTCAGTCGAGAATCATGTCCGCTTCGCCGACCTGCTGAAAGGCTTCGCGAAACTGCGCCCGTTCGTCCTCGGCGGCGCGCGTCGCCACCTCTCCGTCTGGAACGGATTGCACGCGCTCGAAGGATCGCCCGGCTTCGTCACCGTCCACGATGGCGCACGTCCGCTGGTGACCACAGGGATGATCGAGCAGTCGTTTCAAAAGGCGCGCGAAATGGGTGCCGCGTGCGTCGCCCAGCCCGTGACCGACACGTTGAAACGCGCGGACGCCGCGCAGCACCTCGCCGGGTCGGTCGACCGCGATGGATTGTGGGCGATGGAGACGCCGCAAACGTTTGCGGTGGCCCTGCTGCGGCGCGCCTACGAAAATGTCATGGCGAAAAATCTGATTGTGACGGACGAGACCTCGGCCGTGGAATTGCTCGGGGTACCGGTGGCGCTGGTGCCGGCAGAGGATTGGAACTTCAAGATCACCTACCCACGGGATCTGGCGCTCGCCACCTTCGCGCTCAACTCGCGGCGCCCGGGATCGAGCTAGCGGTTCCGGCTGAGCCTCACGACGAGCAGGACGCGTCCGCCGCGATCGACATAGCGGACCACCTCTTCCGCGACGTCCCATCGTCCCCCCTCGCGTAATCGCGGCAGCAAGTCCTCGGGCACAAACAAAAACCGCGCGTCGTCGGGCAAGTCGTCCGCGCGGATGACGTAACGCGGCGGCCGCGAGAGATAGAAGAACGCGGGCTGCGAATCAGGATCCAGAGCGTACAGCGCGGTATCCGGCGCGACCGTCGCGTCGATCTGGCGCGCGAGCGGGCGGAGCCGTTCGTGACCGTCGACCCGCGCGGCAACCGCGAGCACAAATTCGATCGAGAGGGCCGCCATCACCGCGCCGCTCCCGAGCGCCAGCCAAGCGGGGGTACCCGGTCCGGACCACCGGCGCATCCAGAAACCGGCGCCAACCGCGAGCGCGAGCGCGCCGAGATACATCCCGTGTTCCAGATTCCAATCGCCCCGTGGCACGAGCACCGGCAATGCGAGAATCGCCAGCGCCGAAATCGCCAACAGGATAGCATTCAAGCCGCTCCAGATTTTCGGTGTCGCGGCCGGGACGCAGTTCCATCCCGCGCGCAGCATCAGCCCGAGCAACACGCTCGCTGGGACGAGCAGCGGCAACGCATATCGCGCGGCGGAACCCGGCACGAGCATGATCGCGAGATATGCCACGGGCAGCGCGATGCGCAGTCCGCGCCACAGCGCCCGATCGCGCGGGGGCAGTCCATCCGTCGCCCCACGCCGCCATGCGAGGGGCAACAGCACGACCCATGGCAAGAAATTCACCCAGCCCTGAAACACGAGATTGCGCAGGTACCGGCCGAATTGAAAATCACCCTCGCGTCCGCTAACGCGCTCCGTGAATTGTTCTGCCCACGTCTGCGTCACGCCCGCGCCGGCCGCGCGCTGCAGCATCGGCACCGCCCACGCCGCAAACACCAGCCCGGCCACAACCAGCCCGACCCAATGCGCGGACCGGCGCAACTCCCGCAGTTCACCGGCGCACGCGAGAACCGCGATCACGACCGCGTAGAAAAACGCAAGATGCAACGGACCCTTGATCAGCAGCCCGAGCCCGAGGCACAGTCCCGCGCCGAGCCAGCGTGACCAGAGCCCCCGCGCCGGACCATCGCGCGACCATCCGCGCAACCACCAAAGCAACGCAAGACCGCTGAAAACGATGTACAGGCCCTCGATTTCGATCCGCCGCCCCTTCTCCATCGTGCTAATGTTCGCGAGCACAAAAATCGCGGCGCAAAACCCACCCTGCGTTCCGAGCGCAGGCCGGCTCCACGCCAGCGTAGCCAGCACCAGTGCGAGCACCCCGAGGGTCGACGGCAGGCGGATCCCCCATTCGTCCCGCCGGCCGGTCAGCTTCACCGACGCGCCGGCGGCCCAGTTAATCAGCGGCGGCTTGCGATAATAGGCGCGGCCGGCGACGCGGGGCACCAGCCAGTCGCCCGACTCGAGCATCTCAATTCCCGGCATGGCGCGGCGACCCTCTTCGCCCTTGAGCTCGACGCGACCGAGACCCGGCAGGTAAATCGCCAGCCAGATCGCCACGAGGGCAGCGTAAAGGAGTGCGGGCGAGAGCTTCGGGAGGGTGCCGTCGGCAGCTGGGCGATCGATCATGAAGTACCGGGCCGGGATGCGAGACTGCGCCGCGGAAACGTCCTCCACGGCGCTGCTTCGGTTCGAGCGTGGCCCACCCGTCGGGACATGGGCAACCATTTTCCGGAATCAAATCCGCAAAAAAAAAGACGGCCCGGGCGCCCCGGGCGGCGAACGCTTTCCAGAGTCGGTACCAGAAGAAAGAATTGATCCAAAGCGAAAATTAGTGTTCCCCTTACAAACTCAGTCCTAGCCTAGTTGTGCCATCACCCTATGGGTTCCTTTGATCAATATGCCCTTTGGCAGCAACTGGCAGTCGCCGCGCTGCTCTTCGGGTTTTTGACGCTCACACTATGGTGGTTGCTCCGTCGGTGGAACCGAATCGAACAGCCGGTGTTGGATCCGACCCAGCCGGCGGACAATGGCGCGCCGACCCGATCCGATGCCTACGCACCGATGTTTCGCCGCATCGCCCCGCCCTCCCAACCGGTGCCGGTCGCGGTGACTCCCGAAACCCCCCGGCCCAGCCTCACGGCCACTACTTCTCCGACCGCGCCCGTTGCGCCAGTCCCGACGCGGTCCGTCCCGTTCACGGAACCTGATTTGGAGGAGAATGTGCACTCTGCACGCGTCACGCCCTCCCTTGGACCGGCGCCCGTGCCGGCACCCTTTCGGCCTGGCACCGCCCCGGTCATGGCGGCGAATCCCCAGCGCGTCGTCAAAATCCTGCCGCGGACGGGCGCTTCGATCGGCGACATTAGCGCGAAGCCTGTAACAGCTTCGATCGGCACCCGCTTATCGGTGCTTTCGCTTTCGGTGGTCGACCGACCCTACGCCAAGCCGATCCTGAAACCCTCCGAGCCGACCGCGGTGATCGCACACGTCGCCAAGGGATCGGCGCCGGACACGGTGCGCGCCGCCACGCCCCTGCGGGTGTTCTCACGCGAGGAAGGCATCCAAAACGCCGGCGTCGCCGCGTCACGGCTGGAAAAGCCGCGCTCCCCGCTATTTCGTGAGATGTCGTCGGGCGCCCTGACGAGTCGAGATAAGGATGCCGCCGGTCCCGCGGGGGCGCGTCCCGCCACCGCCCAAGTGGTTCCGGGTCGTCCCAGCGAAAGCGACGCGCTTTCGCGCCTTGCCGCGGAAATGAAGCAGGGCGCGAGCGACACTCCCCCCGCGTCGGCGACGACTCCGATCAGACCGCTGGTACCTGCGCCCCGACCCATGACTGCCACCGTCCCGATCGTTTCCCCGCGAGTGCCGAACAATCCCAACCCCGCGCCGGCGTCCGGACCGAACACAGTTCAGCTCACGATCGGTTTCGAGATTGAGTCGCTGCAGCTGACGCCCGCCCTGAAGCTGGATGCCGTGCAAATCCGGCCAACGTCGAACGTTGTCTCGGTGCAGCTCGATGCGACCTCGCAGGCGACCTTGCAGATACTTCTCGGCGGCGGCGCCGCACCAGGTTCCGCGCCGGCGTTTGAGATTGAGAGTCTGCAACTGACCTCGGCCGGGAAGATCGCGCTGATCACCCTCGCACCGAAAAAGTGAATCGCTCGGGCCGGCCACCATTCGTCGTTCGCGCGGGACGCTGGTGGGTCGCGACCGTTTTCGCGCTCGCGCTCAGCCCCGCCCTCTTTGGCCAGGATGTCGCCGTCTCGTTCTCGCAGGGCCGCGAGCAGTTTCGCCTGCGGGACTTTTCCGGTGCCGTGACGAACTTCGAGCGCGCGGTCGCCGCGGATCCGAAAAATTCGAAGTATCACCAGTGGCTTGGCCGCGCCCTCGGATTTCAGGCGGGACAGAGGGGCATCACCAGCTCGCTGGTCGCAATTGGAAAGGTGCGCACCGAACTCGATCAGGCAATTGCGCTCGACCCGAACAACCTCGAGGCCCGTGTCGATCTGATCGTTTTCTATCAGGCCGTGCCACGGCTTCTCGGCGGGAGTCGCGCCAAGGCCAATGAGCAGCTCACCGAAGTCAAGGCGCGCGACCCATCGCTCGGCGCTCAGACCGAGGGCGACATGCTTGGAATCGAGAAGAAGTATCCCGAGGCCGAGCACTGCTATCGCAAGGCGATTCGCGCAAACCCGTCGCGCCCGATGCCCTACGTGCGCCTGGCGCTCGTTCAGCAGCAGAACAAGCAGTGGGACCTCGCCTTCGCGTCGCTGCAGCGCGCACTCGCGCTCGATCCCCGCCTGCCGCTCGCCATCTATCAGGTGGGCCGGACCGGCGCGATGTCAGGCGAACGGCTCGATCTCGCCGAGCAGTCATTGATGCGGTACCTGCAACTCAAACCCGATCTGGAAAGCCCGTCCCCCTCGGCCGCGCATTTTCGTTTGGGAAACATCTACCAGAAAAAGGGCGACCCAGCCGCGGCACGCGCCGAGTACAACTCCGCGCTGAATCTCGATCCAAAGAACAAAGAGGCGAGGGAGGCATTGCGCACGCTGCCGTGACGGGCGGGCCCGCTACCGCCGTCCGGTCATGAAAAACCCGCGACAAAAACGATGACCGACCAACGACGAGTCCTCTGCCTCGCACTGTCCCTGACACTCGCGCTCCCCGCGGTTGCCCGCGGTGGTGAGAACGACGTTTCGTCGCAAATTTTTCCGATCGGTTCCGAAGGCGTGGTGACGGTGCGCGCCACGACGGGGATCATTCGGGTCGGTGTTTGGGACCGGGACGAAGTCCGCGTGGAAATGATCAAGCGAGCCGACAATCGCGAATTGCTCGATTTGCTCCGCGTCGAGTTTGACTCCGGATACAACGCTCTTTCCGTCGTCACTGACATTGCTCGCGCGACCGGCCCGCTCGGGGAATCGACCGACGTGGGGACAATCGATCTCGGCCTGACGATTCCCCGCCGGGCCCACTTTGAACTCACGGCGACCAGCGCGAATGTGCGCATCGAGGGCGTGCGCGGAAGCGCGAAGGCAAACACGACCACGGGGTCGATTTCGACGGTCGATCTCTCGGGCGCGGTCACGCTTGGGTCCACCGACGGTCCGCTCCAGGCTTCGTTTATGAGCGTCCACGAGGATCAGCGAATCGACGTCACGTCCGAGCACGGTTCCATCCGGTTGCTGCTGCCGCAATCCGTGGCCGCGTTCATCAAGGCGCGCAGCGCGCGGGGACCAGTGAAATGCGAACTTCCGCTGACCGTCGACGACGGGCCGGACGGCGGACGACAGGTGGACGGCGCGCTCAACACGGGCGGCGCGCACATCACGTGCGAAACGCAGAACGGCGGCATCCTGATTCTCAAACGTCTGTAGGCGGGAAGCGTTCGTCGCGGCGCGCGTTCGCTGCTATCCTCCGCCATGTCTGCGAAGCCGGAACTGCTCGCGCCTGCCGGCGACTGGGAATGCGCGCGCGCCGCCGCGGCGAATGGGGCCGACGCGATCTATTTCGGACTTTCGCGCTTCAACGCCCGCCTGCGGGCGACCAATTTCGCCGAGGAGGATTTGCCGCGGCTGATGGAATATCTCCACGCCCGCGGGATGCGCGGATACGTGACTTTCAACACGCTCATCTTCACCGAAGAGCTTCCGGCCGCCGAGGCCCAGCTCCGCCTGCTGCAGGAATGCCGCGTCGATGCCGCCATCATTCAGGATCTCGGGCTCGCCCGCCTCGCGCGTGAAATCGCCCCGGATGTCGAAGTCCACGCGTCCACGCAAATGACGCTGACGTCGCCTGAGGGTTTGCGTTTTGCCAAGCGCCTCGGGGTCGAGCGCGCGGTTCTCGCCCGCGAACTCTCGCTGCGCGAAATCGCGAAGCTCAGCGGGCCGGATTTGCCCGGAACAGAAGTGTTCGTTCACGGCGCGCTCTGCGTCGCGTATTCCGGGCAATGCCTCACGAGCGAAGCCCTCGGCCAGCGCAGTGCGAATCGCGGCGAGTGCGCACAGGCCTGCCGGCTGCCCTACGAACTCATCGTCGACGGCTCCTTGAAGGAAATGGGCGATCGCCGCTATCTGCTTTCACCGCAGGACCTCGCGGCCGTGCACGAGATCCCGGAATTGATCCGGCTCGGCGTCTGCAGCTTCAAGATCGAGGGACGGCTCAAATCGCCGGAATACGTCGCGGCCGTCAGCCAGGTGTACCGGAAGGCGATCGACGCGGCGTGGAACGACAAAGCCGCGGCAGACATCACGGCGGAGGATCAGTACAAACTCGAGATGACATTCTCGCGCGGACTGTTCACCGGCTGGATGCACGGCGTGAATCATCAGGAACTGGTCCACGCCCGATTCGGAAAAAAGCGCGGCGCATTTCTCGGATTCGTGGAATCGGTCGGACGCGATTACGTGGCGCTGCGTGTGCGGCCGGAATTCCCCCTCAAGGCCGGCGACGGTCTGGTCTTCGACACGGGCGGCGACACCGATCACGAACAGGGCGGACGACTGTTCGCGGTCGATGGGACAAAATTATTCTTCCGGCACGGCAAAATTGATTTCGCGGCGATCGCACCGGGTCACCGCGTCTGGAAGACCAGCGATCCGCGGCTCAACGCGGAGTTGCAGAAGACCTTCGCCAAGGATTCGCCAGTTCGGCGCCAGCGGGAGGATGCCGGTGTCACTGGCCGGGCCGGAGTGTTTCTCTCGCTGGAATCGGACGGCGTGCGGGTGGACTCATCGATTCCACTGCAGGCCGCGCAAAACCGGCCGCTGACCGATGAGGTCCTGCGCGGGCAACTGGGTCGACTCGGCGACACGGCGTACGAACTGGGCGAGCTGCGAAATGAACTCGAAGGCGATGTCATGATTCCGCTGAGCGAGCTGAACCGGTTGCGCCGCGCGTGGGTGGCGGCGCTGGATGCGAAGGCCGCGGGCGGGCCTGCTCGCGCTTCGGCCGCGCCGGCGAGATCTCTGACCGACCGCGTGCCGATGCCCCAGCCGGGAGACATGGGCACGATGCCCGGGCCCCGACTGTCCGTTCTCTGCCGTTCGATTCCGCAAGTCGAAGCCGCGCTGAGCTGCGGAGTCGAGACCATCCTCGCGGATTTTGAGGATATCCGGCGCTACAAGGATACGGTCGCGTTGGTCCGCGAGCGCTCGACGGGCACTGCCATCGTGCTCGCGACCCCACGCATCCAAAAGGCCGGCGAAGAGGGCTTCTTCAAATTGATGGAAAGCGCCAACGCCGACGGCGTCCTCGTGCGCAACCTTGGCGCGATTGATTATTTCCGGGCGTCCCCTCTGCGCCGAATCGGGGACTTCTCGCTCAACGTCGCCAATCCGCTCACCGCGCAATTGCTGATGGCCGAGGGTCTGGAATGCGTGACGGTCTCGTACGACCTCAACGCGGAACAAGTACTGGCCCTGCTCCGCGCCGCGCCAGCCGCGTGGTTCGAAATTGTGCTGCACCAGCACATGCCGATGTTTCACATGGAACACTGCGTGTTCGCGGCATTTCTCTCGAACGGGACCGACTACACCAACTGCGGCCGACCGTGCGATCGGCACGCCGTGGCGTTGCGCGATCGCGTCGGGCTCGAGCATCCCCTCAAAGCCGACGTCGGCTGCCGCAACACCGTCTTCCACGCGCGCGCCCAAAGCGGCGCGAATTATTTGCGCGATTTCCGGGCCGCGGGCGCGGGCCGCTTCCGCGTCGAGCTCCTGACCGAGGACGCTGCAAAATCGGAACTCATCATCCGGACCTACCAAGGCCTGCTGACCGGCGAGATTGGAAGTCAGGAGGTGGTCTCCCGCCTCAAGGTCGCAAACCAACTCGGCGTGACAAACGGAACGCTGACCGTGCTGCGATAGTGCTTCCGACGCCGGGACGGCGGCGGAAGCAACTCGAAGTTCGAAGCTCGAAGAAAGTTTAGGGAAAGAAAAGAAAGGAAAGTTCGAGTCGCCGCCTTTGGAACTTTCCCCGCATTCGAACTTTCAGCCCTTTCTTCGAGTTTCGAGCTTCGAGCTTCGAGTTTCTGTAGCCGCCGCCGGGGCGGCTAAAGCTCCATCTCTGCTTGCGAACCGCGAGGCGGCTTCAGGCCGAGCTTTGCGTAAGCCTTGGGCAACGCGACGCGACCCTGCGGCGTGCGCATCACATAACCCTGCATGATCAAATACGGCTCGTGCACCTCCTCGAGCGTGCCGGCTTCCTCGCCCACCGCGACGGCGAGCGACTGGATTCCCACCGGGCTGCCCGAGAATTTGTAAATCAACGCTTCGATCACCCGCTTGTCCATTTCGTCGAACCCATCTGAGTCGATGTCGCGCATGGCCAGCGCGGCATCCGCCACCTCGCGCGTCACGCGCCCCTGCGCGCGCACCTGCGCGAAGTCGCGCACCCAGCGCAGATGGTTGTTCGCGATGCGCGGAGTCCCGCGAGACCGCCTGGCAATCTCGAGCGCGCCGCCCGAATCGCACGGCAGCCCGAGCAGGCCCGCGCTGCGCAGCACGATGCCCTGCAATTCCTCCGCCGAATAATAATCGAGCCGCGCGTCCATCCCGAAGCGCGAGCGCAGCGGCGCGCTGAGCATGCCCGAGCGCGTGGTCGCGCCGATCAGCGTGAAGCGCGGCAGATTCAATCGAACCGACCGCGCGTTGGGCCCGCCGTCGATGATGATGTCGAGCTTGTAGTCCTCCATCGCGGGATAGAGGTATTCTTCGATCGTGGCCTGCAGCCGGTGGATTTCGTCGATGAACAGCACGTCGCCCCGCTCGAGCGTTGTGAGCAAGCCGGCGAGGTCACCCGCCTTCTCGATCACCGGGCCGCTGGTGCTTTTGATGTTCACGCCCATCGCGTTGGCGATGATGTAGGCGAGGGTGGTCTTGCCGAGGCCAGGCGGGCCGGAAAGGAGAATATGCTCGAGCGCGTCGCCTCGCTGGGTGGCGGCGGCCACGAGCAGCTCGATGCGTTCTCGCACCTTGGGCTGGCCGGCAAATTCACCGAAGGCCGGCGGGCGCAAGGAGATATCGAACGGCGTATCGGGCGGATCGGCGAAATCCGGGTTGGGGGGAGGAACGTCCACGCCGCGATTTAATCGCAAAGCCGCGCCCGCGCAAAGGGTGCTCTGGCCAAAGCGTCAGGCGGTGATAGCTTTTGCCGCTCTCCATGAATCGTTTTGTCGTTGGACTCGCTCTCGCGGTCGTCGGGTTTGCCTCCGCTTCCCCGTTGCTGGCACAAAAGGAAAAGGCCGCCGCGCCGCCCCCGGGGGCCCTGAAGGCGGACGATGACGTGCAGTCGAAAATCGACAAGGACGAGGACAACGCCTACTCGAACATCGCCCTCATCGCCCGGGCCCTCCAGCTCATCCGCCAGGACTACGTGGACGGAAAGAAAATCACCTATCGCGAGCTCACCTACGGCGCGCTCCGCGGCATGCTCGCCGCCCTCGATCCGCACTCGCAGTTCATGGAGCCGGACAATTTCAAGGAAATGCAGGACGATACGCGCAGCCGTTACGACGGACTCGGGCTCGTCGTCTCCACGCGCGACGGCGCCCTGACGGTCGTGACCCCGATCGACGGCGGTCCCGCCGCCAAGGCCGGACTGCTGTCCGGCGACATCATCGTGAAGATCAACGGCCAGTCGACCGAGAAGCTGCAGGTCAGCGAGGCCGTGTCGATGCTGAAAGGAAAGCCAAACGACAAGGTGACGATCACCATATTGCGCACGTCGAATCGTGAAGTGAAGGACTTCGTTCTGACCCGGACCGAGATCAAAGTGGAGAGCGTGAAGGACGCCCGGTTGCTGACGAGCGAATCGAACGGTACGGGCCACAAGATCGGCTACGTGCGCATCACCCAATTCAACGAGCCGACCGCCGAGGAGCTCGCGAAGAAACTCGATGAGTTGCAAAAAAACGGCATGGACGCGCTGGTGCTCGACCTGCGCAACAATCCCGGCGGCCTGCTCAACAGCGCGGTCGACGTCTGCGGACTGTTCGTTGCGCCCGGCACGATGGTTTGCTACACCGATGGCCGCGCGCCGTCCGCCAATCGGATCTACCGGACGGCCACCTCCGCGAAGCCCCGCCTCGATTTTCCGATCGCGGTCCTGATCAATAATGGCAGCGCGAGCGGCGCTGAAATCGTCGCGGGCGCGCTCAAGGATTTGAATCGCGCAATCCTGGTGGGCGAGAAAACCTTCGGTAAGGGATCGGTGCAAAGCGTGATCCAGATGCCCGATAATTCGGCACTGCGATTGACGACCGCAAAATATTTCACCCCCAGCCGCCAGGTCATTCACGAGCGCGGCATCGAGCCGAACATCCGGTCGGTTCCCACGCCCGAGCAGGAGCGCGCCCTCCTGATCCGCCGCAACGCCGAGGGTCTGACGGAGGTCGAGCGCCGCGAGGCCGACGGCATCAAGGACCCGCAATTGGATCGCGCGGTCGATGCGCTGAAGGGGATGATGATCTACCGTCAGCAGATGGCGTCGAAGAAGACGCCCTGAGGGAAAAACTCGAAGTTCGAAACTCGAAGGAAGTTTCAATCGGCGTTGCTCGGGGGCAGACATCACCGGCGCGGGGGCAGGATCGTGCCCTTGCATTGCTCTCACGAAGGGTGTTGAGGACTTTATGCCTGATGGGCAGTGCTCGAAGTCAGCGCGAGAGGGAAGAATCGAAAAATGACCACGCGGAGGTCTTTCTCCCTTTTCCTGCTTTCCCCACTTCCTTTGCGTTTCGCTCTTCGAGTTTCCTGCGCTAGCGGGTGGGCAGCTTCTTCGTGTCGCCAAGGACTCTTTCGAGCGCGGCGTTGGCAAATTTCTCGAGGAGGATGCCCCACGTGCTTAGGACGATGAGGACGACGACGACAATCCCGAGGAACGTCCACGCGTGGACGTCCCGGAGCTGCAGACCCAGCCAGATCACATAGGGCTGGTGCACGAGATAGACGCCGTAGGAAAACGCGCCGACGAGCCCAATCCATTTCGCCACAAAGCTCCATTTCTCCAACAGCCCCGACACGCCAACGACGCAAAGAAAACAACAGGCTCCGGTCCACAGGTCGGCCCAGATGTAGGGCGTGACGCCCGAATAGAAAAACGGCGCGACAAAGTATAATCCGAGTCCGGCGACCAGTCCCGCGCCGCCGAGAAGCCAGCGCTCGATCCGGGCGGGATCGGCGAGATGCAGCATGCCCAGCACCATGCCGAGCGCGAATTCCGGCAGCCGCGAAATGCCGTTGCCGCCCAGGATCCACGATCCATTCGACTGCCAGACTTCGAGCAGCATGTAGCGCATGCCGAAACCGACCGCGAAAGCCAGCAGGAGGAAACCGAGAAGGCCGATTTTCCGCATCGTCACGAAGAGAATCGGAAAAATGAAATAGAGCTGAATCAGCATCGCGAAGTACCACCACGCGGCGTTCAGATACATGAAGTTCATCTGGATATCGATCATCCGCAGACCCGACAGGCTGATGAAGATGCGCGAATCCACCGGCTCCAACCGGGCGACGAACGGCGAGACGACATAGACGAGGTGCGCGAGCCAATACATCGGGAACAACCGGACGAAACGGGAGCGATACCATTCCCCCCAGGCGATCGGCGCCTTGGCGGCCCGTCGCGCCGTGGCCGCGGCCAGCGACCAGCCGCTCACGATGATAAAGAGCCCGACCGCGTGAAAGCCGCATTGCGAAATGGCGTACCAGACGAGCTTCCCGCAGGTCGTCAGTGCGGCGGCGGCGTTGTCCCAGCCGTGTTCCCCCGCGACTTCGGAAACAAAATTCCCCGACATCGGCGACGGCGCCTCACGGACGGTCGTGAAGAAATGAAAATAGACGACCCACAGGATGGCAAGTCCTTTGGCGATATCGAGCCAGAGCAGGCGTTTCATGACGGGGGCAAAAACCGTCTAACAGTGCCCCGCCGCCAAACCAACGAGAATCTTCCGCGCCCGCTCCTTTCGCCAGCGATCAGGCCGGCACCGCGATGCTCGGCGTCTCGTAGGTCACGAGCGAGAGATGATTCGAGAGGAGCAGTTCGCCGATCACCTTGTAGTAGTCGAGCTCGTTGACCGAGAGATGATGATACAACTCACCGACCGTCATCGGGGTGCTGTAACAGACCTGCCAGATGGCTTCCGCCAGCCAGCGCAGATCATCGAAGATCGACTCTTCGCCGTCCCAAATGAGATTCAGCTTCGAACGCCGGACCACGCACGCCGGGTCCGGGGCGCCCTCGAGGACCTCCTTGAATTCGTCGCGATATTGCAGCGCCGTGATGAGCATGTCCGTCGGGTGACGCTTGACGATTTCCCCGCCGCGAAGATTGACGGGGGGCTCGTCGCAGAGCTGGAAGGAAAACGTCCCGGTCAGCTTGTCGTGAAGGAAGAGCTGCCAGAACGCCTGTTCGCCCAGCAAGTTGAAGTACTGGCCGAATTTCGGCTCGCCGCGCTCGAAGTAGAACGAACCCACCTTTTCGCCCTTGGTGTTGATGATCGACAGCTCGCCGGTCTGCGACGAATTCAGCACCGTTTGATAAATCGTGACGAGGTCGAAATTTGCAAGGTTTCCGCTCAGCTCGAGACAGTTTGACTGCATGAAAGTCATGTCGCTCACCTGAATCAGGCGGCTGGCGAGCTGCGTCGAAATGTAATAAAAAAATGCCGGCACCCGGCGCATCAATTCCGGAAAAGACCGCTTCCGAAAGCACTGCAAGCTGGTGGACTCACAAGCCTTGAACGAATTGCGGCTGGGAATCCCGCTCATCGCGCTCGTTTCGCCGAACATGTCGCCCCGCGAGAGGTAGCTCATGGCTTGACCCTCGGAGCGCTGGGGGTCGCCGTGAATCACCTCCACCGCGCCGCGATTGATGATGTACAGGGCGTCGCCCGCCTGATCCCCGCACTCCAGCATCGCCCCCTCCTCGAGGTGGACCACCTGCGAAAGCTCACCCAGCGCTTTCAACTCGATCGGTCGAAGCGAAGTGACAAAAGTAAAGAAGTCGCTCTTGGCCATGTGCACCGGTTGGTTTTTTTCGGCAAAATCAAGAAAGGAGCAGGATTCAGTCCAAGCCTCGGAACGAATCCGAAACACGCATAGGATTTTACACCGCGCCCGCGCCCGGCCGATGCCTCACGGTGGGTGCGGGACGAAACTAACCCCGCAAAGCGCCCGCCAGCCCAGCGATTGCCTGTCCCAGGGCAGTGATTTGGTCGGGTGTGTGGCGGGAGGTGACGGCCAGCCGCAGCCGCGCGGAACCTTGGGGGACGGTGGGATAACGGATGGCCGGGGCGAGGAATCCGCGATCCGCCAGCCGGGCTGCCACTTCCATGGCCAGCGCCTCAGGACCGACTATCCACGGAAAGATGGCACTACCGGCGCCGCGCGGCGTCTTTTGCGACGGTCCGGGAGCTTTCGGCAATTGGGCCGCGAGATGGCGGATGTTCTGCCAGAGCGTGAGGCGGCGCTGCTCGCCCTCGTCCGACATCAGCAGTTCCAGCGACGCCAGCGAGGCCGCCGCCAGCGCGGGCGGCTGGGCGGTGGAAAAGACGAAACTGCGCGCGCGGTTGATGAGCAGATCGACCAGCGAGTGTCGGCCGGCAAGATAACCCCCGGACACACCGATCGCCTTGCTCATCGTGCCCATGAGGATGTCGACCTCCCGCGCCACCTCGCACTCGTGCGCGAGGCCGCGACCGTTCCGGCCAATCACGCCCACCGCGTGCGCCTCATCGAGCAACAGCAGCGCGCCGTATTTTTTCTTCAAAGCCACGAGATCCCGGACGGGGGCGCGATCGCCATCCATGCTGAAGACCGATTCCGTGCAGACGATTGTGCGCGCGCCGGGGTGCTCGGCATGAGCCCATTGCAGCAGACTCTCGAGCTTGCCGAGATGATTGTGCGGAAACACGCGCAGGGTCGCGCGGCAGCTTCGCGCGGCGTCGATCAGGGAGGCATGCGCGAGCTTGTCCAGGATGACGACGTCGTCGGGTCCGGCCAGTGCGCTCAGCGCGCCGTGCGCCGCCGCATAGCCGCTGGAAAAACTGAGCGCGGCCTCGGCGCCCTTGAAGCGCGCCAGCGTTTCCTCGAGGCGCAAATGGATCGGCAGCGTGCCGCAGACCAGTCGCGACGCGCCCGCGCCCACCCCGTATTCGTCGATCGCCGCCTTCGCCGCATCGCGCAGGGCGGGATGGCCGGAGAGCCCGAGATAATCATTCGAGGCAAAATTAATCATCGGCCGGCCCACGGGCGCGACCGAACCATCGGGCGAGAGCGTCATCTCGCGCAACCGCCGGTGCAACGAGCGCGCCCGGAGTTCGGTCAGATCATCAAGGAACGGATCGTTCATGCGCAAGGGAACACGACGCGCGAATCAGGCACTTCGCGAGGAAATAATTGGGCGCCGCAGCGAGGGCCATCTCATTTTCGCAACTTCGCCGAGATCCAACTTGCGCTTTCGAGTCCGCAAACCAATGATGCGCGACCTTGTTCCCCATGAATATCGTCCCCCGCCAACTTGTTGCGACTGCGGTCGCCTGCGTTGTCCTGACCTTCTTCGTTCCCGCGGTCCGCGCCGATCAGGGCGAGATCATCAAGGAGCTCAGCGTCACGAACACCGAACGCATCCTCGAGGCGATGAAAGTCGAATACACCGAGGTTTCGGCCGGCACCTACCGCTTTAATCTCGGCGGCTACAAGACGCTGCTCTTCAACAAAGGAAAGAACCTGCAGTTCTACGCGTCGTTCAAGAAGAAGACCACGCTCGGGCGCGTCAACGACTGGAATGCCGGCAAGCGCTACACGCGGGCGTACCTCGACAAGGATGGCGATCCGGTGCTCGAGGCGGATCTTGATCTCGAAGGGGGCGTTTCCTATGGCGCCGTGGCCGAATTTTTCAAGACGTGGGTGACGTCGGTGAAACTGTTCACCCAGCATATCGGATTTACGAACTAGCGTCGAGCCGCGGCGCGGCGCGACTTCATCCTTGCGTGGCCAGCGCCCAGTTCAGCAACGCGTTCGCATCCGTCCAGACGGCCTTCCGGCTCGCCATCACTACGGCGATCACATGGATTCCGTTGTAGGTGCCGCTCGCGACGAGGCAGTGCCCCGCGGCGTTCGTGTAGCCGGTCTTCATCCCGTTGCAGTACGGGTTCGCCCCCAGCACCTTGTTCGTGTTCTTGAGTTCGCGAATCCGTCCGTCGGCATATTGAAATTGAAGCGTTTGCGTCGAGACGATATTGCGAATCGTCGGATTGAAGTAGGCGTAGCGGGCGATGCGCGCGATGTCGCGCGCCGTCGAATACTGGCCGGGCGCCGGCAGACCGTTGGGATTCACGAAATGCGATCCGGTCAGTCCGAGTTGCTGCGCTTTGCGATTCATGTCGTCCGCGAATGACTCAATGCTGCCCGATTGGGAGCGCGCGAGGCACCGTGCGACATCATTCGCGCTCTTCACCAGCAACGCCTGGAGGAGGTTTCCGCGGCGATACACGTCGCCCGCCCGCAATCCCAGCTTGGTTGGTTCGCAAAACGTGTCGTCGGCTTCGACGCGAACGGGATCCCCGAGCCCTCCCCGTTCGGCCACCAGCAACGCGGTCAACAGCTTTTGCGTGCTGGCCGCCTCGCGGCGAATCTCGGCGCCCTTGTCGTAAAGCACCCGGCCCGAGCGCGGGTCCAGCACAATGGCGGACTTTGCTTCAATCAGCGGCGGCTGTGAAAGACCGTTCTGGAATTTTACGGGCGCGTCGGGCTCCTGAACATACGCGGCCGGCGAACCGGTCCGCGCGCGACGTTTGCTCGTTGAGGATTCCCTTTTCTTGGCCGCGTCGACGCCGGAAGCAAAGGCCAGGCCGGCGAACACCGCGGAGATGACGACTAACCGAGCACGCCTGAACACGGCGAA
Source organism: Verrucomicrobiota bacterium (assembly GCA_025353105.1). Classification (GTDB taxonomy): domain Bacteria; phylum Verrucomicrobiota; class Verrucomicrobiia; order Chthoniobacterales; family SZAS-18; genus SZAS-18. Next base: position 50,684 of record JANXRG010000088.1, read on the forward strand.
CCGAATAGCGCAAATGTTGCTGAAATCAACGGGGCGCCCGTCAAAAAAATGCGATTCCGGATTCCGCGGTCACAGCGAACCCAACTCGCGGGAGCGTTCCGTCGCGGCTCGCACCGCCCGCTGCACGGCCGAGCGGAAGCCGGCTTTTTCCAGCACCTCAAGGGCCGCCGCCGTGGTGCCGCCCGGACTCGTCACGGCCTCGCGCAGGAGCACCGGGTGTTGGCCCGTCACCCGAACCAATTCGGCCGCGCCGGCCACGGTCTGGGTCGCCAGCTGCGTCGCCAGGGCCCGCGGCAAGCCCATCAACACGCCGCCGTCCGAGAGCGCCTCGATCATCAGAAGGACATACGCCGGACCGCTCCCGCTCACACCCAGCACCGCGTCGAGCAGCGGCTCCTTCACCTCGTGGATGTCGCCCACCGCGCCAAAAATCGTCTCCACCATCTTCGCGTGTTTCAGCTCCGCCGTGGCGCCGAGTGCGTACGCCGCCGCACCCTTTCCGACCAGCGACGCAGTGTTCGGCATCACCCGCGCGAGCGGTGAGAGCGGTCCGGAGAGCGCCTGCAAATCAGCCAGTCGCACGCCGGCCGCCACGGAAATCACGAGCCGGTCGCCGAGTCCATGCGCCACGCCGCCCAGTGCGGGCGGAAGATCGTGTGGCTTGGTGGCAATGATGACGACTTCGCTCGCGCCGACGACCGCCGAGTTGTCCTCCGTGACCCGCACCCCCACCTCGCGCGCGAACCAATCGCGGCGCTTCGGCGTGCGCGCGCTGGCGATCACTTCGTCGCTGGTCGCCACGCCGGCGCGGATGACGCCTTGGGCGATGGCAGCCGCGAGCTTTCCGGCACCGATGAATCCGATTCGCATGGGAGGAAGAGAGTTGCGCCGCGCGACGTGGACCAGCCGCTCGGCTTCCCCAACCCTAGCCCTCATCGGCCGTTGGAATCAATCCCGCGTTGCGATTTGCGCTGTGGAAAGGAACGGCGAACTTTACCGCATGGTTGCCGTCCTTGCCCCTGCCGCGCCGCGCACCTCGCTGGCCGCCGACGTCCTCCGGCTGAAGCAGGAAAGGAACGCCGTCATCCTCGCGCACAACTATCAACTGGGCGAAATCCAGGACGTGGCGGACTACGTCGGGGATTCCCTCGGATTGAGCTACGCGGCGCAGCGAGCCGACGCCGACGTCATCGTTTTCTGCGGCGTGCACTTTATGGCGGAGACCGCCAAGATCGTAAACCCCTCGAAGAAAGTCGTCCTGCCCGACCTTAATGCCGGGTGCTCGCTGGCGGATTCCTGCCCGGCGGAAAAACTGGAAACCTACCTCCACGAGCACGTCGAAAAGAATTACTACGTTGTCGCGTATATCAATTGTAGCGCGGGCGTGAAGGCTCTGAGCGACGTCATCGTCACGAGCGGCAACGCGGTCAAAATCGTCGAGCGAATTCCCCGGGACCGGAACATCCTCTTCGTCCCGGATCAAAATCTCGGCGCTTGGGTCATCGAAAAGACCGGCCGACCGATGGATTTGTGGCAGGGCAATTGTTATCTCCACATGGAGTTCACCCGCAAAAGCATCGAGCGGATCAAGGAACAGCACCCCGACGCCCCGGTTGTCGCGCACCCCGAGTGCACGCTGGCGGTCCGCCTGCTCGCCGACGAAGTGTGTTCGACCGAAAAGATGGTCGGCTACTGCCGGGAGTCGCCCGCCGACGCGATCATCATCGTGACGGAGAGCGGCATGTTGCACCGACTGCGGCGCGAAGTGCCGGGCAAGCTGTTCATTCCTGGACCGACTGATCACTGCGCCTGCGCCGACTGTCGCTACATGAAACTGAACACAATGGAAAAGCTGAGGGCCGCCCTTGAAAATCTGGCGCCGGAAATCATCATGCCCGAGGCCATCCGGAAGCGCGCCGAGATGCCGATTCTGCGGATGCTCGAGTGGAGCAAGTAGAGCGGGAGCGACGCGATTTCTTTAACCACAAATTACGCAGATTTACGCAGATTTTTTGGTCCGAACTGAATCGTGGTTTTTTTAATCTGCGTGATCCGTGGTTTTAACTAAAACGCATCGAAGGTCCGATTGTCTGATTCTCCTCTCCTGATGACTTTGCCGCTTCGTCGCCTGTTGCTCGCATTGGCGCTCGCACTTGTGGGGGTGGTTTCCGCGCGCGCCCAAACGCACCAGGGCTTGGAGTTGGTGCAGGCAGAACTCGTGGCCGACACTACCGGCATCGCCCCCGGACGGCCCTTCACGGTGGGTCTCCGCCTGCGCATGGCGAAGGACTGGCACACGTACTGGAAATACGCCGGCGATTTTGGGCTGCCGACTGAGATCCAATGGGACCTGCCGGCCGGCTTCAAAGCCGGGACGATCCAATGGCCCCTGCCGGATCGTCAGGTCACGGGCGGCGACATCGTCACGTTTGGTTACGATGGTGAAGTCCTGCTCATGACGGAAATCACACCGCCGGCGAATGTGCCGGGCGGTCCGGTGACGATCCAGGCAAAGGCCTCGTGGCTCGTGTGCAAGGAAAGCTGCGTGCCTGGCGAGGCGGATTTGAAAATCACGTTGCCGGTCAGCACCGGCGGAGCGGAACTCGCGAATGCGGAATTGTTCGCGAAACACCGGGCCCAACTGCCCAGGACGTTTGGCCCGGCGGCGGGTTTTTCGGTCTCGCGAACGATCGCACCGAAGGAAATAGTGTTCGAATTCAGCGGCCTCCAGCCCGGCGAGGCCAAGTCGCTTGATTTCTATCCTCTGCCGCCGGACGCGAGCGTCGTGATTGGTGATCCCATCGTCGAGCGCAGCGCCGGGTCCGCCCGCGTGCGCATTCCGCTGCAGTCGGAGTCGGCCGCGACGGACCAAATCACAGGCGTCGTCGCGTTCGACCGCGCCAATCATCGCCAGGGATGGCAAATTCCAGTCGCCGCCTTTGCGCCGCCGCGGGTCGCGGCCGCGATCACGGCATCAGCCGCTCAAACGCAAGCTCCCGGAGGCAGCCTTTTCTACTTTCTGTGTCTGGGATTTCTCGGGGGCCTGATCCTCAACGTGATGCCGTGTGTGTTGCCGGTGCTCTCGCTGAAAATCTTCAGCTTCATCCAGCAAGCCGGCGAAGCGCCGCGGCGGGTGTTCCGGCTTGGCCTCACGTATTGTGCGGGAATCTTCACGTGGTTTCTAGGCCTGGCGATTCTGCTCGTGGCGCTGCGCGCGGCTGGCAACGAGGTCGGCTACGCGGTGCAATTTCAGAATCCGTTTTTCATCGTGGGTCTCTGCGCCGTCGTCTTTGTCTTCGCGCTGAACCTGCTCGGCGTATTTGAAATCATCCTGCCGGGAGAAATGCAAGGCAAACTGGCCGGCGCGACTTCACGGGAAGGTTACGGCGGCGCGTATTTTCAAGGCCTGCTCGTGACCGTGCTGGCCACGAGCTGCACGGCGCCGCTGCTCGGCGCGGCCCTCGGTTTTGCGCTGTCGCAACCGGGGCCAATCGTCCTGCTCATGTTTGCGGCGGTCGCGCTTGGCATGGCTTCGCCGGTCCTGTTGCTCACGGCGCGCCCAGGCTGGATGAAATATCTCCCCCGCCCCGGCGCGTGGATGGTACGCGTGAAGCAGATCACGGGCTTCGTCCTTCTGGCCACCGTGTTGTGGCTGTTGTGGATCGTCGGACAAATGCGCGGAGTCGACGCGATCATCTGGTGTGGCGCGCTGTTGCTCGGACTCGCGATCGCAGCCTGGTTGTTCGGCGCGTTCGTCACGCCGGTCAGCGTACCCTCGACCCGCCGGAAGGCGCTGGTTGCAATCGTGTTGATCCTTCTCGCGGTTGGTTTCGTCAGCATCCACGAGATTGCCGGGACCGAAAAAGCGGCGGGGCCGATCTCCGCGGTCAGCAGCGATCCAAAGGCCATTGCGTGGGAGAATTTCACGCCCGCGCGCCTCGATGCCGCGGTGGGCGAGGGCCGCCCGGTCTTCATCGACTTCACGGCGGACTGGTGCGTGAACTGCAAATTCAACGAGCGCACCGCGCTGGAGACCGATGCTGTGCGCGCGGCGCTGCGCGACCGCGGATTCCTCGCGCTCAAGGGCGACTGGACGCGCAACGATCCCGACATCACGCGCATACTGAAGAAATTCCAGCGCGCCGGCGTTCCGCTTTATCTGGTCTATCCCGCGGGCGGCGGCGCACCCCAGGTGCTGCCCGAGTTGCTGACGAAACAAATCGTCCTCGATGCCCTGCAAGCCGCCGCACCCGCGAAAACCAATTCCCAAAAGATCACGCTCACCGAACGTCCGGCCGGCGCGCGTTGATTCCATCGAACCGCCGGATGACGACTCCATCATCGAAATGAAGAAACTCGCTGTTTTCGCCCTCGCCGCCGCCTGCCTCGCCGCGGCTCCATTTGCCCGGGCTGAAGTCGCCGTCGGCCAGCCAGCTCCCGATTTCACGCTCACCGACACGAACGGCAGGAAGCACTCGCTGTCGTCGTTCAAGGGCAAGTACGTCGTGCTCGAATGGAACAATGCCGATTGCCCGTTTGTCGTGAAGCATTACGCCTCGAACAACATGCAAACCCTGCAGAAGACCTACACGGGCAAAGGCGTGATTTGGCTCACGATTAATTCCGGCGCGCCCGGCAAGGATGGCGTCTATCCCGCCGCTGAATTGAACAAGATGACCCAGGCGAAGGGCGCGGCCCCGACTGCGTACCTGCTGGACGGCGACGGCAAGGTCGGCAAGGCCTACGGCGCGAAGAACACGCCGCAGATGTTTGTGATCACGCCGGAAGGCAAGATCGCGTACATGGGCGCCATCGATTCGATTCGCAGCGCCAACAAGGACGACGTGCCGAAGGCGACGAATTACGTCAAGGCCGCGCTCGACGCCACGATGGAAGGCAAGCCCGTGGCCACGCCAGTCTCCCAGCCATACGGTTGCAGCGTCAAGTATTAGCCTGCTGACCAACAGTTTAGGAAAGCCGCGATCCACTGGGGTCGCCGCTTTTTTGGTGGAACGTGACCTCCGGGCGCGTGGGCGAAAACTAATGCCGCCCGCCCCCGTGGGCGGCCAAGCCAAAGGCAACGCGCTCGGAGATCGCGTTCCACCTGCGCTCGGCCAGGCTGCCGCCATCCGTTTGCGGTAAGCCCGTCGATGCCCCTCCCCAAATTCGTGCGCAAAGCGATTTGCATTTGGGCCGGACGTTTGTAGTTTCCCGACCCCTTTTCCGCCTCCCGGCGGCTGAGGGGAATCAAAAGCGAGCTTATTACCCGCCCGTTGGTCCCTGGGCTGTGCCTTCCGAGGTGCGGCCGACTCGTCAGGGGAAACCCGGTGCCCTACACAAAATACCATGCCCATCCGCCTCGGACGCTTCGAAATGCCCAAATCCCTCCACAAGGAGGAATCGGCTGACAAGCTCAACTTCGCCATTTTCACCGCCGAACCCTTTGAATCGGGTTACGGCCACACGATCGGTAACTCCCTTCGCCGCGTGCTCCTTTCCTCGTTGGAAGGCGCCGCCATCATCAGCGTGCGCATCACCGGCGCCGCCCACGAATTTCAGACCCTGCCCGGCGTCGTCGAGGATTGCACGGACATCATCCTCAACCTAAAAAAAATCCGCTTCCTCGCGTATGATCACGACATCCGCACGCTCACGCTCTCGGTGAATCGTGAAGGCATCGTGACGGCCGCCGACATTCAGGAAGTTGCGGGATGCGAAGTCCTCAACAAGGACCAGCACATCTGCACTGTCGACAAGAAGCACAAGCTCGAGATGGAGATGGAAGTCCGCGTCGGCCGCGGGTTCGCCACCGGCGACGAAAACAAGCGCCCGGATCAGGTGATTGGGGTCATCGCCATCGACTCGATCTTCTCGCCGGTCACGAAGGTGAAGTACTCGGTCGAGAACACTCGCGTCGGCCAGCGCACGGATTACGACAAGCTCATCATGGAGATCACCACGGACGGCCGCGTGACGCCGGAATCGGCCCTCCAGCAGGCGAGCGCGATTCTGCGCAAGCATCTGGATCCGTTCGTCAACTACGACGACAACCTGATCGAGATCGATCAATCCACGCAGGAAGCCAGCCAGGAGAACGTGAAGCTCAAGAAGCTCCTGAACATGAGCGTTAATGAGATCGAACTTTCCGTCCGCGCCGCAAACTGCCTGAACAACGCGAACATCACCACGGTTGGCCAGCTCGCCATGAAGACCGAGGCCGAGATGCTCAAGTACCGCAACTTCGGCAAGAAGTCCCTCAACGAAATCAAGGAGAAGCTGCAGGGCCTCGGCCTGACGCTCGGCATGAAGTTTGAGCCCGGTCTGATCGAACCCGCCCCCGCCCTCGTCGAGGCTTAATCACTCATCATTCGTTCTGATATTTCCCCGTCATGAGACACGGTAAAAAAGTTAAAAAACTCGGCCGCAAGGCCGAACACCGCGACGCGATGCTCGCCAACCTGGTGTGTGACCTCATCCGTCACGGCCGGATCCGCACGACCGTCGCGAAAGCAAAGGCGGTCCGCCCGTTCGCCGAAAAGATGATCACGCTCGGTAAGCGCGGCACGCTGCACACGCGACGCGTCGCCATTTCCAAACTGCAACAGGTCGACATGGTCAAACGCCTGTTCGATGTGGTCGCTCCGCTGAACGCCGCGCGGGTTGGCGGATACTGCCGCATCGTCAAGCTTGGGCCGCGCCACAGCGACGCGGCGCCGATGGCGTTCATCGAATGGGTCGACAAGCCCGCGATCGAGAATTCGGACGTCATCATCGATCCGGATACCGTAAAGGCCGAGCAAAAGGCCGCCAAGGCTGCCGCGAAGAAGACCAAGGCCGAGAAGCCGGACGACGACAAGAAGTCCTGATTTAAAGGAATCTCAAACGCAAGTGCGAGTTCGTGGGGGGCCAGCCGCAGGGCTGGCCCCTTTCGCGTCCAGGGGTATTTCGAGAAGAGATGACGTCTCGCGCATCCTTGTAGTCGGCCTCGCTGAGGCCGGGGTGGGCGGGACGCCTGCGGAAACTCGAAGCTCGAAATTCGAGTTTCCCGCCCCGCGGATCACATCCCGGCCGCGCGCTGGATCACCGACGTCGCCGCAATCCTGCCCTCGTAGGTGAAGCTCTCGACGTTCTTCTCGATGTCGTCGGGCAGATAACGGTAGTTCACCATCATGCCGTACGACTCGGCAAAACCCTTCGCCGAGCGATCGGCCAGCCAGTTCAATCGCTCGACCCGCGAGCCATTGCCAAGATGAAATCGCGCCACCGGATCCGCCGGAGCGGTGTCCTTCTTCACGCGCAGCAAATAGAACGCGGCCAGCTTGGTCATCGGTTCGCGCAACGCCTCGGCCAGCACCGCGTCCTCGCTCCAGGCCGCGTCCCGCAATACGCGCAGCAAAGTCGGCCGGCCCGCGCGTCCGCCGGTCGCCGCGGCCAGCTTCTTGAAGTCGTCGACCTTGAGTGGATGATCGAGCTTCCCGCTGAGACATTCGTCAAGCCACATCCGGAATCGCGGCATCGGCGACAGCGTGGAAAACACCTTCAACCGCGGCAGGTCGCGCTGCAGGTCCTCGATGACACGCTTCAACAGAAAATTTCCCAGCGAGACTCCGCGCAATCCCACTTGCGCACTCGAGATCGAATAGAAGATTGCGGTATCCGCCTTCTCCGTGCAGTGGACCGGGGCGTGCTCATCGAGAAGCGACTCGATGTTCGACGAGAGCTGCGAGGTCAGCGCAATCTCGACAAAGATGAGCGGCTCCAACGGCATCCGGGGGTGAAAGAACGCGTAGCACCGCCGATCCGAGTCGAGCCGGTTCTTAAGATCACCCCACGATTGGATCGCATGCACGGCCTCGTACTCGATTAATTTTTCCAGCAGTGCCGCCGGCGAATTCCACGTGATGCGTTCGAGCGTGAGAAAGCCCACGTCGAACCAACTCGTGAGCTGCGCCTTTAGGTCCTGATCGAGTACGGCAAGATCCGCATGATCTTTCTGGAAGCGCAGGAGATCCGCGCGCAGGTCCATCAGGAACTTCAATCCGTCCGGCAGCGCGTTAAACTGCGTCAGAATGCGCGACCGGGGCGAAATCACCGCCTCGCGGAGATCCATTTCGAATTTCCATTCGTTCGGCGTGCCGATCGACTCCGCATATGCCGCGTGCGCGTGAGCCGTCGCCTTCGGGTTAGGTCCGAACTCCTTTGCCAGCAAATCCAAAAACTCGAGCTTTCCGTTCGCTTCGAGCCCCCGGTAGGCCTCGCCCAATCCTGCGGCGCGCGTGCGCGCGGTAACCTGTCCGCCGGCTTCTCGTGCGCAATCCCCCAACTGCTCGCGGACCTGCCGAAGTTGTCGACTCAGCTTCGGCTTCGCGGTCGTCGCCGGGGGCGGCTCCGACGACTTCGGCCGCCAAAGCGTCGCCATGCGATCCAGCCCGCGAGAGAAAAGGTTTCGGTCCATGAAGCTCATCCGGCCGGCCGCGCACTTCCGGAGCGACCGCCCCTTGAGCCGCAATCAATCATCGTCCGCCGAAAATGCGAATTATTCGAAGGGTATGTGAGCGTGAGCGGGGTTGTTTGGATTGTCCCTCAGCCGGTCGCAATATGTACGGACGCGCATCACGCGCGATCGGATTCGGTCCCGCGCCCCGCGCGAGGACTCCAGTTTTAGCCCGCGAGAATTCCGATGAGCTGTTCGTAACGACGATGCGCCGCTAATCCGGAAATCCATCGGCGGGGAATGGCCGACTCGCCGAGGGCCGCACCGAGGATCGCACCAAGGACGGCCCCGCGATGACAGTTGTCACCGCCCAGATTCGTGTTGGCGATCAAGCCGCCCGCGAAATCGTGTTGGTATTTGGCCGCAAGGAAAAGCGTCGCCGGCAGCGCGTCATCCAGATAGCACGCCGGACTCATCCGCGGACCAATCACCGCCTCGTCCGCCTCCTCCAGCCAGTTCAGGATCGGATGACGGCGCAGCCATGACTGGCTCATCGCGCCGGCCAGGGCGGTGCGCGCGTCAAACGTCCCTTCCAGCAACGCCAGCAGCAGCTTCGCGTACGCGTCGGCGGAAACGGTCACCAAATCGCCGCGATGCGTGAGATGCAGATGCTGCCGGACCACCGCCAACGCCTGGTCCGGCTCGTTCCGGTAGCGCACCACCAGCGGCGCCAGGCCCGCGAGTCCGCCGATGTGAATGTCCTCCGCCGCACATTCCCACGGATTCAGGCCGGTCGCATAGCGCGTGAAGAAATTGCGATGGCATTCCTCGACGTACGTGTCGCGATGGCGGCCGGCCTCAAGCATGAATCGAACGTATCGTTCCGCCGCATCGGACGGCGTGTAGCCACCGGTCGTCGCGAGCGAATCCATCAGCTCCGCCGCGAGCTGCAGATTCAGCGTGTTCTCACCGGCCGCGAGAAATTGGTGATAATGCACATCGCGCTGACCCCAGAACTTTGCCTGGTCGTGAAGAATGTCGCCGCGCTCGTTTCGCGCCTCGTACTTCGAACGCCATAAAATACTGCCCGGATGCGGGTTTCTGGGTTCGACGAAATCGAGCACGAGACCGTAATCGCGGCGCATGGCCGTGCGATCATAGTACCAGTGCACCGGCATCGCGAGCGCATCGCCGATGAGCATTCCCCACAACGCACCGCGGGCGCGATCGCGATCCGTTCGCGCCGGCGCGAATGACTTTTTCGATGGGGTGGATTCAGCAAGCATCATCCAAACTATTCGGCTCGCAGGCCGCCGGCGGATGCCACTTTTCTCCGATCCTCCGATCCTCCGAACGCGCCGAACCGCGAAGCGCTTGTTAGGCCCGCTTGCTCTTGACCTCAAGCTTGCGATAGAGCGTCGCCATGCTGATCCCAAGCATGGATGCGGTCTTCTCGCGCGAGCCACCGTTGTAACGCATGGTCTGCTCGATGTACTTCCGCTCCTCGTTCGCGATGTAGTCCTCGAGCCTTTGGCCCACCGGCATTTCGATCACGTTGTCCTTGAAGCTCACCGGCGCGATTCGGCCCTGGACCTGCGGCGGAAGATCGCTCGGGCGAATGAGCATGTCGTCGCATAGGGCGCACGCGCGCTCGATCGCATTTTCCAGTTCGCGGACGTTACCGGGCCACGCGTAGGCGCAAAGCAGATCGATCGACTCCGCCTCAATCTTCCGTGCTTCGAGACCGGTCTGGGCGGCGTTCTTCTGCAGGAAATGACTCACGAGCAGGGGAATATCCTCGGGACGTTCACGCAACGCCGGCATGTCGAGCGGGATGACCGCGAGACGGTAGTAAAGATCCTCGCGAAACTTTCCGTTGCGTGTCTTCTCGGCGAGCGGCTCGTTCGAGGCGGCCACCACGCGCACGTTTACCGGCACGCTCTTGGTGTCGCCGACGCGGCGCAGCGTCCGCTCCTGCAGCACGCGCAGCAGCTTGGTCTGCAGCGAGAGCGCCATCGAATTGATTTCATCCAGAAAAATTGTGCCCTGCTCGGCCTCCTCGAACAGCCCCATCTTGTCCTGGAACGCGCCGGTGAAGGATCCCTTCTTGTGGCCGAAGAGCTCGCTCTCGAGAAGATTCTCCGGCAACGCGCTGCAGTTCACCGCGACGAAGGGGTGATGCTGACGCTTGCTGTTGAAGTGGAGCGCGCGTGCGACCAGCTCCTTGCCCGTACCACTCTCGCCCTGCACGAGGATGGTGCTGTCCGTGTCGGCCACCTTGTTGATCAAGTGGTAAATATTCTGCATCGAACGGCTGCTGCCGACGATGTTCTCAAAGCGGTATTTGTTCTTGAGTTCCTTCTTGAGGATGACGTTTTCGCGCATCGCCGCCTGGAAATCCAACGCGCGCTGGACCGTGAGCTTCAGCTCGTCGATCTTAAATGGCTTCGTGACGTAGTCGTACGCCCCCATCTTCATCGCCTCCACCGCCTTTTCGACGGACGCGTAGGCCGTGATCAGGATGACGGCGGTCTGAGGGAGAAGCTCGCGACATTGCTGTAACACGTCGAAACCAGTCATCTTCTCCATCTTGATGTCGGCGATCACGACATGGGGCGTGATGGCGGCGATGTTTTCCATCGCCCGCTCCGCCGAACTGAAGGGATACGCTTGGTGGCCGTTCTCCCGACACAAGGTCGAGATGACCTCCACCATCGCAGGCTCGTCGTCGATGATAACAATCTTCGCCATAAGAGGGGATTCCTACCGATGAGAATATCTCACGATTGAGAGAAGAAAAGCAGAATTTACAAACGGTCGTTTCATTTGTGCAAAAGCGGGTCAGTCCCACGAATGAAAATCCGGCGTCGATTTGCGAAAGGACGCAACTCGCGGGCTTCGATGCCGATGCGCTCTCTGACGCCCGTTTGACGCCACCGCCCCGGCGTCGCTTGGTGACCCGTCGTGATTGCGACTCATCCCGAAATTACGGGGTCGAGCAGAATTGATAATTGGTTCAACCGTGGGTGTTAGGGAACAAATGATCATTTGGCCGACATCCGGACGGACACCCCGGAAACGACCGCCCAATCGACGTTGCCCTGGTGGTCGATGATGCGCTCCGAAAGATTCGCACCGTCGCCGCCGCGAATGGCGATCAAATCGGCCTGGGCTCCCGCGCGCAGGACACCAAGCCGGCCCGCCAAGCCGAGCGCCCGCGCCCCATTCGTCGTCGCCATTTCGATGAATTCGCCCGGGGAGATTTCCGGGAAAATCTCCCGCGCCGCGCGCATCTCTTCGAACATATTCAGCGACTGATTGCTCGCGAGGCTGTCCGTGCCGAGACACACGTTGACCTCGAGCGCGCGCAATCGCGCCATGGGAAACGGTCGGTGAGAAAAATAGCGGTGACTGCGCGGGCAGTGCACGACCGAGATGTCGTGCAGAAATCCGTGCGGCTGCAGCAGCGGCTCGTCCTCCACCGGCAATTCGTTGAGGTGGGCGATGATTGTCTCGGGGCCGATGGCCGCGGCCTCCGCGAGAATGCGCAGCGACGATCGACCATTCCCGCAATCGGCCATCGGCCGTCCGACCGAGCGCAGAAAATTGAAGAGCGGTCCGGCGCCGTCGGCGAACATCGTCTGCTCCTCGTGGGATTCGCCAATGTGCGTCGTCACGGGCAGGCCGTGCCGCCGGGCCATCGCCCGCGAGAGTCGAAAAAGCTCAATCGACGCCGTGTACGGAGCATGCGGGCTCAGCCCCACCCCGCCCCTCCACTCGGGCCGCTGCCCCAGAAAATTCATCGCCGTTGAAACGATATCTTCGGCCGGCGGCGTCTGCCGTAGATCGATCAACTCGAAGAACCACCAGGTCCGTAACGGCGGCCGCCGCATTTTCGGGAGCAAGCCCGGAAAGGACTCGATGTTGAGCACGGTGGTCGTCCCCGTGTTGATGCACTCGGTGCAGCCCTTCTCGATCGCGGCAAGAAAATCATCCTCGGTGAGATCGCGCTTCACGGCATTGATGCGTTGAATCCAAGCAGCAAAACTTTCCGGCCGGAGGAGCGCGCCCCGCAGGCCGGTGTAATCGAGATGACAATGCGCGTTAATCAAACCCGGCATCAAAATCACTTCGCCCAAATCCTCCGCCTCCCCCGCCCAGGCGGGCCGGATGCCGTCCCAAGTCCCGACCGCCGCGATCGTGTCACCCGCCACCACCACCGCGCCATTCTCGATCGGCGGACCGACCATGGGCACGACGTGGCGGGCGCGGTAGATCATGACGCGATTGTCACTCGCCGCCGTGCGCCCGACAATCCCGCACTTTCGCGGACCACACGTTCACGGCTTCGACGCCATTTCACCTTTTACCTTGGGACGCGCCGCCGCGACGAGGATATTGCACATCTCCGAACAGAACAACGGAATGACCGCTTCACCCGCGCCAGTCTGATCGAATTCCGCGGAGAATTTCTCCGGCGGCAGCGACGTCAACTCCGCGCCGTCGTTTTCCAGTTTCCACAGGATTGTGCGCAGACAGCCGCCGGCCGAGCCGCAGTTCGCCCCGGTCAGCTCGTCGGCCTGTTTCGTCGTGATCAATCCCGTGATGCGATACATCCCGGTCTGACGTGAAACGGTCTGACGCAGCGAGGTGATCCGGAGTCGCGACTCGCGCCATGCGATCCACTGGCCCAGCGCCGCGGGATAAAAATAATCGAGCGCGAGACACACGGCGGAGAGATCGGGCAACGCGAGCACCCAGTCGCGCCGCAACGTCGGCGCCGTTTTCAGCGGCCGGTACCCGCCCGCATCGTCCTTCGTGCCCAGCGCGCGGGCATCCTCGGCGCGCTCGAATCGCTCGAGATCCGTCCGCCCCGCGTCCTGGCGATGGCGCAGTTCAAATCCGCCTCCGTCGCCTGACGCGATCAGAACTTGTCCGATCCGGCATCGTCCCTCCGCGAGCGCGAGGGCGAGCGCGTCCTCAAGTCGTCCCATGTTTCGCATCAAACGCGGCCACCTGATCCAGAATAATTTCCGCAAACTGCGGCTCCGTGCCGATCGCGCTCGCGTAATAGAGTCGGCGACCGCGCAGCTCGCGCGGATTCTTCCGGAAAACATCGCGTTCGCTGGCCGCGGCAGTCGGCTCGCTCTCGAGGCCGAGCAAGACCGGAATGTCCTGATACGAGTGCAGTCCATCCGAAATGAAGAAAGGCACCACCACCACATTGGGTGCGGTGGTCAGCTCGTCCCATTTCGAAATGAGCGGCGGCTCCTCCATGTAGGTCGCCAGCACCTCGGCGAATTGCGTGCGTTCGCGCAGACGCTCTACCTGCTCCTTGGCGGCGACCGCGGAATTGTCATTCAGGCCGGTGCCGTGGCCGACGATAAGCAGGCTCGCCTCGCTCTCGCGCACGCCCGGCGCCACTTCGCGCGCGCGGCGGAGCAGCAGTTCGGTCATGCGCTCGTGACTGCCCGCCGGCTCGCAATATTTCCAGACGGTACCGTCGGACCTCGTCGTGACAGGACCCGACAATTCCAATTCGCGCGGGATCACGGTCGTCGTGAAGTAGCCTTCGCTGATGAAGTTCGGCACGACGTACACCTCGCGTTTGTCGAAAAGATAATCCGCCTGGCGCAGGCTGGGCTCCTCTTTCCAGAATGCGCACGCCACCTCGCCAAAAACGCGGCGCGCGCGAATCACGTCTGCGTGCAGATGGCTCGGCGGACTCGAGTCTGGGTTCTGCGTTGAGCCATGGCCGACGATGAGGAGCGCGGAGCCCGGCTTGGAAAAAACGGAAAGCATCGCGCGGGCACGCTACCGAACCGTTCCCAGATGACAAGGTCAGGTGCGGCCGCGCCGCAGATTTTTATGCCGGAACCTGGGGCTACACTAGGGCTTCAGCATCGACTCCAGTTTAACGGCTAAATCCTCGCGCCCGTAGGTGTCGCGCAGGACTCCTTGTTTATCCACCAGCCAGAGAGCGGGAATGCTCTGGATGCCGAACTTCACGGCCATTTCGTTCTTCCAGCCGAGACCGTCGAAATATTGCGGCCAGAACATATTCTCGCGCGCGACGACCGCGTCGAGCTTCGCGCGGTCCTTGTCGAGGCTGATGCCGACAATCTCCACGCCGCGATCCTTGAAGCGATTCATCACTTCCTTGAAGCCGGGCAGATCCTGCATGCACGGCCCGCACCAGGTGGCCCAGAAGTCGATGACCACGACTTTGCTGCGCAGTGCGGCCAGATCGAACGTGCGCCCGTCCGTTGAGGTGAATTTCAGCTCGAGCGGTTTGCCGATCCGACCCAGCCGCGCGAGCTGACTCTGCGCGCTCGCCCGCATCCGGTCGGTCGCGACCGGCGCGGCGGCGACGCGTCCAAAAAGCGTCTTTGCCTCGGCATCGGGGCTCTCGTACGCAATCTCCAAGAGTCCCTCGATCGGCTCCGGGCGCGTGGGGTATTCCACAATCAATTTCTCGACCTCGGCATTGAAGAAGATGAGGGCCGCGCGCTCCCCCTTTTCTTTGTAAATGACATCGCGCGCATCGCTCGCCGCCTTGATCTTGACCTTCACGACATCGGGAGTGGGTTCCGCCGCCCGGGCCGGGAGTGCCGAGGCGAGCAGGGCGAGCACCAATCCGGCGGAGAGGATCCGAGCGGTTGACGGGAAGAGGAATCTCATGCGTTCAGCCTAAAGCCGCTCAGGGCGCGCTCAAGGCTAAGCCGCATTCAAAACTTGCGTAATCCAAGGCCGGCGACCGATCCCGGGCTCATTTTCGTTTTCTGGAACGGGCGGGCGGGCTTGGCTGCGGTGTTTTTCGTTTGGGCGGGACCGCGCGCACCGCGCGGGCGGTATCGTCCACCGGATACTGATTCCCGGAATCCTGATAATTCTCACCGAGATTGCTCGGCCAGCGATCGAGCACCTGCACCTCCGTTGTGATCACGTTCGTCGCCTGCAGCTCCGCGTAGCACTCGACAACATATTCCTGCATCGGCTTGCCGCTGATCACGCCGAAATCGATCGTGTGCGAAACGTCGAAGAACCGGACGGCGATCTTGAAATTGTTGATCTTGGTGCGGTTCAGGCCGGGGTTGTCGACCAGCTCCAGTTTGCCGTCGAGCTTCGTTTTCTTCCGATTCCAAGGCACGCGCAACAAGCCGCGGTACTCAAACGAGAAGCCCTCGAAATAGTCATGCAGGTCGACGGCAACAATCACGCCGCCAGACTATTTTGGCCCGGGGCGGATGCCCAGCGCAATCAGCGCGCCTTTCCCCTTGCCGTTCATTTTCCCGGGCCAGTAGGATGCGCGCAGTGTCCTCGATCCGCGCCTACGATTGCCCGAGCTGCGGTGCGACGCTGACTTTCGAGTCCAGCATCTCGATTTCGGCGGTTTGCCCGTTCTGCCGCTCGCTCGTCATCCGGCGCGATCTCAACGTTGAGACGCTCGGCACGCTCGCCCAGCTCCCGCCCGATCTCAGTCCGCTCCAGATCGGCACGACGGGAAATTTTCAGGGCGTCGGCTTCCGCCTCTGCGGCCGCCTGCGCTGGCATTGGACCGGCGGGAGCTGGACCGAGTGGTTCGCCGAGTGCGGAACCGACGGTTACGTCTGGATCGCGGAGACCCAGGGCTTCTTCACCTTCAGCCGCGAGGTGGAAGCCGGGGAGCTGCCGCGCATGGACGAAATCGTCGTCGGGCACAAGCAACCGTTTGGCGAGAAGACGTGGATGGTAATCGACGTGAAGGACGCGGTTTGTGTGGGGGGCGAAGGCGAGCTGCCGGAAGTGATCCAGCCCGGCCTGCCCCGCCGCAGCGCGGACCTGCAGGGCAGCCATGGCGAATTCGCCACACTCGAGACGGGGACCAAGGGCACCGAGATGTTCGAGGGGCGTTACGCGCGTTTCGCCGAGATGAATTTCATGAATCTGCGGCCGGTGCCGGGGTGGACCCCCGGCGCCGAAAACGCGCGCATCGAGGGAAAATCGACCAGCTTCTCCTGCCCGAATTGCGCCGCGCCGGTGGAGGTGCGCGCCGCCGGGTTGTCGATGTCGGCCGTCTGCGGCAGTTGCGGCACGATCATCGACACCTCGGACGAGCGGCATCAAATTCTCGAGAAAGCCGACGCGAAGCTCCGCGATCATCCGCCGAAAATTCCGATCGGCCGGCGCGGCAAGTTCCGCGAAACGGAGTACGAGGTGATCGGTTTCGTGCGGCGCTCCGACGGTGACGCGGAGTGGTCGGAGTATCTGCTTTTCAATCCGTGGCGCGGCTTTGACTGGCTCGTCACTTACAACGGCCATTGGACCTTCGTGGAGCGGATGCTCGAAACGCCGCGCGACAGCGACCCCGCGCCGCTCGGTTTCCGGCTCTACGCTGATTACAAGGCCAGCGTGGTCGCGGTCCTGGGTGAGTTTTACTGGCAGACCTCCACGTCCGAGCGCACGGACAACCAGGATTTCATCCTGCCGCCGTATGTGCTCTCGCGTGAGGCGTATCCTGACCTCGCCGAGATCACATGGTCAAAGGGCGAGTACGTCGAAGGCAAGGAAGTCGGCGCGGCCTTTGGAGAGGAGGCGATTGAGGGGCCGACGGGACTGTATCTCAACCAGCCAAATCCCTTTGCGCAGCGTTGGCAATCGATTCGCCGCCCCATGTTCGTCGCGCTGCTGATCCTGTGCGGCCTGCAGATGTATGCGTGCAGCGCGGCGGGTCTGCGGCAGGTCTACAACGGGCAGTTTGTCTTCCGGCGCGCCGAAGCCTCGCGCGTTCTGACAAGTGATCCCATAGATTTGAGCGGCAGCGCCTCGAAGGTGACGATCGAGGGCTTCGCCAACGTCGCAAATAATTGGCTCAACCTCGACGTCGGTCTCCTCGACGAAGCGACCGGCAATCGGTTTGAGAAGGATCTCGAGATTGAGTTTTACTCGGGCACCGACTCCGACGGTTTCTGGTCGGAAGGAAGCAAGCAGGCCGCCGGAACAATCAGCGGCGTGCCACCGGGAAAATATCGCCTGACGATTGAGCCCGACGCGGATCCCAAGATCAATGAGATGCCGTTTTCCGTCCGCGTAAACCGCGGCGGCGTGTTTTGGTCAAATTTCCTGATGACGCTTGCCGCGCTCCTCCTCTATCCGATGTACCTGCTCATTCGATCCTCGTCGTTCGAGCGGGCGCGCTGGTCGGAGAGCGATATCTCGCCGGAGTCGTCCGGCGGCAGTGACGAATAACCGCGCTGATTTCCACCCCACGCCACCATGCTCCGTCATCCCATCTACCTGTTTCTCTGCGCCACCGGTTGCGCCTACCTGCTGTGGTCGAATGCGCGCGGCTTCAGTCCGTTTTACGCCTCCCAACCCTCCACCAGCGCCAGCCGGGCTTCCGGGGCGCGCCTACTGCACAAATGAATTATGAACCTGAACACCACCGCCATCCTTAACTCCGTCATCTTCGCCGTGCTCGGCGTGGTGATCTTCTGCGTCGGGTTCGTCCTCCTCGACAAACTCACGCCGTATCACCTTTGGAAGGAATTGACCGAACACCAGAACGTCGCGCTCGCCATCGTTGTCGGCTTCGGCATCCTCGGCATCTGCACGATTATTGCGGCCGCGATTCATTGATTCGCCCGGCGCTGAATCAGCGGCCCGCCGCGTCGCGTCCGCGCCCGCTCCCCGCGCATGAGCACGATGTCTGATCGCTCCACCCGCCTGCTGCTGCTGGCGTCGGTCTTTGCGATCGCCACGTGCGGACTGATTTATGAATTGATCGCCGGCACGCTCGCGAGCTATCTGCTGGGCGATTCGGTCACGCAATTCTCCACCGTCATCGGCGTGTACCTCTTCGCCATGGGCATCGGCTCATGGCTTTCGAAATACGTCGAGCGCAACGTGCTCGGCACGTTCATCCAGACCGAGTTGTTCATCGGCCTGATCGGCGGTTCCTCGGCCGCCGTGCTTTTCCTGCTCTTCGCGCAGATCAACTCCTTCCGCGTACTGCTGTATGCACTCGTGCTGATCATCGGCGCGCTGGTCGGGCTCGAAATTCCGCTGTTGCTGCGCATCCTCAAAGATCGGCTCGCGTTCAAGGATCTCGTTTCGAAGGTTTTCACGTTTGATTACATCGGCGCACTCCTCGCGTCGCTGCTCTTCCCGCTCGTGCTGGTCCCGCATCTCGGACTCGTGCGGGCCGGATTTCTCTTCGGCATCCTGAATGTGCTCGTCGGCCTTGTGACCGTGTGGCTGCTGCGCGAGCAAGTGCCTTGGGCGCGCGGACACGCCGGGACCGGGTTCGTGATCCTCGCCGTCCTCCTCACCGGGTTTGCGCAATCGGACCGCATCATGACATGGTCGGAAGGCGCGACGTACTCCGACCCGGTCATCCACGCCCGCTCGTCGCCATACCAGCGCATCATCCTCACGCGCGCCGGCAACGACCTCCGGCTCTATCTCAACGGCAACCTGCAGTTCAGCCAGCGCGACGAGTACCGTTATCACGAGGCGCTCGTCCATCCGGGCCTCGCGCGCGTGCCGCGCCGCGAGCGCGTGCTTGTCCTCGGCGGCGGCGACGGCCTCGCCGTGCGCGAAATCCTGAAATATCCGGACGTTCGTGAAGTGACGCTCGTGGACCTCGACGCGCAGATCACGAATCTCTTTTCCACGCAGGAACTCCTCGTGGAACTCAACGAGGGCGCGCTGCGTTCGCCAAAGGTCAAGGTCATCAATCAGGACGCCTTTATCTGGCTTAAACAGCAGACCGAAAAATTCGATTTTATCATCGCCGACTTTCCCGACCCCTCGAATTTTTCCGTCGGCAAGCTCTACACCACGGCCTTCTACCGCGAGGTTCGCCGCGTTCTGCATCCGGATGGCGCGGTGGTGATCCAAAGCACCTCGCCGTACGTCGCGCGGCGATCCTTTTGGTGCGTGGTGCACACGCTCGACGCGTCGGGCTTCGTGACGGAGCCGTACCACGTTTATGTGCCGTCGTTCGGCGAATGGGGCTTCGTGCTCGCCGCGCCCCAGTCGCTGGCGCCGGTGGCCGACCTGCCGCCGGGCCTGCGTTTTCTCACGCCCGAAACGCTCGCCGGCCTGTTCCGCTTTCCGCCCGACATGGGCGATGTGCCGACGGAGGTGAACCGACTCAATAATCAGGCGCTCGTCCGAATGTTCGAAGAGGAGTGGAAGCAGTACGTCCATTGAAATTCCCAACGTCGGATGCCGAACGCCGAATGAACTTACCGGGAATCACGAGGCGGCGGTTTCTGGGCGTCGCGACGGGCGCCGCGCTGTTGGCGGGATGTTCGCGCCGGACCACGCGGGTGATTCCGGGAGAGATAGTTGGTCCGTCGCGCGAGCGTGGACACCGGCTGCGGGACGGCGGATTTCCGGCCGCCAACACGATGGAGCGCCAGGGCGTGGTGATCGTCGGCGGCGGCATCGCGGGATTGGCGGCGGCGCGACAACTGAGGAAGAGCGGTCAGGAGGATTTCGTCCTGTTGGAGTTGGAAGATCACACGGGTGGCAATTCGTCGCACGGCGCGAACGCGGTGAGTGCGTTTCCGTGGGGCGCACACTATGTTTCGCTTCCACCCAACGACGCGCGCGAAGTCATCGAGCTTTACGAAGAACTGGGATTAATCACCGGGCGCGATGCGGCGGGGCGCGCGATCTACGACGAAACGGCGCTGGTGGCAGATCCCGCGGAGCGGCTGTGGGTTCTCGGGCGGTGGCAGGAGGGGTTGATTCCGAAGGTCGGCGCGTCCGACGCGGACCTGCGCGAGTACACCGCGTTCACCGCGAAGATGGCCGAGTTCAAAGCAGCCCGCGGGCGCGACGGACGCCGCGCGTTCACAATTCCAGTCGATCGCAGTTCGCAGGACGACGCGTTTACGGCGCTTGATCGGATGACCATGACGCAGTGGCTCGACGCGCAGGGCTATCGCTCGGAAAGGCTGCGCTGGTATGTCGATTACGCGTGCCGCGATGATTTCGGGGGAACGCGGGATCAGGTCTCGGCGTGGGCCGGCCTTCATTATTTCGCGGCGCGCGACGGCGTTGCCTCCAACGCCGAAAATGATGTGGTCCTGACGTGGCCCGAAGGCAACGGCTGGCTGGAAAAGAGACTACGCGAACCGAATGCGGACCGCATCCGCGCGGGACTCGTCGCGTGGAACATCGAGCCGGCGCCGGACGGCGGCGTTCGGATCGATGCGTTCGATTTCCGGCGCGCACAGAGCATCCGCTTCGAGGCGCGCGCGGCGATTGTGTGTGTGCCGCGTTTCGTAGCGCACCGTCTCTGCGCTGCGCTGCGGGGTCGGCCGGCGGAGCCGCTGGAGTACGGACCGTGGGTGGTCGCCAACCTCACGCTCGGCGAACGCCCCGGCGGCCGCGGCTTCGCCCCGGCCTGGGACAATGTGTTCTTCGACAGCCGCTCGCTCGGCTACGTGAACGCGTCGCACCAGCGACTCGACCGCGAGGTGGGCCCGGCGGTTATCACATGGTACAGCGCGCTTTGCGATGGTCCGGCTGCGGCGGAGCGCGCGAAGGCGTTTGATCGGACGCACGCCGACTGGTGCGACCTGGTCCTCGCGGATTTGCGCCGCGCGCATCGCGAGATCGATGAGACCGTGCGCAAGATCGACGTGTGCGTCTGGGGTCACGGAATGATCCGACCCGTGCCCGGCTTGATTTCGGGCGAAGCGCGCCGCCGCATGGCCCAGCCGATCGGTCCGATTCATTTCGCGCACAGCGATCTGAGTGGCCTCTCGATCTTCGAGGAGGCCTACACGCGCGGCCTGCTGGCCGCGTCGGACGTCGCGGAGCAATTAAGACCGGCGTGACTTCGACGCATCATGCCATCATTCTTAACGACGCATCATCCATGACTCTGCTCGGCCTTCATTCCCTTTTTGATCTGCACGACTGCGACGCGGCGCGGCTCGCCGACTGCGAAGTGGTACGGACCGCGCTGCTCGAGGCCGTACGGCAAAGCGGCGGGACGATTGTCGCGGACACCTTTCATCAATTCAGCCCGCACGGCGTCAGCGGCGTCGTCATCATTGCGGAATCGCACGTCACAATTCACACTTGGCCGGAGCGCGCGTTTGCGGCGGTGGATTTGTTCACGTGCAGTGCGACGCTCGACCACGCGCTGGTCGAACGGCATGTCGCCGCCGCCCTGGGTGCGCGGCGCGTGCAGCGCCAAACCGTCGCGCGCGGCACCACGCAATAGTTCCTACCGAAAGCGCATGTCGTATTCGCGCGAAATTCGGACTAATGCAGACGAGTATTCCATGCCCGTCTGCGCATGATTTACCCATTCAAATGGGTACGGAGGAACATTCGTCGCGCGAAAATTTAAGATCTGGAAATCAAAGAATCTGGGTTTGGCACGAGCGAGCAATCGCGCTTCCGCTTCGGCGGCCTCCTGAATCGGATGGCGGTAGCCTCCCTTTCCGTCCGTAGGAAACGGGCGTTGACCTTCATACGACGTGTACGCAGAAGCGTGATTTATGCCTACAAAAGCAACCGTGATCGGATTTCCTCCGGTGCTCTTAAATTCGTCAACCTGCCGCTCCAAGTCACCGATGACGCGATCAATTTGTTTGATCATGGACTTAGCCAAGATCTTCGTTTCGGCGCCAATCTGGATGTTTGCGACTGGTCCTCGCGCGACAATCAGGCCTTCGGTTGTTATCGCTGCCACAGTTGGAACGAGCTCGCCAAAGGTTCCGTCACCTCTGCGTGAGTTCTTTCCAACGGCGAGATTCCTCGTGTTGGCAACGCACTCGTGGCGATGGACACGCTCGGCAAAGAGACTGGACCTACCGAGCGTCACGAGATCCTCGTAGAGTTGAACCGCAACCAAATCTCCCAGCGAAGAGTTTCGATGGTTGTATTGCTTGCGGTCGAAGAGTTCCCGAAATGTCTTTAGGAGTGCGAAATCAACGGGTGCGTTCATTTCTGTTCAGTGAGAATGCGATGGTCGGTCGCCCCAAACATTCGGCCCTGCGCAGCCGCAACGCTCAATCGTTCGTGGGCCATCCGCAAATAGGCGGGTTCAATTTCGTTGCCCACGCTATTTCGCCCAGCCGATAGAGCCGCCAGCGAGGTGCTTCCCGTTCCCAAAAACGGGTCCAGAATCGTGTCACCTGCGAAGGAGAACATTTTGATCAGTCGTTCCGCCAACGAAATCGGGTATGGAGCTGGGTGCCCCCGGCGGGTGGACTCGCCTTTGATGTCATTCCAAGAGGACCGCGTCCACGATTGCATTTCGTCTTTCGTGAGCATTGAAAGCGCCCGCTGCAGCGTCGACGGAGACCGATACTCACCGCCTTTGCGCAAGAACAAGATATACTCGATATCGTTCTTAATAATGGCACCAGGCTGATACGGCTTTCCGTAAAATCCCGCTCCATTGCCTTCGGACTCGGTCACTCCGTTAGCAATCTTCTGCCAGAGGATTGGGGTCAGACAATCGAGTTTTAGTCGGCGAGTCCGAACTTGAATATCAGCGTGCAGCGGCATCACGAGGTGCCTTCCGTTGCGTTTGCGCGGGATGCATACGTCACCAACAACACAGCAAACGCGTCCCCCGGGCGCAAGCACCCGGCGGCACTCAGCCCAGACCTTATCCAATTCGGTAAGGAAAAGCTCGTAGTCGTCAATCTCGCCGAGTTGACCATCATTCTTCTCGTACTCCTTAAGAGTCCAATATGGCGGAGACGTAACTACCAAGTGCACCGTCCCATCTGGAATCCACGAAAGATCGCGCGCGTCCCCGAGATGCAACCGGTGGGTTGTTCGATCAAATGGTGCAGGCCAAGGCAGGTTTCGAAAAATCCCATTGGCGCGCAACATCTTCTCCACAGCTCCTTGGGCATTGTCTGCTGGAGGTAGGTCGCTGATCACCGCTGCTGCTGATTGAAAGGCGCCTTCTGCGTCCATGATGCGGCCGGTCTGGATCGGCGAACGCCCGGCGCGAGATCGCGCGCTCCGCCGCTTCCCAATTTTCGGCGGCGGTCCTGTGATCTTCACGCTGAAAGGATGCACGATTTGAACCAAATGCGAAAGGACTTATCGCCTGAAGGCGTTTCTCCTTCGTGTTCGCTCCCCGTCACCGACGCTTGCGATCGTCCGGGCCGAATCCTATCTTGTAAGCACCATGAAATACCGCACGTACACCGGCACCGATTTGAAAGTCAGCACCGTTGGATTTGGCTTGTGGACGGTCTCGACGGGGTGGTGGGGCAATTACACGGAGGCCGAGGCCGTCGCGCTCATGCACAAGGCCCTTGATCTTGGCGTCACGCTCTTCGACGCGGCCGACACGTACGGCAACGGGCTGAGCGAGGAACTCATCGCCAAGGCGTTTCCGACGCGCCGCGACGACATCGTGGTGGCGACGAAAGTCGGCTACGACCTCGTCAATTTCGGCAACGCCCCGCGGCGCGGCCAGTCCGCCATCCCGCATGATTTCTCGCCCGCGGCGCTCACGCGCGCGACCGATGCCGCATTGGCGCGTCTGAAAACGGATCGCATCGACCTGTTGCAACTCCACAACATTGGCATCGCGCAGGTGAATGACGATGCCGTCTGGGAGACGATGGAAACGCTGAAGCGCCAGGGCAAGGTAAGGTATTACGGGATGGCATTGGGACCGGCCATTGGCTGGCTCTACGAGGGCATCCGGTGCGTCCAGCGCCGCAACGTGACGAGCGTCCAGCACATTTACAGTCTCCTGGAGCAGCATCCCGGCGCGCCCATCCAGAACGCGGCGCGCGAGGCCGGCAAGAACACAATGTTCCTGGTGCGCGTCCCACATTCGAGCGGAATGCTCGAGGGAAAATACACCGTGGACACCGTCTTCGAGGCGAACGATCACCGGCGTCACCGGCCGCGCTCCTGGCTGATCAACGGCGTCAAGAAGGTGAGCAACCTCCGCTTCCTTGAGCGCAGCGACCGCTCGCTCGGCCAAGCCGCGCTGCTGTGGCTACTCCAGGACGAGCTCGTGGCGTCGACGTTGCCGAACATTTACAATGAGAAGCAGCTCAAGGAATTCGCGGCCGCGCCGGACTGCCCGAATCTCACGGACGCGGACATGGCGCGCATCGCCGAACTGCACCTCGAAAACTTTGGGGCGCCGCCGGACGATTGTAAATTCAAGGGCACGATGACTCTCGAGGAACTCGCGGCGGCGGAGCAGGGCGAACCGGTGGCGGCTTGAGGAACCGGAAAATCAGGAACCGGAACCGCGAATTGACACGAATTAGGGGCGCCGACGAGGAACCACAGATTCACGCAAATTTACGCAGATTTTTGGGGGCTGATCGTTCGGGAGCGCGTCCCCCTGTCGGCGCGAGGGTCGGCTGAGGCAGACCGCAATTCGGGTTCTTTGGTGTTCATTCGTCGTTTCTGAATCCGCCCAGATAAGCTGCGTTAATCTACATGAGTCTGTGGTTTAAGGTCGGTCCGGCTGGCCTTGGGCGCCACGGCCGCATTCTTCCGCCTGAGTGGGCTTAGGTCTTGCTTCTGGCGGGAGAGCCGATATCCAGTGTAGAAGACGGGTTGTCCGTCTAGCGCTGCAGTATGAGCAAAAAGACCATCCTCGCCGTGGACGACAGCTTGACGATGCGCAAGCTGACGGAATCGACCCTGCGCCAAGCGGGGTACGAGGTGATTCTGGCTTCCACTGGCGGCGAAGGCTTCAAGATCGCGCTCGAGCGCCGGCCGGATTTGGTATTGCTGGATTACATTCTGCCGGACATGCGCGGGGTCGAATTTTGCCAGCAGCTTCAGGAAGCGGAAATCGACCATACGATTCCCATTTTGCTGATCAGCGGCCACGGAAACGCCATTCGCGAGTTGTATCAGGATTTCCCGAATGTCGTCGATTACCTGACCAAGCCGTTTGCGGCCAACGTGCTGCTGGCGGTCGTTTCGAATATTCTGGGCAAGGTCGACCAACCGGTCGTGGAACCGCCCGCGCCCGCGCCGATCCTGGACACGACGGCAGTGGTGCTTGCGGCCGCCGCCCCGCCGCCTCCAGAAGTCGCCCAGATTCCCGCCGAGCTCCGGCAGCGCGTTTTTCAAAAGCTGGTCTCCCACCTGCATCCGCCGCTCACCTCCATCCCCTCGCTCGAAGAGGCCCGCCGCGGACAGGCGCCCTCTTCCTATTACCTCACGCGGCTGCTACCGCTTGAGCTGATCGACGAACTGGCGCGCGAGCTCGTGGCCCTCACATCGGGCGGTTCCCAGCGCGACGAGGAACCGATCCGGTGCCCGTCGAAGTTCGCGTCGGAGCGCCACCTGATGACCTACCTCGCCGCCGAGCGCGCGACGGGCCGGCTGGCCATGAAGCTGCAAGAGGAAACTGTGAGCCTGTACTTTGATCACGGGACGATCGTGTCCGTGACGAGCAACAATCCCCGCGCGTATTGCGCCGGCAGCACGTATCCCTTCGCGCAGGTGCCGCGGAGCCTGATCTCCCAGGCGATGCAGGCGCAGCGGGATGCGAGCACGCCATTTTTCCTGACGCTCGAAGAGGGCGGCTTTCTGAATTCCGGCGTTGCGCTTCCCGATATATTGCGGGAATGCGGCCATCGCAGTCTCCGTCGTGCCACCGACGAGAAATCCTCGCTCCTCAGTTTTGAAGTGATGCCGGTGCTCCCCGCTTTTGCCGTCGACCACCGCGTGGAGTTCCTCCTGAATCAGATCCTGCTCGAATCGTATCGCCGCGTGCGCGACTGGCAGCACATTTCCGCCTACGTGCCATCGCTCGATTACTTTGTCGCCATCACCGAACATGGGCCCGAACAGATCTCCGAACTCACCTTTTCCGGTCTCGAAGCGGACCTGCTTGAGCGAATCAACGGTGGCCTCACCATTCAGGAACTCATCGACCGGAGCGGCCAGCCGGTCTTTGAGGTCTGCCACGCGTTGTTCTGCCTCATTCGTCTCGACCTCGCCTTTCTGGCCACCACGCGGCAGTCGGCGCCGGCCGACGAAGCCGAAGAGCCGGAAGAGGCGCTGGCAGAAACGGCAAACGCCTGATATTTCCTCCCGACACTTCGTTTTTCTCCGCAACCCGCACCATGGCAAAGCTCCTCATCATCGATGATATGGCCACCGATCGGATGGTCCTGCGCTCATTTCTTTCCGCCCGACCCTTCGACATCGTCGAGGCGACCGACGGTGAAATGGGCATCGCCCTCTGCCAGAGTGAACACCCGGACCTCGTGTTGCTGGACATCGTGATGCCAAAGATGGACGGTTTTCAAGTCTGCCGGCGCATCAAGAAGGACCCGCTGACGGCCCATGTGCCGGTTATCCTGATCAGCTCGAAGGGACAGGACAGCGACAAGTTTTGGGGCATGAAGCAGGGCGCGACCGATTATCTGACGAAGCCTTGCAGTCAGGAGGGATTGCTTGCGGCGATTGACCGGGTCCTTCCCGGGTAGTCCATGAGCGACGACGAACCCCAACCGGAACCAGTGACGGAGGCAATGCCGCCAGCGGCCGAACCCGTAACGGAAGCAACGCCGGCACCGCCCGTGCCCGCGCCGTCGCCGACCTTACCGCACGCGCTATTCGAGGTGGGCTCGTTGCAATTCGCGTTGCCCATCGGATCGGTCGGCGAAGTGGTGAGCGAGATGAGCATGACGCGACTGCCGCACGCTTCGCAGGGCCTGCTCGGCGTCGTGAACCTTCGCGGCGAAATCCTGCCGGCCGCTTCGCTCGAGCCGTGGTTCGGTGACGCGGCCACGCCTGGCCCGGCCAATCTCTTTCTCGTCGTGCGCGCCACCTCCCATGCCATTGCCCTGCGCATCGATCGGTTTGAGCAGGTGGCGCCCGTCCCGCAAAACGCGCTGCACCCGGACGCCGAGGCCGGGCTGCGCGCGCAAGTCGCCCCCCAGGTCTGGCGGCGCCCGAGCGGAGACGTCCATTGCCTATCGGCCGACGCGCTGCTCGAGGCGCTCAAGATGAAAAAACCCCAGCCCGAAGAAAATCCCGTCGCATGAGACGACTGCTTCCGCTCCTCCTTTCTTCGTGGGCCGCGCTCGCGACGGCCACCGCGCAAACCGCGCCGCAGAATGTGTTCGTCGTCACCGACCGGCCGGTCGCAGCGAACGAAATCAAAGTCGGCATCAGTAGTGCCCAGTCCGGCCGGGCGGTTTCGATCGGCGCGGACTACGTTCGCGGGGCGCGCGCCTATTTCGAGCGACTCAACTCAAAGGAAGGGGGCGTGCACGGTCGGAAAGTGAAACTGATCGCGTACGACGATCGCTTTGAACCGCTGCCGGCGATTCTCAACACCCGGCGCCTGATCAATGAGGACAGGGTTTTCGCGCTGCTCAATTATAATGGCGGCGTCGGCACGCGGGCGGTCGGCCAAATGATTTCCGACGCCCAACTTCCGCTCATCGGGGCGTTCACCGGCCTGCCGGCCCTGCGCCAGCCGCTCAACCGTTATCTTTTCAACGTGCGCCCAGGCTACAACGAAGAGACGGCGGCAATCGTCGATCGCCTGATCACCGACCGCCAGACGACGAAAATTGCGGTGTTCTATCAGAGCGACCTCGATGGTGAGGCCATCCTCAGCGGAGTGCAACGCGCACTGCGCGGTCGCGGCATGACCTTCGCCTCGTCCGCCGCCCTCGTGCGCAACAGCGTGGACGTGAATGCCGCCGTTGAGTCGTTCCTCGTCTCCCGACCGGACGCGATCGTGCTGGGCACGACGTACGCTCCGGCGGCCGCGCTGGTGCAAGCCCTGAAAGCGCGGGGGTTCGCGCCCATCTTTTGCGCGACGTCGTTTGTCGGCGCGGAGGCCTTTTCCGAGGCGGCCGGCGGTGCGGCTGACGGCACGTTCATTACCCAGGTGGTGCCGTCACCAAACGACGCCGCCATGCGCATCACGGCCGCGTTTGCCGAGGACATGAAAGCCGCAAACGAAATCGGAAGCACCCACGCGGCACTCGAGGGCTATCTAAATGCGGCCGTCCTGGCGCAGGGATTCCGCGACACCGGGCCAAACCTCAACACGGCCGCCTTTGTCCGCACGATGGAAGGCATGAACGTCGACCTCGGCGGCCCGGTCGTCTCATTCACGCCCTCCAGTCGCCAGGGACTCAAGGAGATTTACCTCTCGGCGGTCCGACAGGGCCAGATTGTAAAGGTGGACAACTTCAACCCGTGAGAATTTTTTGATGGCCACCGAACCGACCACGAAGCCCGCGACCACGCCGGACCCGGCCCAGCGCGGCGGGCGCGCGACGGTGCGCACGAAGCTGTTGCTCGCCAACACGATCATCACGCTCTTTGCGCTCGGCCTGCTCGGCATCATCAGCGTGGCGTTGCTCAACAATTCGCTTGAGCGCAGCCGCCGGGCGCAGCTTGGTGCGCTGCGCAGTCTGCTCGCGCGCCAGGTCAACGACTTCTTCCAGATCACGCGCGCCCAAATCGCCACCCAGGCGGAATCGCAGACCGTGCAGCTCGCGCTCGCAGAATTCACCGGCGCTCGACGCACGCTTTTCGCGGAACTCGGAACCGAGGGCTTCAACACGGATGTAAGCTTCATGCTCAATCTCGCGGAGACCAATCGCGTCTACTACGAAAACAACCTCATCCGGAGCCTTTCGATCGCGCGCTCGCCCGAACCGCGCGAGGACGCGCAGAAGTATCTCCCCAAGGACCGCGAGGCGCTGCTCCTGCAGTCGGTTTACACGGTGAAAAATCCGGCACCGGTCGGATCGAAATTTCTGAATAATTCCACCAGCGACATCCTGTCCAACGAGCAGCTCGACCGCCCGCTACGCGAGGCGTTTTTCCGGAGTAATTTTGCCGTCGCCAACAACCGCTTCCAGCCCTACTTCAAGGCGCTGGCCGACCGTTTCGGGTACGAGGACGTCTACCTGATCGACCCCGAGGGCTACGTCGTTTTCAGCCTCAACAAGGAACTCGACTTCGCGACGAACGTGCGCACCGGCCCGGGCCGAAATTCCGGGTTGGGCGACGCGTTCTTTGGCGCTTGGTATTCTGATTCCAGCAGCGGGGCCGATCTCGACGCGCGCGTGATGCTGACTGATTTCGCGGCGTACGACGCCGCCTATGATGCGCCCTCGACGTTCATGGCCACGCCGGTGACCGACAACGTGGGGCGGCGCCTCGGCGTGCTCATTTTCCGAATCGGCGTGGAGAACATTTTCAACCTGTTCAACTTCAACGGTCAGCAGGAGAACATCGGCCTCGGCAAGACGGGTGAGGCCTTCATGGTGGGCCCCGATTTCAAACTGCGATCCGATTCGCGTTACACCGACCAACTTCCCATCGGCCAGCGCAAGCCGCGGATTAACAAGGTCGGTGATGCGGGCGGCTTTACTTCTGTGCTCGCCACCACCGCGGAGAACGAGGCGACTCGCGCGCTTTTCGGTCTAATCAAAGACGCGCCCACCACCGGGGTCATCAACAGTTACCGGACGTACGACGGCGATGAGGTTATTGGCGCGTACGGTCCGCTGTCCGTCGACGGACTCGATTTGGGGGTCGTCGTGGAACAGGGTCGGGCCGAAGCGTTTGCGGACGCGAGCACCCTCCTGCGTTATCTTGCTCTTCTGGCGGGCGGCATCCTTCTCGGGGTCATCATCCTCTCCGTGATCACGGCGAGCGCGGTGTTGGCGCCCCTCTCTGCCCTGACGAGGGTGGCGAGCCGCATCGCGGGCGGCGACAACACGGTGCGCGCCCCGGTTCTTTCCCGCGACGAGGTCGGACTCTTTGCCAACCAATTCAATGGCATGCTCGACGCGCGCATCGAGGCGCAGGAACGCGCCGAGAAGGAGAACACGCTGCTGCAGGCCGACATCCGGCAGATGCTCGAAGTCGTGTCCGACGCGGCCGACGGCGACATGACGGTGCGGGCGCGGGTGACCGAGGGTGCGCTCGGCAACGTGGCCGACGCATTCAACCTGATGTTGGAAAACATCGGTGAGACGCTGCAGCGCGTCCAGCACGCGACGACCCGCGTGAATGAGGCGGCGTTGAACTTCCAGGATGCCTCGGAGCAGATGGCGAGGGGCGCAGCGGAGCAGGCCACGCAAATCGGCTTCACCACGCTCGCGATGAACCAGATTACCTCAAATCTCAAGGTCGTGTCGCTCAACGCCGAGTCGGCCAACGCCGCCGCCGACGAAGCACGAAAGGCCGCCGAGGTGGGCGACGCCGCCGTGCGTGAGGTCGTCGCGGGCATGGAGCGCATCCGCCGCGCGGTGCAGGCCGGCGCGCGCAAGATCAAGCGGCTCGGCGAACGGTCGATGGAAATCTCTTCGATTCTCGGCACGATTCAGTCGATCAGCGCGCAGACGGACATGCTCGCGTTGAACGCGTCGATCGAAGCTTCACGCGCCGGCGAAGAAGGTCGCGGCTTCAGCATCGTTGCCGAGGAAGTTCGCAAACTCGCAGAACGCACCCAGGCCGCTGCCCGGGAAATCGAGGCGCTCGTCTCCACGATTCAATCGGACACGAACGAAGCCGTCATCACGATGGACGAGCAGACTGCCGAGGTGGAACGCGAAGCGCGCGTTGTGTCGTCCGCCGGCTCTGAACTGGAACGAATCCGTCATTCGATCACGGAATCGGCGATGTTGATTTCCGCGATGAACACCGCGGCCAAGGAGCAAGCCGAGGGCGCCGGCCACGTGCTGGAAGCGATGACTGTCGTGCAAACGATTGCCGAGCAGGCGGAGGGCAATTCGCGGCGTAACCGCGAGGACTCCGCCGGCCTTACCGTGCTCGCCGACGACCTGTTCCGCTCGGTGGCCCAATTCAAGGTCAACCCGTCCGCCGGGCCCAACGGTGCGGAGGGCGCCGCCGGCTGATCCCGCAATGCGTCATTCTGCCCTGCGGTCGAAGCCCTGATCCGAGCCCGCCCAATATGCTCCCGATCGTCACCACCAGCGAGTTCAGCCGGATTTTCACGAGCGAACTCTCGAGTTTGCTCGACCGCGCCCGCCAGTCGATCGAAACGCTCTGCCAGAATCCGGCCGACGAGCCTGCCCAGGCCGAGATCCTCGCGGCCTATCACAGCATGGGCAGCATGGGCGGCATGGCCCGGGCCACCGCGATCGAAAAGGTGGGACGACTCTTCGAGCGCCTCGTGGACGTCGCCTCCACCTTCGGACTCTCCGATCCGGAACGCGCCCTCTCGATTTATTTTTTCTGCCAGGCCCACCTCACCGGCGTGCGGGAAATCGTCGGCGTGACGCTCACCGGACGTGAGGACGATGCCGAGGCGCAGGCGGAGCAGCTTCGCAAGGCCGTCCATCGCATTTGGGGCGACTACTACTACGAGGAGAAGCGTCACGAGGGTCCGATGGAGTCCAAGTCCATCGGCCTCCAGCCCACCGCAGTGCGCGCGGCGCTGTCTCCGGGGGAAATGGAACCCCCCACCGGGGCGGCGACAATTCCAAACGAGAGCGGTCCGGCGACCAAGTCGGTCGAGCCCGACGAAGATGACGTCCTGGATTTTCTCGAGCAAATGGGCGTGGCCGAGGCAGCCAGGTCGGCGCCCCCGCCGCCACCACCCGCGATCGAGTTCCCCGTAATCCACGCGCCGGTGCCGCGCGAAATGCGCCCAGCGGTCGAACCGCTCGATCTCAAACCGCCACTCCCCGTGCCGGTGCCTCGCGCCGACGGCAACCGGTCGACCGACGGCTCCTTGACGTTTGTCTCCGCCACCCGGCCCGCCGCGGCTGCGCCACCGGTGAGCGAGAAGGGCGGCGATGCGCACGTCGACAAGGAGATGCTCCAGTTCTTCATCCCCGAGACCGAGGAATACTGCGACACGATGGAGCGCGCGGTCGAGACGTGGGAAAAACGTCCGTTCGATTCCATTCCGCAGCAGACGCTGTTGCGGCTTTATCACACGATCAAGGGTACGGCGAATAGCATTGGACTTTCCCACATGGGCCGGCTCGCCCACGGCATGGAGGACTTGTTCCTGGCACTCGACGAGGAACGCCTGCGGCTCGGGCACGACCAGAAGAGTTCCCTCGCCAAGCGATCGGTGCAGGTCTTCCGGCAGTGCCTGCACCGCATCACCAGCGATCCACCTGTCTACACCGTTCCGGCCACGCTCGACGAATTGCTCAAGCGCATCGAGCGCATCAGCGGGACGGCCGCGGCGGAAATCGTCCTGGAGGATGCGGCGGAGCGGGTGACCGTCAGGTCGCCTGAGGACGTGACCCTCGAGCCGGCCGAACCTATCGCCGCGTCCGCCGCGGAAGAATCGCAAGTCGAAGTCGAAGCCATCCCGGCGCCGCTCTCGGCCGCGGAAGAAATCGAGGATCGAGCCGATCGCCTCATCCGGGAATCCGCGGAGACCGCCGAAGCCGCCAAAGAACCGGCGAAGGAGGTCGCCGCGGTCGTCCCTGCGGAGGAGGAACCCGAGGCGTTCCTGGAAAGCCAGACCGCGGCGCGCATCGAGCCGAAGCGACTCGACCTGCTGATGAATCTGGTGGGCGAGCTCATTGTCGGCCGCAACCAGCTCCTCACGCGCCTGCAAACCTTCAACCAGCTCCAGCGCGAGCTCGAGTCGGCGAAGAACCGCCTGCTCGATGTCGTCAACGACTTCCAGGAAAAATACGAATACTCGCCCGCCGGGGGCATGGCCGTTCCGCCCGGGGCCGTCTCCCCCGCTCCGTCCGGGATACCGGCGCCGCGGTCGCGCGCCGTCCGGCCCGGCTCCAACCCCGGGGAGGATCCCACGGCGCCCGCCGGCTTCAGCGATCTCGAGTTCGACCGCTACGACGACCTCAATATTCTTTGCCGCGCGCTGGTCGAAATCGGCAACGACGCGAACGAAATCATCACGCAGTCCGGCCGATTTATCGCGTCGTTCAACGACGAAACGGATCGATTTTCCAAGACCGCAAGTCGATTGCAGGAAACCATCACCGCGGTCCGCATGAGCCCGCTTGACGCGCTCTTCCGCCGGCTCGGCCGCGTGGCGCAGGAGGCCGCCGAGCGGGAGGAGAAGGTCATCGAGTGGGTCACCGAGGGCGGCGCGACCAAGCTGGATCGCGTGGTCATCGACCAGATTTTTCAGCCGCTCCTCCATGTCGTCCGCAATGCGGTCTCGCACGGCATCGAGCCGGCGGCCTTGCGCGCCCGCCACGGAAAGCCGCCGGAGGGCCACCTCACACTTCGCGCCACGCAGCGCTCGGGCCAGGTGCTGGTCGAGCTCGAGGATGACGGCGGCGGCCTCGACCTCGGGGCGATTCGCGAACGGGCCATCGAGCGCGGATTACTCTCGCCCGAGACTCAGCCCGACGACGCGCGGCTAATCAATCTTATCTTTCAACCGGGCTTCTCCACCGCGCAAACCGTGACCGAGATTTCCGGCCGCGGCATCGGCATGGACGTCGTCCGCACCGAGATCACGCGCCTCAACGGTACGATTGAAATCAAGACACGCGCGGGCCGCGGCACAGTTATCGGCCTGCGCCTGCCGTTGACGCTGACGATTAACCAGGCCGCGTTCGTCGGCGTCGGCGCGGAGACTTATGCGCTCCCGGCCAACTTCCTCGACCACGTGGTCGCCATCCGCCCCGAGGATGTCACCCGGCGCGCGGACGGCCAGGAAATGATTTCGCTCGGCGACAAAATCGCCCCGCTCATCCGGCTGGATCAGCTTTTCGAGGTGCCGCAACCGGCCGACCTTGATCGCCCCGCGGAACAGCAGGCCGTGGTGGTGCAGCTCGCGGATGAACCACTGGCGATCGCGGTCGATCGCAATCTCGGTCGGCAGGACATCGTCGTAAAAACACTCGGGCCGGTATTGCAGGCGCATCCGTTTTTTAGCGGTGGCACCGTGGGCGCGGACGGGCGGGTCATTCTGTTGCTCGACCTGCCCGGCATTGCCCAGCAAGTGTTCGAAAGCAGTGGGCTCGTCGCGCTCGTCCGCGCGCAATCTCTGGCGGAACCCAAGTCCCCGGCCACCCCTGCCCCGTCGGGCAATGATCGGCGGTCCCTGCCGCCCATCCTCATCGTCGACGATTCGCTCAGCATTCGAAAGGTCGCGGAAAAATATGTCGGCGAGCTCGGTTTCCGGACGGACACGGCCGCCGATGGCGTGGCGGCGCTCGAGAAGATCAAACGAAACCCCTATCTGCTCGTCCTGACGGACTTGGAAATGCCTCGCATGCACGGCTTTGATTTGCTCGCCGCCATCCGGAATTTCGAGCCCACGCGGAACCTTCCGGTCATTGTCGTGACCTCCCGCAACGCCGACAAACACCGTTGGCAGGCCCGCGAGCTGGGGGCCAATGACTACATCACCAAGCCGTTTTCCAAGGAACAGTTATCCGAGAGGTTCAGTCGTTACCTGCAGATCAGTCCTATACAGGGTTCTGAGGCCGCAGTATAATGGCGGTTGCGGTCTGACCTAGTTCCAATGGCCACATACTCTTGGGGAAATACTCTCGACGCGCTGCGCCAGCGCGAGGCGGAGCTGAAGACTTCGCCCACGGTCGAGGGCTACATTGATCTGGCAGACCGCTTCAGCAAAGTCGGTCTCTCGAAGGAAGCGGCCCGCGCCTACAATCTCGCGGAGCAATGCGAGGGCATGGACAGTTCCGGCAGCACGCCGGAACCAGAAGCAATGCTCAGTGGCAACCTCACCAAGGGCATGGCCGTGGAGATCATCCAGATCATCGTCAACACCCGACGCACCGGCGAAATGGTCGCTGCCACCAACGGCAACGCCGAGACGGTCCGCGTTTATTTCGATAGCGGCCGCGTCATCAACGCGACCGGCACGCGCTCGATGCGCGGCCAAAAATCGTTCGAGCGCCTCCTCACGCTTGGCGATGGGACCTACAAGTTCTTTGAGCGCCCGGTCGACCACATTGACGTGCTCTTCGAGAAGAGCACCGATCATCTCCTGCTCACGACGCTGCAACGGCTCGACGAGCAGGTGCATTGGCGCCAGCAGTTCGACAGCACGACCTGACGCGCCCGTCCCGCGTAATCAATTTCGCCGCTGGCATGTCCGACCCGCTCCTCGGCCCGGCCCTCGAAAGCTTCATCCGCCACCTCGCGACCGAGCGCGGCCTGTCCGACAAATACCAGTTCAACACCCGGCGCGCGCTGGAACACTTCTTCGCCTGGCTCGCTGACCGGCACGGGGTAACGCAAGCCGGCGAGATCACATCGTCGCACATCTCCGCGTATCTCGATCATCGCAAGCGCGCGGGCCTCGCCGCCGGCTCGATCAAGATCAGCATCGTGGCGATCAAGATTTTCCTGCGTCATTTGCATGCGCGCGGTGCCATCGCCGCCGACGCGGCCGAGGGCATGACGCTCCCGCGTCTCGCACGCCAACTGCCCGAGACGCTCAACGAGCTCGACGTCGAGCGCCTGCTTGCGGCTACCGCCCCGGACTCCGGCGACCCGCTCTTCATCCGCGACCGCGCCATCCTCGAATTGCTCTATGCGAGCGGGCTGCGGGCGGCCGAACTCGTCGGTGCGCGGCTCGAGAACCTCGATCTCGAGCAGGGAATCATTCGCGTGACCGGCAAGGGTAACAAGACGCGCATCGTGCCGGTTGGCGCCCGCGCGCGCGACGTCCTTGCTGGCTATCTCGCGCAGGCGCGACCCAAACTGGTGAAGCCCCGAACCGCCAGCGTCCTGTTTCTTTCAAATCGAGGCCAGGGCCTGACGACGCACCGCGTTTGGGAAATCGTGCGTGACGCGGCGAAACGCGCCGGCCTCGAAACGCGCGTCTATCCGCATCTGATGCGCCATTCGTTTGCGACGCATCTACTCTCGAATGGCGCCGATTTGCGGGTCATCCAGGAAATGCTCGGCCACGCCGATATCTCCACGACGGAGATTTATACGCACGTCGATTCCACGCGCTTGAAAACCGTTCACCACAAGTTTCACCCGCGCGCCTGATTGCCTCCGCGGGACGCCCGCACTAGGATGCGGGCGAATTCCCTATGCCATCATTCGACGTCATCATCATCGGAGCCGGCGTGGCCGGCTATGTCGCCGCCATTCGTGCCGCCCAACTCGGCCTGAAGACCGCCATCGTCGAGATCAGCAAGACGCTCGGCGGCACCTGCCTGAACACCGGCTGCATCCCCAGCAAGGCGCTCCTGAATTCCAGCCATCATTTTATGTTCGCGAAACATGGCTCCGCCGAGCACGGCGTCGTGGTGGGTGACCTGAAGCTCGATCTCGCGGCCATGCTCAAGCGCAAGGACAAAACCGTCGCGCAGCTCACCGGGGGCGTCGCGTTCCTGATGAAAAAGAACAAGGTGACGACTTATTTCGGCCACGGCGTGATCGAGAAACCGGGCTTCGTCAACGTGAAGAAGGCCGACGGCGCCAGCGAATCGCTCGAGGCCAAACACATCATCATTGCAACCGGCAGCGTGCCAATGGCCCTGCCGTTCGCGCCGGCCGACGGCAGGGTGATCGTCACGAGCACCGAGGCGCTCAGCTTCGAACAGGTTCCCGGTTCGCTCGTTGTGATCGGCGCGGGCGCGATCGGCCTCGAACTCGGCTCCGTCTGGGCGCGCTTGGGCGCCAAGGTGGACGTCATCGAATTCCTCCCGCGCATCGCCGTGGGTTTTGATGCCGACGTCTCCACTGCGCTGCAAAAATCACTCGCCGCCGAGGGCATGAAATTCCACGTCGATACGAAGGTCACAGAAGTGAAGGTCGACGGCGGCCGGGCGACCGTTCGCGCGACGGGCAAGGACGGCTCCGAATTGAAATTCGAGGCCGACAAGGTGCTCATGGCCGTCGGTCGTAAACCCAATCTCGGCGGCGTCGCGCCCGAATCGCTCGGGCTAACGCTCGATGATAAGGGGTGCATCAAGGTCGACGCGCATTACCGCACGAATCTGCCAGGCGTCTACGCCATCGGCGACATCATCGCGGGCCCGATGCTCGCGCACAAAGCCGAGGAGGAGGGCGTGGCCTGCGCGGAGATCATCGCGGGCAAAGCCGGGCACGTAAATTACGATGTCGTCCCGAATGTCATCTACACGTATCCCGAGGCCGCCAGCGCCGGCATCGGGGAGGATCAGGCCAAGGCGGAGGGCCGCGCCGTGAAGGTCGGGAAGTTCCCCTTCAAGGCGAGTGGCCGCGCGCTCGCCAGCGATTCATCGGAGGGCTTCGTCAAGATCATCGCCGAGGCAAAGACCGATCGCGTTCTCGGAGCGCAGATTCTGTCGCCCGCCGCGTCGGAGCTGATCGCGGAAGTCGTCACGCTGATGGAATTCCACGGTAGCGCCGAGGATCTCGCCCGCACGTTTCACGCGCATCCAACGCTCAGCGAAGCCACCAAGGAAGCCGCCCTCGCCGTCGGCGGCCGCGCGATCCATGCGTGAGGAAAATTGCGCCGGAGGCATGGAGAACACGAGAGATTTGCTCTCTAGATTTTCCTCCTCTCTGTGCCCATTCTGCCGCTGCGGCTAGATTTTCTTGATGGATTCCTCGGTTGCGATTCTTCTCCGGCGCACCAAGCTGAGCGAGACCAGCTTCATCATCACCTGGCTGACCGCGGACCACGGCCTGGTCAAGACCGTCGCCAAGGGCGCGCGCCGGCCTAAAAGCCCGTTCGCCGGTCGGCTGGATCTCTTTTTCGAGGCCGACATCCAGTTTGTCCGCAGCCGGCGGAGCGAATTGCATGCACTGCACGAGTTGATGCTCGGTTCGACACATGACGCCCTCCGCCAATCCTATTTGCGGCTCGAGCTGGCCGCGCATTTTGTCGAGTTGATCGAGCTGACCAGCGTCGCGGATCATCCGATTCCCGAGGTCTTCGACCTGTTGCGACGCGCGTTGCGATTTCTCGATTCCCGGGAACCGTCGCGGCGCGCGCTGCTGCATTTCGAGCGGGAACTCGCACGCGTCCTGGGTCTCATCGACGACACGCACCGCGATCCGATCCAGGCCATTGCGCGTCTGACGCATCGACTGCCGACGGGCCGCGCCGACCTGCTCAAACGCCTGCGGGCAAAGGACCCCTCGAAATCAGCACCTGCCGCTTCCGCTGGGATCCCCCCGCTGGATTCAACGTGAATTCTGTTCGAATGTCGGAAACGCAACCCCATCTGAATCGCCACCCCCATCATGGAAACTCTCGCCCTCCTCGGCGCCGCGCTCGGCTTTGCCACCCTTTCCGGCATCAATCTTTACCTCACGGTCTTCGCCACCGGCCTGGCCATCCATAACCACTGGATCACTCTCTCGTCACAATTTCAGGGCCTCGCGGTGCTGGGCGAGCCCGCGGTCATCGCCATTGCCGGCGGGTTGTTCCTCATCGAATTTTTCGCGGACAAGATTCCAGGCGTCGACTCGGCTTGGGATGTCGTGCACACGGCGATCCGGCCGATCGGCGGCGCCTTCCTCGCGCTGCGCGTGCTGGGCACGACCGATCCGGTCTACGAAGTCATCATCGTGCTGCTTGCAGGCGGCGTGGCGTTGACTGCACACAGCGCGAAGGCGGGGACGCGCCTCCTGGTCAACGGTTCGCCCGAGCCGTTTTCGAACATCGCCCTGAGTACCGTTGAGGACATCGGCGTGCTCGGCGGCCTCGCTCTCATCTATACGCATCCGGCCATCGCCTTCGTGGTGTTCAGCTGCGTGATCGCGGCGCTGCTTTACTTGCTGCCGATCATTTTACGCGTGGCGCGGACCAAGGCGTGGCTGATCTGGAAAAAACTTTCCGCCGCAGCCGGCGGGCAGCCGGCGGAACTGCGGGCCGATCTGCCGTCGGATGCCGCCGTCCAACTCGCCTCCCTCAACGAGTCCGGCGCACGGCTCGTCTGGGCCGCCGCCTGTCTCACGGGGCCGTCGAAGATTCTGCCGGCGCACCTCCGCGGACATCTCGTCGTGCTCGAGGGCGAGCCGAACCGCGTGTACTTCGTCGGGCGACGCGGCTGGAAACGAACCGCCAGGCGACTCGATGTCACCGGGTACGATGTCTCGTGCGAGAGAAACTTTCTGAGCGAGGATCTCGTGCTCTATGCCGTCGACAAACGACCGAAGTTTACCTTCGTTTTCGACCGCACCCGCGCCGCTCTCGTGCGACTCCTCGCGCAATCGCTCAAATTGCGGCTGGGCGACCGCGCGATCGCGCCCGCCGCCGAGGGTCCGCGAGAAGTCGCCTTGCAAGGCTGACGGGCGGCGCCTCGTCAGGTGACACCCGGGGTCAGGCGCCCGCGGCGCGCAGCGCGGCGCGGCCACGTCACCAACGCGAAACCAACCGTCAGGAATTGAATCGCAACAAGTAACGCCACGCAGAAGGGCCAGCCGCCATGGTTCCACGCGAAGCCCGGCAGCACGGCTCCCAGACTTCCACCGCCGTAGTAGAAGGTAAGATACAACCCCGCCGCCGCGGAGCGATCGCGATTCGACGCCATTCCCAGCGCCGTCGTGGCGGCCGACTGGCAAATGAAGGTCCCGGTGGAACAAATCGTCAGGCCAAGAATGACGATCGTCAGCCGCGGCACGAGCGTGAGCAACAGGCCGGCGGCGGAACAACTCAGGGCTAGCGCCAGCATGCGGCGATGGCCGAAACGGTCGAGGTGCCGCCCCGCAATCGGCGTGACGATGACGCCGATCAGGTACACCGCGAAGATCGACCCGAGCGCGCCGGGCCCCAGTCCGAACGGAGGGGCCGCCAGGTAAAAATTCACGTAGGTAAACGCGCCCGTCAGGCAGAACAGCACGCTGAAGCCGACCGCGCACACGGCAAACAATCGAGGATTGCACAAGTGCGCACGCAGCGTCGTGAACACCGGAGGGGCCGCGGTCGTCCGGCGCGTGTACTGGCGCGATGGCGGGAGCCACAACCAAACGAAAAACGCGCCGACGAGCGTCAACCCCCCGAGGGTCAGGAACGCAGAGCGCCAGCCGAAGTGATCCGCCATCCAGCCCGCGATGAAGCGTCCGCTGAAGCCACCGAGCACGTTGCCGGCGATGTTCGCGCTCATCACGCGGCCGAGATTTCCTCCGCTCCACTCCTCGCTGATATAGGCCAGGATCACCGCGAACGCGCCCGGCATCGCCAGACCCTGCAGAAAGCGCCAGGCCACAAGTGAGGACAGACCGTTGGCCGTCGCGGCGAGGAACGTTGGCACCGCCAGCAACGCCAGCGAAAAAATGATGAATCCCTTGCGACTGCGGCGATCCGCCACCAGTCCGACAAACGGTGCCGCGAGCGCGATCGCGAGCGGCGTCACGCTCACCGTCAGGCTGGCCTGCACCGGGGTTACGTCAAAGACCTCGGTGAAAAGTTGGAGCAGCGGCTGCGCGCAATGCAGGTCCAGAAACGCGCAGAATCCCACCATGCCCACCGCCAGCAGACGCGGGTCCAGCCAGCGGCGCGTGGTTTCGGTTTGGTCCGCGGACATCCGTCCGCACTGGACCACAGTCCGCCCCCAACGCGAACGCAGAACTT
The DNA here is from genome assembly GCA_025353105.1 of Verrucomicrobiota bacterium. Taxonomy (GTDB): domain Bacteria; phylum Verrucomicrobiota; class Verrucomicrobiia; order Chthoniobacterales; family SZAS-18; genus SZAS-18. The sequence goes on from JANXRG010000088.1 coordinate 91,585, forward strand.
CTCACGCGTTCGCCGCGCGCGCAGTTTGAAAGAATTTCGCACCGAAGCCCATCGTCGATCGGCCCCGGCGCAAGTACGCCGTGCGCCCGCTCCGGAGGCGATCGCGCCGCGCCGTCCGCGATCCTGATCTTTCCGCCCGGCCTGGTCAGCTGCGCCATCGCCCCCAAGCTCCTCCTCGAGATTCTTGATCTGCGCGCTCAGCGGCGGCTGAGCGACGTGCATGCGCTCCGAAGCCCGGCGAAAATTCAATTCCTCGGCGACCGCGGCGAAATACCGCAGGTGTCGAAGTTCCATGTGGCAATACAAGAAACATATCACCACGAGATGAACAAAGTCATTCCGTTTATCAGGTCATGCTGACACTCTAATGGAAGCCCCCGGGCTGTTCCCATGAGCAAAGCCACCCGCGACTTCTATCAGCGATCGATCGAGCGACCCGACGAGTTTTGGACCGAGCAGGCCGCCTTGGTCGACTGGCACCGCCCGTTTGATCGGGTGTGCGATTTCTCGAGACCGCCCTTCGCGAAATGGTTCGTCGGGGGTGAGACCAATCTCTGCCACAATGCGGTCGACCGACACCTCGCCAGCCGCGCGGGTCAGACCGCGATCCATTTTCATTCGTCGGAGACGGGGGAAACCAGACTCATCACGTACGCGGAACTGTATCGCGAGGTGTGCGTCATGGCGGCCGTTCTGCGCTCACTCGGACTGGCGCGCGGCGATCGCGCCATCATTTATCTGCCGATGATTCCCGACGCCCTCTACGCGATGCTCGCCTGCGCGCGGCTCGGCGTGATCCACTCCGTGGTGTTCGCCGGCTTTGCGGCGGGCAGCCTCGCCAGCCGCATCGACGACGCGGAGGCGAAGATCGTCATCACCGCGGATGCCGGCCTGCGCGGCGGCAAGCCCGTGCCGCTGAAGAAGCTGGTCGACGAAGCGCTCGGTCTGGCGCAACACAGGGTTCCACACGTGCTCATCTGCCATCGCGGCCTCAACCCGGACATCGCAGTCACGCCCGGCCGCGATCTCGATTACGCCGGCCTTCGCACGCAGCATCTCGATGCGCCGGTCGACTGCGTGTGGCTCGAGTCGAGCGAACCGAGCTACCTGCTTTACACCAGTGGCACGACGGCGCGGCCGAAGGGTATCCAGCGCGACACGGGCGGCTACCTCGTCGCGCTCGCCGCCTCCATGCAGCACATTTACAACTGCCGGCCCGGCGAGACTTATTTCTGCACGGCGGACGTGGGCTGGGTCGTAGGTCATTCCTACACGGTTTATGGTCCGCTCATTCACGGGATGACCACCGTGTTGTACGAAGGTCTGCCTGTCCGGCCCGACGCCGCGATTTGGTGGAAACTCGTCGAGGAGTCGAAGGCGACCGCGATGTTTTCCTCACCGACGGCGGTGCGCGTGTTGAAGAAGCAGGATCCGGAATGCATCAAGCGGCATGGCGTAAAGAGCCTCCGCGCGCTGTATCTCGCGGGCGAGCCGCTCGACGAGACGACGTCGATGTGGATTCGCGATGCGCTCGACGTCACGATCATCGACAATTACTGGCAGACGGAAACAGGCTGGCCGCTGCTCACGCTCACGCCCGGCGTGGGCCCGGTGAACGTGCGCGCCGGATCACCGGGCTTTCCCAGCTACGGATACAAGGCGCAGATCGTTGACGCGGAAACCGGCAACGCCGTGCCCCGGGGCGAGAAGGGCGTCCTCGCCGTTGAGCTGCCGCTGCCCCCCGGGTGCATGTCCACGGTCTGGCGAAACGACGAGCTTTTCGAAAAGCATTACTGCGGGCAATTCACGCAACGGCAGATCTACTCAACGTTCGATTACGCGTACGAGGATTTGGATGGCTATTTCTTCATCCTCGGACGCACCGACGACGTCATCAACGTCGCCGGGCACCGGCTCGGGACCCGGGAAATTGAAGAGACTGTTTCCTCGCACCCGGCCGTCGCCGAATGCGCCGCGGTGGGCGTCGCCGACGAGATCAAAGGACAAGTCGTCTATTGTTTCGTCTCGCTCAAGCAGGCGGACGACTACATTGGCGACTCCTCGAAGCGCCAGGTCATTCACGGGATCGAGCAGACAATCGTTTCGACACTGGGCGCGCTCGCACGGCCGGCTTTCATCGGGTTGGTGCGGCTGCTACCGAAGACGCGTTCCGGCAAGGTGCTGCGGCGTGCCATTCTTGCCGTGTGCGAGGGCCGCTCCACCGGCGATCTCAGCACCATGGAAGATCCCGTCGCGCTCGAGGGCATCCGGGAAGTCATCAATTCGATCAAGGCCGGCGGGTGAAGTCGCTAGAACGAAAACTCGAAAGCCCGAAACTCGAAGTAAGCTTGAATTTCAAAGCTCCAAGTCAACGATTCCGAAGCGATTCTCCCTGATTTTTCCACGCTAAGACTTTCTTCGAGTTTCGAACTTCGATTTCATCATGACACCTGGCCAAAAATTTCGCGCCGCCGTCGAGGCGGAAAAACCATTGCAGGTCATCGGCGTGATCAACGCCTACGCAGCGATCATGGCCGAGCGCACCGGCTTTCGCGCCCTCTACATCTCGGGCGGCGCGCTCGCGGCCACGCTCGGCCTGCCGGACCTCGGTATCACCACGTGCGCCGACGTGTGCGAGGACATCCGGCGAATCACGGATCGCTCGTCGCTCCCGCTGCTGGTCGACGCCGACACCGGCTGGGGCAGCGCCTTCAACGTGTCGCGCACGGTGAAGGATTTCAGCCGCGCCGGCGCCGCCGGTTGCCACCTCGAGGATCAGGTCCAAGCCAAGCGCTGCGGACACCGTCCGGGCAAGGAACTCGTCGGCCCTGCCGAAATGTGCGACCGCCTGAAGGCCGCAGTCGACGGTCGCATCGACGAATCATTCGTCCTCATGGCGCGGACCGACGCGTATGCGAGCGAGGGACGTGACGCCGCGATCGAGCGGGCGCTGCGCTATGTCGAGGCGGGCGCGGACATGATTTTCGCCGAGGCGCTGCACACGCTCGATGAGTACCGCGCCTTTACGTCCGTTGTGAAGGTGCCCGTGCTCGCGAACATCACCGAGTTCGGTCAGACGCCGCTGTTCACGGTCGGGGAGTTGCGCGAAGCCGGGGTCGGTCTCGTCCTCTATCCGCTCAGCGCCTACCGCGCGATGAATTCGGCGGCGCTCCAGGTTTTCCAATGCATCCGCCAGGAAGGCACGCAAAAAAATGCCCTGCACCTCATGCAAACGCGCAATGATCTCTACTCATTCCTCGGCTACCACGAATACGAGGAAAAGCTCAATGCCCTCTTCGCAAAGGACAAGTCCGCCTGATTGTTCGAATCCGCTACTCTTAACCCATAACCCATAATCGTTAATTCACCCCTTCACCCCATGAGCGACGCAAAACCAGCAACCCCCGGCGGCCTCCGCGGCATCTCCGCCGGCGAGACCTCCATCGCGACAGTCGGTAAGGAAGGCCAGGGCCTGACCTATCGCGGCTACAGCATCGAGGCGCTCGCGGAGCACTCCACGTTTGAGGAGGTCGCCCACCTGCTGCTCTATGGCGCGCTGCCCACGTCGGCGCAGCTCGGCGATTTCAAGGCGCGCCTGCGGGGATTACGCGACCTGCCCGCCGCGCTCAAACAGGTGCTCGAGATGATTCCGAAATCCACGCATCCGATGGACGCGATGCGCACGGGCGTGTCGATGCTCGGAAACCTGGAGCCAGAAGCGAATTTCTCGCAGCAGCATCACGTCGCGGAGCGCCTTCTCGCCTGCCTGCCCTCCATCATGGCGTACTGGTACCGCTTTTCGCACGAGGGCGTGCGGATCGACACCACGGTGGGTGACGACACCGTGGCCGACCACACGCTGTCGTTGATCCGGGGCGGGACCCCCCCGGCCGAGCATCGGCGCGCGATGGACGCCTCGCTGATTCTCTACGCCGAGCACGAGTTCAACGCCTCCACGTTCACCGCGCGCGTGTGCGCGGCCACGCTGTCGGATTTTTTCTCCTGCATCACCGGCGCGATCGGCTCGTTGCGCGGTCCGCTGCACGGCGGCGCGAACGAGGCCGCGATGGAATTGATCCAGAAATTCTCCAGCCCGGACGAAGCGGCGGCGGGACTGCGCGAACTGCTCGCGAAGAAGGCGAAGGTGATGGGCTTCGGTCATGCGGTGTATCGCAGCAGTGATCCCCGCAACGCGATCAACAAGAGCTGGTCGAGCAAGCTCTCCGTGGGACACCCGCGCGCCGTGCTCTTTCCCATTTCTGAAATCATCGAAAAGATCATGTGGGACGAGAAGAAGCTTTTCGCGAACGCCGATTTCTTCAGCGCGTCCATGTACCATTTCATGGGTGTCCCCACCCCGCTCTTCACCCCGCTGTTCGTGTGTTCGCGCATCACGGGCTGGTCGGCGCACATCTTCGAGCAGCGCGCGAACAACAAGCTCATCCGGCCCGCGGCGGATTACACCGGGCCGGCGGAGAGACCGTATGTGGAAATCGCGGACCGGTGAGCCGGCGCGGCGGCGGAAAAACTCGAAGTTCAATTTTCCCGCCTGGTTTCCGCGACGCAACTCAAATCTGAAATCTAGAATCTGAAATTTACAATGTCCTCTGACCTCACCTCCGCCGCCCGCCCGAAGCCTGACGCGCTGCTGCAAAAAATCGCTGACTACGTCCTGAAGACGAAGGTCACCTCGAAGGAGGCGTTCGACACGGCGCGCTACTGCCTGATGGACACGCTCGGCTGCGGCCTGCTCGCGTTGGATTATCCGGCGTGCACCAAGTTGCTCGGGCCCACGGTTCCCGGGGCGATCATGCCCGGCGGCGCGCGCGTGCCCGGCACGTCGTTCGAGCTCGAGCCCGTGCAGGCCGCGTTCAACATCGGCGCGATGGTGCGCTGGCTCGACTTCAACGACACCTGGCTCGCCGCGGAATGGGGCCATCCATCCGACAACCTCGGCGGTATCCTCGCGGTCGCGGATTACCTCTCCCGCAAGGCCGTCCGCGAAGGTGACAAGCCGCTTGTCGTTCGCGACGTGCTCGAAGCGATGATCCGCGCCCATGAGATTCAAGGCGTGCTCGCGTTGGAAAACGGCTTCAACCGCGTCGGGCTGGATCACGTGCTCCTCGTCCGCGTTGCCTCCACGGCGGTCGTGACGAAAATGCTCGGTGGCACCCGCGACGACATCATCAACGCACTCTCGAACGCATTCATCGACGGTGGCGCGCTGCGCACGTACCGGCATGCGCCGAACACGGGCTCGCGCAAATCATGGGCCGCGGGCGATGCGACCAGCCGGGCGGTGCGCCATGCGTTGTTCGCGCTCAAGGGCGAGATGGGTTACCCCAGCGCGCTGTCCGCTCCGAAGTGGGGATTTCAGGATGTGCTCTTCAAGGGCGGCGGCGTGAAACTCGCCCAGCCGTTCGGCAGCTACGTGATGGAAAACGTGCTCTTCAAGATTTCATTCCCCGCGGAGTTCCACGCGCAGACCGCCGTCGAATGCGCCGTCATCCTTCATCCGGACGTGAAGGAACGATTGAGCGAGATCGAGAAGATTGTCATCGAGACGCAGGAATCCGGCGTGCGAATCATCGACAAAACCGGCCCACTCGACAATCCCGCCGACCGCGATCACTGCATCCAGTACATGGTCGCCATCCCGCTCATCAAGGGCTCGTTGACGGCGCAGGATTACGAGGATGACGTCGCCGCCGACAAGCGCATCGACACGCTTCGCTCGAAGATGCAGGTCGTCGAAAACAAGAGATTTACCGTCGACTACCTCGACGCGAAGAAACGTTCCATCGGCAACGCGGTGCAGGTATTCTTCAAGGACGGCACCAAGACCAAGCGCGTTGAGGTGGAGTATCCCATCGGGCACCGGCGCCGGCGGAAGGACGGCATCCCGCTCCTGATTGAGAAATTCGAGCAAGCCTTGCGGGGAAAAATTCCCGCCCGAAACGCCGATGCCATTCTCGCGCTGTGCGGCAATCCGAAGAAGTTCGATGCGACCCCGGTGAACGACTTTGTCGGTTACTGGGTGGTCTAAATTATTTACCACGTGCCCAGCGACGCGAGACCGCTGCTCAGGTTACCCGCCCCAAACCATAGCCGCAACGCACGAAGGACCCGAAGTCGGGCAGGACGGTTTTGATTTCATTCCAATCAAATCCGCGTCTGTCCTCTCGGTGCCTCGCTTGCTATTTCCCGAGGATCCTTTGCATCTGCTTGCGGTGGATGCCCTGGTGCAGCGCGGCCAGGCAGTGCCACTGGTGTGCGTTCATCTCGCCAAACCACGGGTGCGCCAGGGTCGTTTTTGAATTTCGGTCGACGACCTCGCGATTCATCGTGTCCGCGTACTGCGCGAGGAACGACTGGAACACCCCAACCGCACCGGCGGCGTAGGCTCCCTTTGGTTTCACGGCCGCGACGTCGACCTTGCCGGTCGGCACCATTCCGCGGCTGAGCTCGACGATGGCGCGCATCATGTGCGAGCCGACGATAATCAGGTGCTCGAGCACCATGCCCGGCGACCAGAAACGCGAACTGTCCTCGATCCCCGCGATGCGATCAATCAACACGGGTTGCTGCAGGCGGTCCGCGGAAAGATTCTGGGTGAGGTCCACGAGGATGCGCCCCTGTTTTTGAAACATCGCGTCCGCCTTCTCCCAAGTGATTCGGCGGTACGCGCGCGGCAACAGGAAATACTTTGCAACAAACGCTTCTAGAAAAGGCAGGCCCGCGCCTGGTTTGTCCAATTTTGGATGAGGCGTCTGGCGTGGCTCGTTCACGGCCGAATCGCAGCAGGATCGTGGTCGCTTGGCGAGATGGAAGCCAGGCCGAAATGGAATTCACGATCAAGATCACGAAGAACTCCAAGGGAGGCAGTCGCTTGCGCATGACGGTGCATTCCGAACCGAGTCAGCCTGGGCCTTCTTGATGTCATTGACGGTTCGTCACAGCATTCGGCGTGGTGGCGGCCGCTTGCAATTCTTTGGTTGGACTCATCGAGCATCCTCGTATCACGTGAAGGTCATGCTCCGCGCCGCCTTCGCCTTCCTGCTCTGGGTTTCTGTTTCCGCCGCAGGAGCTGCCGAGTTTCAATTACCGGATGGCACGAAGGTCTCCGGCGCCCGCGTCGAGCGAATCGAGGGCGGCATGGCGGTCGTCGAGTACGATGGCGGCGTGACGACGGTGCCGGTGGCGAATCTCCCCGCCGCCCTGCGTCCGCGCTCGATGCCGGCGCCAACGACCAAGCGGATTACACCCGTCCCGGCGGCGATTCCGGCCGTGGTAAAATCTACTCCCATCAACGCCGCGCCAAAGGCCGTGACGACGATGCCCGCGTCGCGCCCGACCACTCTGCCTCGGGCGGCGGCGCGCCCAGATTTTGTCATTGACCCTCTGCGCGGCGTGGTGGCCATACCACCGCCGACACCCCCGCCCGCCCCCCCAAGCGCGAACGATCCACGACGGACGGTGAGCGATCAACCCGGCCGCGTCGTTGTGAGCGCCGAGGCCGTGCCGTACATCGAGCGATTCGCCGAGGACGAAAACAACGATGTCATGAGACGCTACCAGGAAAGTCTCCTGGCGAAGAAAAAATTGCGGGATGAAAAGGACGCTCCCAAGGACATCCTGAATCTGCCGATCTACCGGTTCAGTCCTTTCCGGGATCCCAATCAAAGCGCCTTTACCTCGCCGGTCATCCGGAACGACGACCAATTTAACGTCCCGAGTTATTTGCGTCCGGACAATTATATCAATGACCCATACAGCGGGAAGAAGTAGCTACGTCACCCCGTCGGCTTAGCGTCGTCGGCCCTTTGGTCGTCCGTATTTCACGGGTCGCCGCACCATGTCGCCCTGACCGGCTCCGGCTCCCTTTTTCAGTTCGGCGATCTGATCGCGCAAAACGGCCGCGCGTTCGTACTCGAGATTCGCCGCTGCAGTCGTCATCTCGCCCTCAAGTTCACGGATTAATTCCGTGGCCGAGAAGTCGCCGCCCGCCTCGCGGATCACGCTGCTCTCGAGCTCGCGGGCCTTCAGGATGGTGTGCAAACTTTCCTGCACCGCCCGCTGCACGCTGCGCGGTGTGATGCCGTGCTCGCGATTGTAGGCCTCCTGCTTTTCCCGGCGATAATCACTCACCTGCATCAACCGCTCCATCGATCCGGTAATCGTATCCGCGAAAAGATAAACCTCACCGTTGAGGTGTCGCGCCGCGCGACCGGAAGTCTGGATCAGACTCGTCTGGCTCCGCAGGTAACCTTCCTTGTCGGCATCGAGAATGCACACCAGGGAGACCTCCGGCAAATCCAGGCCTTCGCGCAGAAGATTGATGCCGACGAGGATGTCGAATTCCGCGGCGCGCAGTGACCGGAGAATTTCCACGCGCTCAATCGCGTCGATGTCGCTGTGCAGATATCGCACCTTGAGTCCCACGTCGCGCAGGTAGTCGGTGAGATCCTCCGCCGTGCGTTTCGTGAGCGTCGTAACCAGCACTCGTTCCTTTTTTTCCACGCGCTGCCGGCAGAGCTCAATGGTCTCGTCGATCTGCCCCTTCAACGGCCGCACATGAATCACCGGGTCGAGCAACCCGGTCGGCCGGATGATCTGCTCGACCACCAGGGGCGCACCCTTGGTCAAGACGTCGAAGGTCGAGTGTCGAAGGTCGAAAGCCTGGGGGTCCGCCGACGAATTGGCATCACGTTCTAAACCCCCACCCTTCCGCACGATCTTCAATTTGGCCGGCACCACAAATTGCGTCTCATTCGGCGTTCGCACTTCGGCATTCGGAATTCCCGCGGTCATTCCCGTCGGCACGGCGGCGCGCTTGTGGGCCACGAACGTTTGGTTTCCTACCACGCTGTTCTTGATTTCATAATCCGCCGGCGTGGCGCTGACGTAGATCAACTGCCCGGTCATCTCCATGAATTCTTCGAAGCGCAGCGGACGATTGTCCATCGCGCTGGGCAGGCGGAACCCGTAGTCCACCAGCACCTGCTTGCGCGAGCGGTCCCCTTCGTACATGCCACCGACCTGGGGAATCGTGGCGTGCGACTCGTCGACGATGGTCAGGAAATCCTTCGGGAAGAAATCGAGCAGCGTGTTCGGGCGGGAGCCGGGCGGACGGCCGGTGAGATGGCGCGTGTAATTCTCGATTCCCGAGCAAAAGCCCATCTCCTGCATCATTTCCAGGTCGTACTCGGTCCGAAGCTTGATGCGCTGCGCCTCGAGCAATTTCCCATCCTGTTCAAACTCCGCTACGCGCCCCTCCATCTCCTCGCGAATTGTGCCCAGCGCCACGCGCAACTTGTCGGCCGGCGTGACAAACTGCTTGGCCGGAAACAGCCCCACGCCGGGCAGGGTTTGCGTGACGTTTCCCGTGAGCGGATCGATCAGGCTGATCCGCTCGATCTCGTCACCGAAGAACTCAATTCGATAGGCCTCCTCGTCGAGATTGCCCGGCTGGACTTCAATCACGTCGCCCCGCACGCGGAATCGGCCGCGGCCAAAGGCGATGTCGTTCCGCTCATAGAGCATGTCGACGAAACGCGAGAGCAGCTGCTCGCGCGTGATTTGCTGGCCGACGGAAAGCGACAGCAGCATCCGCCGGTAGTCGTCCGGAGAACCGAGGCCATAGATGCAGCTCACGCTGGCGACCACGAGAACGTCCCGCCGCGTCAACAGCGACGTAGTGGTGGAGAGCCGCAGCCGTTCGATCTCCTCGTTGATCGACGAATCCTTCTCGATGTACGTGTCGGTCCGCGGGATGTAGGCCTCAGGCTGGTAGTAATCGAAGTAGCTGACGAAATATTCGACCGCGTTGTTGGGGAAGAACTGCTTGAACTCACTGTAGAGCTGGGCCGCGAGCGTCTTGTTGTGCGACATCACGAGGGTCGGGCGATCCAGCTGCGCGATCACGTTGGCGGCGGTGAAGGTCTTGCCGCTGCCCGTTACGCCCAGCAGCGTCTGGTGGCGGTTTCCGGCGCGGAGCGAGCGCACCAGCTTTTCAATCGCCTGCGCCTGGTCGCCCTTCGGACTCAAATGATCGTCCAGCTCAAATCCCATGCGGGCAATCTCCGACGAACCATCGCGCAAGTCGAGGGGTCGGCGGGAATCGGCGGCAGCCCGCTTGATTGTTCCTTTGCGTATACCCTGCCCGGGTACAAGATTCCGGCGCTGATGGGAACCAAACGCAAATCCGCTGTCCGGCGAAATCGCCCCGCTCCGCCCCATCCGGATCATTCCGCGCAGCTCGCCCGCCTGAAGCGCATCAAAGGCCAGATTGAGGGCGTCCAGCGCATGATCGAGGATCGGCGCTATTGCCCGGATATTCTCATTCAAACATCAGCTGTCCGCGCCGCGCTCCGCAGCCTGGAGGTCACGATTCTCCGCGAACAAGTGGACCATTGCGTGAAACACGCCCGGCGCGACTCCGGCGGTTCGGCCGCCAAGCTCAAAGAATTGCTCGCCATCTTTCAAAAACTCCCGACGTAACCGCGAAGGAACAAATCGCTTCCAGCACGAATGCGCTTGGACGAATCGCGCCGGCGCGGCATTTTGGGGGCTCTACCGCATGTCCAACATTTTCGGCCATCTATTCCGCATCGCGACGTGGGGAGAGTCCCACGGCGGTGGCGTTGGCGTCGTCATCGACGGCTGCCCGCCCGGGCTCGCCATCGATGAGGGGATCCTCCAGCGCGATCTCGACCGCCGTCGTCCGGGACAGAGCGACATCGTCACGCCGCGCAAGGAAGCGGATCGCTGCCAGATTTTGTCGGGTGTGTTTCAGGGCCGGACGCTCGGCACGCCGATTTCAGTCTTTGTCCCGAACGAGGACGCGCGCCCCGAGGCCTATGCGGAAATGCAGACCGCGTTTCGCCCAAGCCACGCGGATTACACTTACCAGGCAAAGTTCGGGATCCGGAACTGGGAAGGCGGTGGCCGATCGTCCGCGCGCGAGACCATCGGGCGCGTCGCCGCGGCCGCGGTGGCAAAGGTCGCCCTCACCGAGCTTCTTCCCGGGCTGGAGGTGGTCGCGTACGTCAAAGCGATTCACGATCTCGATGCCGACATCGATCCCGCGACGGTCCGCTTGATCGACGTGGAGTCGAACGCCGTCCGCTGCCCGGACGCGGCGATGGCCCGACAAATGATCGAGCGAATCAAGGAGGTGCGCGCGCAGGGCGACTCCGTGGGCGGCACAATCGAGTGCATCGTCCGCGGCTGTCCGCCGGGCTTGGGCGAGCCCGTCTTCGATCGCCTTGAGGCGGATCTCGCCAAGGCGATGCTGAGCCTGCCCGCGACGAAGGGATTTGAAATTGGGAGCGGCTTCGCGGGCGCGCGCCTGACCGGATCGCAGCACAACGATGCGTTCGAGTTGCGCGATGGCCGCGTCCGCACCACGTCCAATCGCAGCGGCGGCGTGCAAGGGGGCATTAGCAACGGCGAGGACATCGTGTTCCGCGTCGCCTTCAAGCCCACCGCAACGATTGCCAAGGCCCAGAAGACCGTCACGGCCGATGCTTCCGCCGAAACCGAACTCGCCGCGCGCGGGCGTCACGATCCCTGCGTCCTGCCGCGCGCCGTGCCGATGGTTGAGGCCATGGCCGTACTCGTCTTGATCGATCACGCGTTGCGGCAGCGCGCCCAAAATGGACTCGAACCGAAACTGACCGCTCATGCTGACACTTGATCTGCCAGGAATCCGCAAGTTGCGCTCGGGCAAGGTGCGCGAGGTCTTTGAACTCGACGAGCGCCACCTCCTGTTCGTGGCGACCGACCGTCTTTCCGCGTTCGACGTCGTGCTGGAGGACCCCATCCCGAACAAGGGCGCGGTGCTCACACGGCTCTCTGCTTTCTGGTTCGACAAGTTCGCCGCAAAGGGAATCGCGAGCCACTTCGTGACGATTGACGTCGCGGCGTTTTCGCCGGCGTTGAAGCCCCATGCGGAAATTCTTGCGGGCCGATCGATGATCGTGGAACGGACGGTGCCGCTGCCGGTCGAGTGCGTCGTGCGGGGTTACCTTGCAGGGTCCGGCTGGAAGGAATACCAGGAAACAGGCCGGATTTGCGGCATCCCGCTTCCGACCGATCTGCGGTTCGCAGATGCGCTCGTGGAGCCGATTTTCACGCCGGCCCACAAGGCCGATGCCGGACACGATGAGAATATCAGCTGGGACCAGTGCTGCGCCGCGATCGGCAACGCGGCGGCGGAATTTGTGCGGTGGCGGAGCACGGAGATCTACGCGCTGGGCGGCGCGCACGCCGCGCGGTGCGGCATCCTGATCGCCGACACAAAGTTTGAATTCGGCCGCCGCGCGGACGGCACCATCATCCTGATCGACGAGTGCCTCACCCCGGATTCCTCGCGGTTCTGGCCGGCCGATTCGTACAAGCCGGGAGTGAGCCCGCCAAGCTTCGACAAGCAGTTCGTGCGGGATTGGCTTGAGACGCAGCCATGGGACAAGACGCCGCCGGCACCGCGGTTGCCGGAAGCGGTGCTGGCCGGCACCGCCGCGCGCTACGTTGAAGCGTACGAACGCATCACGGGAAGCAAGTTCGCCAACGCGTGACACGGAGCCAGCGAGGTTGCGGCCGCGTTCTTCGCCTAGGCGACGCGACCGAGGGCGGATACGATTTCGCGTACGACCGTCGGTCCGCCGTAAACAAAACCGGTGTAGAGCTGCACGAGCGACGCGCCGGCATCAAATTTCTCGCGGGCCGATTCGGCGTCGTCCACGCCGCCCACCGCGATGATTGGAAGCCGGGTCTGCGACGCGAGCAGGCGCACGACCGCGGTGGCCCGCGCGCGGAGCGGCGCTCCGCTCAGTCCGCCGGTCTCGCCACGGCGATCGACCGGCAGCGCGGAATGATCAATGGTCGTGTTCGTCGCCACGATGCCGGCGAGCGCGTGCTCGTCCGCGAGGGCGGCAACATCCGCGATTTGTCCGTCGGCGAGGTCCGGCGCAATCTTCACGAGGAGCGGTCGCGGCCGCTCGAGCCCGCGGTTGGCTGCCTGCAGGGCCCCGAGCAAGGCGGACAATTCCTCGCGCCCCTGCAACTGGCGTAGCCCTGGCGTGTTCGGGGAGCTGACATTGACGACAACGTAGTCCGCGTAGGCATGCAGCCGTCGAAAGGAGTGCAGGTAATCCTCCACCGCTTGATCCAGGGGCGTGATCTTCGACTTGCCGATGTTGATCCCAACGGGAATTGAAGGCCATTGTCCCGCGGTCCGCAACGCGGAAAAATGCGCGGCGAGCGCGTCCGCGCCGCGGTTGTTGAAGCCGAGCCGGTTCACTAACGCGCGTTGTTCGGGAAAGCGAAAGAGCCGTGGTCGGTCGTTTCCCGGCTGGGCCCGCGCGGTGATCGTGCCGGCCTCGACAAAGCCAAAGCCCAGCGCCTCCCACGCGCGCAGCGCCACGCCATTCTTGTCGAAGCCGGCGGCCAGCCCGACTGGGTTCGGGAAGCGTACGCCAAAGACCTCGCGCGCCAGCGCCGGTGCATCGGAACGACCCGCTATTGCCTTGAGTAACCCGCGCAACGCCGGGCTACCGCTGCACGCGGCCAATGCCCGCATCGCGAGCTCATGCGCCCGTTCCGGATCCATCCGAAAAAACAACGGACGGAGGACGTGGCGATAGAGCGGGACAAGCATGGCGCAGCGAGCGTATTCCTACGGCGAGGCTGCTCCAGGTTCAACGCACACCGACAAATCATTGTTGCAAATCATTTGCTTGTTCAAAGGAGGCAGATATTTAGCAACGACGCTTTTCGATCGGGATCGAATCTACCGGACCATGAACGCACGTTGCCGAAGCCCGAAAATTCAGCAGGCGATGACGGCGATCGTTTTCGCCTCGTATCTGCTGGTGTTGGCGATGGCGGCGTGTCCCGAGCTTCATCACTGGCTGCACGACGCCGCCGATGAAGCCGAGCATCAGTGCGCCGCGGTCGCGGTCAGCCTGGGACAGATCGACCGGCCCCTCGATCGTCCCGTGGTCGTCGCTTGTCCTACCGTGGTTTGGCTGGAGCCGAGGCCTGCGCTGTATGCGCTGACGATTGTTCGGCTCTTTCTCGTGGTCCGCGGGCTGGAGCACGCGCCTCCGACGGGGTAGAGCTGCGGCTTGCGGCCGCCGCGGCACCGACCGACCCGTGTTTCCGGCTAGATCTGGAATGACACCCCGCCCAGTCGCGCCGCCGGCTTGGCATCGCGCCGTTGCAACCGTCGCGTCCGTCTTTGTGCATCCATCGGCGACGCCGATCCCACTTTGTTCCTTTCCATCAGTTGTTGTGAACCCACTCATTATTCAACCTTCTGAATCCACCACGTCTCGCGCAGCACCCCTCGCGCCGGGCGCGCTTGTCCTTGCCACCCTGCTCCTTTGGCCAATGTCGACCGATCTGTCCGGCCAGGTGCCGGTCGCTGAAGCCGACGTCGACCGCGTCGTCGTGACGGCGAAGCTTGACGGCGATCGCAATCAAATCGTCCCGAGTCTCGGCGCGACTGAATACCGCATTGGCGACAACCAAATTGGCGAACAATCCCAGGGCGCGAATGCTTCGTTCAATCAGGTCGTCTTGCGCGCGCCCGGCGTGGTGCGGGATTCCTTCGGCCAGCTCCACGTGCGAGGGGAACACGCCAATTTGCAGTACCGCATCAATGACGTTCTGCTGCCCGAGGGGATCTCGGGCTTCGGCCAGGAACTTGACACCCGATTCATCCGATCGCTCTCGCTCATCACCGGCTCGCTGCCCGCGCAGTACGGCTTTCGCACGGCTGGAATCATCGACATCCAGACCAAAAACGGCACGGAGAAAATCGACAACGAACTCTCCACGTACGGCGGCAGTTTTGGCACGATCAAGCCCTCTGTACAGCTGGGGGGCGGTGGCGGGAAGTGGAATTTCTATTTCACCGGGAGTTACTTTCAAAGTGAGCTTGGCATCGAAAATCCCACGCCGAGTTCCAGCGCCATTCATGATCACACGGAGCAGTCCAAATTGTTTGGTTACGGCTCGTATCTCATCAATTCCACCAGCCGCATCAGCCTGTTCGTCAGCGCCTCGAATTCGCAGTTTCAAATCCCCAACACTCCCGGACTGGAGCCGGTCTTTGGCCTGACCGGCGTACCGACCTTTGACTCCAGCAAGCTCAACGAAATGCAATCCGAGAAGAACGCCTATGCCATTGTGGCCTACCAGAAATCTATCGGGGCACTGAATTTGCAACTCGCCGTATATACCCGCTACAGTCAGACGTACTTCAAGCCGGACGTGGCCGGCGATTTGATTTTCAACGGGGTGGCCAGCCGCGTGGATCGCAGTCTCTTTTCCAACGGCCTGCAGGCGGATGCCAGCTACCTGCTGAATTCGCAGCACACGCTTCGGGCGGGTCTCCTCGCGACGGTGAATCGCGCCCGGGGGAACAGCGCCGTGGCAGTGTTTCCAACCGACGCTGATGGCAACCAGGCCAGCCCCAATCCGTTCACGATTTCGGACGGCACCTCGAAGACTGGCGTGCTCTTCGGGATCTACGTGCAGGATGAATGGAAGCCGCTTCCGAAACTGACCGTGAACTACGGACTGCGCTACGACATCAGTTCGGCTTTCCTCTACGAAGCCCAGCTCGATCCGCGGATCAACCTCGTCTACGAATTAACGGCCTCCAGCTCTCTTCATGCCGGCTACGCGCGCTACTTCACGCCGCCGCCGCCGGAGTTGGTCAACCGCGCCACGCTCGCGAAATTTGCGAACACCACCAACGCGCCCGAGGTCGTGCAGAATTCGGACATCCGATCCGAATCCGCCCACTATTTCGATGTCGGCATCAGCTCAAAGATTTTGCCCGGGCTGCAAGTCGGCGTGGACGCCTACTACAAATCCGCCAAGAACCAGCTCGATTCCGGGCAGTTCGGCCAGGCGCTGATTCTCTCGCCGTTCAACTACGCAAACGGTCGGGTCTACGGCATCGAGTTCTCGACGACCTACAACTACAAATCCCTTTCCGCTTACGCGAATCTGGCCATCAGTCGCGCAGTGGGAAGACGCATCACGTCCGGCCAGTTCGAGTTTGGCCGACACGAGTTGGACTACATTTCCAATCACTGGGTCCATCTCGATCACGACCAGACTTACACCGCGTCTGCGGGAGTTTCATACAAGTGGCGCGACACGTTGTTCCTGGTCGACGTGCTCTCCGGAAGTGGATTGCGGCGCGGCTTCGCGAACACCGAGCACCTGCCGGCCTATTTTCCGGTCAACCTGGGCCTCGTGCAGAACTTTAAAATCCCGAATGTCGGCAAATTCCGGGCGCGCTTCGATCTCTTGAACGTCTTCGATCAGGTTTACCAGTTGCGGGACGGTTCCGGCATCGGCGTTGGGGCCGCCCAATACGGCACGCGACGCGGCTTCTTTGCCGGTCTCGCCTACGAATTCTGACGCTACCAGGACCATCGTCGACCCAACGACGGAACGATCGTGGCCCGGAGACAGCGAATTTCAGATTTTGGCGGGAACAAAGGGGCGGCCCTTCGATTCCATCCACTCTGATAATCTGTTTGACAGCCCCCTGTCCCTCCCTAACTTCCGCTTCCCTTTCAGCCTAACGATTTCGCTGGCCATGTCCAAGAATACCTCCAACAAAACCTTTTCCGCCAAGGCGCATGAAGTGCAGCGCAAATGGTGGGTCATCGACGCCGCCGGCCAGCCCCTCGGCCGCGTGGCCGTCAAGGCCGCCACGCTCCTGCGCGGCAAACACAAGGCGATCTTCACTCCGCACGCCGACACGGGCGATTTCGTCATCGTCGTGAACTGTGAGAAAGTCGTTCTGACCGGCAAAAAGGAAACGCAGAAGACGTACACGTCGTTCTCGGGCTTTGTCGGCGGCCACAAGTCGGAGACCGTGCGCGCCCGTCGC
>JANXRG010000056.1 GCA_025353105.1 Verrucomicrobiota bacterium
CGGGCTGCAAATGTTTTCGCCAACGCGCCCGGAGGTCGCGTTCCACCTGCGCGTCTGTCGCCGCTTCAATGTTCGCGTTCCTCCGTCATTCCGGTCCGTAATCTGTGAAAATCTGTGGCCCCACTTGTGCCCCTCGTTCGCATATCAGCATTCGGCAATTCAGGCCGCCCTCCGCCCTCCGCCCTCTGTCCTCTGTCCTCCTTCCTCCCTGTTCCTTTTCTTTTTCACGCCCCGATCGGATGCCAGACGGTCTTAAATTCAATGAACGCCCGGATTGCATCGGCCGTATCGTGCGTCGGGTCAGACCAGGCGCGATCGGCCGTCGCCGGTGTCCGCAGCTTCGCGCGCTTCACGCTTTCGGCCGAACCAACCGCCAGGGTCTTTTGCTCAGCCGGCGAGGCCACCGCGTCGAGTCCCCGCAAGTGCGCGTGCGTCGCGAAGGTCGACAATAATTCAGCGCGCGACCCCGTCAGCAGATTCACGACGCCACCGGGCAAATCGGACACCGCCAGAATTTCACCGAATAAAATGGAAGGATAGGGTGAGCGTTCCGAGGCGAGCGCGACGACCGCGTTGCCCGAAACGATGATGGGCGCGAGCTGGGTCACGAGCCCAAGCAACGGGCACCGATCATCCGCGATCACGCCAATCACGCCCATGGGTTCACAGACGGTGAAATTGAAGAACGGTCCGCTGACCGGATTGGCGGCGCCGAGCACCTGCCCGAATTTGTCGGCCCAACCTGCGAAATAAATGAGCCGATCGATCGTCGCCGCGACCTCGGCCGCGGCCTGACGGGTCGTGCCGCCGGTCGCGTCCGCGATGCTCGCCGCCATCTCGGAGGTGCGGCTTTCGAGCATCTCGCCGAGCCGGTAGAGAATCTGGCCGCGATTGTACGGCGTGCGCGCCGCCCAGCCCGGCCCAGCCTTGGCGGCGGCTTCCACCGCGTTGCGCAGATCCTTGCGGGAGCAACGCGGAATGTTCGCGAAAAATTCGCCGTCGCGCTTCAGCGCCGTCACCCGCCCGCTCTCGGAGCGGATGAACGCGCCGCCGACATAACACTTCGGCGTTTTCGGGATCGGAAGTCGGGCGGGCATGGGCAGCGGGTGTAGTTCTTACTAAATTAATAAATCTACTAAATCATGGAGCAGAGGACGGAAGACGGAAGACGGAAGTTTTGTTAATTTGGAGAATTTAGAAATCTGGTTAAAAAACGCACGCGCGTCGCTCCCGCTCACCGCAAGTAATCGAGCAATCCCTGTCGTCCGCCTTCGCGGCCGAAGCCGGATTCCTTGTAGCCACCGAACGGACTCGCCGGGTCAAACTTGTTGAAGGTGTTGGCCCACACGACGCCCGCCTTCAGCGCTGAGGCCATCTTCAAAATGCGCGACCCCTTGTCGGTCCAGACGCCCGCGCTCAGCCCGTAGGCCGTGTTGTTCGCCTTCTCCACCGCCTCTTCGAACGTGCGAAACGTGAGGATACTCAGCACCGGGCCAAAGATTTCCTCGCGCGCAATCCGATGGCTCGGCGTGACCTTCGTGAAGAGCGTGGGCCGGAAATAGTAGCCGCGTTCCGGCAACCGGCAGGACGACTGGAACATCGCCGCTCCCTCGTTCTGCCCCGCCTTCACGAGCGCGTGGATTTTCGCCAGCTGCGCCTTCGAATTGATCGCCCCGATGTCCGTGTTCTTGTCGAGCGGATGGCCGACGCGGAGCACGGCAATGCGGCGCTTCAAGCGCGCGACGAATTCCGCGGCGATGCTCTCCTGCACGAGCAACCGCGACCCCGCGCAGCAGACATGTCCCTGGTTGAAGAAAATGCCGTTGATCACGCCTTCCACCGCCGCGTCGATCGGCGCGTCGTCGAACACGATGTTCGCGGCCTTGCCACCCAGCTCGAGCGTCAGCTTCTTTCCGGTCCCCGCGAGCTGGCGCAGGATCATCTTTCCCACCTCGGTGGAACCGGTGAACGCGATCTTGGCGGCGGTCGGGTGGCCCACCACCGCGGCGCCGGTTTCGCCCGCGCCCGTGACCAGGTTCACCACGCCGGGGGGCAGTTCCGCCTCCTGTAAAATCTCCGCAAAGAGCATCGCCGTGACGCTCGTGGTCTCGGCCGGCTTGAGCACCACGGTGTTGCCGCACGCCAGCGCGGGCGCAATTTTCCACGCGAGCATCAGCAACGGGAAGTTCCATGGGATCACCTGCCCCACCACGCCCAGCGGGGCCGGCGCGCGACCCGGCGTAACGTAATGCAACTTGTCGGCCCAGCCCGCGTGATAGAAAAAATGCGCCGCCGCCATCGGCAGATCGAAGTCGCGCGATTCCCGGATCGGCTTGCCGCCGTCGATGCTCTCGGCCACCGCCAGGGCTCGTGCGCGATCCTGCAACAGTCGCGCGATCCGGAAAAGGTACTTGCCGCGATCGCGGCCCGGCATCCTGGACCAGACCCTGGTGTAGGCCGAGGACGCCGCGGCGTAGGCGGCATCGACGTCCGCCGATCGCGCCAGGGCGAGGGACGAAATCTTGCTTTCGTCCGCGGGGCTGATCGAATCGAACCGCCCGCCCGCTTTCGCGGGGACAAATTTTCCGCCGATGAAAAGATCGTAGGCGGGTTTGATGCCGGGATCGACCGTCTCGGGTGCGGGCTCGTATTCCCAAAGCTTGCCGAAGGTGAGCGCGGGTTTCGCGCGTCGGATCCGGGCGGCGGCACCGTTCTTCGCCATGGTCACGGTCCCGTTCGGCTTGCGACTGGCGGCGCGGGTCAAGGGTCGCGTTCTCATGGCGATTGCTCCCCGGGCGCGGGTGCGCCAGATCCGAGATTTTCCTTCGGCACCCAGCCCGCCCCGCGGCCATCCGCGCGGCACCAAGCCCAGCCGTTTAATTCGAAGATGACCTCCACCTGCTGGCCCTGTTCGACATTCAGTTCGGTCGCGTCGTAATCTTCCACCGCGGCAAATTGCCCGTCCTCCGCCGGCAGGAAAATCTGCTTGGGCGCCCAACCGTTCTGGCCGAGGCGCGTCTTGCACCAAATCCAACCGGACCATTGCTGGTCCTCATGCGCCAGCAACACGCGCTCGCCCACCGCCAGCTTGATCGGGTCGGAGTACGCGACGCGGTAGCTGCGGATCACCGCCACATTTTGCGGCAACGTCTTGGGTTCGGCGCAGCGCATGATCAGTAGGATTCCACAGCCTCAGAGAAAACATAGGGCGCTTGGTAGGCCCCGGTTCGCTCCTTGACGAGCTGCCGCAATAAATCGTTGAGCAGCGCACTCGCCCCGAACCGGTAGCGCTGATTGTTCAACCACGCGTCGCCCAGCGTCTCCTTCACCCCAATCAAAAACTGGAGCGCGTGCTTCGCCGTGCGAATGCCGCCCGCCGGCTTCATCCCAATCGGCACGCCCGTCTCGAGATAGAAATCGCGAATCGCCTCGATCATCACCTGCGTGTTCGCCAGCGTCGCGTTGTTCGAGGTCTTGCCCGTGCTCGTCTTGATGAAGTCGCCCGGCCGCAACACGCGCAGGGCGAGAAAAGACGCCGCGCGAATCGCGTCGTACGTCTCCAGTTCGCCCACTTCGAGGATGACCTTCAACCGCGCCACCGGTCCGCACGCCGCCACGACGGCCGCGATCTCGTCCTGCACCGCGTGGATTTCGCCCGCGAGAAACAGGCCGCGCGAGATGACCATGTCCACTTCATCCGCGCCCTCACCCACGGCGGAGCGCACTTCCGCCAGCCGGGTCTTCAACGACGTCTGGCCCGATGGGAACGCGGTCGCCACGGACGCGACGCGCACGCTACTGCCCGCGAGGGCGCGTTTCGCGGCGCGCACGAGCCGGGGATACACGCAGACCGCCCCGACGGATGGAATGTCGGGATCGTCATGCGGCCGCATCGCTTTCTGGCAGAGCGAGAAGACCTTTTCGTTGGTGTCCTTTCCCTCCAGCGTGGTGAGATCGACCATGGAAACGGCCGTGCGCAGCCCCCAGACCTTGGAGCGCTTCTTGATGCTGCGCGTGGTGTACTTGGCGACGCGTTCTTCCACGCCCACGGCATCGACCGATCCCACCTCATCAATGAGACGGCGGAGCGGAGCCACAGTGCGAAAGGAACTTCGCTTCGACAGGGCGGCAGCACGCAGGGACATTCCCAGAAGCACAGCACCCGCCGTTCCCGAGTTCAAGAGCAAAGCCCCGGGGATGTAACGAACCCGTCACGGGGCCGTTCGTCATCGAGTCGCGACGCGCAGAGAATGCGCCCCGATCCTTGACCCCCGTGGCCCAACGGTTCTAATGCCCGAGTCCGCTCGTCGCGGATCTTCCCCACCCACCAAAAAAACCGATCTCGAAATGAATGACGCTTCTCCCACCGGCTCGGGTTCGCGCTCCATGAGCGGGTTCGCAGCCGCGGTTTTGGCAGTCTGCGTCATTGCGGGCGTCGTCGCCCTGGAGCTGTTGCTTTTCCCTTCGCTGCGGTTTTGGAACAAACCGGTGGACGAGTTGCAGCAGGGGATCGAGGCCTACCGAAAGTTGAATTACGACGGTGCCATTCGTCACTTCAGCGAGGCGATTGTGCGCCGTCCCACCAGCGACATCGCCTACAATTGGCGCGGCATGACTTATCAATCGAAGGGCGAGCCGAACAAGGCGCTGGCCGACTACGACACGGCTATACGGTTTAATCCAACGTCTGCAGGCCTCTACTACAATCGTGCCTCGGTCCACCAAGCGGGACGCGAGTACGCCGCGGCCGTGGCCGACTACGAGGAAGCCATCCGGATCAACCCGGCGTACGCGATGGCGTATAATAATCGAGGCAATGTTCGCCGGGCAACCGGCGACCTTGACCAGGCGATCTCCGACTACACGGCCGCGATTCGGCTCGACCGGACCAATGCGCATTTGCTCGGGAACCGCGCCACCGCGTACCGGGTGCAGGGCGACATCGCCCGGGCGATCGAAGATTACGAGAGCGCCATCAAGCTGAATCCCAAGGAGGACGCCGCGTTCAACAACCTCGCGTGGCTCTGGTCGACTTGCCCGCAGCCGGCCTATCGCGACGGTCGGCGGGCGATCGAATACGCCATGAAGGCGTGCGAGTTGCGGCAATGGAAGGATGCGGCGTCCGTGGACACGCTCGCAGCCGCCCACGCCGAGGCCGGAGAATTCGAGGGGGCCGTCAAGTGGGAGTCGAAATGCCTCGAAATGGGAAACATGTCGGAGTCGGACACAGCGGGGGCGAAGGACCGCCTCGAGCTCTACCAGGCCGGGAAGCCCTACCACTCGGAAAAGTAAGCGTTCGACCGTGCGGGCGCGGTCCGATGGGACTAGGATCTCACCATGTTCACGGTTTCCAACCGAATGAAACGATTCGGCCGGCCATTGGCGCTGGTGCTGGCGTGCCTGGTCGTCACCGCATCGGCCACGGCGGAGTCTCTGCCGATGGACTCGAAGAACAGTTCGCTCACATTCGTGGGGCAGGCCTTCCTCCATGACTTCCGCGGGGAAGCGAAGGAAATGAGCGGGAGCGCCGAGTTCGACGAAACCGCCGCTCCGCCCATCCAGCGCGCGACCCTCGAGTTTCGGACGACCGCGCTCACCACCTTTCGCAGCGATCGCGACAAGAAGATGCAGGAGTGGCTGAAGGTGGATTTGCATCCGGTCGCGATCTTCCGGCTGGACAGCGTCAGCGTCGTTAGTGGCAACTACCGCGAAGCGCGCGCCGGCAATCCCGCGACCTTCGAGGTGCGCGGGACGCTCACGCTCAACGGCGTGAAGCAGCCCATCTCCGGCCGCGCCCAGGGGTGGCGGGAAGGCGGTCGACTCATCGTTTCGGGCGAAGCGACTGTGAATACGCCTGATTTCGGCCTGCCGGAGGTCCGGGAAATGTTCATGACGGTGGGGCCGAAGGTGAAAACGAGCTATCGCTTTACGTTCCTGTTGCGGCGGCCTGAGCTCCAGAAATAATGGTGGGGACGATTGGGGATCCTTCGTTGTCGACGTTTCGTCTGGTCGCCTGAGCCGTGAGCGGACCACGGTCCGCTTGCGGAAGCTGCTTCAGAAGCTGTCCCAGCTGACACCCTGCCGGGCCTTGCTGCGATTGCCGTTTCCCCCTACGCTTCCGCGCTTACGCTCCCGTAGTTCAACGGATAGAACGAGGGTTTCCTAAACCTTAAATCTGGGTTCGATTCCCGGCGGGAGCAGGGCCCGTTTTAACCCATGTTTCGCTCATCTGTTCTCGTACTTGCCATCCTGTCTGCGTCCGCCGCAGCGCGGGCCATCAGTCCGGCGACGGGCGGGCCGATGGACGAGCGGGAAGCTTTCGAACGGGTTCGCACCGCGCGGTCATTTGACATCGCGAGCGGCGGCAAGGCGGGACAAACCACCCCGCAAGAGCGCGCGTTTCTGCGGGTGCTTAACGGACCGCAGCCGACTGCGAAATTTGAAATGCTCGCAGCAAAGGGAACACTCGCGGGACGGATGTACGCGTTGCTCGGCCTGAAATACACCGCGCCGCAGGTCTTCGCCCAGAAGCTGCCCGCCTTTCTGCGATCGTGGAGAAAAGTTCCCGTGGCAGTCGGGCCCAAGAAGACAAAGACCGTCTGGGCGAAAACGATCGCCGCCCAAATTCGGGATCGGGATGATGTGCCTTATCTCGAATCACTCGGCTGGACCGGTAGCGCTGGCACTTGACCCGCGACTGGTTACATTCGCTCGGCATGTCGGACATCCCTCCTCCCCGACCGTTTGCCAGCGACAACAACGCGGGCATCATTCCCGAAGTCTGGCAGGCGATGGCCGAGGCGAATGCGACGCCGCACTGCGGCGCGTATGGCGAAGATGCCTGGACCCGCGCGGCTGAGCAGGAATTTCGGCGGGTCTTCGAACACGACGAGCTCGAGACCTTCTTCGTCTTCAACGGCACCGCGTCGAACTCGCTCGCGCTTGCGGCGCTCTGCGACTCGATCCACGCGGTAATTTGCCACCGCTACAGCCACGTAATGACCGACGAATGCAACGCGGCCGGATTTTTCCGGCACGGACTGACGCTGGTGCCAGTCGAGGGCGATCTCGGAAAAATCACCTCCCACGCCCTGCGCGAGGCGTGTGCGCCGCTCCGTCACATTCATGTGCCCGAGGCACGCGCCCTGAGCGTGACGCAATCCACCGAGCTCGGCACCGTGTACACACCCGCCGAGCTGCAGGCCCTCACCGCCACGGCGCGCGAGCTCGGCTTGAAAGTACACATGGATGGCGCGCGATTTTCGAACGCAGTCGCTTCGCTCAACGCGTCGCCCGCGGATCTGACGTGGCGGGCCGGCATCGACGTGTTGTCATTTGGCGGGACC
>JANXRG010000036.1 GCA_025353105.1 Verrucomicrobiota bacterium
GACTGGCAAAGATTCGGCTCACGCGATCCTGCACGACGGGCATGACATTTTCATGAATGTCCGCATTACCAGACTTGCCCACCTCGTAGAGCAGATGAAACACGGCGGAGTCCGGTACGCTGTAAGAGATGTTGATGTCGAGGGTGATGATTTGATTGTCGATGGTCGTCACGGAGAATTTCGGAATGTGCAGATTCGTGAGACTGACCTGAGCGCGGTCAACCAAGCTGAAGAAAGGTAGTTTCATATGCAGGCCTGGCTGCAACGGAACCTCGGTGGTGATGCTGCCGAAGCGACGAACGCCGGCGCGCTCCGTGGGCTTTACCACGAAAAACGAGCCGGCCGCCGCCGCGAAAAGGAAGGCGGCGAGCAGGAGGGAGGCGATGAGGCCAGGGCGGAGGAATTGCATAAGGCGTGCGTTTGGGGATCGGAGGACGGGATGAAGGTCAAATTTGCTCACGGTCGGGGGATTTCTGGCTGGACCGTCGTAACGGTACCAAGGAGGCAGAGGAGAGTCGAGGGTCGACGGTCACAGCCGAGAGTGGAGTCGAGGGCCGAGGGTCGAGGGTGGGGGAGAGTGGTGGTCGACCAGCGGCTGTAGACGGTCGACTCGCCTTTCCTGCGAATTGCGTCTTGGCAGGGGGCGTCGCACCAGATACCAAAACGCTGGGGACCAGCCTCGTCCATGGCCGTTTCCGGCGTTTTGCCGTCTTCAAATCATTTTACATGCTTCAGAAGATTTGCCGATGGGACAACTCCAGCCAATTCGCCAGCCGACCACGACGGTCTTCTTCTGCGCCGGTCGGGCGTTTTCGATTACCGACGTCATCGACGCCGCGCATTTTCGGGTCGACCTGACACCGGCTTGGCAACGGCTGCTCCACTCCGTCGAGGCGGAGGAGGATGCCGCGGAGCGCGAGCTGGAACCCGACGTCGACGCCCTGCAGCAGATGTCGGATGACTTTCGCTCCGAGCGCGACCTGATCACGGCCGAGGAAACGGAACAATGGCTGGCCCAGCGCGATCTGACGCTGGATGATTTCAGCGACCACTTTGTTCGGCGATATTGGGGAGCATCGCTGAATCCGAAGGCGGAAACGGAGCCTATCGAGTTCATGGCGGCCCCGGCGGAACTGCGCGATCTGTTGCCCGCCGAGCTGGTGCTATTGGGTGCGTTCGACGCGCTGGCGACCGAGCTAAGCTGGCGCGTGGCCGCGCGCGCGGTCGCGGTCGGCCGCGAGTTGAATCCGGAACTCATCAGCGCGGAGCGTCGCAGTTTTCTGGAGCGGGCCGGGGTCAACGAGATTGCGCTGCCGGATTGGCTGGCCGTCCATGGCCGCGACGCCGCGTGGTTGGATGAGATGTTGAGTCTCGAGGCGTACTATCGTCGAGAGCGCGAGGCCCTCGTCACCGAGGATCGCTGCCGGGCGGAGGTGAGCTCGTCTCGCCTGCAGCTGGCCCGTTTCGATACCGAGACCGTCGAACTCGACTCACTGGATGCGGCCCGGGAGACGATGCTCTGCGTGCGCAATGACGGATTATCCCTCGAGGAAGTGGCGGCGCAAGGCTCTTATCCCTTTCACCGCGACGTGATCCTGCTGGAGGATCTGCGGGAATCGGTGCGGGAGCGATTTCTCTGCGCGGTGCCGGGCGAGGTCCTCGGGCCGCTGGAGCGGGGTGATGGATTTCAGGTCTGCCGGATTCGCGAAAAGATTGAACCGACGCTCGGTGATGAGGAAATCCGGCGCCGGATTGAGCAGCGACTGTTGCAACGCTTTTTCAATGAGGTGTGCTCGACGCACATCCGTTGGTCCATCCCCGCGGGTCTGATCGCATGAGACCGCCCGGCGACGAAGTAGTCCGACGTTCGCCGTCGTTCCGTTTTTTGCCGGACGAACATTTTGAAAAGGTGCGCGGGTTGTTGCGCGAGGAACGCTACGACTTCGGCGATGTCATCGTGCGCGAAGGGGATGAGGCGGACGCCTTTTACGTGCTGATCTCGGGTCGGGTCCGCGTGTTGAAGACGCGGGAGAAGGGTGATGAAATCGCGCTCGCCACGCTGCGTCCGGGCGACGAATTCGGCGAGGCGGCGCTCGTGGCGGGCGGGTTGCGGACGGCCTCGGTGCGCTGCAGCACCAGCGCAGAGGTGATGCGCCTGAACCGATCGGATTTTCTCGAGTTGCTGGCGGACCATCCGGAGATCAAACACTCGATCGAGTTGACCGTACGGCTGCGGGCGCTGAGCAACTTTCTGTACGAGTACAGCAATTTCGGGCGGTTGCCGCAACGCGCGCTCCACGCGCTGGTGGAAAAGCTCGAGCCGGTCGAATTTGCCAAGGGCGCGGTGATTCTGCGGGAGGGCGATCCGCCCGGGCCGATGTACGTGGTGGAAGCAGGCCGCGTGCGGGCTTTCTCCGACAATGGCGGGCGGGCGCGCGACCTGGCGTTTTATCGCAACGGCGATTTTTTCGGGGAACTTTCGATCCTAAACAAGTCGCCGCGGGCGGCCTCGGCGCAGGCAATGGCGGACACGCGGTTGCTGGCGCTGGCGCCGGCGGCGGTGCGGGAATTGAAAAAGGAGTTTCCGGAATTCCAACGGCTGCTCGAGGAGCGCCTCGCGCAATACTCGGCCGGCACCGAGGCGCGCGTGCCGCTGGATTTTGCGAGCGAGCTGCTGCCGGCGGAGACACGCACGCACGACAAGACCGATGTCGATGCGGAAACCGGCGAGGGCGGGGCCGAGGATCCGTTTGCCGACGAACGCGGGCTCTTTCGCAAGCGCAAGGATCGGATCCGGCGGATTCCGCACGTGCAGCAAATCGACGAGATGGATTGCGGCGCCGCGAGCCTGGCGATGGTCTGCCGGCATTACGGCCGCAACGTCAGCCTGCCGCGGATCCGCGAGCTGTGCCACACTTCGCGCGACGGCACGAGCCTGAAGGCGATCTGCGGGGCCGCCGCCGAGCTTGGGCTCGCCGCGCGCGCGATTAAAGTCTCCCTGCGCAACCTGCCCCAAGTGCCGCTCCCGGCGATCGTGCATTGGGAGGGGAACCACTGGATGGTCCTCTACGATGTGAGCGAGACGCATGTGCGCGTCAACGATCCGGCGCTCGGCGCTCGCCGGATTCCGCGCGCGGAGTATGAGGCGAAATGGTCGGGCTACGCGGCGTTGTTCGATTACACGACCGCCTTCGACCACGCGCCGCTGACCGTCTCGCCGCTGGCACGGCTCGCGCCGTTTCTGCGCAGCCATCGCACCGTGCTGCTGCAGGTGCTGCTGCTCGCGCTGATCGTGACGTTCCTCCAACTGCTCTTCCCCATTTTCACGCAGATGGTCGTGGACAAGGTGATCGTGGAAAACAACGTCGGGCTGCTGAAGGTCATCCTCTTTGGCATGGCGTTCGCGCTCGTGTTCATGCAGGCGGCGAATCTGGTGCAGCAATACCTGCTCAGCTTTGCCGCGGTGCGGATCGACGCGGCGATTCTCGATTATCTGACGCGCCAGCTCCTGTCGCTGCCGACGACGTATTTCAGCAGCCGCCGCACCGGCGACATCCAGCGGCGCCTCGACGGGGCGCGTCAGGTCCGGCAGTTCGCCGTGCAATTCGGCATCGGCGGGGCGCTGGCGATCGTGACCCTGGTGGGCGCCATCGGCTTGGTGGCGCTGTACAGCCCGATGCTCGCGGGCGTGTTTCTGATCACGACGCCGCTCTACGCCGGGCTGATGATATTTTCGGTGAAGGTTTTGCGGCCGCTGCTGGCCGACATCGAAGAAAGCCAGGGCAAGTATAGTTCGCATCAGATCGACGCGATCAAGGGCATGGAAGCGGTCAAGGCAGCGTCCGCGGAACTGACCTTTCGCGACGCGATGCTGAACGAGTACCTGGGCGTCGCGAAGAAGATCTTCCGCAGCAACTTCATCATCATGTCATACGACAGCGTGCTGCAGACGGTCGGCATGATTTCGACGATCCTGTTCTTGTGGGCGGGCGCGAACCAGGTGATCAAGGGCCAGATCAGCGTGGGCGCGTTCGTCGCGATCAGCTCGCTGACGGCAATGGCGTACGGGGCAATCCTGCGGACGCTTGGCATCTGGGATCAGGCGCAGTTCGTGGTCGTGTTGTTGCACCGGCTGAGCGACATCTTCGATCCGGAACCGGAACAGGGCCGCGATCGCTCGCAGTTGATCCCGGTGCCAACGCTCGAGGGCCACGTGGAATTGCGGAATGTCGGTTTCCGTTACGGCGGGCCGGAGGCGCCGGATATTCTGAAGCACATCAGTCTGGAGTTCGCGCCGGGCCGCACCATCGCGGTGGTGGGACGCAGCGGGAGCGGCAAGACGACGTTGATCAAGTTGCTGGCCGGCCTCGTGGAGCCGACGGAGGGGACCATCCTCTTCGATCGCGTGGATCTAAAGACGCTCAACTACCGGGACGTGCGCCGGCACATCGGCATCGTGCTGCAGGAGAATCACCTCTTCAACGAAACGATTGCCCGCAACATCTCGTTTGGCGAACCGGAGCCGGATCTCGACCGCGTGCTGTGGTGCGCGGAGACAGCGAACGCGCACGAGTTCATCATGCGGCTCCCGCTCGGCTACGAGACGCGGGTCGGCGAGTCGGGTCTGGGCCTCTCGGGCGGCCAGAAGCAGCGGATTGCCATCGCCCGCGCTCTTTATCTCGATCCGCCGATCCTCATCTTCGACGAGGCCACGAGCGCCCTGGATACGGAGTCAGAACGCGCGATCCAAGCGAGCCTCGGGCGCCTGATGACGGGGCGGACCTGCATTGTCATCGCCCATCGCCTGAGCACGATTCGCGACGCGCATTCGATCGTGGTCATGGACAAGGGTGAGGTGGTCGAGATGGGAACGCACGACCAATTGATGACCCAGCGCGGCTTGTATTTCTATCTTTCCAGCCAGCAACTCGGTCTTTGAAGCATGAATCCCACGATTGAAACCAGCCGGCGCGGGACGCTTGAGGAAGCGACGGAGATGTTGCCAAAGGATATGCCGCCGTGGATCGCGCGCTCGATCGCGTGGTTGCTCATCGCGATGGCAGCAGTCGCTATGCTCGCTTCAGTGGTCGTGCGCGTGCCGGAGACCGTGCAATGCCGTTTTGTGCTCGTGCCAAAGGACGGGGCCGATCCGATTCAATCACCGAACCTGGCGGTCATCACCGAGGTGCGGGCGACCGAGGGGGGACAGGTCACCGCTGGCACCGTGCTCTTCGTCCTGCGGTCCGACGAGATCGTCAACTTTCGGACGCAGCTGGGGACGCTGAGCGAAGACTTGCACGCGCGACAGGAAAACGCGGCGAGGCTGGAGTCGTCGTATCTCGCGCAGTTCGAGATGAAGAACTCGGAGATCGCGCAGATCGAGCGCGAGGTGAAATTTCGCGAAAAGCACACGGAGACCAATCGTGATTTGATCGCACGCCTCGAGAAGCTCGCCGCGCGGGGCGGATTTTCGCAGATCGAATTGATCAAGCATCAACTGCAGTTGGCGGAATCGGAGAAGGACCTGAACGTCGCGCAGAAAACCTATGACCAGACGCTGTTGTCGCGCCAACGGATGGAGACGGAGCGCGAACGCCAGCGGGTCGAGGAGCGGGCGGACCTGGAAAAATTCAACGTCCGCATCGCGGCCCTGCAGTCCCAACTGCAAAACGTCACGGGCAACCTTCTGTCGATTCGGGCGCCATATGACGCCGTGGTGATCTCACTCGCGCAACGCAACGCCGGCGCCGTCGTTCCGGCGGGGCAGGAACTCTGTCAGCTCGCGCGGATCGATGCCACCCCGCGCGCCCGGCTGTACCTCAAGGAGCAGGGTCTGCCGCGATTGTCGCTGAGTCAGAGCACGCGGCTTTTCTTCGATGCTTTTCCGTACCAGCGCTATGGCACGGTCACCGGCGCGCTGGATTGGGTGAGCCCGGCCGCCGTGGGCACGCCGGACGGGCCGCAATTCATCGCGCTCGTCTCTTTGCAGCAAAACCAAATCGAGGTGGGCGGCGAGATGCGGCCCCTGCGCGTGGGCATGAAGGGCGAGGCGCGCATCATCGTGGGCAGCCGACTCCTCATCGAATACGCCTTTGAACCCATCCGACAGCTTCGCGAAAACACGCGGCGTTGAGGTGGTCTCGCCATGACCGAAATCCCGTCCAGCCTCCGGCTCGAGGACCTGACCTCGACCAACGAGAAGATGGCGCGTTGCCTGAAACTCGCGTCGCTGGCGGCGAAATCGGAAGTGCCCGTGCTAATTCTTGGGGAAACGGGCACGGGCAAGACCCTTCTGGCGCGGGCGATCCACAATTCTTCCGCGCGGGCCGGACGGGCGTGCATTTCTTTCAACTCCTCGGCGATGAGCGACACGCTTTTGGAAAGCGAGCTGTTTGGTCACGAGCGCGGGGCATTTACCGGCGCGCATAAATCGGTCAAAGGAAAGTTCGAGCTGGCCGACTCAGGGACGTTGTTCCTCGATGAAATTGCCGACATGAGCCCGCTGGCGCAGGCGAAGATTCTGCGCGCGGTGGAATACGGCGAGTTCGAGCGGCTGGGCGGTGAGCGGATGCTGCACTCCAACGCCCGGGTCATCGCGGCCACGAATCGGTCGCTGCGCCAGCTGATCGCCGAGGGAAAATTTCGCGAGGATTTGTACCAGCGACTCAACGGCGTGACCCTCCACATTCCGCCGCTGCGCGAACGAACCGAGGAGTTCACCGCGCTGATGGCGGCGGAGTTGAAGGCGGCCACGCGGGCCGCGGGCAAGAAGATCACGTCAATTCATCCTGCGGCGGTCGACAAGCTTCTCGCGCACGACTGGCGCGGAAACCTGCGCGAGTTGAACCACACGATGCGCACGGTCGTGTTGTTTTGTGAGGACGCCGTCGTACTGCCCGAACACGTGGTCTTCGAGGAAAATTTCGATGATGGAATGAAACCGGTGATCCGGACACCGGGGGCGCAGACAGATGCGGAGGGCGCCGGGGACGTGCGGCTTTCGACGGCGATCGACCGTCATATTCAGGCCGTCTATGAGCAGAGCGGGCGCAATCAGCGGCGCGCGGCGCGCGTGCTCGGCATCTCGCGGGCGCGACTAACGCGGCATCTGAAGACCATGGGCTCGAAATGAGGATCACGCTGTCCGTTTCGAGACCGATCCGGGCTTGAATTGAAACCAGTGCAGCCGGGGTCAAAGTTCCCGGCAGGTCGTTCCTGAATTTGATTTCGCCGGAGCGAGTCATTTCTAGCCGAACAGAACCAACCGCACGGCAAATGGTTACACCGTATCCAAATCGAGCGGACGAACGGTTGGTTTGAGGGAAAAACGAGTTTGGTATGGCGTTCGCTAAAGAGGAGGAATGAACGCGAACAAAAAGAAATCGCGTGAAAGCGGGTCAGGCGCTGAAAAGCGCACGCGACAAAAAACGCGGCTGATCCGCTTGGATGACCTGCTTCCGAAACGGAATGTTTCCGGTGGCGGAGGCGGGATCGTGTTCGGATCTACCGACGACAAAGCCGGCGGCCAGAGTCGAACGCAGTAGAACAACCCAAACCAAATAGAAAACAGAGGACAATCGAGATGAGCACCAAATCAAAGAGCAAAATCAAAGTGAAGGACCTCAAGCCCACGAAGGACGCCCGGGGCGGCTTCGGGCCGAGCCGGCAGCCGCTGGGCGGAGCCAGTGCGTCGGGCGGCGGCAGCGCCGCGTCCGGTGGCGGAAGCGCCGCGGCGGGTGGCAATTCGGCGGACACCGCCGCTAGTGCCAATTAGGCACTGCTCCAGGTACAACGGTGCGCGCCTTGATGGCGCGCACCGTAGAGGACCGAGGCGTCGCACCGGGTTGCGGCGCTTCGAATGATGAAATCCGAATGCCGAAGGGCGAATGAAGCCCAAATGACGAATGCCACGAAAGAGGTGATGACGATGAAAAAAATAAGCAAAGGCAACAAAGCCAGCGAAGCCAAAAAAGCGAAGAAACAGACCATAAAACTGGCCGACCTGGAACCGAAAAAAGACCCGAAGGGCGGACCGATATCCTGGCCCGGGCGCAATTAGTTCCACGTAATTTATCGATTCATTGTCCAAGCCTGACGCCATGGCGCGCATCTCGACGGGCGGGCGAATTCCAGAATCAGTTCAGCCATACGATGGCAAGAGCGCAAGACGGAGGAGAATGAAAATGAAAAAAGTAAACAAAACAAACTCGGCTGACGAAGCCAGCAAAGCGAGGAAACCGGCGATCAAATTGTCCGACCTGGAACCGAAAAAGGACCCGAAGGGCGGACCAATATCCTGGCCTGGGCGAAATTAGCTCCGCGACGGCCTCTATTTATCGTCCAAGCCTGACTGCCCGCGCCACGATGGCGCGAATCGTCGACGTACGGACGAGTACCAAAATCATTTCAGCAAACGAAAATCAGAAACAGAACAAAGAGGTGAATGAAAATGAAGAAAGCAAACAAAACGAAGAAACCAGTGATTAAGGTGCGTGACCTGAAGCCCAAGAAGGACGCGAAGGGCGGCGCCGCGAGGATAAAAATAATCGATTTCACTAATTGATAATGTTGAATCAAGCGCGCTCGACGCGCCGGCGGCGCAGGTGGACACGCCTGCGCCGCCACCAGCAAGGTGGCCGCGGTAATTTTTTCGGACCCAAATCAATTTCGAACCGATTCCATCTCGCCAGTAAAGTGAAACCCCAGAAATCGAAAGGCCAAAATGAAGAAATCAAGCAAAACCCAGAAACCGCAGATAACCGTCCGCGATCTAAAGCCCAGGAGGGACGCGAAGGGCGGCTTGGGAAGTGTCAAAGGGAGCAGCAGCATTACAGCGCCGCAGTCGGTTCAGCACTTTCCCAAGTAACTCGGCTCGCAGCCCCGATGCGGTGGGCAGGAAGCCAATCAGCATGGTACGATCCCACGATCAGGCCGCGGCGGCAGGAGGTTGAGGACCGCGAATTGATGCAGAACGTAAAGTTGGGACCGCAAAATCTTTCCCGGCGGTCGCGCCGGGAGCGTGTCGAGGATCTGGCGAAGGGAGTGCTTCCCATTGCTTCGTCTCAAGATTTCCAACTCCCAGCCTGGCACGCGCATTTCCACAAGCGTATTGATCGATCCGCTCCGGAACTCCACCCTCGGCAACTGGTTGGATGCGGTCTTTCGCTTCGGCCAGCGATGAACGTAGAGGGGCGTCAGTTGGGGAAGCCAGTCCATCAATTCGCCTGCCTTGTGCCACGGCGGATTGGACGGCGCGGTCCGTGTGTAGACCAGTCGGAGAAAATACGTCGGACAAAGCCGATCCAGCAATTCCGCGACTTCGACGCGGGTACGCGGCATCAACAGTGCGCATGAATTGTCGTTCAGGGCGGGTCGCAGCACGGAGAGCGCTGCGAAGTTGCCCCGGCAATGCAAACCGGACCGGCGCGCGATTCGGTTCCAATTGGCGAGGGGCAACGCCCGGTTCAGCGCGCCGAAGAGATCCCCCGCCAGAAACGCCGCATCCTGTTTTGCGATAAATCTCTTACGGTGTCCGACCAGCGCGTCGAAAAGTGCCAGCAACCGGCGGAGACGGATGCCGTCTTCGAAACGATGCAGGTTATAGCCAAAGTTGGGAAGGACCCGCCGCCAGGCAACACTAAAGTGCGCGGCGCCATTGACACCGAGGTACAGCGCCCCGTCCGGCGTCAGGCTGCGGGCCAGGTTGGCGAGCGCCCGCGCGGAATTTGGGATGTAGGACAGGACGCCATGACACGTGATGAAATCGAAGCCGCACCCGATTTTCTTCGCGAAGTGGCGACCGGCCAGATCGCCGACCACAAAGCGGATTTTTCGCGCCGGTTCCAAACGTCTTTGTGATGCGAGTGCGAGATCGATCGAGTGCCGACTAAAATCCACGGCCATGATATCCGCGTTTGGAAATTTGCGCCGGAGGGCGAAGGCCTCCGCCCCCGTTCCGCAGCCCGCGACGAGAACTCGGCTCGGCGCCGGCTTCGCTGGTTGCCACATCGTGGTGATCCAATCCATCGGCGCAAGTTGCCAGCGGGGCGTGCGCATGGAGCTGCCC
This sequence comes from Verrucomicrobiota bacterium, assembly GCA_025353105.1. Classification (GTDB taxonomy): domain Bacteria; phylum Verrucomicrobiota; class Verrucomicrobiia; order Chthoniobacterales; family SZAS-18; genus SZAS-18. The sequence continues at coordinate 10,067 of JANXRG010000036.1, forward strand.
TCCAACCGCGGATACGGCAGCCTCTCGTAAATTTGGCGGATCTGATCCGCGACGTCCATCCGCGAGTAAGCGCGCGGTCGCCCATGGCCGTCAATCGGAAAAGGAGTTCCGGTGGCTTGCACCCCGGTCCGGCGCGCCTCCGACGCTTCAGCCTTCGACGCCTCTCCAAACTCGGCGCGTCTGTGGCAAATCAGACCGCTGGTCCTCGACCGTCGACTCTCCCTCGATCCGCCTTGCTTGCGAATTGCCGCGGCGTGTCGTGTCCCGTAGGATGTCGCCCGGCATGTTCTTTCCGACGACCCGCTGGACGGTCCTCGCCGACGCTTCTTTAAACGGCGACGGGGAGGGTAGCCGTGCACTCGATGATTTCGTCCGTCGCTACCGCGGGCCAATCCTCGACTTCATCCGCGCGCAGGGGTGGCCGGCGTCAGAGATCGAAGACCTTGGCCAGGAGTTTTTCGTGCACGTCATGCGGGAAGGAACGCTGCGCCGCGCCGATGCGTCGCGGGGACGCTTTCGCGCGTTCATTCGCGGGGCGCTGGCTCGATTTCTGGCGAGGGCGCGAAGGCGGGCGAGCGCGCAAAAGCGCGGGAGCGGCGCGCCGATGGTGAGCCTCGATGCCGGGACGCTGCCCGAAGATGCGGTGGCGGTGGCGCCGGAGGACGCGGCGCGTTTTGATCGCGACTGGGCGGTGCGCCTGCTGGAGCTTTCCGTCGGGCAGGTCGAGCAGGAATTCGCGCTCGCGCGGCGGGCCGCGGATTTCGAGCGTTTGCGCCCGTTCCTTCCCGGTGGATCCGAACCACCAAGTTACGCGGCCGGCGCGGCCGGTCTTGGATTGTCGCTCGCGGCGTTCAAGACGGAGGTTCATCGTTTGCGCGGCCGGCTGCGCGCGGTCCTTCGCCAGGAGGTGGCCCTCACCATCGATTCCCCGCACGAGGTCGATCTCGAGATGCAATACCTGCAAAGCGCGCTTGCGGGTGAAAACCGGATCGACGCGTGACGAGCCCCGATTCTCCCGCGGGAGCGCTCCGGTGCATGCGCTGCGGCCGGCCCTTGGCGGGAGGCATCCTGGCCGGCGTCTGCCCGGCGTGTGCGTGGGCCGGAATCAATCTTGAGGCCAATGAAGTCGAGGCCGCCGATCCCGGCGGGCCCGTCCCCACGGTGTTGTTCACGGTGTCGGGGCATGAGGTGCTGGCGGAGATCGCGCGGGGCGGAGCCGGCATCGTGTATCGCGCCTGCCAGCGTGAGCCGCGGCGCGAGGTCGCATTGAAGATGTTGTTGCCGCAGCAAAGCGGTTCGACCGAGGTGCGGGAGCGCTTTCGACTCGAGTCCGCCACCATCGCCGCGCTCGACCATCCGGCGATTCTTCCGGTGTATGCGACCGGTGAGCATGACGGGTTGCCGTGGTTCACGATGAAGCTGGCGACCGGCGGGACGCTGGCGGATTCGGGGCAATCGCTGCGCGGACGTTGGCGCGCGATTGCGGACCTGCTCGCATCGCTGGCCGATGGCGTGCACTACGCCCACTCGCGCGGCGTTCTCCACCGGGATCTAAAGCCGGGCAATGTCCTCTTCGACGAAGCGGGCCGCGCACATGTCAGCGATTTTGGACTCGCAAAATTCGCTTCGACTCGCACCGATCTGACGCGGGCCATGAGCGTGATGGGGACGCCCGCGTACATGGCACCGGAGGTCGCCGCGGGCGGCACGGCTGCCGCGACAATCGCCGCCGATGTCTACAGCCTTGGCGCGATGCTATACGAGCTGCTCGCGGGTCGCCCGCCTTTCGAAGGCGATTCGCTTAGTGCGCTGTTCAAGCAGGTGGCCGAGCGCACGCCGGACCCGCCGTCGCGGCATGCGGCGGGAGCACCGCGGGAGCTCGAAATCATCGCACTGCATTGCCTCGAGAAGGATCCCGGCCGTCGCTACGCAAGTGCGGCAGAGCTGGCCGATGATCTTCGACTCTGGCTTGCGGGCCGCAGCATTCGGGCGCGCCCGGCGGGGACGGTCGGGCGAATGTTGCGTTGGGCGCGACGAAATCCCGCCCTGGCGTGCGTGGCAGCCGCGCTCGTGCTGACGTTGTTCGTGGGCAGCGCGATGGTGTTTACGGCCAATCGCAAACTTCGTTCGGCGTTGGCCGAGTCGCTCGTGGCCCAGGCGCGCGCCGTGCGTCAGAGCGGCCGGCAAGGCCAGCGCTTTGAGGCGCTCGCGTTGGTGGCTCGGGCGGCGCGCATCGAATCAACACCGATCGCCCGCGACGAGGCGATCGCGGCGCTGGCGCTGCCGGACTGGAAGCCCCAGGAAAGACTTCAGCTCTGGCAGGGAAACACATTTTCGGTCACGCCATCGGCCGATTTCTCCGCCTACCTGGTCGAGGATTCGGCCCAGCGATTCAGCCTGTATCGACGCGGCGACAGCGCCGCGCGCTGGACCTGGACTGGGCCCGATCAATCCGCCAGCCAGCCAGTCTTTTCGCGCGACAGCCGCTGGATAGCAATTCGCGCGCGCAACGACGTGGTGGAGGTGCTCGACTGTGACACTGGTGCATCGGTCCTCCATCTCACCGGACGCCCCTACGCCTTCAAGGATCAGGTGTGGGGCTTTGGACAGGACATGGATTTTACGCCGGACGGTTCGTTGTTGGCGGTCACACGGCCAGCGGGAGGAGTTTCGTTTCATCGCTTGCCGGAGGGCGGGGACGCGGGCGTCTGGGAAGCGAAGCAATGGGTGACAGAAATTAAATTTTCGCAGGACGGCGCGAGACTGGCCGTGGGCGGAGGTCACGAGCGCGCGGATTCGATGCTGGCGGTGGTAGACGTTGCAACGGCGCGCACGCTCGCGCAGGAAACGCCGGCGAGACGTGTGGAGTTCGTTGAATGGTCAGCGGATGGGCGCTGGATCGCGTGTCGCGTGTCGGGCGGCAACGCCGAGGTGCGCGCCTCGGCGGACCTGAGCATTCGGGCCACCCTGGGCGATCGCGCGAGCCTGCACGCGCACTTCACGCCAGACGGCGACCGGCTGTTTCTCACGGAGCAGATTGGAGAAACGCGACTGTGGGAAATCGAGAGCGGCGCGATGTTGCTCGCGCACCAGGATGGCGGACGCCCCGCCAATCATTTTGCGGACGCCCCGATCCGGCAGTGGCGCGATTACGCCGCCGGACCCGTGGTGCTCTCGACTTTTGAACCCAGCGCGATTCTCCGGTTATTTTTCTCGGACGAGGAGAATTACACGGTTCCCCAAGTTGGATCGCCCGCAGAACTCTCGCCCGACCGCCGGCTGCTCGCCGTGGGAGGGTGGGGCGGGGGGATGATTGTGACGCTCGACGGAAGCGAGCCGAATCTTCCGATCCGAACGGGGTCGCAGAAGAGCGCTGGGACCTTGCGCTTCGATCCGACGGATCAGGCCGTGTGGTCATGCCTGCACGAGGCGGGATTGCGCCGTCATCCGCTGGTGAGGCTCGCGTCGGGACGGCTTGAGGCGGGCGCGCCGGAAATCATCGATCAGGATGTGGGATTCTATTTTGCCGCGACGCATCGTCCATCGGGCCGGTTCGCGCTGGTCAACCGGGACGCGGGGATTGTGAAAATCGTGGATTCGCGCGCGCGTCGCGAGGTGTTTCGATGGTCGCATGCGGGGGCGTGGACGGCCGAATTTTCGCCCGACGGAACAATTCTGATCGTGAATGGCGACACGGTGCAAACCGGCGATCCGGCTGCCATCCACAGGATTGAGACGGGCGCGGTCGTCCGCGGACTGACAGCCGCGCCGGGTCGGATGGCCCGGTGGAGTGCTGACGGCGCGTGGGTGCTGGCCGCGGAGGGTCGGGACGCCACGCGGCTTTGGCGAACGGCCGGTTGGGAGCCGGGCGCGATCCTCCCGACCGAATTGCAGGGTCCGAACCGCCGCGCGGCATTTTCGCGCGATGGTAGACTACTGGCAGTGCGGACGTCGACTGGCGTCCAACTTCTCTCTACGGTCAGCGGTGCGCCGGTCGCCCATCTCACCCTCCCGTCGGATCCGGGATTCGCCGTCGATCTTTGCTTCGACGGCAACGAGCGTTTGCTCGGCATTTTTCTGAATGGGCGCGTCTGTGTCTGGGACCTCGTCGCGCTGCGGCGGGAATTGAAGGCGGTGGGATTGGACTGGGTCGAAGACGATCAGTGAAGAAGTTTTGAAACATTGACTTGGGGATGGGCAGATGACTGGATACGGGCGGTGCGCCCCGCGCCCATTGTTCCATGAGCCCGGGACTTCAGGCCCTCCCGACCGAAACCGTCCCGCCTATGAATGCGAAACTTATCCTCGGGGGCGCGGCCCTCGCTCTTTTCAACCTCGTTTTCAGTCCCCGTCCCGTCGAGGCGGCCATGGATAACTACACCGGCCCCGACGGCGGCCTTTGGAGCGCGGCGGCCAACTGGACCGCCGGTGTGAATCATCTCGTGCCGGTGAATGGAGATGACGTTTTTCTTGGGACTGCGACGGGCAGCGGCATCACCAGCGTCACCTTCAACATGTCCTACGCGGGGCCAGGTCTGAACTCGCTCACGATTGACGCCATTACCGCCGCCACTTTTACGCTCAATCAAGGGGCAGGAACCGCCATGATCGCGACAAATGAGACATTCGGGGTGGCGACGAATGGCGCTGTGTACAATCAGACTGGCGGTACGAACACCGTCGCGGGCACCCTCGCGATCGGATCAGGCACCGGTTCGGTAGCGCAGGGCAACTACAAGCTAAGTGGAGGGACGCTTACCGCCACGAACGAGTATATCGGCGTCAACACATCCGGCTCCCTCGGCGGCAACCAATTCAACCAGACCGGTGGCACGAACAACGTTACGACTCTTACGGTCGGTGCGGGCACGAGCGGCAGCGGGACCTACAACTTTTCGAACGGTACTCTCAATGTCTCGTCTTTATTCGGAGTGAGCGGGTCGAGTGGCAGCGGCAGCGGCACGATAAACCAGAACGGCGGCGGGGCCATGACGAATGTCTCATCGGGAACACTCTACATCGGAGGCCTTAACGCGGGCGCATACAACCTCACTGCCGGCAGCATCGCGATGAACAACTCGGAGATGGACGTCGGTCAGTTCGGAATGGGCACGTTCACCCAGAGCGGCGGAAGCGTCACGTTTAGCGGTACCAACGGCAATCTCATTGTCGGCCAAAACAACGGCGGCAGCACGGGAAATCTCTATACGCTCAGCAATACCGGAACCATCAGCGGCGCGGCGAGGGAAAGCATCGGATACCAAGGCACGGGAACCTTCACGCAGACCGGCGGGACGAACACCATCTCCGGCGGAAACAGCCTTATTCTCGGCGAAACGGCGAGTGGTCGCGGCACCTATAATCTGAGCGCCGCGACCGGGTCAGGTACCCTTAATGCCGATAACATCAGTGTTGGGTTATTTGGCGTCGGCACGTTCCTTCAGACCGGAGGTACGGCTAATGTGACGAGCTCGCTTACACTCGGTCAGGGCTCCGGAAGCACGGGCACCTATACTCTCAATGGCGGGAACCTCAATGTGGGCACCGGTGGAACCGCCACTCTTTACTTGGGTGCGTTCGGCACTGGTACATTCAATCAAGGCGGGGGTGCTTTAACCATCATTGGTGCAAGTAGCGAGCTCATCATCGCGGGCACATATAATTTAGTCGCCGGGACGGCGAATGCTCCCAGGGAGACGCTAACGGGATCCGGCGCGTTCATTCAGACGGGAGGAACGAATTCCGTGCCGGGTTCGGGCTCGCTGGTCCTCAACAACACGGGTGCCGGGACCGCGACGTACATGCTGAGCGGAACCGGAGTGCTCGCCGCAGGCAATGAATTTATTGGGGCAAGTGGAAATGCGGTCGTTTCGCAGGGCATCGGCACTTCGAACACCGCGGTCTCGCTCTATGTCGGTGCGAACGCCAGCACGACGGGCACCTACAACCAAACCGGCGGCAACCTGATTGCAACTTCCGAGTACGTTGGCTACGCTGGCCCTGGCATCGTCAACCAAACCGGCGGCAACCAGATTGCAACTTCCGAGTACGTTGGCTATACTGGCCCCGGCGTCGTCAATCAAAGCGGGGGAACCAATTCCATCAGCGGAATATTGACCATCGGGCTTACCGGCGGGGGTGTCGGCACGTACAACCTTTCGAATAATGGCATCCTGAACGTCAACGCAGCCAACGTCGTGCTCACGGTCGGCGCGGCTGGCACGGGCGTCCTCAACCAGACCGGCGGCACGTTGAACGCGCGCTTTGTTGCCAGCGCCTTTACCACCGGCCCCACCGGCACGTATCACCTCTCGGGCGGGGTCGAGAACGGCGACTTCTTGAATAACGGCATTTTCATTTACGACGGCGGCACGTTCAACGGCCAGTTGAACAACAACGGGACGTTCAATTTAAGCACGGGCTTCACGGCCGGGAGCGGGGTCTTCAACTATGCCAGCATCACGGTCAATCCGGGCGGCATCCTCGGCTCGGCCATCGGTGGTGGTTTTCCCACGGACAACGAAGGATTTCTTTTCCTCTCGGGCGGAGCCCTTGGCGGAACCGCGCCCATCGTCAACAACGGCTTTCTCTCCGGCTATGGAACGATCGGCGGGACCGGCAACTTCACGAACAACGCGACGCTCACGCAAGGTGGCGGAACGCTGGTCCTCTCGAACTCCGGCTTGAACACGAACAACGGCACGATCACGCTCGCCAGCGGGCGACCGTTTCAACTCAGCAACGCGTCGTTGCTCAATTCCGGAACACTCATGCTGAACGGAGCGACGATTAGCACCCTCGGCGCGGGAACCCTCTTCAACGGGACCGCCGGCCTCATTTCCGGACCGGGCACGATTAGCAGCACGTTCGTGAACTCCGGTATCCTGCAACCGGGCAGCGGCACCCTGAACGTCCTGGGTGGATTCACCAACAATGGCATCATCGAACTCACCGGCTTCAGCTCGAATCTGGTGGGTGGCGCGATCGCCAACAACGGCACAGTTCAGGGCGTCGGCAGCGTCGGCAATGCGGTCACGAACAACGCCGGCGGCACCATCGAGGCTCTGGGCGGGACGCTCGCTCTCGGGGGCAGCGTGACCAATGCCGTGGGCGGCACGCTGGCCGCCTCGACCGGCAACAAGCTGGTCTTCAGCGCGGGGCTCTCGAGCAATGCCGGTATCATCAGCCTGACCGGCGGCACGTTCGACAACAACGGTCACGCGCTCACCAACAACGGCCAGATCAGCGGATATGGGACGTTCCGAACGGGTGGCGCGGGATTGACGAACGCGGGCAGCATCACGTTCACCGGCGGCCAGACCACGGTCAACGGCAACGTGATCAACAACGGCGGACAGACGATTCGCGTCAGTTACAACCCGGCCACGTTTACCGGCAACGTCATCAACAACGGCACCTTCAAAACCACGAGTACGACGGTCACCTTCGCCGGCACCTTCACGAACAACGGGGTCTTCAGCAGTGACCCCGCGACGCAACACTTTCAGGATCTTATCATCGGCTCGACCGGCGCGCTGCAGGGTGGCGTCGGTGACGTGTTTGTGATTAACGGCACTCTCAACAACCAGAGCCGCGCGAACGTCGGTTTTGACATCGCGCACGCGCAGATCACCCTTGCCACGGGCGCCCACGACTTCACCTGGAGCGCCGCGGATCGCGGTGCGACCGTGGCCGGTTACGACAACAACTTTGTCGTCGGAAACTTTGAGCTGCAGATCGGCGCGACGCTCAACTTGCTCGGGCTCTTTGCCACGCCCGCAGCCAACGCGCTGTACGTGCACGCCCTCACGCTGGATGGTGGAATGGCCCAGCTCTCGAGCATCCAGTCCCACGGTTTGAACATCTACTACGATGGCGGCATGGCCGAGAACGCATACCTCGCCTGGGGCACATACGCGCTGGACGGCGGCGGACTTCTCATCGCCGTCGCCGGCGTGCCGGAGCCATCGACCTACGCCATGCTCCTCGCCGGTGCGGGCGTCCTCGCGCTCGGATTCCGCTGTCGCCACGCTTGACGTCTTCGCGCGATGTTCTCTCCGCGAGCGAGGTTCATGTCCGCGGCCCTCGCGGCGGTGGGTCTCTTCGTGATCATGCCGTCAACGGACGCGCAGCGGCATCGGTCCGGTCCGCGGCCGGCGCTGGTTGAGCCGGACTCGTCAACCAACATCTTTATTGATCTTACGATTGGTTCAAACGGCTACATCAGCGCCGGCACCGGCGACGTCTACGTGGTGACGGGCAATTTTTCCAACGCGAGCACGCAAAGCACGCTCTGGAACACGCTCAACGCTGAAGTCTCTTTCAAGGGTGGCGCGGGGCCGCATCTTTTCACTTTTGCCGGGGAGGATCTGGGGCCGAGTTACTTTGGCTATGCAAACAATTTTGCCTGGGGCACGCTGCGGCTTGCCGCCGGACAGGCGCTCACGCTCAGCGATGGCAACGGCATCCCCGGCGCGGCCTTCTACGCCACGCGTGTCATCCTCGAGGGCGGAATCGCGCAGGTCGCGAACATCGCGGGAAACGGGGCGAGCGTCTATTACGATCCGACCGATCCGGCGAACATGCCCCTGTTCGCCGGCGCGCCCGGCGGACTCTATCCGCTGTCCGGCGGCGGAGTGTTGAGTCCGGTGGTCGCAGCTCTGCAAATCGTCAGCGAAGCGCGAATCAGCGCCAGCACGCTCCGGCTCACGTGCATCGGTGTGCCGGGTCGCGTGAATCGAATCCAAGCCTCGCCCGATCTTGCGACCGGATCCTTCGCGGACATCGGGGGCGTGCTGGTCGATGCGACGGGAAATTTTCTCTTCGACGATCCAAACGCGAGCGGATTCACGCAGCGTTTTTATCGGGTCGCTTTTCCGTGATTCAAATCTAGCCCCATTTAGGCCCGGAGCCCGTCTGCGCTGTGCTGGAAGTTGAACGGGCGGGATTGGGCTGGGTCGAACACAGCCGGTGAAGAAAGTCTGAAACAACGGGCCGGGGATTGGCAGATGACGAGTAGGAGTCGTTGTGCCTGCCTCCGCCCTGGCCATGAATTCATTCACCCGCATCCGCAAATGTTCCCGCGCGCTTGTTGTTTATCCTCGTGCCAGAAAGGACGTCGGGCGTGAAAACAGATTCCTCAGAACCCACGCGTGGATCCGAACGGTGTTCTCCGGCGCCTGCCTCGCATTTACCTCGCTTCTCCTGGTGCCCGGTTCCTATTCTCAGGTCCCGCCGTTGATTAACTATCAGGGTCGCGTGGCGGTGGGTGGGATGAACTTCGACGGGGCAGGGCAATTCAAGTTCGCGCTCGTGGATGGCGGCACGAATACGGCAACCACCGCAACGGCAGTGGCGGCCATCAGCGGCGGCTCTCTCGCGGCGGTTATCGTCACGTCGGGAGGCACCGGCTACACGGCTGCGCCATCGGTCAGTGTCGTGGGCGGCGGCGGGTCCGGGGTGGTGCTCACCGCCATCGTCTCGGGCGGGGTGGTGACAAGCTTGACCGTGAACAACGCCGGCAGCGGCTACACCAGCGCTCCAACCATCGCGATCGCGCCGCCGCCGCCGAACCTGGCGTACGTGACGTATTGGAGCAACGACGGAACGAGCGTGGCCGGTAGCCAGCCGACGGGTGCGGTGGCATTGACCGTGACAAAGGGACTGTACTCCGCGTTGCTGGGCGACGCCTCGCTGGCGAACATGGCCGCGGTGCCTCCCAGCGTGTTTGGCAATGCCAATGTCAGCCTTCGGGTTTGGTTCAATGACGGCGCGCATGGTTCACAATTACTTGCCCCGGACCAGCGCATCGCGGCGGTGGGCTATGCGGTCGTGGCCGGCGGCGTGCCACCGGGGGCGATCACATCGAACATGATCAGCAGTGGGGCCGTGGGCTCGGTGCAAATTGCGAACAACGCCGTCACATCGACCCAGATCGCAGGTGGCTCGGTGGGAAGCGCTCAATTGGCGCCGAATCTCGCCGTCAGCGGTTCGCTTGGCGCGCAGACGTTAAGTATATCCGGCAATCTAATGCTTTCGGCGACCTCCGGTCCCTCCGCCGGCGTGCTGACCTTGGGGGGCACCGCGTTCCTGCATGCGTATGGCACCAACAATACATTTGTGGGCGTCCAAGCCGGCAACTTTACCATGACCGGCGACGCCAACACGGCTACCGGCATCAATGCGCTTGCTTCCAACACGGCCGGCTCGCACAACACCGCGATGGGCGGTGCCGCGCTCGCTTACAACCTGGCGGGCTCGTACAACACCGCGATTGGCGTAAACGCACTTTTTTCCAATCTGGACGGTTCGTACAACACCACCATTGGCGCCAACGCGCTTTTATCCAATACCTCCGGCTCTTACAATACGGCGAGCGGCTATCTCGCGCTCACTTCGAACACGTCCGGATCATACAATACAGCCAGTGGCTATCACGTGCTCTATTCGAACACGGGTGGCAGCCGAAACACAGCCAGCGGTTACGAGGCGCTCTATTCGAGCACGACCACCGGCGACAACACGGCGAACGGCTATCAAGCGCTCTTTTCCAACACGAGCGGCGGCTACAACACGGCGAGCGGCAGTCAGGCGCTGTTTTCCAACACGACCGGCGCCTTTAACACGGCGAGCGGCAGTCATGCGCTAGTATATAACACGATCGGCAACTACAACACGGCGAGCGGCTATCAGGCGCTCTTTTCCAACACGGTTGGAAACAGCAACACCGCAAGCGGCAACAATGCGCTCGTTTCCAACACGACCGGTGGCCGAAACACGGCCAGCGGGCATGGGGCGCTCAATTTCAACACGATCGGCAACGACAACATGGCGAACGGCTATCAGGCGCTCTATTCCAACACGGACGGCAGCACCAACACGGCTAGTGGCGTGCAGACGCTCTTTTCCAGCACGACCGGTGGTTATAACACGGCAAGCGGCTATCAGGCGCTCTATTCCAACACGAGCGGGGGCAACAACACGGCGAGCGGCAGTCAGGCGCTGTATTCCAACACGACCGGCGTCTTAAACACGGCTAGCGGCAATAATGCACTCTTTTCCAACACGGCCGGAAACAGCAACACTGCTAGCGGCAACATAGCACTCGTTTCCAACACGACCGGTGGCAACAACACGGCGAGCGGCGATGGGGCTCTCAATTCCAACACAGTCGGCTACTACAACACAGCGGATGGCTATCAGGCGCTCAATTCCAACACGGCCGGCTTCTATAACACGGCTAGCGGCTCCCAGGCGCTCCATTCCAACGCGAGCGGCAACTACAACACAGCGAACGGCTACGATGCGCTCTACAAAAACACGCTCGGCAATAACAACACGGCGAGCGGCCCCATTGCGCTCTTTAACAACACGCTCGGCAATAACAACACGGCTCTCGGTTTTCAGGCACTCAATTCCAACACGATCGGCTCTGACAATATCGCCGTCGGAGATACGGCGGGGGCCAACAACACGACCGGCAGCAACAATATCGACATCGGCAATGCGGGCGCCTCGGGTGACGCAGGGACGATCCGGCTTGGCACCTCCCCGACCCATACCAAGACGTTTATAGCTGGAGTATTCGGCGTCACCTCCACGGGCGGCAGCGCGATCTACGCCAACTCCTCGGGCCAATTGGGGACGCTCACTTCATCGCGTCGTTTCAAGCAGGATATCAAAGACATGGGGCCATCCAGTGACGCGATTTTAGCACTGCGCCCCGTCTCCTTCCGCTATCGGCCGGAGTACGATCCCGGGGGCGTGCCGCAATTCGGTCTAATCGCGGAAGAAGTCGAGCAGGTCTCTCCTGATTTGGTGGTGCGCGATGCGAACAACCAAGTCTACAGCGTCCGCTACGAAGCCGTGAACGCCATGCTGCTCAATGAGTTTCTCAAACAGCACCGGCAAATGGAAAGGCTCGAGAAAACGAGTTCGCAGCTCCGCGCACGGGTCGAGGAACAGGCAAAGGTCATGGCCGCGCAGCGGACGCAGGGGGATGCTCAAGACCAAATCTTGGCCGAGCAACAAGGGCAGATCCAAGCCCTTGCCGCCCGTTTGGACGAACTGACCAGAACAAGCAACCCATGAGCGTCGGCGGGACTCGGTCTCCCTGTCCAACCCGGCTGGATGGCAGCGTGGTCGAGGTGGAATGAAGTCCGAATGACGAGCAACGGGTTCGCGTTTGTCGCTTTCGACCAGAGCCTTCCTTTGGTGCGCGCTTGCGGCGAATCTCGCGTTTGAATATTCGGGTCTGTAGCGCCAGCCGGGCGGGCGCGCCCCTGCCAAGCTTGCGAATTACCTCCTGGCGTGAGCATCGTTGAGAGGAGACGGTTGCTTTCCGCCGTCCGCCGCGTTACCCCTCGCAGGCGAATCGACCCGGCGGATGGAATGTCCGAACGGGTTTCCGCCTCCCACCCCGAGATGTTACGCTGGCGCCGTACGGCCCATGGCCGCTCTTCCACCCCGTGCCGGGCCTTCCCATTATGAAATCCTCCCTCCTCGTTCGCTCGCTTTCCGCCGCTTTGGGTGGCGCCGCACTTGTCCTCGCCGCGATACCCGCACTGGCGCAGGAGAAGTTCACCTTTCCCGCCCCAAGTCCGCACGCGACGTTGAAAGCGCGGGCCGGCCTGACCGATATCGAAATCGATTATTCGCGGCCCAGCGTTAGAGGCCGCGAAATTTTTGGCGGCCTCGTGCCATGGGGCCAGGTCTGGCGGACCGGCGCGAATGAATCCACCAAGATCAGCTTCAGCACGCCGGTGAATTTTGGCGGCAAGGAGGTGCCGGCCGGCAAGTACGCGCTCTACACGATTCCAAACCAGAGCGAGTGGACGGTGATTCTCTCCGGCGACACGACGCTCTGGGGTTCCAACAATTACAAGGAAGACAAGGACGCAATTCGCGTGACGGTCAAGCCGATCGCGCTCACGCAAAAGGTGGAGACCTTCACGTTCGACGTGGGCGACATCTCGACCGATGCGGCCACCATTCGAATTCTCTGGGACAAGACCGTCGTGCCGGTGCCGCTTGCGCTGAACACGACGCAAAACGTGCTCGCGGGAATTCAAAAGGCCGTGGCCGACGGCAAACCGATGGCGCCGCAGTTCTACTCCGGAGCGGCCATGTTCTACCTCGGGCTGAACAAGGATTTGCCGGCGGCGCTGAAATTCATCAATCAGGCGATCGAGATGAATGCCAAGAATTTCCGCGCGATGCGCATCAAAGCCGAGATCCAGACGAAGATCGGCGACAAGGCCGGCGCAATGGCGAGCTATGAGAAAGCGAACGAGGTGAACAAGGCATCCACCGAGCCCGACCAGGAAGAAATTCAAGCCAACCTCAAGGCTATCCAAGCCCTGCGCTGATCGGCGTGCGTTGTTTCTGCTTCAGCGATTCCGCAGTTGAAGCAGGACCGAACCACCGGAGTTTTTCATCCCCGTTTGCCTGACTCAATGCCTCGCGTCCTTTGCGGAAAGAAATTCACCACGCTCGCGGCCTGCCTGGTCGCCGCCACCACGCTGCAGGCCGCACCCGAACCGCCGCCGCGGTTGCCGGAGTCGATGAACGCGGCGGAGACGCTGCTGGCCCTGCAAAAGCTCAACGTGCTCGGCCGCGCGCTGTACGTCGCGGCGCATCCCGATGACGAAAACAGCACGCTGATCGCTTACTGGGCCAACGGCGCGCTGTTTGATGCCGCGTACCTGTCGGTGACGCGCGGCGACGGTGGACAAAATCTGATCGGCGCGGAACTGCGCGAGACGCTCGGCGTGATCCGCACAAACGAGCTGATGGCGGCACGCCGGATCGATCACGGGACGCAGTTTTTCACGGGCGCGGTGGATTTTGGTTTTTCAAAGAATCCCGAGGAGACGCTGGGGTTCTGGGACCGCGAGAAAATCCTGGCCGACGTGGTGTGGGTGATCCGGCGCTTTCAGCCAGACGTCATCGTCACACGCTTTTCGCCCGCCGACCGCGTCACGCACGGGCACCATTCGGCGTCGGCCATGCTCGCGCAGGAGGCGTTCCGCGCGGCGGCTGACCCGGCGCGCTTTCCGGAGCAACTCGCATACGTCAAGGTCTGGCAGGCGACGCGCATCCTTTGGAACACCTCGAGTTTCTTTTTCACGGCGCGCAATCAGCCATTCGACCCGACCGGGCTGGCGACGACAGACGTTGGCGGGTTCAGTCCGTTGCTCGGAAAATCCTACACGGAAATTGCGGCGGCGAGCCGGAGCATGCACAAGAGCCAGGGCTTCGGCGTGCAGGCGCAACGCGGCGTGCGGAAGGAATATTTCAAATTCCTCGACGGCGAACCATTCCAAAGCGGCCCGTTTGACGGCATCGACACGACGTGGGCGCGGGTCCCGGGTGGTGCGGCGGTCGGCGCAAAGATTACCGAAGCCATCGCTACGTTCCGCCCGGCGGATCCCGCGGCTTCGGTGCCTGCGCTCTTGCAGGTACGCCAAGCGCTCGCGCAGCTGCCGGAGAATCCGTGGGTGGTCGAAAAGCGAGTGGCGCTCGACCAGGTCATCGCGGCCAGTCTCGGCTTGCACATCGAGGCCGTGGCCGCAAGGCCGTCGGCCTCGCCCGGCCAGACTCTCTCCCTGCAGCTCGAGGCGATCAATCCGTCGAATGTGGACGTGAAATTCCGCGCGCTGACTTTCCCGGCGTCGGGCGAGACGATCTCCGTGGCTGCCGCGTTGCCGGCGAATCAACCGTTCAAGAAGACGGTGATGCCGAAATTGCCCGACACGCTGCCATACTCGCAACCGTACTGGCTGCGCCAGCCCGGAACGATAGGACGATTCGACGTCGCGGATCAAACCCTGATCGGGCTTCCGGAAAATCCACCGGCTTTTCCGGTGGATGTGATGCTCGAGATCGACGGCCAGGAAATTCGATTTGCCATCGACCCGCAGCATCGAAAGGTGGACCCCGTGGAGGGTGAAGTACACCAGCCGCTCGTGATCGCACCGCCGGTGTTCGCAAATTTCGCGAATCACGTTTTAGTCTTCGGCGATAGCCGCGTGAAATCCATCCCGGTGCGCGTGACCGCCAACGCGGATGCGTTCAAAGGGCAGCTCTCCTTGGAAGCGCCGGGCGGCTGGCAGGTCGAGCCAGCGACGATCGCGGTCGATTTGAAAAAGATTGGCGATGAGATGACCGGCATGTTCACCGTGAAGCCGCCCGCCGCGAGCGGCGAGGGGACCTTGCGTGCGGTGGTGTCTTCCGACGGCAAACGCTATTCGCTGGCACGACAGCGCGTTTCCTATCCGCATCTCGGACAAATTACCCTGATGCCCGCCGCCGAGGTGAAGGTGGTGCGCGCCGACATTCGCCACAAGGGCGAGCTGGTCGGTTATCTGCCGGGCGCGGGCGATGACATCCCCGCAAGCCTTGAGCAAATCGGTTACACCGTGAAGACGCTGACGGACGCCGACCTGAAGGCGGAAAGCCTCGCGCGTTTTGCGGCCGTCGTGATCGGCGTGCGCGCCTACAACATGCAGGACCGGATGGGAGTGTGGCTGCCCGAGCTGCTCGCGTACGTGAAGCAGGGCGGCGTGGTGATCGCGCAATACAACACCAGCGGCGACCTCAAGGTGGAGAATGTCGGACCGTTTCCGCTGCATATCTCGCGTGAGCGCGTGACGGATGAGTTGGCCGAGATGCGAATTCTCGCGCCGCAGCATCCGCTCGTCACGACGCCGAACCGGATCGAGAAGGCGGACTTCGGCGGCTGGGTGCAGGAGCGGGGATTGTATTTTGCCGACACTTGGGATCCGGCGTGGACGCCGATTTTCTCCGCGAACGATCCTGGGGAGAAGCCGCTCGATGGCGGGCTGCTCGTCGCGCGCCACGGCAAGGGCTACTTCGTCTACACCGGCTACGCGTGGTTCCGCCAGTTGCCGGCGGGGGTGCCCGGGGCGTACCGCATTTTTGCCAACATGATCTCGCTGGGGAAGTGACCGCCGCGTGATCATTCGCGGGAGACCGGCCAACGCATGACTCGAATCGACCAGACGAAGGATGAGGGTGGCCCGGACAAACCGGCGGCGGAGGTCGTGCCGCTGTTTGGAAGCTGGCGCCGCGCGTACGCGGTGGCGATCGCGCTTTTTGGCGTCGAGATCGCGCTGCTCTACCTCTTCACGCATCATTTTTCGTGAACGGGCTTGATTACATCGTATTGCTTGGCGCGCTGCTCGCGATTCCGATCTACGGATTGTGGAAGACCCGCCACGGCGGAAGCCTTGAGCAATACCTCAAGGGCGACGCGAGCATCAAGTGGGGGACGATCGGCCTTTCCGTCATGGCCACGCAGGCGGGTCCAATCACCTTTCTCTCGATGCCGGGCCAGGCGTACGAGAACGGCATGGCGTTCGTGCAAAATTATTTCGGCCAGCCCTTCGCGCTGATCGCGGTGTGCGCGATCTTCGTGCCGATTTACCACCGCCTCAAGGTTTACACGGCGTACGAATACCTTGGACAGCGCTTTGACCAGAAGACGCGGTTGCTCGGGGCGTTTCTGTTTTTGATCCAGCGCGGTCTGGCGGCGGGGATCACGATTTACGCGCCCGCCATCATCATCTCCGCGCTGCTCGGCTGGCAGTTGAACGTGACCATCTGTCTCGCGGGCGGTCTGGTGGTCGTCTATACAATGCTGGGCGGCACCAAGATTGTGAGCATCACGCAGCAGTACCAGATGGGGGTCATTTTCGTCGGCATGGCGGCTGCATTCGCGATGGCCATTTACCGGCTGCCGGCCGACGTCTCGTTCACGCAGGCCCTGTCGATCGCGGGCAGCATGGACAAACTCGAGGCGGTGGATTTCTCGTTTGATTTCCACAAACGTTACACGTTTTGGTCGGGTGCCCTCGGCGGCTTCTTTCTTGCGCTCTCGTACTTCGGCGCGGACCAATCGCAGGTCGGGCGCTACCTCGCGGGTGAGTCGCCCACCGCCAGCCGGTTTGGCTTGATGTTCAATGCGGTGGTCAAAGTGCCGATGCAATTCGCCGTGCTGCTGGTCGGCGTGATGGTGTTCGTCGTCTATCAATTTGAGAAACCGCCGATCTTCTTCAATCAGCCCGCGGTGGCGCTCGCGGTCGAGCGCGGGTTCGGCGCGCCGCTGGCGGCCTTCGACGAAAAATACACCGCAGTCTTTGAGGAGAAGAAGCTCGCCGTCACGGCTTTCGTGAAAGCCCGCGCCGCCGGGGTGGAATCCGAGGTGTCGGCCGCCCGCGCGACGGTGCAGCGACTGGACGGGCGCCTGCAGGAGATTCGCGGCGAGGCGCGCAGGGTCCTGGTGCAGGCGGATCCGAATTTGAAGAGCAAGGACTCCGATTACGTTTTCATCACTTTTGTGCTGAATCATCTGCCGCACGGACTGGTGGGTTTGCTCGTGGCCGTGATTTTCTCCGCCGCCCTGTCGGCGACGGCCGCAACCCTGAACGCGCTTGGTTCAACGACCACGGTGGATTTTTATCGTCCGCTGATCCGCACGATCGCCACTGACGGTCACTACCTTTTCATGACGAAGCTGCTCACGGCGGGCTGGGGACTGATCGCGATTGGCGTGGCGCTGTTTGCGAATTTCGTCGAAAGCCTCATCGAAGCGGGAAATATTCTCGGTTCGCTTTTTTACGGCAGCATCCTCGGACTGTTTCTCGTCGCGTTCTTCTTCGGCTCCGTGCGTGGTACCGCGGTCTTTGTCGCGGCGCTCGTCTCGCAGGGGCTGGTCCTGGTGCTCTTCTTCACCACGGGGATTGGTTATCTGTGGTACAACCTCATCGGCTGCGCCGGCGTGGTTCTTTTCGGCGTCATTCTGCAAATGACCGTCTTTCGCGCGCCGCCCTCTGATCCATCGCCCACCCCCGCCTGACTGACGCCGTGCCGAACCCCGTCATCTGCTTTGGTCAACAACCCTGCGGCATTTTCCCGCGACGGTTCCTCTATGCGAAGATCGTCACGGCACGACGATGGCAGCAGGAACTCGGCGGTGAAATCGTGTTCTTCCTGCACGACAGCGACCACGATCCGCGGGAGACCGCGACCATCCTGAGGAACTGCCGCACGGGTCGCGAAGACACGCTTAACTTCGAATACGCGAACAAGCGGCAGCGCCATTTTTCGCCGCTCTTCGCCAAGCGCGTCTTGCCCGAATGGAAGGTGAAGACCGCGCGCCAACTTCCATGCTACGTCGGGCCGAAGGCTGTCGCGCATTTCAAGGGGACCGGCGCGGCGAACGCGGCGGATTTCTGTCTCGAGATGTATCGCCGCATGGGACTCATGGACGGCATTCGCGTCGAGCGATCGGGTGACCTGGAATTTCGCCGGCGGGCGATCGTGGTAGAGGATTATTTCGTGGACGTCCGGTACGAGGGGGAACTCGTGCGCGCGCGCGCGCGCGACGGAAAATTGCTCCTGCACAAGGGCGGCGACTCGTACATCGAGCTTCCGGCGCAGGAATACGACGCCAGCCAGATTAGCCCGGCGCGCGACTCGCGCCTGCGCTGGATGCAGTCGGTGATTCGATGTACCCACTACATCGCCGGGGCGGGGGAGATGAAGTATCTCCATCAGGAGGAGGCGCCGAACGTGGCGTTCGTCCCGCGCGACTTCATCAAGGATTCGGATCGCGCATATGTCCCACCGGAATAGCCCTCGCAGACGGAAGATTGGTATCGCCTGCTACCCGCTGATCGGTGGGAGTGGGATTCTCGCGAGTTCGCTGGGCGCGGAGCTCGCACGGCGCGGGCACGAGGTCCATTTTTTCTCGTACGCGCGCCCGGTGCGCCTGGACCTCACGGCGCCGCGCGTGTATTACCACGAGGTCGCGGTCGGCGGGAGCAGTGTTTTTCGTCATCCCGAATACGCGCTGCCGCTGGCCGCGAAAATGGCGGCGGTGACCCGGACGGAGGGACTGGAGCTGCTGCACGTGCATTACGCGGTGCCGCATGCGACCGCCGCTTGCCTCGCCGCCGAGATGCTGGGCACGGCGGCGCCGAGGATTGTCACCACGCTGCACGGCACGGACATCACGCTGATGGACAATGACCCGGAGTACCGCGGGACGATTGAGCACGCCCTGGCCAATTCGGACGCGATCACGGCCGTGTCCGAGAGCCTCCGGACGCAGACGTTGGCGGCATTGCGTGTCGATGGCGAAATCGACGTCATCCCAAACTTCTTCCACCCGGCGGCGCAGACCGTGACACGCGCAGACGTGCGGCGGGAGCTTGGCCTCACGGACGAGTTCCTGGTTGTGCACATGTCGAATCTTCGCCCGGTGAAGCGCATCGACCTGCTGCTGCGCGTCATGGTTGAGGCCCGCCTGCGACCGCGCATGAAGTTGCTTGTTCTCGCGGGCGGCGATTTCGAGCCGTACCGCGCGCTGGTCGACGAGCTTGGCTTGGGCAATCACGTCATCATCAGAAAAGACGTCGCTGAGATTGAGCGATATCTCCTGGCCGCCGACGCCGGGCTCTACACATCAGAGAAGGAGAGTTTTGGCCTGAGCATCTTGGAAACGCTTTTTCACGGGAAGCCGGTCGTCGCCTTTGATGTGGGCGGAATTCCCGAGGTGGTCGGCGACATCGGTCTCCTGCAACCTTTTGGGGATGTCGCGGCCCTGGCCAGATCGCTGGATTCGCTCGTCGATACACCCGAGCTCGCGCAGTCGCTCGGCGAACAGGGACGCGGGCGGGCGGAGGCGCAGTTTTCCGCGGCGAGAATTGTGCCGATGTACGAGTCGGTGTACGAACGGGTGTTGAAGTGACGCGGGGATCCGCGTCCATTCCAGCGTTCACCCGTGTCCGCTTCCCTCGAATATCAATTCACCGTGCCCGCGGCCGCGATCGATGGCAACGGGCACGCAAACAACGTGGAATATGTGCGCTGGATGCAAGACGCGGCGAAGGCCCACGCCGAAGCGTGCGGCGGCGCCGGGGTGGTCCGCGCGATGGGCGCAGCGTGGGTCGTGCGCAGCCATCACATTGAATATTTGAAACCGCTGGTCGAAGGCGACGTTGTCAGCATCCGGACGTGGGTCGAACGATTCGATCGCGCGAGTTCGCTGCGGAGTTACGAGCTGAACCTCGTAGCCTCCGGCTCGCTCGTGGCGCGCGGAGAGACGAAATGGGTGCTGATCGACGTGAAGAGCGGCCGCCCGCGGGCGGTGACCCCGCAAGTCGCGGCGTGCTTTGGCGGCCTGCCGCCGTGAGCTGATTCTGCGACCTGATTTCCGGGCAAACAAAAGCGGGGGCAGCCTTTCAGCCACCCCCGCCGCGATGAAGCCTTTGAGATTCCGGGGACCAACCGCCCGTGGGCGGATTATTCCCAGGAGGCTTCGTAGACTTCGACCAGCGCAATGCCCGTACTCGTGCCGTCGGCGCTCGTCACGACGGACGTGTACGGCCCGGGCTCAAGCGACACCAACAAGGCGGAATCGTTGTCCACCAGCGTCGCCGTGAACGCCATGTTCAACAGGCTCGGCAAATTCGTGTTGTTCTTCCAGCCAGCATTCGAGCCGATGACGATCGGGCCGCTGTACAACGTGATCTTGGGATTCGGTAGAACGGGCGAGACCCCGAAGGCCGTCAGCGAGGGACCGCGCGCAATAATGAGGACCTGCTTCGTGCCGCCCTTGATGACGAATCCGCCGATGAGCTGGCCTTGTCCCGTGTTCACAAATCCGCGGGTCGAGATGTTGACCAGGCGGCTCACGAGGCGGGACTTGAATGCAGTGAACGCGTACGTGTCGGCGCCCAGCGTGTAAGTCCCGGCGATGGTTCCACCGGTCAGCGTGAACGTGCCGGTGACAGACGCCACGACCGCGGTGGGCGGACTCAAGCTGAAACTGTAAGTGGGAGGCGAGACCTGGGTTTGCGTAATCGTGCCGACCGCGCCCACGATCGTCGCGCTCGCGCCCGACCCCGTCTTTTGGATGAACGTGACGTTTGCAGCCGGATCAATGGTGAACGTGACCGTGGCGGCCGCCGCGGTGGTGCTTGTTGCCGGCCCAGTGTAGATGCCCGCCGCCTGCGAGCCCTGCGAAGTGGGCTGGATGCGGGTCGCGGTATAAGGCTGGGCAGACGTCCCGCTGGTGAAGGTGCCGGTGATCATGCTGCCATCGCTCGAAACGGTCCCCGCGATCGAAATGCTGTTTCCAGTGGTGAGCGAAAACGTCCGGTCGGTCGTCAGCCTGCCTTCGGCTTCGCCGGCCGTTCTCGCTGCCGGATCAACAAAATGCACCTCAATTTCGTTCCTTTCCTCGATCGAGAAGATCAGAATCGGACCACCATTCGCAACCGTGCCCTTGTAGACACCGCTGAGGCTGACTTGCGCGCTTGCGGTGGATGAGAATGCCGTGGCAGCGCTGAGAATCGCGAGGAATCGCGGGAAGGATTTGAGCGTTTTCATGTTCATTGGGGTAGAGTTCTTCAGAGTTGAGAGAACGGAAGGGTAACCGATGCCAACCCCGAACCAATGGTCCATCGATCGGCCGACCTCCCTATTGGCGAGGAGATCATCAACGGAGCATTTTTTGCGCCAAAATACAGAGAGTTACCGAAATTATTTCCCCAGAATCAGTGTGCTGGAGGCACGCCGGGAGGAAATCAATTTCGATCCAGGACGGATGACAGCCGACGGCCGCCTTCCTCTCGCAAGAGTGAGATTCGAGGATTGGAAATCCATCGCAAAGTCGCAAATCCGCAAAAATGGAAATGACTCCGTCCGGCCAAATTATCCATTTTTCGCCACCCGATCGTTAACGGAGGGTTTGGCCCTAGACTTTCTTGCGCAACTCGATGGGAGGCGTGGCCTTGCCGCGCAGTTTCAGATTCAGGAGTTCGACGCCAAAGGAAAAAGCCATCGCGAAGTAGATGTAGCCCTTCGAGATGTGCTGGCCGAGTCCGTCGGCGACGAGCACCACGCCGATCAACAGCAGGAAACTCAAGGCCAGCATCTTGATGGTGGGACGGTGGTTGACGAAGTCGGCGATGCTCTTCGCCGCGACCAGCATCACGATCATCGCGACCACCACGGCGGTGATCATCACCCCGATGTGCTGCGCCATGCCCACCGCGGTGATGACGGAGTCGAGCGAGAAGACGATGTCGATCAGGATGATTTGCGTGACGACGGCGCCGAAGGTGGCTCTGACCTTCGACGAGACCTCGTGATCCTCGCCCTCGAGGCTGCCGTGGATTTCATGCGTGCTTTTCCAAATGAGGAACAAGCCGCCGAGAATGAGCACGAGGTCCTTGCCGGAGACGCCGTGGCCGATCATGGGCATGACGAAGAGCGGCTTGGTCATTTTCGTGAGCAGGAAGATTGAGCATAGCAACAGGATGCGCGTGATGAGCGCGAGCAGGAGGCCCACCGTGCGCGCCCGGCCCTGCTGCTCCGGCAGGAGCTTGCCCGACAACACGGAAATGAAGATGATGTTGTCGACGCCGAGCACAATCTCGAGCAGCGTAAGCGTGAGCAGGCTCAGCCAGGCGTTGGGGTCGTTGAGCCAGTCCATGCTGCGACCGCTTGTAGGCGAAATTGTTCAGTTGGGCAAACCGGATTGAAGCCCCCGACCCCGGCGACGCTGGACCCTTGCCACGGTCACAGTTTGTGCGTGCGGATCCACGCGAGCGTGTCCCGCACGCTCTCGTCAAAGCGGCGCGGCTCCCAGCCGAGGTCGCGACGGATGCGCGCGGTGGAGATGTAGGCCGCGCCGGACGCGTATTCGGTCACCGATTCAGAGGTCATCAGGCGCGTGGTGCCGAAGAATTTTGTCTGCAGCCAATCCAGCGGCGGCAGGAATGGGAGGAAGATGCGCGGAAGATCGAAACGCGGGATTTTGATCGTCGGATCGATGCGGTGCAGGTATTCAAAAACCGTGCGCATCGTGACCGTGACGTTACCGCACAGGTAGCGGCCGTTCGCCTCCGGTCGCTCGAACGCGAGACGATGCGCGCTGGCGACATCGCGCACGTCGACAAACGTGAAGGCCAACGGCGGGAGCACCGGCAGCAGCCCGCGGATGGCGTTCTCGAAGAGTTGCGTCGACGGGGTGTGATGCGGAAAACCTGGTCCGACAATGAGCGTGGGATTCACGCACACGAGGTCGAGTCCTGATGCGTCGGCGAACTCCCGCGATCGCCGCTCCGCGAGCGTCTTGGCCTTTGCGTAGGGCTCGGTGGCCGCGTCGTTCCAGTTCGATTCGTCGAGCGGATGCTCCGGGGTGCTGAGATTTCCCATCGCGACGAGGCTCGAGGTCAACACGACGCGCCGCACGCCCGCGAGTTTCGACGCGCGCAGCACGTTGAGCGCCCCAGTGACCGCCGGATCGATGATGTCGCGCTGCGGATCGGCGGCGTGCATCGTGTACACGGCAGCGACTTGGAAGACGCCCTCGCAACCGGCCACCGCGCGCGTGACGGCGTCGGTGTCGCGGATGTCGCCGGCGACAACCTCCACGAACGGATGTCGCAGGATCTCGATGGCGCGCTTCGCGTCGTCAGGCCTGCGCACCATGGCGCGGACGTGATAGCCGTGTTCCACGAGATGGGCGGCGAGCTGATTGCCGACATGGCCGTTGGCGCCGGTGACGAGAACGAGAGGCATGAGCAGAGAATGTAGAAGTTCGAATGCCAAATGCCGAATGAAGAATGCCGGAGAATCGTTACGCGGTCCAGCGGGCGTGGTGACGAAGGCCTTCGAGGGGCAGGCAGGTCTTGCCGAGGTCGGGAGTCGCCGTGTAACCGACGGGCACAACGAGGATGGGCTCGGGTTCGGGCGCAAGGCGGGGACCTTCGCGACGAGGCGCGTCCACAATGCGACAAAACTTTTTACTTGGGGTGGGTTTCTTCGGGATGGCGGTGCGGGTCGGTTGCGGGAGAAGAAGGACGGAGACTCGCGCCCGACCCAGATCGACCGTAGTCTTTCACATGGTGTCTCCGTCGGGCGATCGGCGAAGTCGAGTTGGGCGCGGATCCCGTCCCGTCAAGCGTGGCAGCGGTCGGTCGCTCCTGGAGTTTTTGCTCGACCCCGCGTCCTACGCGCACCGGCCCCGCTCCATTCATTTGGTCCAGACGCACGCGTCGCTGGTGGTTCTCGCGTCGCCTTTCGTATTCAAGATCAAGAAGCCCGTCGACTTCGGGTTTCTTAATTTCTCGACTCTCGCGAAGCGTCACGCCGCCTGCCTGACCGAGGTGGAGCTGAACCGGCGGCTCACGAGCGGCGTTTATCTGGGCGTCGTCGCCATCGTCCGCGACGGCGGACGCCTGCGCTTTGCGAAAACGGGTGAGCGGAGCCGGGTCGTCGAGTACGCGGTGCAGATGCGCCGGCTTTCATCCCGCTATTTCCTCGATCACCGGTTGCGGCGGCGCGCGGTGGGACGGCGCGAGATCATGCGCATCGTCGCATTCCTCGCCCGCTTTTATCGCGCGCAGCGCCCGACGAAAGAGGTTTCGCAATGGGGCACGGTGGCGCATTTGCGCTTCAACACCGACGAAAATTTCACCCAGGCAGAACGGCATGCGGGCGGGACGATTTCTCGTGAATCTCTCGCGGCCATCCGCGCGTACACGAATGGTTTCCTCCGGCGTCACGGGAAATTTTTCACGCGCCGCGTGCGGGAGGGATGGATCCGTGACTGCCACGGGGATCTGCATGCCGAGCACATTCACATCACGCCCCGGGCGGTGAACATCTATGACTGCATCGAGTTCAATGATCGGATTCGATACGGCGATGTCGCGTCTGATGTCGCCTTTCTGGCGATGGATTTGGATTTCGAGGGCCGGGCGGATCTGGCGTCGGAGTTCGTCGCGAAAATGGCGCGCGCGCTCCGCGATGATGATCTGTCGAGGTTGATGGATTTCTACAAATGCTACCGCGCGTTCGTGCGGGGCAAGGTCGAGAGCTTGCACAGCGTGGCCGCGCAGGCGCCGGCCGTCGAACGCTTGGCCGCCGCCGATCGGGCCCGGCGATATTTTCAATTGGCGTTGCGCTACGCGACCATCGGATCGGCGCCCGCGGCGCTCGTCGTGATGGGTGGGACTGGTTCCGGCAAGAGTCGGATCGCCCAGGCGCTCGCGAGCGAATTCGGTTGCGACGTTTTTTCGTCCGACCGAATTCGCAAGGCGCTCGCCGGACGGCCGCTCTACGAACGGACTCCATCGAAGGAGCGCGCCGGACTGTACAACGCAAGCATGACGGCGCGGACCTACGGGGCGCTGCTCGATCACGCGCTGGGGGCGGTGCGTCGCGGTGAGGGTGTGGTGCTCGACGCCACCTTTGGAAATCGCGTGCACCGACGCGCGTTTCGGCGCGCACTTTCCGCCGCGGGTGCAAACGCGATCTTCGTCGAGGCGCACGCGCCGGCTGCGGTTGTTCGCAAACGACTGGCGAGGCGCGAGCACGAGCGCAGGGAGGTGTCGGATGCGCGGCTCGGGGATTACGCCGAACTGACGCGCCGTTACGAGGGTCCCGTCGAGTTGCCTCGGTCGCAGCGAATTCGCGTGAGCACGACCGCAACCCCGCCGGCGACACTCGCGCATCTGCTCAAGCAGCTGGCTGGTCTTCGATTGGCGAGCCAGGCGGTGACGTGAGGTTGGTGCGTTTCGATCGCCCCGAATGGCGGTGAACACGAGGGAAGAGGGTCCAGCTTGGACGAAAAGCGACACCGCGGTGGGCAAACATCGCCGGGTCACGGTCTCTCAAGCCGCCGGGCACCAGCCGATTGCCGGCGTTGCATGCAATCCGGCGCATTGGCACCGCGAATGCTGAGCTATTTGCTCGCATATCGCGGACGAGATGCCGTTCGGCCGGGAGGGTTCCGGCGGGCGCAAGGCAAGGGCATCAACCACAACCACTCCAATTGCATATGCATGATTCCGTTTCTGCTTTCCCCCGACCGACCGGGCTCAAGGGCCGCGGCTGGCAACTCGGCCTTGGCATCGTCGCGATGATGGCCATCTCTAGCCCGCAATATGTCTGGGCTCTTTTCACGAAGCCGCTGCAAACGACGCTGCAGGTGGGTCTGCCGGCGCTGCAGATAACGTTTTCCATCCTCATCGTCCTGCAGACCGCGCTGTCGCCGCTGCAGGGATTCCTCATTGAGCGCTTCGGTCCGCGCTGGCTGCTTGGGATTGGCGCACTGCTCACCGGTTTGAGTTGGGTGCTCGCCTCCATGGCGAAGTCCGTCATCGGCCTTTATCTCACGTACGGACTGCTCGGCGGAATTGGCACGGGCATCATCTACGTGGGGGTGGTCGGCTTAATGGTGAAATGGTTTCCCGATCGCCGGGGGTTTGTCACCGGCATGGTCGCGGCTGGCTATGGCTTCGGTGCAATCCTGACCACCTTTCCCATCGACGCGATGCTGAAGACATCCGGGCTGGCGCCCACCCTCCAGATCTTTGGCTGTATTATTGCAGGGGTGGGAATGGCGGCGGCGCTTGGCTTTCGAACTCCGTCGGTCCACGCCATCGCGCTGGCGACACCGGAAACGAGTTCGGCGGCCGTGCCGAAATCGAAAATCAATTTCCGCCCGGGCGAGATGCTCAGGACACCCGTCTTCTGGTTGCTATTCGGGATGATGACGATGATGTCGACCGGCGGGTTGATGGTGATTTCGCAGATGGGCGCCTTCGCGAAGGATTTCGGCGTGAGCACGGCCGTCGTCTTTGGTCTGGCCGCGCTCCCCCTGGCACTGACGCTGGATCGCGTCACCAACGGCCTGACGCGCCCCTTCTTCGGTTGGGTGTCGGATCGCGTCGGGCGAGAGAAGACCATGGCCTTCGCCTTCATCCTCGAGGGTTGCGCGGTTTTGCTTTGGCTCGTGTTTCGGGAGAATGCGCTCGCGTTTGTCCTGTTGTCGGGCCTCGTGTTCTTCGGCTGGGGTGAAATTTTCTCGCTCTTCCCGTCGACGTTGACCGACACCTTCGGCCCGCTGAACGCGACGACGAACTACGGCTTCCTTTACATCGCGCAGGGCGTCGGATCCGTGTTGGGTGGGCCGGTCGCCGCCTGGATTCACAACTATTTCAGCAGCTGGTTGCCGGTTTTCTATCTCGTCGCCGGTCTCGATATTCTGACGGGCGTGCTCGCAATCTTTGTGCTGCGCCCGATGCGGGGGGCCTGGCTGGACCGGCCCACGCCGTCCCCGGCCGAGGGGCCGCTGTTGGCGTCGGTCTGATCCCCAGTGGGAAGCGGACGATGGCTGCGGTGACACGCGCGGGGATCGGTGCTGCTTGACCGGCGACGAGGAATGCCCTTTTCTCGTCGCCGTAGCAGTCTTGTTCTTTTACATAGCTGCCGGCAGCCCGATCGCGGGATTGCCGGGGCGGTTCGATGACATGGAATCCCGTGAGATTCGGGAACAGTCGCGCTGCTGTATCTGGATACGACCATCCCTGCGCAAGCAACCAATCCGGGCAACCGGGTGAAGGTGGATGGAAGGCGAGCGGAGACGCATCAATGCCATTTGGCACGATTCGGTCCGCCAAAAACCAGGAGTCAGAATACTTGTCCGAACCGCGCTCCTCCGGGCCGCCGTATCGTGCGGATGGCTCGATTGTTGTTTCGCCAGAAAACATTGAGGAGAGGTCAGCCGAGCCCGACTCCGCCCGCAGGGGGGACGGTTCTGTCGGACCTTTCTTGCCTTCCTAAAAACAAACATGCTTCTCCGCTTCCGTGGCGGCGCAATCTCCTGCGCCCTTGCCGCTCTCGGTGTGGTCGCCCTTGCGTCGACCGCCGTCCCCGCTGACGAACCGCTCGTCATCACCGCCACCCGCCTCGCGATTCCGGAATCGGAATCTCCGGCAGCCATCACCGTGATCGAAGTTTCGGATTTGGCGGAACGCCAGATCAATCGCGTGGCGGATGCTCTGCGCGAGGTGCCCGGGCTTGACGTCGTCCAGACGGGCGCGCCCGGCCAGCTCACCAGCGTCTTTACGCGCGGCCTGAAGAGCGAACAGACGCAGGTGTTGATCGACGGCGTTCCGCTCAACCAGGGCCTCGCCGGGTTGTTCAATTTTGCCGACTTGAATACGACCGGCCTCGATCGCATCGAGGTGCAGCGCGGTCCACAATCCACGCTTTACGGTCCTCGCGCGCTGGGAGGGACGATTCAACTATTCACCCGGCGCGGTGAGGGGCCGTTCGCCGCGGCCGTCTCGTTTGACGGCGGGACCTTCGAATCGTTTCGCGAGCGCGCTTCCGGGTCGGGCTCGGTGGGCGGGTTTGATTACCTCGTGGCGGCGTCGCGGCTCGATACCAACAATGCGCGCCCCAACAATGAATACCGCTCGAGCAATGCGATCGTGAGCCTGGGCTGGTCGCCGTCTTCCTCGAAAACGCTCCGGTTCGGGCTGCTCGTGACCGCTTCGAATAACGACACCGGAAATCCAGGCCCGGTCACCTTTCCCAAGCCGCGGGACAACCTGCTCACCAAGCAGTTTCTGATCGCGCCGAACGTCGCGTATGCACCGTTCGAATGCTGGAAACATCGGCTGGTAGTGAGCTACGATCGCGAAACCCAGACGAACGATCCAAACGATGACGGCTTTGTCGGGCCCACCAAGGCGTTCTTCCATCGCACCCAGATCGATTACCAGAACGACCTGGAGCTCGCCAAATGGCTGACGCTGACCGGCGGACTATTTTATGCGCGAAACGCCGCATCGCAGGATCGGCCGTTCTTCCCGCCATCGTTCGGTCCGGTGAAAATTTCGGATCGCACCAACGAGATCGCGGGGTTTGTCCAGGCGTCTCTGCGCCCGGTCACGAATCTGCTGGTCGTGATCGGCGGCCGCGTGGATTCCTTCAGCGATTTCGGAACGATTGGCACAGGGCGATTGGCCGCAAGCTACCAGTTCAAGTCGACCGGCACGACGCTTCGTTCCAGCTACGCGACGGGTTTCTCGCCGCCGACGATCCAGGACAAGATTTTCCGGCAGAACGTTGAGACCATCCTGGATCCCGAACGGAGCCGGGGATTCGACGTCGGCGTTGAGCAGGTGCTGTGGGGCAAGCGGTTGAAGTTTGGGATCAATTATTTTTACAACCGCCTCTCGAACGTGATCGGCTTCGACAACAACTTCAACACGTTCAACCTTGGCCGTGCCCGCACGCAGGGGGTCGAGGCGTTTGCGCGCTGGGAACCGGTCGACAAGCTCGTCCTGAGCGCGACTTACACCTATCTCGATGCCCGGCGCACGAGCAGTGCAGACATCACGCAGCCCGACGGAGCGCGATTGCCGCGCCGGGCGCGCAACCAGTTCGCGGCCACGCTCAGTTATCAATGCCTGCGGGATCGACTGACCGCCGGCCTCGAGGGACGGGCCGTGAACGGGCGCGAGGAAATCAATTTCGGCGGCCCCAACAGCGACATTCCGGATTACGCGGTCGGCCGACTGTGGGCCAACTATCAGATCAGCGCCCACGTCAAGATTACGGCGCGCGTTGAAAACCTGACAAATCGCTCTTACGAGGAGGTGCCGGGATTTCCGGCGCTGTCGCGCGGATTCTACGGCGGCTTCGAGTGGAAATTCTGACGCACCGGCGTTTGCCGCGGTTCCATCCGTCAGCGACATGCGTTTCGTTAGAACGGATCGCGCGTCGTCACGGATGACGGTTCAGCTCTTTCGAAGAGGATGGTACCGCCGCGCAGCACGCGAATCCAGATGCCGCCGAGATCCGCCTTGAAGCGGGTGCGGCTCCCGTCCGGATAGAAATAAAATCCGCCGCGCTGGGTGCTGCGGGGCACATCGAAGGTGTCTGTCGTGAAGGAAAAGCTCTCGCCCACGCGCAACGTCTCGGGGTTGGCGCTCCCTTCCTTCCTCTTGATCTCGGGTTCCGAACCGGTTTCGCCGCGGGCCGCACCGGTCATGTAAAAGCGGTATTCGATCCTGGCTCCCACGACGTCGCCGGGGCCGTTATTCTTGATCGTAACGATGTAGGCCTGGGGCTCGGAAAAGACCGGGTTGTCCTCGGTTGCCAGGGTCGTCTTGACCTCGTAGACCTTCTTCTGGATGGTCACTTCCAGATTCAATCGGGCTTGCGGGCCCGGGGTTGGGGTTGGGCTCGGGGCGGGCTGGCTTCCGGGTGCCACGAGTGGCGGCGGGGCCTGCCCGAAAGTGGCAGTGGCGATCAGGACGCTGGCGAAAAAGGCGGGGAGTTTCATGGCGGATACGGGGGAGTTCAGCAGTTTTAGCCGACGAATTCCAGCTCAACTGGAGCAGGAATGAATCCCATCGCCGCGGCGCGGCCGAGGAATTCGCGGATCGCACGGCGTCCGGCAGCACCGTAATCGCGGGTGTAGTCGTTCACATACATCCCGATGAATTGGTCCGCGAGTGGCGTGTCCATGCCGCGGGCGAGTGGCATGGCATGCGCCACGCCCGCGGCGCGATGCTGCAGGCCGTACTCGATGCTCTCGGCGAGAATCTCCGAGAGCTCCTGGCGCAGCGCCGGATCCAAGTCCTTGCGAATGACGTTACCGCCGAGCGGCAGGGGAAGTCCGGTCTCCGCTTTCCACCATTCGCCGAGGTCGACAATCTTGCCGAAGCCGTCGCGCTCGTACGTGAGCTGTCCCTCGTGAATGACCAGGCCCGCGTCCGCGTGACCCGACCGCACGGCGTCGAAGATCTCGTCGAACGGCACGACGACGAAATCAAATCCCTGGTCTCCGCAATAA
This sequence comes from Verrucomicrobiota bacterium, assembly GCA_025353105.1. Taxonomy (GTDB): domain Bacteria; phylum Verrucomicrobiota; class Verrucomicrobiia; order Chthoniobacterales; family SZAS-18; genus SZAS-18. Next base: position 40,761 of record JANXRG010000036.1, read on the forward strand.
ATCTGCAGCGAGAGAAACGCGCTGGTCAGCTTGCCGGGAATGGCGACGCGCTTGCCCTTGAGCCAGGCGAGGATGGCCGCGCGGTCACCGGCTTTCACGCCCGGGGGCAGCGCGTCGGGCGATGATGATACGACCACGGGGCCGTACCCATCGCCCATGCTCGCGCCACACGAGAGCAGCGCGTATTTGTCGAGCACGTACGCATACGCGTGAATTGAAATCGCGGAGATGTGCAATTCGCCGCGCGTGGCGCGGTCGTTGAGCGTCTGGATATCCTGCAGGATGTGCTGGAACTTGTGCCCGCGCAGATTGATTTTCGCGGCGGCCATCGCGTAAAACATGAACGCATCATCCGGGTCGGGGGAGTGGCCGAGGGTGAATACCTCCGGGGTCGCGAGCGGGTTGGACATCGCGGGAAGGTAGCGGCCGTCCGGCGCGGGGCAACTCTGCGCGGGGAAGTCGAAGGCTGACGCTCGACTCTTGCTTCCGGGCTCGCACTGGGGGCCATCCGCAGCTAAGCGTATTGGCCCATGCAGACGCTTCCCGGATTTCGCGATTTCTACCCGGTCGATTTCGCCGCGCGCCGGTACATCTTCGAGGGTTGGCGCCGCGTCGCACGCTCGTACGGCTTCGTGGAATACGAGGGTCCCACGCTGGAAAGCGTCGACCTGTACCGCAAGAAAAGCGGCGGCGAGCTGGTCGGCCAGCTCTTCGATTTCACGGACAAGGGCAAGCGCGAGGTGGCGCTCCGGCCGGAGATGACACCCACCCTCGCGCGGATGGTGGCGGCGAAGGAGCGCGACTTCAAGAAGCCGATCAAGTGGTTCTCGATGGGTTCGTTTTATCGCTACGAGAAGCAGCAGGACGGCCGGCTGCGCGAGTTCGCCCAGCTGAACTGCGATCTGTTTGGCGACCACTCGGTCGCGGGTGAAGCCGAAATGATCGCGCTGGCGATTGATCTGTTCCGGACGTTTGGCCTGACCGAAAAGGACTTCTACGTGCGGATCAACGATCGCCGCGTCTGGGAGCATTTCCTGTCGGAGCGCGGCGTCACGACGGAGCGGTCGGAAGAATTTTTGCAGATTATCGACAAACTTGAGCGGGAGCGGGAGGAAGTGAATGTTGCAAAGCTCGCCACCTTCGGCATCGCGCTGCCGGAACTCCGCGAATTCCTGGCAAGGCCCGCGCCGATTCTGGAGTCGTTGGCCGTCGCGCTCGCCGACCGCGGCTTGCAGGACTTTGTCCGTTTTGACGCGACCATCGTTCGGGGCCTGGCCTATTACACCGGGGTCGTATTCGAGGTTTTCGCGACCGCGCACGGCCGCGCGCTCGCGGGCGGGGGCCGGTATGATGACCTGATCAAGACGCTCAGCGATGGGAGCGTGGATCTGCCCGCGCTGGGCTTCGCGGTGGGCGACGTCGTGCTCGAGAAGGTGTTGCGCGCCACGCCGCACGCGGCGGAGAAACTCGAGGCGGCAATCCGCGCGGACCACGCGCCGCAGGTGTTTGGCGTGATTGCGGACGAAACTCGCCGGGCCGAGGCGGTGAAGCTGTTTTCCGAGCTGCGCCGCGAAGGTCTGCGCGTGGATTATCCACTGGCAGCGATGAAGGTTGGCAAGCAGTTCCAGCTGGCCGAGCAGGCTGGGGCGCCCTTTGCGATCGTGGTGGGAGCCGAGTGGCCGCAGGTCAAGGTGAAGACACTGGCGACGCGGGAGGAACGGGTGGTGCCCGGCGAGAGCTCCGGACTTCTTTCGCTCGTTCGTTGAAGTAAAGACGTCTGTTGCAGCCGGCATCGCAGGCTGTCGGCGCCGGGAAACTCGAAGGTTCAAACTCGAAACTCGAAGTAAGCTCAAGGGCGGAAATATAAGAACGTTCGAAGCATCGCCCTTGGAACTTTCACCGCTTCGTTCATTTATTTGACGCTTTCTTTGAGTTTCGAGTTTTGAATTTCGAATTTCCCTCAGCCGGGCCGACTACAAGATGGACGGTGGAACGCGACCTCCGGGCGCGTTGGCGAGCGCTGGCAGGGACGGCTCGCCGAGCCGTCCCAAGCTGACGGTTGCGACGATGCTCACGGCGGTGGCGTCGTGTTCGGGCGAAAGCGCGGTCCGCAATACTTGGGACGTTTCGGCGAAACGTGCCTACCGCTTGCCGTCGTGCTCGGAGAGCCCGATCCACCTCCGCTCCATTCGATTTGAGGGTCCGGTTGAATGTGAGGTGACAGTTCCCGTTGTATTCGGTCTCGCGAACAGCACGAAACGACGAGACGACAAACTTTGAGCCTAGCGACGCGGTGGCAGGTCATTTCCACACTGACGGCACTTTGTGGCGCCAGAGCCGACCGTGAGGCCGCATCTTATGCATCGCGGATCTACTCTGAAAAACCTCGCAATCAGGAAATAGACAGGAATGGCGACTAGGTTCATTCCACCTGGTATGAGAACGCCAAACATTGCCGCGGTACTTGAAATCACGATCCCCAAAATCGCTGATACCACGATCGATGCGGTAATGGCCCTTCGCCGTGCGCCGTCAGAAGCCTGGACGCGATCGGGAGATTTGGGGTCGTCTCCCATAACTTAACGCTGGCGAAACGGGTAGCACGGGATAGCTTTCGCGCCCCTTTATGTCAGCCTACCGATCGCATCTCTGTCATCAGCTCCGGCCCGAGGACGCCGGCCAGTCCGTCACGCTCGCCGGCTGGGTGGGTTCACGGCGCGACCACGGCGGCGTCATCTTCATCGACTTGCGCGATCGCGAGGGCATCACCCAGGTCGTTTTCCGACCCGAGGAACACGCGGAAATCGCCAAGGCGTCGCATGCGTTGCGCAGCGAGGACGTCATCATGATCGCCGGCCGCGTGGAAAAGCGCAGCGAGGCGACCGTGAACCCGAATCTCGCCACCGGCGGCGTCGAAGTCGTGGCCACGTCCCTGACCGTGTTGAACAAGAGCGAGGTGCCGCCGTTCCCGCTCGATGATCCGGCGGTTCACGAGGACCTGCGGTTGCAGTATCGCTACCTCGACCTGCGCACGCCGCACATGCACAAGAATCTTCGCCTGCGCCACCGCGTCACGAAGGCAACGCGCGATTATTTTGACGAACAGGGTTTCCTTGAGATCGAAACCCCGATTTTATCGAACCCGACCCCGGAGGGCGCGCGTGATTTCCTCGTGCCGTCGCGGATGCAGGCGGGTTCGTTCTACGCGTTGCCGCAGGCGCCGCAGCAGTACAAGCAGTTGCTGCAGGTTGGCGGACTCGAGAAATATTTTCAAATCGCGCGCTGCTTCCGCGATGAAGACCTCCGCGCGGATCGCCAGCCGGAGTTCACGCAGATCGACGTCGAGGCGTCGTTCGTGGATGACACCGACATCCAGACGCTGACCGAGGGACTGTTGAAGCGGATCTTCAAGGAAGCGCGCGCGGTCGAAATCCCGACGCCGTTTCCGCGCCTGACGTATCGCGATGCGATGGATCGGTTTGGGTCGGACAAGCCCGACCTGCGTTTCGCGATGGAGCTGGTGGACTTGACCGATATTTTTCTTGAGTCGCAGTTCAAGGTGTTCCGCTCAATCGTTGATTCGAAGGGCGTCATTCGAGCCTTGAATGCGAAGGGCGCCGCCGCGCTGTTGTCGAAGGAGCAGCTTAAGAAATGGGAGGAGTGGGTGAAGACGGAGTTCGGGGCCAAGGGTCTCGCCTACATCAAATGGTCGGCGGGCGGCGAGTGGGAGTCGCCGATCGTGAAATTTTTCAGTGAAGCGGAGAAGCAGGCACTGGCGGAGCGGCTGCAGTTTGCCGAAGGCGACGTGCTGTTCTTCGGCGCGGCGAACTGGCATAACGCGTGCGAGGTGCTGGGCCGCGTGCGCCTGCGGTGCGCGGACTTGCTTGGACTGATCAACGCCGCGGGCGACGTGCTCAATTTTCTTTGGGTGGTGGATTTTCCGCTGCTGCAGTTTGCGCCGGAGGAGAACAAGTGGGTGGCGGTGCATCATCCGTTCACGCGACCCAAGGTGGAAGACGTGTCCCTGCTGGAACGAGGTGAGTACGATCCGGTGCGAGCCGTGGCGTATGACGTGGTGCTCAACGGGGTGGAACTCGGCGGCGGCAGCATCCGCATCCACGAGCGAGAGCTGCAGGCGAAGATGTTCGAGGCGCTCGGCATCGGGCCCGGGGAGCAGCAGCACAAGTTCGGGCACATTCTCAAGGCGTTCAGCTTTGGCGCGCCACCGCACGGCGGCATCGCGCTCGGGCTCGACCGTCTCGTCATGCTCATCGCCGGCGCGGAAAGCATCCGTGAGGTGATTGCATTTCCGAAGAATAATCGCGGCGCGGATTTGATGAGCCATTCGCCGAGCGAGGTGGAGCCAAAGCAGTGGCGCGAGCTGCATTTGCAGCCGCAGGTCATCGTGAAGAAATGATCGCGCGTCCGGCGCCCCGGAAGAGTACGGGGTGCGCGAACGTTCGCCGTGGTTCATCCTTCGGACTCGACTCGTTGGCCATGCCCTCCCTCGTCCCGCTCAACCGACTCGCGCTGATCGCCCTCGGCGCGGGGCTGCTGGGCGCGTCGGTCCAGCTGTCTCCCGCGCTGCATGGCCAGCGTCGCGGAGGAACCCGGCCGGAGGCGACGCCCGTGCCGACGCCGGTCCCGGGGCCGGATGACCCGGTGACCCTCCCGTTTGGATTTTCGTGGGGCGACACACCGGAGATGATCAAGGCGGCGATGCCGCGCGTGAAGGCGAAGCTGAAGCAGGTGAAGCCACTCGGGGACCGCGGAGAAATCTGGGTGCTGGTGGGCGTGGAGGTTCCGGGTCTGCGCGAATCGCGAGCCATCTTCCAGGAGAAACAGCTCGTGGGGCTCGATCTCGAGTACGGCGCCCCCGACTGGCCCGTGGAGAAGTTTCGCAGTGCGATGGCAAATCTGCGCCGCAAGCTTGAGGCGGCCTTTGCCGGACCCGGCACACTCTTGAAACGTGGCCTGGTGGAGGGCACCGAGGAATCGGACGTGGAACAGATTCTCACCGGATACGAATGGCGGCGGTCGGATTCCATCGTGATGCTCGTGTATTTTTCGGCGGAGAAAAAGGATGTGGCAACGGCCGCGGAAGCGTTTCGATCGATGACGATTCGTTACCGTTATCAACCGCCCGTGCCGGCCGGCTCCCCGGGTCCGGACGCAATCCGCGCGACACCAGCGCCATCAGCACCAGGTCGTGACCCGCTCCCAGTGCCGGAAGCGACTCCGGAACAAGGTGGCGAGTCGACTCCTATTTTGCCCGAGCCGTCGCCGACACCGTCGCCGTAACAGTGGAACGTGATCCGAGCGCGCTGGCGAAACGAATTGCAGCCCGAGCCCGCGGGCTGTCCAGCCCTTTGCCACCGGATTAGGGACAAGCCGATCCACCTGCGGTCACCGCGTTCGCCTTAACCCTTGATTGCAACGTGTGATCTTTGTGAATCAAGTTACCAAGACCTAAGCCAAAGGCACGGGCGCGGTGCCGAGAGCGGCGGCGGCGGCCGTGACCTTCTGCTGGTCCGCGGCAGGCAGCAGCTCCATGCCGCGGCGGGCGAGGCAGGTGAGAGCCTTCACTGAAAGTTCGGCGTAGGAAAACGGCTTCGCGAGGAAGTCGGTGCCACCGCTGATTTTTGATTTCGCGAGCGCGTCAAAGCTGTTCAGCGAGGTGACGAAAATGACGGGTGTCCTCTCGTAGCCCGGCAGGGTGCGCAGGTGCTTGCACAGCTCGAAGCCATTCATGCCCGGCATTTCCACGTCGAGAAAGATCAGGTCGAATTTGTGCTCCTGCATCAACTTCAGCGCCTCGAGCGCATTGCTCGCCGAATGGTACGGCAGGTCGGCCTTCATCAAGGAATGAGCCACGTAACGCCGGCCAATCATCTCGTCGTCCACGACCAAGGCAAGCGCATCCTCCTTTTCGAAATCGCGCAGCGTGCTCGCGCGGCTGAAGGCCAGGCTGAGATAGTCGATCGCCTGGACGAGGGTGCGCATGCACGAGGCATTCAGCCGCTCCGGCTTTTCGCCGATCTTGATAAGAAGACCCTCGATCGCGGAGGACAGACGTGAGACCTGGCTGAATCCGGCGAGACCCGAGGTGCCGGCAAGCTTGTGCGTGGTCTTGAATAACTGGTCCACGAACTGCAGGCGTTCCGGACTGCCGACGGAAGTCTTCATCAGCGCCTTGGCATCGGCCTGGATCATCGCCACGCTCGACGGCGCGTCCTGCAGGAACGCCTCGCGAATCTCCGCCTCGAAGGCCACGTCGTCCGGCGGCAGGTAATCGACCATCTGATTTCCCGGCGGCGGCTCGACGATGATGGTCGTGATCTTGCGAATCGTGCTGGCCGACGGGTCCGGGGGCAGAATGGCCGCGGAAATCCGTTGTTCGGCGAAGAGTGACTGCATTGCCTCGACGACCTGCAGCGGCGTGATGGCGGTCTTGTCGAGCACGCGCACCGCGCCCGCGAGCAGTGCCTCCTCCTGCATGCGAGGATTCAGGGCTGCCGTGCAAAGGATGACCGGCAGCCGGGCGAGCTGCGGATCGGATCGGATGAGTTGCAACACCTGCAGGCCGTCCATGCGCGGAAGATGGGCGTCGAGCAGGACCGCGTCGGGCGGCGATTGACGGAGCAGGGCGAGGCCGGTCTCGCCGTCTGCCGCCAAATCCACGGCGTACCCGGCCCGCGTCAGGCGCGCGCGGTAAATCGTCGCGACCATATCCTCATCCTCGATCAGAAGGATCCGCTTCTGGCCCGGGGTGAAGACGATCGATGATTCGCCGGATGGTCCCATGCTGGAATCTCCGCGGGAGGGGGGCGGTTCCGCGACGGCAGACCCTGCCACCGCCGCCTCGGGCAACAGGACGACGGAAGTCGCGCGCGGTGGCAACGCGGGCGCAACCGGTGCGATCGGACCAACGGGGTCGAAACCTGGGGAAGTGGGATTGGGCGGAATACCGCGCACGGGCACGGTGGGTGGGCGAAAGCCGGCGGGCACCATCTCCGGCATGGCCATCGGCTTCTCCGCTTCCGGGGGCAACTGGACGATGCTCGTGCCGAGCTTGATCGTAGCCGTGCCCTTCTGCAGAAAGAGTTGTTTCTTTGGCGTGAACACGCGCTTCCGCAGCGCGGTCCGCAGCGCGAGAAAGAGATCGTCCTCCGTGGCCGTGCCGCGATCGAACACCCGTGTCGCGCCCGCGGCGAGGGCGTCCGCCTCGCCGAGCGATGAATCCGACTCGGCGAGCGCAATGACGGGCAGACGCTTGTGGGCATCGTTCGCGCGCATCCGCTTGATCACCTCGATGCCGTTGAGCTTCGGAAGTTGCAGTCGGATGATGACCACATCGGGATTCACCTCCAGCACCTTGCGCGCGCCCTCCTCGCCGTCGAACGCGGTCTCCACGAGGAAGCCCTCGCCCTCGATCATCGCTTTGCAATCCGCGACGGCCAACGCGTCGTTGTCGATGATGAGAATCTGCTTCCGCGTGCCGGCGTGCATCGCCATGTGCTGAAGCTCGGCGCTCGCCGGAATCCACAGCGGATCCTGCCAGACGTTCTGCTGCGGCCGTGCGCCCGTGATGCGGCTGAAAATGCCGTTCGAAAGCGGCGCGCTGGGCGAGTGTCTCGTCGGAATGGGTGCCGCCGACGGCGCAAACAAATCGGACGGGTCGCGGGTCCGCGAAACCTTGGCGTTGGAACGGAAGACCGAGAAAAATTTCGAGAAGAAAGAGGCCATCCGCGTGGAGTTTACATTGACGTGACCGCGTGATGCAAGGCCGGTGAGCCGGTCCCGGGATGGGCGGCCGTGACGTTATGAGGCGGCCGATCTCTCCGAGACCATCGTCTTGGGCAGTTCGATGCGGATCAGGTTGCCAAAGCCGTTCGGACCGGTCCCAAAGTAAATGGTGCCGCCGACCTCTTCGCGCACCACCGTGATTAATTCCATGATTTCCGGCAGCGGAGCATCGGTGCCGGCGAGATTCTGCAGCGTGCTCGCACCCGTGACGCCCGCGGGGATTTGGCGGCCGTTGTCACAGTAGTCCAGGCGAACGGCCGTCGGGGTCGTGGTGATGACCAGCCGGATGCGGGCGTTGGTTCGGTCGGCGACAGACCAGTCGAGCGACAGGAGCACCAGCTCGCAAAAAAGTTTCGAAAAGGAACCGGGCCGATGGTTCAGGAAAACCTCGCAGCCCTCGATGCGGACCTGATGACCGTTGTGCCGGTGCGCCAGTTCGAAAGCGTGCGCGACGGCCTCGAGATATGATTTCAATTCGAAGGAACGGCGACGTCGGTCCGCCTGGTCGGCCGCGAGTTGTTTGAAGCTGGCGACCAAGTCGGCGGCGCGGCGAAGATTGGTTTGAACCACTTCGCCGGCCTCCGCGCTCGACCCGAGAAAACGGTCGAATTCCGAACGGGTCAGTTGGTTGGCCTGATAGAGCGCGGTGAAGCCGGCGATCTTGTCGCGCAGGCTCGAGATCGCGAGGATGGCGGTGCCGAGGCGATTGTTGGTCTCATGCGTGGATGCGTCCACCAGTCGCCCGAGCGTGGCGAGCCCCTTGGATTCCGCGAGGGCGCGTTGAAATTGTCGCAGGGCATCATTCGCGGCGCCAAGTTCGTCGAAATTCGCCGGCAACTCCGCCGCGACCGGCGGACTGTCGTTGTCCGAACCGGGCGCGGGTTCCGGGGCGGGTTCCGAAGGGGGCGGTGCACCGGACGGGGAGGGGACCGGGGGCGGCGTCGAATCCGTTGTGCGCGAGCGGCCGGGAGACTGCGCGGCCATCAACATCACGGCCATGAACCCGGTGACGGCGGCGAGCTGCAGCGCGATCCATCCCACCGTGCGCCAAGGCGCCACGGCGACCAGCGTGAGTCCGACACCCAGCGCGACGACGGTAAAAATTTGGCTCCGCCGCGGCCAGGCACCGAGACGCGGCCACGTCCAGCGACGGCCAGGCTCGGCTCCAGATACAACATTGATGAGCATGGGTGAGGGAGGCGACCGGCCATTGGTCAATCCGCCTGTTCTTGTTTTAGCTAAAAACGTGCCTGGCTTCGATTACGTCGGAAGAATGCGAAGGAAATACGGGCGAAGAAATCGGCTTGCCGGTTCGTCAACCGCGACTACGTTCGCGATTCCGGCAGCGAGGGTTGTTAGCTCAATTGGTAGAGCAAATGACTCTTAATCATTAGGTTCTGGGTTCGAGTCCCAGACAACCCACGCGCTGACCCGTTCGAAGGAATTGGATGGAATCACCGGATTGAGCAGGGCAAGGTGCGGGATTGTCTCAAGGATGGGTCATTCCAAGACCGGTTGTACCGCATGAAACCACCTCCTTCGTCCAGCCCGAACGATTCCGATCCCTTCGAATCCCCGGGCCGCGGCGAACCGGAGCTGGTCGATCGTCTGGACTTCCTGATCGCGAGCCTCCCGACCACCGATCCGCTGCGGCGAACGCTCGCGGAATTGCGTCGCGAGATTGTCGATCAACGGGAGATTCTCCAGGACGCGCGCGAGGCGATTGAAAAGCTGGAAGAGGTCGTGCGCAAGGTCACTGCGCCGGCCAACCGCATCGGCATTTTTCTCGGCGCACCGAACCGCGAGACGGCGCACATCCTCGTGGGCGGCGCGGATTACTACTGCAATATCGATCCCCGCATTGGCCCGTCGCGCCTGCGCAAGGGTACGCGGGTGCTGATCAACGAGGCGTATGTGATCGTAGGTGAGCTTGGGTTCGATCTCGGCGGACCCATCGCGAAGATCACGGAGGTCATCGGAAACGAGCGGCTGCGGCTCGGGCAGGAAAACGGCCTGCAATCCGTGGTGGTGCAGCGCGGGGCCGAGCTTGCGAAGGCCACCTTGAAGTCGGGCGACGAAGTGCGCGTCGACCCGGGTTTTCGCGTCGCGCTCGAAGTCATGGCCCGGCCGCAGAGCCGGGATCATTTCCTGGACGACGTGCCGGAGCTGCCGTGGGAACGGGTGGGCGGGCAGGAGGAGGCGATCGCGGCAATCAAGGACGCGATTGAGCTGCCGTTGTTGCACGCTGATTTGTTTGCGCGTTTCCAGCACACCACGCCGAAGGGGTTCCTGCTCCACGGCCCGCCGGGCTGCGGCAAGACGCTGATCGGCAAGGCCACCGCCTACAATCTCACCGCGCGGCTCAAAGAGCAGACCGGCGAGAACATGCGCGAGTACTTCATGCACATCAAAGGACCTGAAATCCTCAACATGTGGGTGGGAGAGAGCGAGCGCATCGTCCGGGAGATTTTCGCCACCGCCCGCGAGAAGCGGGCCGAGGGTTTCCTGCCATTCCTCTTCATCGATGAGGCGGAGAGCATCCTGGGCACGCGCCGCGCCAGCCGCTATGCGAGCATCCTCTCCACGCTCGTGCCGATGTTCTGCACGGAAATGGACGGCATCGATTCGCTGAAGGACGTCGTCATCATCCTGGCCAGCAATCGCGCGGACTTGATCGATCCGGCCATCCTCCGACCCGGCCGTATCGACCGAAAGATCAAGGTGCAGCGGCCCTCGCGTGACGGGGCTCGCGACATTTACCGCATCTATCTCAACGACCGCCTGCCGTTTGATCCCGAGCTGGTGCGCGAGGCCGGCGGCATCGACGGGGCCATCGACCGGCTGGTGGACGCGGTGCTCGAGCGCCAGTTTGATCATCGGGACGAAAATCGATTTCTCGAGGTCACGCTGCGCAGCGGGCGAAAGGACGTGCTCTATCGGGGCGACCTAGTGAGCGGTGCGTTGATTGCGTCGGTGGTCGAGCGCGCCAAGGGCCTGGCGATCAAGCGGGCGCTGGCCAGTGGCGCGGAGGAGGGCATTTCCTCCCCCGACTTGCTGCGCTCGCTCGATGCGGAGTACGCGGAGAACGATATCTTTCCGCCCACGGACATCACCGAGGACTGGCTCAAGCTCATTGATTACGACTCGGAAAACGTCGTCCGCATCGCGCCGGTGCGGCCGGAGGGGGGACGCGGGGGCGCGACCACACGCGGCGCGGTGATCTGACCTGACATGAACCGCGTCTTCGGCATCGAGACGGAGTTCGGCATCACGGTGGACGGCGTGGAGCACGTCGATGTCGTCGCGGAGTCGATCGAGCTGGTGCGACGCTACACCGACCACGGCGCGTTGATGAAATGGACCTACCGGCTGGAGGATCCGCATCGTGACGCGCGGGGTTTCCGCGCGGCTGAATTACTGCAGGACACGGACGAGGCGGCGTATGTCGAGGTCGACCGCAACCGGCCCTTGAGCTTTGAGGAAATCAAGAGCGACCTCGTCCTGAGCAACGGCGCTCGCTTCTACAACGATCACGCGCACCCGGAGTATTCGACGCCGGAATGCACGACCTTGCAGCAGTTGGTCGCGCAGGAGAAGGCGGGCGAGCGCATCCTGGCTGAATGCGTGCGCCGGCGGAACAAGCGGCTGATTCCCGATGACAAGAAGGTCCGCGTGTACAAGAACAACACGGATTTCGTCGGCCACAGCTACGGCTGCCACGACAACTACCTCATGAGCCGGCACGTGCCGTGGGAGCGCGTGGTGTCGGACATTCTGCCGTTTCTCGTCACGCGTCAGATTTTTGCGGGGGCGGGAAAGATGGGCGTCGAAATGGAGGGTGCGGCGGGACAGCCCGGCATCTACCAAATCTCCCAACGCGCCGATTTCTTTGTGGTCGTGACCAGCATCGACACGATGAACCGGCGTCCGCTGGTGAACACGCGCGACGAGCCGCACGCGGACAGCACGCGCTTCCGTCGATTTCACGTCATCATCGGCGATGCGAACATGAGCGAATTCGCGTGCGCGTTGAAAATCGGCACGACGTCCCTGGTGCTCGATTTGATCGAGCAAGGCCGCGCGCCCGCGATCGAGCTGGCGCAGCCGATCGAGGCGACCAAGGCGATCAGCCGCGATCCGACGCATGCGTGGATCGTCGAGTTGCAGGACGGCCGGAAAATATCCGCCATTGAAATCCAGCGACAGTACCTGGCCGCCGCGCGGCGGCTGCATTCGCAGCCTGAGGGCGAGACGAAGTGGATTCTTGACGAATGGGAACAGGTGCTGCACGATCTGAACCGCGACGTTTCGTTGTGCCGGGACCGGTGCGATTGGGTGGCGAAAAAGTACCTGCTCGACACGTTTATGGCGGAGGACGGCGTGACTGCGGACCATCCGTGGATGCAGTCGCTCGATCTGGAGTATCACAACGTCGACATCGAGGATGGCCTGCATCACGCGCTCGTGCGCGACGGGCACATGCGACGATTTCTCGATGAGGAGACAATCCGCAATGCGATCTTTATGCCTCCCGAGACGACTCGCGCGTTTTTTCGCGGTCGAGCGGTGGCGCGTTTTCAGCCGGAGATTGCGTCCATTCACTGGGACGAAGTGGTGTTCAACTACCGTGGGGAACGGTATCCGGTCTCGTTGAATCAGGCGTTCAACGACGACGAACTGGCGCGCTTGAACGGCCTGATGAGCGAGGCGCAGTCGCTTGGGGAACTGATTCAGGCGCTTGGTCGGCGGGAGCACTGACCAACAAAAAAGCCGGAGCTTTCGCCCGGCTCTTTTGGAAAGGTGAGAGGTCTCAGGCCTTGCGGCGGCGGAGGAAGCCCGCCACGCCAAGGGCGCCAAGTCCCGCGAGGGCCAGGGTCGACGGCTCCGGCACCGAAGTGACCGTGATGTTGTCTAGCAGCAGGGCCGATCCGAGTTGATTATTGACAACGTCGATCACGCCGAAAGAAATCTGATAATTACCCGCCGTGCCAATGGTGAAGCCGGAGGAGGTCAAATAGTTCGTGCTGGCAGAGAATCGGCTGGTCGCATCTCCACCGTTGCCGGGCAGTGGCGTGGTGAGAGCGTTCGCCAGCCGGATAATCGTCGTCGCCTGGGTCGCGGTATTTAGCAGAACCGCAAATGCGTAGTCCTGATGCAGGCCGTCGGCCGTCAGAAAGTTGTAGCTGAAGCTGACGACGTCGCCAACGTTCAAGCTTGTTGGTAGCGTGAAGGAATACCCCGATCCTTCGATCGCGACCTGACCAGCTGGAGCGGCCGCTTGAACGGTTCCGACCGGCAGTCCAAGCGATGTGTTCAGAGAGACTGCGGTGACAGCGTTTCCATTAACCCCGCCGCCATCGCTGGCATTGCTGCCAAACGACGTCAGCATCAGTTGACCGCTGCCAGCAAATGCGGCGATCCCAGCGTAGGGGCTCGTGATTCGGGCAGCATCTCCGAAGATGAAGCCGTTCGGCCCGATGCCGGTCTCGAAGTCCTGGACCACCACCGCTGGCGCGGTGGAGGCCAAAGTAAGTCCGAGAATAGCGAGCGCCAGATGGAAGCCAGTTTGAGGCGAATGATTTCTCATTTTGGTCATATTGCGAAGTTCGGGTGAAGGATTACGTGTAATTCCTTACGGTGTCACGACGAATTTCGTCCTACTGGCCGACGCGCCGGCTGCGTTGCTCACGCGGATGTTGCCGGTGACCGCACCTGCGGGGACATTCGCCAGGATGGTAGTGCTGGAGATGACGACGACGCCCGTGGCCGGCTTGTTGTTGAAGAACGTGACTGTGGTGCCCGGGCCAAAGTTCGAGCCGGTGATTACGACCTGGCTGCCAACCTTGCCGCTCGCGGGCGAGAAGCTCGTGATGGTCGGTGAGGCAAACGTCACGACGTCGGTGCGGGCGCCCGTGGCATTGTGCATGTGGGCCAGCACTAAACCGAGCGAGCCGTTAGCCTGATAATTGGCGCCATTGTAGGTCACCGGAATCGTGGTGGTCGGCAGATCGTTGTAGAAGAACGGATCCAGATTGCCGCCCTGAGCATCCAGGCCGGGCTTGGCCATGTCATAGAGCAATAGGCCCGTGTCATCCACCACGTTCTGGGTCTGACGGTCAAAGGTGACGACCTCGTAGAAGAACTGCGTCGGCAGGCCTGCGCCCGCCAGCCCGATGTCCGTTCCGAGGACCGGAATCGTCACCACGCTGTTGTTATAACTGTTCGTGTCGCGGGTCGCCGGGGAGAGGCCGTTCGTCCGGAAGCGGAAGATCGAGCCGCCCGTCGACTGATTGACGATGACCGGCACATAGACATTACTGCCGGCCGAGCCGTTCGCCTGGGAACTCAGGAAGAGGGCATAGCCGAAGGTCGCGCCGCCATCAACCGAGATAAAGATCTCCTTGTCCGAGCCATTGAAACTGGGCGTTGAGGCGTTGGCGAAGCCTTCGAGGAGGAATGTCAGAACGGTGTTCTGTGGGCTCGCGCCACGCTCGAGGTAGTCGCTGGTGATGCCGACATACTTGAAGATGTCCTTATTGGCCGGCGGATTCGAGGAACCGGCCTGGGCGCTGACATATTGCAGCTCAAATGGCTTTACCAAGCTCACGATGTCCTGCGTGTTGGTGTTGAAGACGCTGCCGGTGTTGATCGACGCACCCGTCAGGTTGAGCGTGAACTGGCCGGTGGCTGCGCCGGGAACAATGGCCGTGGGCGACGTGCGCATGGCACTGACCGGCTTCGGCGAGGCGTAGAGTGCCACGCGGATCGTCGGCTCCGTGCCGCCGGTTGGCGTGAGGACCGCGTAGCCCGTCTTTTCCGTGAGCCACTGGCGCGAGCTGGGAAGGCTGAGCGGTGCCGAGGCTTCGCGCACGTGTTTGAGCAGATTGCCGGTCGCGGTGAAGTTCACTGGGATCGTCACCGTGCTGCCGGCGGTTGCCGTCACAGGGGCACCCGAACCTACCGTAAAGGTGGCGCCCGCGACCGGGGTCACGTCGACATAGGTCACGTTATAAGTCACGTCGGCGGCGCCCTTGTTGGTCACTGCAATGGTCTTGCTCAGCGTGGACGAGGAGTCCACCGGCACCTCGACGATGCCGAACGACATATTGACCAAGCCGCGATCGGTCTGGTTGTACGCGACGACACTTGCCGTCGAAGCCTTCGTAATATCAATTCGCCCGGCGCCGACCCGGCCCGTGCCATATTGCGACCCGGTTCCGCTTGGGCCCGTGAACTCGTCGTGCGTCGAGGTATTCATGGCGAGCGCCATTAGTTCCTCGACGGACCAGGTTGGGTGAAGCTGGCGGAGCAGGATCATCATGCCCGCGACGTGCGGCGTGGCCGAGGACGTGCCGTTGAAGCTTTGCACCGCTGAGCCTGTCAGATTATGCGCGACGCCCACCACTTCAGCGGGCGCGGAGATGTCGGGCTTAAGCATGCTGTCACCCAACCGCGGACCGCGGGAGCTATAGCTGGGCATCGTGTCGGCGGCCGTGGTCGCCAAACTGACAAAGCCGTTATCATTGTTGATCGTCACGTTCACGCCGGTGCGCGTGACGGGGTCGAGCTGCGCCTTGATGGCGTTGCCTTCATTCAAGCCAATCATCACGGCGGGCTTAACGACAGTCGCGTCCAACGCCATCGTAATCGGGTTCGGTGTGCCGCTGCCTCCAGCGCTCTGCACAATGACAACACCAATGGCGCCCGCGGCTTGGGCTGCCTGGACTTTCGACACAAATGTCACGGCGCCGCGATCAATCATGCAGATGTTTCCTGCGATGGCGGCCGCATTTGTTAAAGCCGACGAGGCGTCCGGCGGATTCGCGTAGACGATGTTGCCGGTGAGGCCCCCAGCCGGAACGGCCGGGCTCGGACTGCCATAAATTGAGCTATACTTTTGTCCGGCAATGGCGGCCGGACTGTTGGCCGTCACATTGGAGTCAAAGAAGAATCCTCCGGTGTTATTGAAGGTGGCGGCCACGCTCAACGTACCACTCGCAACCGAGGGGCTGCTGACGATGTAGTACGAATCACCCGCATTGCCCGCCGCCGAGCAGACGATAATTCCGGCTGCCGCGGCGTTCGTCGCAGCGATGTCGTCCGGATCGTCGGCGTAGCCGCCGTTTGCGCCGAGCGACATACTGATGACGTCCAGGTGATCAGCGATGTTGCCGTCGCCATTCGGATCGATTGCCCAGTCAATCGCTTGGGTAACCAGATTGGTCGAGCCGGTCACGCCAAACACGCGCAGTGGGTAAAGAAACGCCTTGGGTGCAAGACCCGGGCTAATTTTGAGAGAGGCGATGTCGGTCGAATTGTTATAGAGGCCAACAAAAGTCGCGCCGCTGGCCGTGACGCCCAAGCCGCCGATCAAACTTGCGCAGGAGGTTCCGTGGCCAATCACCGAGTCGTCGAAAGGATTGGCGTCGGGCACGGGGTTGTTTGAGCCCGTATATGCGTCGCCGGCGAAATCGAAACCGCCCGGCACCTTGAAGGACGGAAAATACGGATTGGGAGCACCAGTGTCCGTGATGCTCGCGTAGGCAGCCGCCGTGCCGGGTCCGCCGAAATTGGTGTGCACATAATCGAGACCGCTATCGATAATCGCAACCTTAACGCCTTCCCCGTGGATGCCGAAGGGCGCATTAGCGTTGGTCGTCGTCCAAGGCGTGCGGCCCCCGAGGAAATCTATGTCAGTGGGTGCGGTCTGGAATTTGGGAACTTGGATATGCACCGCCTTCACGCCGGGGAGCTTTGCCAGCTCAGCCATTTGCCCGCGCGTGGCATAAATCGAGATTCCATTGTAGGCGCTCTTAGTGCGGAAGATGATTTTGCCGCCCTCCGCCATCGAAGTAACCCTCGGCAGGATGGCTTGATGGGCCGCCTCCAACTTGGAAACTTGGACCTTGGCCTGGCTGACCGCGACCGTCTTGGCGGAGTCCTGGGCCGCCTTCGACATGGCGGTGAAACTGCCGCCGGCCTGCTTGACCGACGTCTTCAACGACTCAGCGTAGACGAGCGAGGCGGGCTGATCGACCAATTCAACCATCACCGGCACGACTTCGCGAAAATTGGCGGGCGTCAGCTCGGGCGACCGCGAGGCGGGGGTCGCCGCGGTGGGCGTCCCGGCTTCGCTGGCAACCTGACTGGCGGGCGAGGTGGGCTGCGCCTTGACCACGGCGGGAGCCTTGGTGGCCGAGCCGCGCGCGGCGGGCATCGTCACGGTTCGCTCGTCCTGAATCCGGGCGGTGGCCGCGCGAGCCTGGCCTTGGACCGAGGCGGGAAGCAATGCGCTGACGGCGACGGCGGCAACACTCGTGGCCGAAATCAGGAAGCGACGCGCAAAGGCGTAGCACGTCCGGGTGGGATCGAATTTGGTGGGTAGAGTGGGCTCGTTCATGATCACGTTTTGACTGCAGTGGCTGGGATGAGGGGACAATGGAATTGGTTCGCGTAGATAGCGCTCGCGGCGTCCGGAATAACAACTCGTGCCGTCACCAGTAAATGGACGGGCATTGCGGACGTAGCGATAGGTGTTCTATCGAGGCCGCAAAATCGTGACAAGCGAATTGTCACAACAATCTGGAAGAAAGATTCTGCTCCAGTAAGGAGCAGAATTCATGCGAGGGCCGGGCGAAGAATTTGTCCCGCCTTGACGCGAGAAAAATAAGCTTCGAAATCAGCATAACTAATTCTCGTCTAATTACTTATACACGCGTACATGATTCGCGTGACGTCAGCGCTGGTCGCGTCTGGCCGGTGGCACCCATCTGCGGCACGCGGGAAAAACGGGGGCGCTGGCGGCACAAGCTTATCGCATGCCGAGTTCACGCCAGAGGAAGGCCCAGCGATCGGCGGATTCCTCGATGATTTTTGCGGTGGGCCGGCCGGCGCCGTGGCCGCTTTTGGTCTCAATCCGAATCAATACCGGCGCCGGGCCGGCCTGGTCGGCCTGCATCGCCGCGGCGAACTTGTAGCTGTGCGCGGGCACCACGCGGTCGTCGTGGTCGGAGGTCGTGACCATCGTGGCCGGATATTTCGTGCCGGGCTTCAAATTATGATAGGGCGAGTAGCCCCGCAGGTAGGCGAACATCGCGGCGTCGTCATCCGCCGATCCGTAGTCGCTGGTCCAGGCCCAGCCGATGGTGAATTTCTGGAAGCGGAGCATGTCCATCACGCCGACCGCGGGGAGCGTCGCGCCGAAAAGGTCCGGCCGCTGGGTCAGGCAGGCGCCGACGAGCAGGCCGCCGTTGCTGCCGCCGCCGATCGCCAGCTTTGGCGTGGAGGTGTACTTGTTGGCGATCAGCCACTCGGCCGCGCCGATGAAATCGTCGAACACGTTCTGTTTGTTCTTCTTCATCCCGGCCTCGTGCCAGGCCTCGCCGTACTCGCCGCCGCCGCGCAGGTTGGCGACCGCGTACACACCGCCCATTTCGAGCCACGTCAGGTTCGCGGCGCTGAAGGTTGGCGTCAGCGAGATGCTGAAGCCGCCGTAGGCGTACAGGTACGTCGCATTCTGGCCATCCTTTTTGAGGCCCTTCTTGTAGGTGATGAACATCGGGACCTTCGTGCCGTCCTTGCTCGGATAGAAGACCTGCTCGGTGGTGTAGTCGTCCGGGTTGAAGTCCACCTTTGGCTGGAAGACGATCTTGTTGTCCCCGGTGGCGACATCGTAGCGATAGATCGTCGTGGGCCGGGTGAAGCCGGTGAAGGAATAAAAGGTCTCGGGATCATCCGGCTTGCCGCCGAAACCGGCCGCCGTCCCAATGCCGGGAAATGATACCTCACCGAGCTTTTTGCCGATGACGTCGAAGATGCGCACCTGCGTCTTCGCATCTTTCAAATAGGAGCAGATAAATCGACCGCCCACGTAGTCGGCGGCGTCGAGCGCTTCTTCAGATTGCGGGACGATCTCCTTCGGCGCCTCGCCGGGCTTGGTCGTGTCGATCGCGATCAAGCGCCGTCGCGGGGCATCCTTGTCTGTGCGAAAGTAAAAGAGCGGCCCGTCGTTGCCAATGAATTGATACATCGCCTCGCCCTCTTTGAGGAGCTCGACCACTTCACCCTTCGTGGGACCATTCCCCAAGGCGCGGAAGAAAAACCGGTTCTTCGGTGACGTCCCCTGGCTCACGTGAATCCCGAGGTACTTTCCGTCGTCCGACACCACCGCGCCGAGGCCCCATTCCTTCTGGTCCTTCCGCTCGTAGACCAAAGGGTCGTCGCTCTGCGGCGTGCCCACGAGATGGTAGTACACCTTTTGAAAATAATTCGACGTTTGGAGCTTGGTTTTCTCGTCGCCCGCGTCGTAGCGCGAGTAGAAGAATCCCTTGCTGTCCTTCGTCCACGACGCGCCGGAAAATTTCGACCACTCGATTTTGTCCGGAAGGTCCTGGGCGGTCTCGACGTCGCGTACATGCCACTCGATCCAGTCGGACCCGGAGGTCTGGACGCCGTACGCCAGATACCTGCCGTCCGGGCTGACCTGGTAGCTGCTGAGCGAGATTGTGCCATCCGCTGCGAGGGTGTTTGGATCGAGCAGCAGCAAGGGCGTTTGGTCGAGCGCTTGGGTCGTGTAGATCGGGCTCTGGTTTTGCAGACCGCTGTTTTTCGCGAAGAAGTACCGGCCGCCTTCCTTGAACGGGATGCCGTAGCGCTCGTAATCAAAAATCTTGGTCAGCCGCGCGCGAATTTTTTCGCGCACCGGAATCGAGCGCAGCACGCCGAACGTCACCTCGTTTTGCTTTTCGACCCACGCCTGCGTTTCCGGGGAATTCGCGTCCTCGAGCCAGCGGTAGGGGTCGGCTACTTTGTTGCCATGGTAGTCATCAACGACCGCGCCCTTCCTGGTTTCCGGATACTGGAGCGCGGGCTTTGCGTCCTTGGCGGTGGCGAGCGTGGCGCCGAGGAGGAGGCTGCCGGTGAGAAGGGCGGGGAGAAGGCGGGACATGCGACGGAATTATGGGCGGCCCGGTCTTCGCGTCAAAGGGACCGGACCCGTGGACCTTGCGAAAATGCCCGCAGGGCCTACGGGCCCGCGGGAAGCTCGAAACTCGAATTTCGAAACTCGAAGTAAGCTTTAAGAATTAAGATGAAACCAAAATTGCGACGGCAGCCATGCGGGTCGAATTTTCCTGAGTGGTCTCGATGGTTCAAGTTTTGAACCTGGACCTTCGAGTTTTCTTCGAGTTTCGAGTTTCGAACTTCGGGTTTCCGGCGCGCGTCCGCGCGCAGGCTATTTCACCGTGAACATCACGCGGGAGGTGACATTCGCGTAAACGATGTTCATGCCGTAGAGCCCGGGCGGGAGCTTCGATTTGTCCATCGTGTCGTCCAGCCGCGTCTTCGTACCGTGCTGGACCATGATGATCTTCGGCGACTCCGTGCTCGTGACGGAGCCGTTGGGATTCACCTTGAACACATTGATGATGACCATGGCCGGCACGCCGAGGACCTCGATTTCGGCGTCGGCGCTGACCGACTCCTTCAACTTGGCGAAAATGGCGCTCTGCGGGTTCCCGTCGATGAACGCCAACTGGCCGCCGACCTTCACCTGGAAAGGATAAATCGGGGAGACCTTCTTCGCCGCAATGAGCTCGCCGTAATCCGGCGGCTTTGCCTTGGCCTGCTCGGCCACGGGATCCGAGTTGGTCTTCGCGACATTTTGCGCGGAAACAGTGGAGGCGATTGCGGCGGAGATGATGAGAAATGAAAGCAGCGGGATCTTCATGGCACCGCATTCATACCCGAATTCCAGGGCCGATTGCGAGTGACGATCCATCAAGCGGGCAGATTCTTTTTTGGGGAGCGCGCGCGTCTCGTGTGCCTGCGTCGGCGTCTCGCCGAGGGTTCCTGGCCGTGCTGGATGTTGATGATAAGTGTTTGCGGTCGGTGCGAATGACCGAAAGGACCGGACGGCCGTTCGGCGCGACGCCGAACGGAGCATGCGAGACGCACGCGCTCCCCGATCCGCCGAACGGCCTGATCCGATTTGCAGCCCCAAGCGGATGTCGATCACCGTTCCTCGTCGGACGACCGGCTACTTGCCAATCAGGATCAGCACACCTGCCGCAATGGCGAGCACACCCATGACAATGCCGAGGCCGGCAAAAGCCAAGCCGAGGAGATTGACGAGGCCGCTGATTATCAGCCAGACCGCGAGGAGCATCATTCCGAGATTTCGATTGTTCATGGAGAAGCGTGCGATTTGGCGGGAGGATTACTCAAGTCCAAAATCGTCCACGCGTCTGTATTTTCCGGGGAGTGCACGCGTCGCTCCCCAATCGGCCGAGACGTGTAGGCAGGGCGAAGGTGAACCGCTCGAGCCGTTAATTCATCACATCCGCGGCCTTGCGATCCCAGTTCGACGTCGAGTCATCGACGAGTTGCTGCAGGATCGGGAAATGAATCTCACCGTAGTTGAGCGCGTAGTAGAGCTTGCCGCCCTTGAAGATCCACGTGGAGGGCAGCCACGTCACCGGGATGTCGAGAAAGCGCTTCAGCTTGTTGTCGCCGCGTCGCGGGCCGGTATCGGCGAGAATACGGACGTTTTTCTGCGCGCCGACGCCGAACTTTTCAAGCAACGCGCGCCCGTCCTTGCCGTCGTCCCAAACGCTCATGAAGACGATCTGCGTCCCGGGGTTTGCCTCAACGAATTTCTTCCAGCCGCCTTCCTTGAGTTCAAGGTAGCAGTTCGGGCACCAGGTCGCCCACAGGTGCACGACCGTCACGCCCGGTTGTTTCACGAGCTCCGCCATGCGGGCCTCGGGGCTGGTGGCGGGATCGGGGGCGGGGACCGGATCGGCTGCCTGCAAAACCGCAGCGAGCGTCAGGCCAGCAAAGAACAATGAGGCGCGAATCATGCCGCTCAATGTGGACGATTTCCGTGAAAATCCAATCCCGATTACCTCGACTCCTGCACGAGACGCCGCTCGCGCGGGCCATGCCATTATTTCAACAGCCTCCTAACGCGCGCTCACGGCGCGAGGCCGAGCACCGCCAGGCCAAACGCGTACTCGAAGGCGATTTCCTTCAGGCGATCATACCGGCCGGACGCGCCGCCGTGGCCGGCGTCGAGGTTAATCTTGAAGATCATCGGGTTCGCGTCCGTGCGCAGGGTCCGCAGTTTCGCGGTGTATTTCGCCGGTTCCCAATACGGCACCTGGCTGTCGTTCAGCGAAGTCAGCAACAACATCGCGGGATAATTCTTCGCCGCGAGGTTGTCGTACGGGCTGTACGTCTTCATGTAGAGGTACTCGTCCTGGTTGTTCGGGTTGCCCCATTCGATGTACTCGCCCGTCGTGAGCGGCAGCGTGGCGTCGCTCATCGTGTTGAGCACGTCGACAAACGGGACCGCGAGCACCGCGGCCTTGCACAGGTCGGGCCGCAGATTCAGCGTCGCGCCGATGAGTAGTCCACCCGCGCTGCCGCCCTCGATGACCAGCTTGTCCCGCGAGAGGTATTTCTTCTCCACGAGGTAATCGGCGCAGGCGATAAAGTCGGTGAACGTGTTCATCTTCGTCATCATGCGCGCCTGGTCGTGCCACGTCTCGCCCATCTCGCCGCCGCCGCGAATGTGGCCGATCGCATAAACGAGCCCGCGGTCGAGCAACGACACGCGGCTCGACGAAAAGGTCGCATCCATCGGAATGCCGTACGAACCGTAGCCGTACAGCCAGCCCGCGGCCTTGCCGTCCAGGGCGAGGTCCTTCCTCCGAATGACGGTGATCGGGATTTCCGTGCCGTCTTTCGCCTTGGCCGCGATGCGCTCGACGACGTACTTGGAGGCGTCATAACCGCCCAGGACCTCCTGCTGCTTGACCAGCGCGCGGGTCTGCTTGCCCATGTCGTAATCAAACGTGGAGGGCGGCGTGATGGGCGATTGATAGCGGAAGCGGACCTGCGCCGTGTCGAATTCCTCGTTTTGCGCCTCGCTCGCCTGGTAGCTCGGCTCGGGGAAGGTGATGCGGTGCGATTGCTTGGTCTTGAAATCGTAAATCCGGAATTGCGGCAGGCCCTTGTCACGCTCGGTGAGGAAGAGGAAATCCTTGAACGTCTGGTGCGACGCGATTTTGACGCCCGCCTGTTCAGGGAGGAACGGCTTCCACGAGGCCGCCGCCGTCTGGTCCAGCGAAGTGGTGACGATCTTGAATTCCTTCGCGCCATCATTGGTGCGGATGTAGAACGTGCCATCGCGCAAATCGGGGAAGTACTTGATCTCGTTGCGACGCTTCGCCATCAGCTTGAACTCGCCCTTGGGCTGTTCCGACGGGAGGAACCGAACCTCGCTCGTGCGCGAGCTGCTGCTCACGAGGAAGATGGCCTTGTGATCGGACGACCGGCTCACGCCGATCTGGTACAGCTCGTCTTTCTCCTCATAGATCAACTTCGTTTCCGTCTCGCCGAGCGTGTAACGGTAGCAGCGGTACGATCGCTTCGCCTTGTCTTCCGTGATGTAGAAAATTGTCTTGTTGTCCGCTGCCCAGACAAAGTCGGCCACCTTGCCGATGGGCGTCTTGACCTCCTCGCCGCTGGCGAAATTCTTGAGGTGAAAATCGTAATCGCGATGGCCGTTGATGTCGGTGGAGTACGCCAGCAACTGGTTGTCATCGCTCCAATCCACATGGCCGAGCGCCATGAATTTCTGCCCTTCGGCGAGTTGGTTGACGTCGAGAAAAACCTGCTCCGGCGCATCGACGGACCCCTTCTTGCGGCAGAGAATCGGGTACTGCTTGCCTTCCTCCGTCCGGCTGTAGAGGAAATAGCCGCGCTGGGGATACGGCGGCGTGTCGTCGGTCTGCTTGATCCGACCAAGCATCTCGGTGTAAAGCGATTCCTCAAACTTTTTGTAGGGCGCCATCACCGCGTCGGTGTACGCGTTCTCGGCCTTGAGATGATCGATGACCTTCGGATTCTCCTTCTCGCGCAGCCAGAAATAGTTATCCGTCAACTTGTCGCCGTGCAGCCCGACAATTTTCGGCTTTTGCTCCGCGGCGGGCGGAGTGGCGGCCTTGGGATCGAGCTGAGCGAGTGCGGGCATGGCGAGCAGGGGCGAGAGGATCCAAATCAGCTGGGAAGGGAATCGGGAGCGCATGGTTATGGGAGGGGAAGCCGACGATGACTGCGACGGAGGAAGCCGCAACCGAAAAGCGCGGTGGCGCTGGCCAATGGCGGGAATCGCGTCGAGCTGCGGGTCAACCCGCCAATGCCGTCTCGGCGGGTTGGTCGGCCGGCGCGTCGATCCACTTGCCGTGCTCGCGGATCAAGTCCTGGAGCCGGTCGACGGCTTCCAGCTCGGGAATGTTGAACTTCACCGCCTTCTTGCCGACGTAGAGATTTACCTTGCCGGGCGCGCCGCCCACATAGCCGAAATCGGCGTCCGCCATTTCGCCCGGACCGTTCACGATGCAGCCCATGATCGCGATTTTGACGCCCTTGAGGTGACCCGTGGCCTCGCGAATCTTCGCGGTCGTCGACTGCAGGTTGAACAGGGTCCGCCCGCAGCTCGGGCAGGCGACATAGTCCGTCTTGAAAATGCGCGCGCCGGCGGCCTGCAGCACATTGTACGCGAGGCGCAGCGACTGCCCCGGCGCTTCCTCGCCCTGCACGAGAATCGCGTCGCCGATGCCGTCGCAAAGCAGCGAACCGATGTGCGTTGCGGCCATCAGCATCGTCGGAAGAAAATCGCGCTCCGCGTCGTCCGAGGGAAAGAGTGTGTCCTTGAGCAGGATGGGATGTCGCTCGTCGATCCGCGCGGCCAGCACCCGATACGCCGTGATCACCGGCAGGTCCGCGAGACCATCGCGCACCGCGACGAGTCGGGCCTCCGGCGACGCATTGATTTCCGCGACTGCCGCATCATCGCGGGGGTCGATTTCACAAAGCGTTCCCGCGGCGGCCGCCTCTTCGCGCACGATTTCCGGCTGGAAGTCACCGAGCTGCGCGAGCTTGTGGGAAACCCGTTGGAACGTCGAGCGTGACACGACCACGCGCGGCACTTGCTCCTGGCCAAGCGCAAACCCCTGGATGGCAAGGTTGTCGACCTCGCGGCGGCGATACGAAAACGGATCAAACGAAAGCGCGCGCGGCGCGACATTCGAAGTCGCGATGCGGCCGTCGTTGTACGGGGCGACGAGCGCCTGTGCGACGGGAATTTCGTGCACACTATCCTCCGTGAGCGAGACGCGGATGGTGTCGCCCACGCCATCCGCGAGCAACGAGCCGATGCCGGCAGCGCTCTTGATCCGGCCGTCCTCGCCGTCGCCCGCCTCGGTCACGCCGAGGTGAATCGGATAGTTCCAATCGGGGCCGAGCGCGTTGAGCCGCGCCACGAGTAGGCGGTAGGCATTGATCATCACCTTCGGGTTGCTCGCCTTCATCGAGAAGATGAGATCGTGGTACCCGAGGTCGCGCGCCACGCGGGTGTACTCGAGCGCGCTCTCGACCATGCCGAGCGGCGTGTCCCCGAACCGGTTCATGATCCGGTCGCTCAGCGAACCGTGATTCGTGCCGATGCGCATCGCGATGCCGCGCTGCTGGCAGAGGTGCACAAGCGGCGTGAATTTTTCCCGGATGCGTTCCAGCTCCGACTCGTACTGCTCATCGGTGTACTCGCGGACATTGAATTTTTTCGAGTCGGCAAAGTTGCCCGGATTGATGCGCACCTTCTCCACCCACTTCGCCGCCTCGAGCGCGGCGTCGGGCTTGAAATGGATGTCGGCGACCAACGGCACGTCGCACCCGCGCGCGAGCAGACCGGCCTTGATCTCCTGCAGGTTCGCGGAGTCTTTCACCGTCGGTGCCGTGATGCGCACGATTTCACAGCCGACCGCCACGAGATCGAGCGTCTGCTGGATACACGCCGCCGTGTCCATCGTGTCGCAGGTGATCATCGACTGGACGCGGATTGGGTTCGTGCCGCCAACGCCCACCCGACCGACTTTCACTTCGCGCGAAACGCGGCGCGCGTAGTGGAACGGGTTGGCGACAAACGAAAGTGGGGTGGCGGTGCTCATCGAAGGGGCAGCGAAGGGCTAAATTACCAGATTTTCCCAATTGACCAAATCGGGAACCGCTGGGAAACCCAGCCGGCCGGCAATTGTGACCGCGCCTCTATCCGTTTGTCTTCGCGCTCGACTGGTCGGCGGGGACGAACTTCAGTTCGGTGGCGGGGCGGCTGCGCTTGAGGAACGGCAGGTCCAGCGTGTCGAACACCGTGACGTAAAGCATGAAGCCGATGATGACGACGGCGCACGCGGTTTGCACCACCTCAAGCACGCGCACGCTCACCGGCTTTCGGCGAATCAGTTCAAGCAACGCGAGCGTGATGTGTCCCCCGTCGAGCACGGGAATCGGAAGCAGATTCAGCAGGGCGAGATTGACGTTCATGAACACGCTGAACCAAAGCGCGAGCCGCCACCCCTGTTCGCTATTCAACAGGTGATAATAGATCCGGCTGATCCCGACCGGGCCGCTGAGGTCCTTGAGGTTGAGCTCGGACTTGGAGGAGAAAAGCGCGCCGAACGTGTTCACCATCGTGCGCACGGGCTGCACCAATTGATCGATGATGCCCGGGTGCGTGATCTTGAGCACGCCCCAGTCGTCCCATACGATTCCGTCGGCGTTGCGGTCCCATTCAATCCCGATCATCGCCAGCTTGTTGTTCACTTCCAACAGGGGTGTGACGGAGACCGTCTTAGTCTCGTCGCCGCGCCGCAGCGACACTTCGAAGGGCTGATTCAACTTCGACTGGGCGAGTTGCGAAAATTTTGCATATGTCGCCGACTTGCCATCTGCCAGGAGAATCTGATCACCTGGCTTGAACCCGGCGAGGTCGGCTGGAGCGCCCTTGACGACGGTCTTCACGACCGTGATCGCGGGGGGAAAGGGGAGTGAAATCCGCCCACCGCCCCGTTCCACGGTCACGGGCACTGGCTCGCCGGGATTCACATCCTGCGCCGCGTCGATGTCAGCAAGGCTCAGGACCGGTTTACCGCCGACCTGGACAATGACGTCATTTACCCGGAAGCCGGCTTTTTCCGCGCGGCTTCCCGGGAGGACCCTGGCGATCATGGGGGTTTCGGCCGGAGCGATCGGTAACTGGCGCTTCTCCGTTCGGCCGAAGCCCTTGACCTCGCGGCGATACGGTTCGGGTTCAAACGTCAGGATTTGGCCCTCGCGTTTCACCTTCACCGGAATGGTCGCTCCTTCGCTGCTGATCACGTTCCAAGCGACGCTGTCGCTCATCCCGTTGAACGACTTTACCGGTCGGCCGTCCACCTCAAGAATCTCGTCGCCCGGCCGCAGACCCGCCTTCCACGCCGACGAATCTTTCGCGACGGCCCCGATGATGACCGGCTGGGCGTCGCCCTGGCGGACCGGCTTACCCACCACCGTCACCACAACCGCAAAAGCCACGGCCAGCAGCAGACTGAAGAGCGGTCCGGCGAAGGCGACGATGATTTTATCGAGCGCGGACACGGGCGGGAGCGCGGCGCGATCGGTTGCAGATTCGCCTTCGATGGACTCCATCGGCGCCATCTGCGGCAGTGCGACAAAGCCACCGGCAGGGATGGAGCCCAGGCTATATTCAACGCCGTTGATCTTCTTCTTCCAGATCGGTTTGCCGAACCAGATGCCAAATTTCTCCACCACGAGACCGCGCCACCGGGCGGCGAGAAAGTGGCCCAACTCGTGGACCACGATCAGCAGGTTAAAGATGACGATGACCTGCAGAAGGATGAGCGCGGCTTTGCCGAAGCTGAAAAGGGATTCCATGCGGATAAAAGGCTACGGCGATCTACGACGGGAGAGGGCGGATGTAAACGGAGACCCTTAGACTCCGGCCACGCTGGATTTGCTCAATCCACGGGGGGCCGACCGTGTCACAGAAGCGCCGACGCCTGCTGCCGCGCCCAGCGGTCCGCCTCGAGAATCTGCTCGAGCGACGCGCGGAGCGTCGCTTGGTGGACCTGCATCGTGGCCTCGACCAGCGACCAGATCCGCGGAAACGCAATGCGGTCGGCGAGGAACGCGGCCACGGCGATTTCGTTCGCGGCATTCATCACGGCCGGCATCGTTCCGCCGGTGCGGCCGGCGTGCGCGGCCAGATCCAGCGCTGGAAAGACGTCTCGCCGCGGCGGCTCGAAGTCGAGCGTGCGCAGCTCCGCGAAATCGAGCGGCGGCAGCCGGTTCGGCACGCGCTCCGGCCAGCAAATCGCGTATTGAATCGGGAAACACATGTCCGAATGGCTGAGCTGCGCGAGCACGGACCCGTCCACGAATTCGACCATCGAATGCACGATGCTCTGCGGATGGACGACGACCTCCACGCGATCCATCTCGACGTCGAACAGCCAGCGCGCCTCGATCATCTCGAGGCCCTTGTTGAAGAGCGTGGCCGAGTCGATCGAGATTTTCGCGCCCATGTTCCACGTCGGATGCTTGAGCGCCTGCGCGCGCGTGGCCGACGCGATCGTTTCCGGGCTCGCGGTGCGAAAGGGCCCGCCGGACGCGGTGAGGATCAGCCGCTTCACCGTGCGCGGATCGCGGCCCTCGAGGCATTGAAAGATCGCGTTGTGCTCACTGTCGACCGGCAGCACGCGCACGCTCCTGGCCGCGGCGCGGCCCATCACGACCTCGCCCGCCATCACGAGGATCTCCTTGCTGGCGACCGCGAGATCGCGCCCGGCTTCAATCGCGGCCAACGCCGGCCGGAGTCCGCCCGTGCCGACGATCGCAATCAACACGATGTCCGCCGGCGCGGCGCTCGCCGCTAATTCGACGAGCCCGGCTTCGCCCGTAAGAATCTTGGGCGCATAACCCGGCGCGAGCGCGGCGCGGAGGTCATCGAGTTTCGATTCGTCGACGAGGCAGAGCGCGGCGGGGCGGAATTCATTCGCCTGGGCGGCCAGACCCGCCGCGTTCTGGTGCGCCGCGAGACCCGTGAGCTGAACGCGGTCGGGCAAATCTCGCGCGACTTTCGCCGCGCTTTCGCCGATCGAACCGGTGGCTCCGAGAACAATGACGCGACGCACGGACATAAGAAACTCGAAGTTCGAAATTGCCTTTTGACGTCGGAGAATTGCTTGAAAGGCTATCTCGCTTCGCTCGGTTCGAAGAAAGTCTGAGATTCGAAGTTCAAATGCGGACGTGCGGACGGGACGCGGCTTTTCGAACTTTAGGTTTTCTGCGTTTCCTTCGAGTTTCGATCTTCGAATTTCGAGTTTCCGGTCCCCGCATTCAACCAGCCAAACGAAGAAAGAGGTACAGGACCGGCGCGGTGAAGAGGACGCTGTCGACGAGGTCGAGCATTCCGCCGATACCGGGGAAGAGCGAGCCGGAGTCCTTGCAGCCGGTGGCGCGTTTGATGAGCGATTCGACCAGATCCCCAAGCACGGCGGCGAGGCCGACGGCGAGACCGAGGGGAATCGCCCACGTCATCGTAATCGGTTGGAGCACCTGCGGGAACATGGTCACGAGCAGGACGCTGATGAAAGCCGAGGCGAGGAGGGCTCCGCCGAATCCCTCCCACGTTTTCCCTGGGCTGATGCGCGGGATCATCTTGTGTCGACCAATCAGGCTGCCCACGCAATAGGCGCCGATGTCGGAGAATTTCGTCACCAGCAGGAGGTAAAGCACGAAGAACACGCCGGGGATGGGGCCGTTTTCGAGTCGCACCGGCCCGAGCATGAAAATCTTCGCGAGGAAGTTCATCAGCCACGCGACGTAAAGCAGACCGAGGAACGTGTGGGCGATGTTTGAGACCGACGCGGGATGCGGCGCCTCCGCGCAAACGAGCTGACGTATGCCGAGCGAAAGAAAGGCAAGCGAAAGAAATCCCAGCTCGAATTCGTACGTCCAAACCAGCCCGTATTGGTGAAGAATCGGCAGGCCGGTCGCAAAAAACAGAACGCCGAGCGCCATGCCGGCCGGGCGATCGCAAGGCAGTCCTCCGTGTTCGAGCAGGCGGTAGAATTCGTGCAGCGCCACCAGCGCGGCCACCGCCGTGAACGCAAAGATGCCCGGGGACCAGCCGATGACGAGCGTCCCGATCACCGCGGCCCACAGCACGACGGTGCTGAAGAGGCGACGGATCAATACATTCGTCTTGGTCGGCGCGACAGCGGGGGGCGAGGTCGCGGCGGTGGGCTCAGGAGACATTTCGAGAGGCGGGAACAGGACTCATTAATCCGCGCGGGGTGCACCGATGTCCAACATCTTTCGAAAAGGTGGATCGACCTTGCAAATCTTGATGCAAGGAAGAGTCACAAGAATGGGTAATCTAATGAGGCCGCTGTTGGCATGCTGCCGCGGATCGCTTGCACGTTACTGCGATCGGCGACCTTCGATTCGCCCACGGACGCGCTGCAGATTCTGTGAGAGATCGTCGACCCGCAAGGCAATCTCGCGCCAGCGGGCCTCCTCGGCGTGCCCGAATTCCTCGTAGGGTGCCAGGGCGCGCATAAGCCGGTCGTGACAGGTTTCGATAAACCGCGCGAACAGCGTGCGGATCGAACGTGCGATCGTTTCACCCTGATCCGTCATGGCCACTTCGTACGCGTCCAGAATTTGTTTTCTCCGCCCTATCGCCGTGAGGCCGATGCCACCCGGCATCTCGTCGAGGACCTCCGAGGCGCTTTGCACACTCAGTTCCGTGAGCCGGTCGGTCAGCGCGGCCGCCAGACTTTGACCGCTCGAAGTCGCGCGCAGAAACCGCGCGCCGGCCGCTTCCGCGAAGGCCGCGCGTAGCTCGCGCTCGGCGGCGTCTCCATCCAGCGCCTCGGACAGATGATCCTCGAGTTCGCTCTGCCGCTCCGCGCGCCGCCGCAGCAAATCGTCGTCTGGTGTCCCTGGCTTCGGGTGCGGGCCCAGCTGCACCCACGTATCGATCAATCCGGCAAACTGCATCCGCGCCGCCCGCATCTCCGAGCCGATTCGCTCGATCGCGATCTCAACCTGCCGCGCCAGCGACGCGTGGACCGCCGGCGCCAGGCCGGCGCGGAAGGACTCCTTCCACGCCTGATCACTCGTCCACGTGAACTTCATCGCCCGCATCGGGTGAAGGCGCTCGCCCAGCATCTGCACACCGCGCGTCCAGCAGCGCGTCAATGCGCGATCGAAATCGTGCTGCAGGCCTTCCACCGAGAGCCGTTGCTCCGACAACTTTTCGTACATCTGCCGCGTCGCGCGCGAGAGTTCATGGCGGTCGGACTCGAGCAGACTCAACGCGAAGCCCACCTTTTCCGCCATCGGTTTGAGCTCCAGCTGTCCGAGCCGGACCGACCTCAGCATCCGCTCGAAGCGCAACGGGTCGGACTCCAGCAGCTGATTGACCGTGCGCTCAAGCGGACCGAACCCGCTCTGCTCCCACAACCCGTCCACCGGTCCCTCGCCGCGTTTTACCCGCAGCGCCTTCTTCGCGGACACCGGGAAAATCGGCACGTCCTCGCGCAGGCGTTCCTCGCACATCTTCCTTACGTGGGCCGTGATTGCATCCACCTCGTGCGTCTCGCGCAGATCGATTTGCTGCACCACGACGATAACCCGCCGCAACCAGCGCCGCTGGATGTGCTCGAGGAACTCCCAGGCCGCGGCACTCCACGGATTGGTGACGGGAAACACGTAGAAAACGACATCCGCGAGCGGGACGAAACCGGCCGCGATCTCGTTGTGTCGCGGGTCGATGGAGTTCACGCCCGGGGTGTCGACGAGCTGGAAGTCACGCAGAAAATTATCCGACCGGTGATGTTCGATGAGCGCCCGGCCCGACTCCAGATCGGTCGGCTCGAGGCCGAACATAAATCGATGCACGCGATCGGTCGCCGGCAACGCATCGGCGCGACACACCTCGCGTCCGAAAAGCGCGTTGAGCAGCGTGGATTTTCCCGCCTTCACCTCGCCCGCAACCATGATGGTGAACGGCGAGCGCAGATCCGTCGCCATCCCGTAAAGCTGCTGGAGCGCGGGTGTCAGCAAGCCGGCGTCCCGCGCGATACCCATCAGCGCGAACAAGGCCGTGCCCAGCTCCGCGCGAAGCTCGAGAGGCTCGTCCCCCAGGGGTTTGGCGGGCGATGGTGTCATATCGGCACAGCCCTTCTTAATGCCACGGGGTGCCCGGGCTCAAACTTAAACGGGACCCTCGGGACTTCCCGCTGCACCCGCCCCTCGAAAAAGGCTCGGCGGCGCGGAAGGAATCGGGCAGATTCGCCGCTCCACCCGACGCTCTCTCCCATGCTGATTCAAAATTTCTTTCCCAAGGATCTCTACGCCGGCAAAACCGTTTTTGTCACCGGCGGTGGCAGCGGCATCAACCTGGGCGTCGCGAAAAATTTCGCCGTCCTCGGCGCGAATATCGCGATCTGCGGGCGCACCCGCGAAAAACTCGAGGTGGCCTCGGGAGAACTCGTTGCGCTCGGCGCAAAGGTCTGCGCGGAGACGGCCGACGTCCGCGATTATGCCGCCGTCGAGGCGGCGATGGCCAAGTCACGCGCGGAACTTGGTCCCATCTCGGTGTTGGTCGCCGGCGCGGCGGGCAACTTTCCGTGCGCGGCGGAGCAGCTCACCCCGAATGGATTCAAGTCGGTGGTGGATATCGATCTCCTCGGCACGTTCAACGCGTCGCGGGCGGCGTTCGAGCAACTGCGCGAGACCAAGGGCAGCATCATTTTCATTTCGGCGGGCCAGGCGTTCATTCCCTATGCGTGGCAGGCGCACGTTGGCGCGGCCAAGGCGGGGGTCGACAACCTCATGCGCAACCTCGCGATGGAGTGGGGGCGTTTCGGCATCCGCGTGAACAGCATTGCGCCCGGCCCCATCGGAGGCACCGAGGGCATGCGCCGGCTCGGGCCTGAGGAATTGCACGAACAATTCAAGCGCGCGATTCCGCTCGGGCGCTTCGGGACGGTCGATGAGATCGGGCAGGTCGCCGCGTTCCTCGCGTCGCCGCTCGCCACGTTCATCACAGGTTCGTTGATCGTAGCCGACGGCGGCCAGAATCTGCCCGGATCGGGAGTCTGGATCTCGCTGCTCGCGAGCGCGATGGCGAAAGCCAAGAGTTAGGGATTGAGAAGTTCTATTCTCGAAAGTTGGAATTGCCCTTTGATCTCGGAGAAATGTTTGAAAGGCTATCTCGCTTCGCTCGGTTCGAAGAAAGTGTCGGATGCGGTGGAAGCGGCGAAAAGTTCCAAAGCGGCCATTTGAGTTTTCTCAGTTTTCCCGTCATAAACCTTTTTCGAGTTTTGAATTTGAAGCTTCGAGCTTCCCCCGCGGGGCAAACAAGCTCGCACAGAAAGCCGCGAGCGGGATCGTGACGGTGGCCGTGATGGAAAACCACACCGGGTGCGGAATCATCAGAAGGTTCGCGATGGTCGCTACGAGCACCAGCGATCCGACGAGGGCGGCGAAGAACATCGGCCTTTCACGCGCAATGACGATCGCCAGCCAGCAGCCGGCAAACGTCGCGACGAGCCAGGCGCCGAGGACGCACCACAGCGCGCCGAGTGGAAGGGTGGCCGCGTAAACCTTCAAATGCGCGGGATTGCGAAAATCGAGCCCCGCTGGCAGCGGGTACAGAGCGTGGCTGATTGTTTCCAGCAACGCGACGAGCCCAAAGGCCACGACCGCGCCGGCCACGACCGCGGAGATTTTCCGGATCATGATTTCTTCCGCCGATCCTCAAGGCGGATCACGAGTTTCAGCCCGGACCAGACGTTATCGACCGCACACGCCTTCACGTCCACGAGACCGGCGGCGAGCGCGTGCTCGCGAATCACATCCTCGGTCAAGTCTGTCGGAACCTTCGCGGACTTCTTTGGCCACGAAATCCAGATCATACCGTTCTCGGCCATGAGCTTCCGGTACACCGCCAATTTCTGCACGAGCTTGGTTGCGCACGTGGTGACAACGTGGATCATGGCGAGGGGCGGCCTTGGCGTCTTCACAAAACTGACGCCCGCGGGCTGCGGATTGAGGAGCGTTCGAAAATGCTTCGGCGCGCCATCGAGAAAGACACGGTCACCCGGCTTGAAGCCGAGCTTCTGCGCGAGCGGAGTGCTGGAATATCCTGGCATCGAATGAGACATCGGCGTGACGCGGTGAACCGAATTGGAGGCTACTTCTTCCTCAATGGCTGATCCGTCTCATAGATTATCGCCTGGAACGAAGCGATGTCTTTGTAGCGGCCCTTTGGCAGGTGGACGAGGCAGGAACCCAGATTCGTTTCTTCGCCGGGCTTGAGCCCCTCGTCGCCAAAGGATGACTGACCCGTCGCGCCGACCAGTTTCTTGTCCTTGTCGAAAAACGCCACGTAGTACTGGAAGAACATCGGCCTGGAGCCCGTGTTCTTCGCGATGATGCCGGCAAAAATGGTTTCCTTGCCGAAGAAATCTCCAACCCGCCAGTTCGTGGTCGCCTTTACAACATCGCCAAACTGTTTCGCAAAACCCGATTTGCTGAACGTGGACTCGTCGTACTTGAGCGTGATCTCTCCTTCAAGTGTCGCGGCTCGCGCGGAGGCCGTCGTGAGGATGAAAAAGGCAAGGACGCAAAGTCGAGTCATCGGCGGCAAAGAGTGCCGGTTCCGAAGGTTCGTTCAAGCCGAAAGCGACCCGCGGGCTCGGGAAAACGCCATCCACCCGGATCCAAGCATCGACAGGATGAGTGGCAACAGCGTGAGCTGTTCATGAAGGAGGCCATGCAAGGAAGCGTAACCAAAAATCACGATGAGTGACGCGGCATTGAGCAGCAGAACGAACACCGCGGCAGCCGGCGAGTCTGACTGCGGCAGCCCGCGACGATTAAGCCGGTCAAGAGAGCCACGGTGAGCGGCAGCGCCCACGTTGCGGTATCGAGAGCCCGCTCGAATAGATCGAACAGCAGCGCAAGAAGATGCCGCTGACCAATGACGTGGGCGAAGACGAGCAGGGCCGCCGCCGTCAGAACCCCCGGCAACGCAAGCAACAGGCTCAGGAGGTAAATGACGGTACGGATGATGACGGGGCGCGGTTCAGATCCAGGCAGCGTGACCCATCAGCGTGGGACGCAGCCGTGCATGTATTTCCAGTTGCGCGGCTTGCCCTCCGCGATCCACTCGACCGCGGTCGCCAAGCGCTTGGCGCGCGTGGCGTCCTGCTTCGCGTCGAGCAGCCACTCGACATATTCGCGGCGGTGACTCGGGCTGAATGTTTCGAACGCGGCGAGCTCGCCCTTCTTCTTGCGCAACGCGGCAAGAAAATAGTCGGGCGGGTCCAGCGCCGGCCGGGGCGGTTTATTTTTCGGGCACGCCGGGTTTACGCCGGCCTCGTTGAGCTGCACCGCCTCGCGGATGGCCGCGATGAGAACGTCGTCGGCTGCCAGATCACCGAGGGCTCTCAAGCCATGCTCCTCCGGTCGTTTGCCGCTCTTGAAAATTCGCTGCGGATTCGTCATCAGGCTTTCCTTCCAGAATCCGAAACGGATGTGCTCCTTGAAGGCGGCCATGCCACCCACGATTCCCTTGCGGGCAAACGATGGATGGCTCCATTTCATTGCTTCCTCGATCGCGGGGCAGGCCCGATGAAAAAGGGTGCGGATTTTGATCAGGACCGGGCGAGCGAAAGGCTGCGCCTCGGCAATATACCTGTCGAATGCGGGGTTCTTGTTTTTCATGGCGGTGGTCAGGTTCCACGTTGGGATGTCTGCGCCGGCGGCTCAGCCGCCCGGGCGAGTGGTCCCGCAGGGAGAATCGCGAGAACGGTGAGATTCGGGCGGGAAGGGGGAGGCATCGCCGGGACGAACGGGGCCATTGATCATGCAGCCGCAGCCGGATGCGGCAAACAAAAATCAGGCCGCCTTGGGAAGCGCATCGGAGAATCGTGACGCATCCCGGCTATTTCGAGCGTCGCTTCTGCTTCTTGACGCCCGGCTTTTCATCCATCCAATTCCACCACTTCAATCGCTCCGGATCGTGCCGCGTATTCGACGCGAAATAAACTGCACAGCGAAAGACGTAGAGAACGCAGCGATCCTGATGCCGGCCGCGGAGCTTGCAAATGCGGTCGTAAAGCCGCTCCGGGTCTCGGCCGTTCAGGGCGCTGACGCCTGGAATTCCCAATTCCATCAAATCGCGCGCAATGCTCGGCCCGACGCCGGGAATGCGTTGAAGATCCTGGAGGGCTGCGCGGCTCATTCGGTTCCGTTCGGTGGTCGGATGCCCGCGTCAGTCCAGCGCAACGACTGCGGGAAGTCCAGTCGCGACCCCATGGTGAAGATTGGGCGGGAAGTGGGTGAATCAAGACGTGGTAGACACCCGGCTTCAACTTGGCAATATCGGCCTTGTCGAATCCATCCCCGATCTCAATGCCATGCTGACTCGAATCACCCTCTTTCTTTTGCTGGCAGCGACTCTCGCCGCCGCCGAATATCCCGCGCCGGTTGAGGGCGACTTCGTTGGGCGCAACTTCAAGTTCGCGTCGGGCGAGACGCTGACAGACTTGCGCATCCATTACCGAACCCTCGGCCAACCGGTGCGCGACGCGCAGGGCGTCGTGCGCAACGCGGTGTTGATCACGCATGGGACCACGGGCAGTGGCGCGCAATTCATCCGGCCCGATTTTGCGGGTGAATTATTTGGCGTGGGCCAGCCGCTCGACGCGACCAAGTTTTTCATCGTGGTCCCGGATGGCATCGGCCACGGCAAGTCCTCAAAGCCCAGTGATGGCCTGCACGCGAAGTTTCCCCGCTACGGCTACATCGACATGGTCGAGGCGCAGTACCGGCTGCTCACCGAGGGTCTCGGGGTCAACCACGCGCGGCTGGTGATGGGCACGTCGATGGGTGGCATGCACACGTGGGTCTGGGCCCAGCGCTATCCCGATTTCATGGATGCGTTGATGCCGCTGGCGAGTCTCCCCACGCAGATTTCCGGGCGCAACCGAGCGTGGCGCCGCATGCTTAGCGACGTGATTCGCGGTGATCCCGACTGGAAGGGCGGCGACTACATGGCGCAGCCGCCGAGTCTTCGCGCCGCGGGCTACATGCTTTGGTTCCTAAGCAGCAACGCGGTCATACGGCAGCAGGATTCGCCGACCCTCGCGAAGACGGATGAGACGCTCGATGCGTTCCTCGGGAATTTCCTTAAGACCAGCGACGCGAACGACGTGCTCTACGCCATCGAGGCCTCACGCGACTACGATCCCGCCGCCGGACTCGGTAAAATCCGCGCGCCGCTGCTGGCGGTAAATTCCGCAGATGACTTGATCAATCCGCCCGAACTGGGGCTGCTCGAGGCCGGTATGAAGCGCGTGCCGAACGGCCGTTTCATCATCATCCCCTTCAGCGACAAGACACGCGGCCACGGCAGCCACACGATTGCGTTGCTGTGGAAGGACCAGCTCGAGGACCTGCTCCGGCGTTCGGCGCGTTGACGTCGTCCGGCATGGCGATCACACCGCCGAGCAAAACCACAGCTTGTTGCCCTCGCTGTCCATGAAGCTGCCGACGTAAAAGTCGTCGAACGCCTGGACCGGATCGGAAATGGTGACGGCGCGTGCCCGCAACGCGGCCTCCGTGTCCGGCGCGTGGTCGGTGGCAATTGTGATGCGCGGATTCGGCGTGGCAGTCGGCGGCGCGTACCAATTATCCTTCAACATCAGGATGGTCTGGCCGAGCAGATATCCGACCTTTTCCTCGCCTTCGTACGCCGGCGGCAACGCGAGCGTCTCGCGGTAAAAGCGGTTGGCCCGCTCCGGGTCCGTGACCGAAAGCGCGATCACCTTGACGCGCTGAAAGCCAAGGGGCGGAGCGCTCATGAGAGGCAAGGATTACGATTTCTCAGCGTCGGGTCATCACGACCTCGAGGTATTCCGACGTGATGCGAGTCGTCCCGTCCGAAGCGAGATTATGTTCGGACCACAATTGCACGAGGTCATTGCGCAAGGCGGCTTGGGCGTTTGCATCGAGGGTCGCGAACGATCGATTCGTGGGCCCATAATAAGTGCGAAAAAACTCAACCACCTCGGCGGGTGCGAACGGGTACGCAAATGGATATGGGTGGGTCGTCATTTGCAGGCTGCTGGCCTCTGGTTCAAGACGTTCGCGGACGGTCGCTTCGTCGCCCCATTTCAGCGGGGATGGCATGATGGCCGGGGGCGGCACGTGCTTGCCCATCACCTTGAACATCTGCCCAATGAATCCCGCGGGAGTCCAGTTGCCCATGATGATGCGTCCCCCGCGCTTGCACACCCGCACGAGTTCCGCCGCCACGCGCTCGGGGCGCGGCGCGAACATCGCCCCAATCAAACTCACCACGACGTCAAAACTCTCGGCCGGGTACGGCAGATCCTCCGCGTCGCCTTCGTCGAATTGGATCGTGAGTCCCGCCTCCGACGCGCGCCGGCGGGCCTGTTCAACCAGATTGGCCGCGAGATCGACGCCGGTGACGTTGACTCCGGCACGCGTCAACGGCAGCGCAATCTGGCCCGCGCCGCACGCGACGTCGAGCAGGCGGGTGCCGGCGGGAAATGAATGGCGCGCGAGAAACTCGAGCGCGCCCGGCTCAAGATACTGCGCGAAATGTCCGTAGTCGCCCGCCATCCAGGTGGCCTTCAACCGGGCTTTGAGGGTGTCCATGTCCAAAGGGGCCGTGCTCATGCGAATTTCGGGTGATTGCCAGGTTGGATTGTCGCGCGGTAACCGCCGCGTGGCGAACCACCCATCATGTTCAGGCCGGCCGGCCGCGTCAAGGCATTTCCTTGGTGGCGTCGCCGATCGCTCAGCCCCTGCTGCCCGCGTCCTGTCGGACGAAAACTTGGCGGGCCTTGAATTCGCGCCCATCGGCGAGACGGACGAATGTTTCCTGCATGAGCCGGCTGCGTTCCGCGCCCGCAATCGTGCGCGTGACGGTCATCTCCGCGCCCAAGCCGCATTTCGCATTGTAGCGAATCATCGTGAGTAACTGCCGGCCATCGGGCGACCAGCGGGACAGGCGAATCACCGGACCCAGCACGCTGCTCTTTTCCGACCGCGCGTGGCCATCGAAGTGCAATTGCTCGCTCGTCCGGATGATGGTCGAGCGAATCTCAATGGCCAGCCCATCCGACGTTGGCGTCATCACCTGGGTGACCGGCACCTTTTCGAGGATGCTGACCTCCAGCGCGTTGTAGCCCTGGGCCTTGAGCATCTCCCGCATGGGATCGGAAGCCGACCGATCCAGTTTCCAGGTGCCGGTGAAATTGATCGGGGCATCCTCGGCCCACGCCGTCGTCGCGCACGCCGCGATGGCGAACACGACGAGCTGGGCAACGCGAGATGGTTTCACGAGCGGGGGGAGTGGCTGCCAGCGCCAACGGGTCATGTTCGCACGCGGCGGCCCAAATGGTCGTGTAAAAGCTCCGTCACGCGCGCGGCGGAGCCTGCGCGGAAGGGGGCGCCGAATCGAGACAAATTTTGGGCGGCGGGGCCCGCCATCCGCCGCCGGGGCGGCGATCGCGCCGGGTGAATCAACCACCGCCAGCGCGCCCGGTGATCGCGTTCCACCTTGCGCGGCGCGCCGGCACGGCTTCCATTCGCCTCCCTCCCGCCATGCCTTTGCCGACCGAAGAAATTCAGCGCCGCCGTACGTTCGCGATTATCTCGCACCCGGACGCAGGCAAGACGACGCTGACCGAGAAACTCCTCCTCTACGGCGGCGCCGTGCAGCTCGCGGGCTCCGTCACCGCGCGTAAATCGCAGCGCGCCGCGACCTCGGACTGGATGGAACTGGAGAAGAAGCGCGGCATCTCGATTACTTCGACGGTGCTGCAGTTCGAGTATCACGGATACAAAATCAACCTCCTCGACACCCCCGGCCACCGCGATTTTTCCGAGGACACCTATCGCGTGCTCACCGCGGTGGACGCCGTCATCATGGTCATCGATGCGGGCAAGGGCATCGAATCCCAGACACGGAAGCTCTTCGAGGTCTGTCGCAAGCGCGGAGTGCCAATTTTCACTTTTTTCAACAAGATGGATCGACCAACGCGCGAGCCGCTCGCGCTGCTCGACGAACTGGAGAGCGTGCTCGGCATCGGCGCGTTCCCCGTGAACTGGCCGCTGGGCACCGGCTTCGAGTTTCGCGGCGTGTATGATCGGCAGGGGAAACAGGTGCATCTGTTCGAAAAAATTCCCGGTGGCGGCCAGTACGTCGCGCCCGTGAGCGTGACCGAACTCTCCGATCCCGCCGTGCGCGCGAAGCTTGATGAGGAGAGCTATGCGAAGGCGGTCGAGGAGCTGGAAATGCTGGACATCGCCGGGGTGGAATATTCGCCTGAACTCGTGCACGACGGGAAGCTGACGCCGGTCTTCTTCGGCAGCGCGATGAACAATTTCGGGGTGCAGCTTCTGCTCGACAATTTTCTCGAGCGCTCCGTCCCGCCGGCGGCGCGCGTCGCGGTGGACGTCGGCGCGATTGAGCCGCAGGACGAGAAGTTCAGCGGCTTCATTTTCAAAATTCAGGCGAACATGGATCCGCGGCATCGCGATCGGATCGCGTTTCTGCGCGTGTGCTCGGGGCGCTTCGATCGCGACATGCAGGTGACGCATTCGCGCACCGGCAAGAAGGTGCGGCTGTCCAACGCGCACCGGCTCTTTGCCAAGGATCGCGAGACGATGGAAGAGGCCTGGCCGGGGGACATCATCGGGCTCGTCGGTTATAATGACTTCGGGATCGGCGACACGCTCGCGGAGGATCCGCGGGTGCGTTACGATGAGATCCCGCGCTTCCCGCCGGAGTGCTTTGCGTTTCTGCACAATCCGAACACCGGAAAGTTCAAGCAATTCCGCCAGGGGCTGGAGCAGTTGTTGCAGGAGGGCGTGGTCCAGCTTTTTCAATTTCCGGACTCGGTCCAAAAAGTCCCGCTGCTGGCCGCGGTGGGTCCGCTCCAGTTCGAAGTGGTGCAATATCGACTGCAAAGCGAGTACGGCGCCGATTCGCGACTGGAAAATGCACCATGGGAATGCGCAAAATGGCTGCCGGCCGGGACCGACTCGAAGGCCCTGCGCCTGCCGACCGACGTGCGCCTCGCGGAGGATTCCAGCGGTCGTCCGGCGCTCCTGTTTCCGAACACGTGGACCCAGCGCTATTTCGGTGAGATTAACGCGGGCATCGCGCTGCTCGATTTGCCGGCGTGATTTTGCCCCGACGCAATTGAAAGCGTTGGACGGCTTGGGTAATCTCGACCCATGAGCACGCCATTTCTCGGTCTCCGCACCTGCATTTTCCGGGTGGGCGATCGCCTTGATGAAGCCAAGGCCTGGTACACCAAGGTGCTGGGCTTTGGCCCGTATTTCGACGAGCCGTTCTATGTCGGCTTCAACGTCGGTGGTTACGAGTTGGGCCTGCATCCGGAGCCCGCTGGCAATCATCCGGAGACTGCCGTCGCCGTGAACATTTATTGGGGCGTGGAGAACGCCGACGCTGGACTGGCGCACCTCCTCTCCCACGGAGCGACGCTCGAGGAGCAAGTGACGGACGTGGGAAGTGGCATCAGGGTTGCCCTGGTGCGCGATCCGCTGGGCAATCTATTCGGCATCATCGAGAATCCGCATTTCCGGTTGGCAACCTAGGCGAAATTCCGCTCCGGAAAAGTTGGTGCATCGCCCGCGGAACTCCCGCACTATCCGCCTCGCGCGCCGCCCTGCGGCCGCGCTTTCATGCTTCCCGACGATTTGGATCCAGCCCAGTTCTCCGCGCGTCGCGTCGTGCATCGCTTTGCCGATCCCGCCACGCTCACGCGCGCGGCGGCGGAGGAGGTCGTGGGGCGGCTGATGCGCGCGGTGAGCGAGCGGGGGACCGCCACGATGGCGCTGGCGGGCGGGTCGACCCCGAAGTCGCTCTACCGGTTGCTGGCGGAGGAACCGGCGTTCCGCGATCGCGTGCCGTGGGCGAAAGTGCATTTCTTCTTCGGCGACGAGCGGCACGTTTCGCCGGATCATTCGGAAAGTAATTTTCGCATGGCGAACGAGGCGATGTTCGATCGACTCGCGCCCGATCTGCTTCCGCCGGGCAACGTTCATCGCATCCGGGGCGAGCTGCCGGCCCCGGAGGACGCAGCGGTCGAGTACGCGCGCGAACTCGAGCGGCATTTTGGCCAGGGACATCTGCCCGAGTTTGACGTGATGTTGCTCGGCATGGGACCGGATGGACACACCGCGTCGATTTTTCCCGGGACGTCGGCGCTGCGGGAGAATGCGATTACCGTCTGCGCGGTCTGGGTCGACAAACATTCGACCAATCGGATCACCATGACGCCGCCGGTGTTGCGCAATGCGCGGACCGTCATTTTCCTGGTTGCCGGTCCGGACAAAGCCCGCGTGCTGAAATCCGTCCTGGAAGGTCCGCGGGCCCCCGACCGCTATCCGGCGCAGGGAATCGTCTCGCTCAACGGCGAAACGCTCTGGCTTGTGGACGCTGCGGCCGCTTCGGCGGTCGGGTGATCAGATTGGATTGCGGCGCCGCGGCGCCGCATTCCAACCCTAAAACACCCACGGGTGGCCTTCCTCGAGAAGAATGACGCGGTCTTCAATTCCGAGTTCGCAGGCGCGCGCGACGAGGCGCTCGGGTGGCTCATTGATCGGTTCGAGGCCGAGCGGAAAACTGCCGTAGTGCATCGGCACAAGCCATTTTGCGTTCAGTTCCACGAACGACTGCACCGCTTCCTCCGGATTCATGTGCACCTCGCGTCCCGTCGGCGCGTCGTACGCCCCGATCGGCATCAGCGCGATCTCAATCGGGCAGCGCTCCCCGATTTCGCGGAAGCCCTCGAAATATGCCGTGTCGCCGCAATGAAAAACGGATCGACCGCCCTGGCTGATGACGAAGCCGCCGTAGCCGCGATGTTGATCCGCGAGGATGCGCGCGCCCCAGTGATGGCAGGGCGTGAGGGTCACCTTCAAATCGCCAAAGGTCACCGAGCCCCAGTGGTCGAGCTCGTGCACGCGCTCAAAACCCAGATCGTGCACCAGGCTGCCGACGCCGAAGGGCACGGCGATGGGCTGGTTCGCGGCGACAGCGCGCAGGGTCCGCTTGTCGAGGTGATCGAAATGCGCGTGCGTGACCAGGACGAGGTCGATGAGTGGCAGATCGCGGATGCGCAGGCCGGGCTTGCGTACGCGCTTGATCACCTTCAGCCACAGGCTCCAATTCGGATCGATGAGGATGTTCCGGCCCCCGATCTGAACGAGGAACGACGCGTGCCCGATCCACGTGATGCAAATCTGGCCGGCGCGGAGATGCGGGAAGGTCGGCTTGATCTGCTGCTTCCCGGTGCGCGGCGCGAGGTAGGAAGGAATCAATACGTCGGTGACAAAGTCGCCCAGCAGCCAGCCGTTCTTCGGCCGGAGCCCGACGCTCTCGGGCGCCGGCGGGTACGCCGCGGCCTCGGGAGGCGCCGGCACCGCGCTCACCTTGGCGCGGCTGCGGTTCCGTTTGCCGGCATCCGGGTTGCGGCGAGGTCTGGGAAAGAGATCGGACACGGAGAAACGCCGGAGGCCCGGGCGGGAGAGGAAGGAAACCGCAAAGCACCGCCGCGTCAAAGCGTGGCGCCAGCCTAGTCCCGTAGATACAGGCGCAGGTTCGCGCAGTCGATGACGGCGTTCTTGGCGCGGAGGAAGTCGCTGCCAAGGTACCCGCCGAGCGGT
Organism: Verrucomicrobiota bacterium; assembly: GCA_025353105.1. GTDB lineage: Bacteria > Verrucomicrobiota > Verrucomicrobiia > Chthoniobacterales > SZAS-18 > SZAS-18. The sequence continues at coordinate 84,216 of JANXRG010000036.1, forward strand.
GGCCGGCCGGCCGCCGCAAACTGGGCGTTGAGAGGCGCCAGATCCGTGACGGCAATCTGGAGCGGGCCCGTCGAAAAGCCGCCGGCCCGGAAGCTCTCCACCTCCGCCAGCATCAGGCCCCGGCTCGTGCCCGCCGCCCCGCGCACCACTTCGTCGGTTCGCTGGAGCCGGAGGCCCGCGGCCCGGGCATGCGTGCGATCCAGCAACGTCACGGCCGCCCCCGTGTCGAGGAGCATGGGAAAGTCGGTGCCGTTGACGCGCGCCGTGAATTCAAATTCGCTGTTCGCCACGCGGGACAACGGGATCTCGACATATCCGTTGCGCTTCAGGACGCTGGCGAGATTGGAGCGCGACGCGTTTTTCGGATCGTCCACGCGCACAAAAAATCGCAGCCCGCGAAAGTCGATGACGAATTGGTACGTGCGGAGCACATCCGTGCCGATGATGCCGTGGAAGTCGTCGTCCGACCGGTCGCGTGACCCGTTGAGCGCTCCGAGATTGGTGACGCCGAAGAGGAACGGCCGCATGTCTGCGGGTCCGACCCGGAAGCTCGTGGCCAACGCAGCCTGCAACCGCTCGGTCCGCCCGCCCAGCGCGCCGGAAATGCGGGCCGTTGTTCGCTCGCTCGTGAGCTTGAAGCGCTTGAGACTGCGCCGGTCGATCACGCTGACGCGCGCCCCGGTGTCGACGAGGAAGCGCCCCGGGATTCCGTTGACGGAGACCCGACCGGCAAGTTCGAACTGGTCGTCGCTCCCGCGGCGAAGCGGCAGCGCCGTAAACCCCTCATTCGCGAGAATATCGCCGACCTCCGAGATGTCAGATCCTGCGCCGCGGGCGGGCGCGAACAACGTGGCCGCCGAGCACGCGAGAGCGACAAGGATCAGGGTTGGCCGGGACAACATTCGGGCGACTGTCCGTGATCACCCCGCGCGCACAAGTGGAAAGGCACGTCGCTGCGCTCCGAATGGCGAATGCCGAATGCCGAAATCCGCACGAATGACGATGGCGAGGAGGGCGGGCCGATCGTGGGATCCTCCCTTTCTTGGTGTTCTTGGATTTCTTCGCGGTTGGATTGCTACTTCGTTGCGACGCGTTCCGCCACCCAGGCGTCCATGCGCTTTTCGAGGACCTCGAGCGGGACGGCGCCGCACGCGAGGAGGTGATCGTGCCAGTCGCGGAGATCAAACTTATCTCCGAGCGCGGCCGTGGCTCGGGCGCGAAGCTCCTTGATCTTGAGCTGACCGATTTTGTACGCGAGCGCTTGGGCCGGCCACGCGATGTAACGATCGATCTCGTTGGTCACGTCGAGTTCTGTCTTCGCCGCGTTGGCGAGGAAGTAGTCGATCGCCTTCTGCCGATCCCACTTGAGCGAATGGATGCCGGTGTCCACGACGAGGCGCACCGCGCGCCACATGTCATAGGTCAGCTCGCCAAACTTTTCGTACGGATCATCGTAGAGCCCCATCTCGTTGCCGAGCGATTCACAATAGAGAGCCCACCCTTCGACATAAGCGGTGTAGGCGCCGTAGCGGCGGAAATTCGGCAGTTCGGCCTGTTCCATCGCGATTGCGATTTGGAAATGATGGCCCGGGACAGACTCATGGAGCGAGAGCGCGCGCATCTCCCACTTCGGTCGCGTTTCCGGCTTGTACAGGTTCACAAAATAACGGCCTGCGCGCGACCCGTCGGCGGCTGGCTCGCTGTAGTAGGCGGTCGTCGTGTCCGGTGCGATCATGGCGGGAATGGGCGTGACACCGTAGGGCATGCGCGGCATGATTTTGAACACCTTTACGAGTAGCGGATCGGTTTCCTTCGCCATCGCACGGTAGGCTTCGAGCAGCTCCTCGCCGGTCCGGTAGAAGAATTTCGGGTCGGTGCGGAGATGGACGAAGAACTCGCCGAGCGAGCCCTTGAAGCCGACCTTGTCCTTGATCTTTTCCATCTCGGCGCGAATGCGGGCGACCTCCTTCAAGCCAATGTCGTGAATCTGCTGCGGTGTCAGCGAGGTCGTCGTCGAGACGCGCCCCGCGTACGCGTACGCCGCCTCACCCTCGGGATGCTGCCAGATGCCGACGCCGTCGTAGCACGCGGGCAGGTATTCCTGCTCGAAAAACTGCTTGAACTTCACAAACGCGGGCACGACGCCCTCCGTGATCGCTTTCCGGGCGGCGTCGGTCAGCCGCTGCTGATCCGCGGCGGCGACGGTGCCGGGAAATTTCTTAAAGGGCCGGAAGAATCCGCTGTCCTCGGGTTTCGCCACGATCTGTTTGGCGAGCTGCGCGGGTAACCGCTGCATTACGATCTTTGGCTGAACAATGTGGGCCCCGGCGCCTTCGCGCATCAGGTCGGTCGACTGCGCCAGCACGTCGGGAAATTTTTGCAATCTTGCGATCCAGTCTTCGTAATCCTTCACCGTCTCGAAGCGCAGCGACGCAGCGGTGTCGTCCGCGGTCTGCGGGCCCTCGCGCTGGTTCACCGGCATGAGGTAGAAGCGGAAGCGATAGCCCACAATGCGATTCTTCAAATCAAGCTCGTAGAGATCGTAATTGAGTTGGTCGGCGGCCGGGAGCTGGTCACGCGGGATGGTCGCGAGCCGTTTCAACGCCGCACTATCATGTTCGTGCCGCGCCGCGATCGCCGCGCGGCTTTGATCGTCCCAACGATCGTTGAACCGGCGATCGCCGAGGTTCGACGCCCACACCGGGCTCTGCTGCATCGTGTATTCCCATTCGGCCGCCAGGAAATCGGTGAGCGCTTTGGCCTGGTCCGGTGCGGCGCGGAGTGGGGACGCGGCGAGGAGGAACAGGCTGATCCGTAGCGGGGTGGGCAGTCGCATGAGTCGGAAGATGGGAAATCGATGCGCGTTTGCAAAGCCCGATTGACGCGGCGCCGCAATTAGCTCGAATGGATTGTTCGCGCGCGGCGTCAGAAATCCCGATCTGACTTCGCGCCTTGGAATTGCCAGTCGCGAGTTGGATGTGTTATTCGGTCGTGACGCTTTCGTGATGAAACTCCCCCGCCTCATTCGCTTCGCCTTCGTTCTTGCCGCGCTCGGTTTCACCGCGGCGACGTCCCCAGCCATCGAAATCCTGCAAGCCAGCTACGGCGTAAAGGGGGCGGCGATCGACGTGAGCGATCGCGTTCAGGGTCTTGTGAACCGCGGTCAGTATTCCTTTCCGGTGACCAACGCGTTTTTCGGCGCGGACCCGGCGCCGCGGCGCGGCAAAGGCGTCTATGTGGTTTACGTGGCGAACGGTCGCCAGTTCACGCAGACGGTCAGCGAAAACCAAATCTTTACGTTTCGCCATCGCGAGCGTGGCTACGGCGGCGCCCCCTATCCGCCGGCGGGCCCGATCTACGAGGGTGGGGCGAGGAGCCAGATCCGCTTCATCAGCAATGCCGCGGCGCCCGTGCGCGTGTACGTCATCAACCCCTCCGGGGGTTGGCAGTTTGTCGCGAACCTCCCGCCGGGCGGACAGTTTTCGACTCCGGCGCAACCGGGTCAGCGGTTCGTCGTCGCCGATTCGTACAATCGCGTTCTGCGCGAGATTCGCGCGCGGGCCGGCGGCGAAACGGTGGTCTTGCGCTGATCCGCCATGAGCTTCGCGATTCGTTCTGCGACTGCCGCCGACGTTCCCGCCATCCTCGCGCTCGTGCGTGAGCTGGCCGAGTTCGAGCGTCTCGCGCACGAGGTGGTGGCCGACGAGGAACTGCTGCGCAATGCGCTGGCTTCCGGCCATTGCGAGGCCTTGCTCGCCGAGGCAGAAGGCCTGCCGGTTGGCTTGGCCCTTTATTTCCACAACTTCTCGACGTTCCTGGCGCGGCGCGGACTCTACCTCGAGGACCTCTACGTGCAGCCGGCCTTCCGGAAACACGGTATCGGCCGCGCGTTGCTCTGCCGGCTGGCGCAGATTGCCCTCGCTCGCGGTTGTGGACGGTTCGAGTGGGCCGTGCTCGATTGGAACGTGGACGCCATGCGATTTTACGAGAGCCTCGGCGCGAGGCCGATCAAGGAATGGGTCATCTGCCGCCTTACCGACGGACCGCTGCGCGCCCTCGCCCACGAATCATGAATTTCGTGCGTCACGCGCTTTTCATTCTGGCGGCCAGCGCTGCCGTCGTGATCGGGGTGCACGCGGAGGATGCGCCGATTCGTCATCGCGTGCAGTCGGGCGACACGGTGCCGCGCCTGAGCTGGCAGTACAAAGTCCGGGCGGATGCGATTCGGGCCGCGAACGGACTGACCGGCGACGCGCTCACACCTGGCACGACGATTCGGATCCCAGCCGGTGGAGACGCGTCGCCGCCGGCGAATGTCACGCGGCCGGTTCCGGCGCGCGAGACCGCGGGTGCGCCGGTTCCCCGGCCGCGCGTGAAGCCGGCGGTGGCCGCCCCGCGCAACGAGGCCGAGGCGATGCCCACGCCGTTTGTTCAGGATCTTGGCGCCCGAACGTCGCGCGGTGAATTGCGACCGCGGAGCGCACCACCGGCCGCGGACTCGCGGGCGGATTCGGCCAACACGCCGCGTGATGAACCACCGATCGACGAACTCGGGAGGCCGCCCACGACTCCGCGCGCGACCGGCCGGACGCCCGCGGTGGTGCCCCCACCGCGCCCGGAAGGTCCCATCATGAGCGATCGCCGAAACCCGAATTTTCTCGGTCTCTCCCGCCAATTGGCCACCAAGGGCATTCCGTACAATGGATCGTGGACTCCGCCGGGCGAGTCGGTGTCGTGGGTGATGGATTGTTCCAACACCGCCCGCTGGTTGTACCGCGAGGGGGTTGGGCTCGACTTGCCCCGCACCGCGTCGGATCAGTACCTCGCGCTCGATCGGGCGCGCCTGCTTTGGCCGGCGCCCCACGAGTTTCTGAGCAGCCGAATCAACACGGACAAATTGGGGCGGCGGCTCAAGGTGGGTGACCTGCTTTTTTGGGAAAACACCTACAAGCCGGTGCGCCGACCGGACATCACGCACGTCATGGTTTACTTGGGAACCGACGCGCAGGACCGGTGGTTGATGGCCGGTTCGCAGCAGGCTTCCGGCGTGAACGTCTACGTCTTCGATCCCACCGCCAAGAAGGGCGGCTACAAGACATTTTTCGGCCTCTTCAAACACGAGGGCCGTTTCGTGGCATTCGGCCGGCCCCTGGGGAACAGTTAACGCGCTCCGTGCCGCCGTGTTTCGCCTTGTGACGCGGTCGGTCTGCGCGAGACTTGGCGACATGAACTTGCGCTTTGTTGGTTCTCTCGCCGCGTCGCTTTCCCTCGCCACTTCACTCTCCGCCCAAGTGGATCGCATCACCGGTAAATCCTTCGCCACCCGCTCCGAGGTGATCGCCAAACACGGCATGGTGTGCACGAGCCATCCCCTCGCCACCCAGATTGGTCTCGATGTCCTCAAGGCGGGCGGCACTGCCGTCGACGCCGCCATCGCGGCTAACGCGGCGCTTGGCCTGATGGAGCCCGTCAGCAACGGCCTGGGCGGCGATCTCTTCGCGATCGTGTACGAGGCTAAAACCGGCAAGCTCTACGGTTTGAACGGCAGCGGACGCTCGCCGTTGGGATTGAGCTACGCCCAGTTCAAGACCGAGCTGGAAAAAATCGGATCGAAGACGATTCCGCCGGTCGGTTTCCTGCCGATCAGCGTGCCGGGCTGCGTGGACGGCTGGTTCGAGCTGCACAAAAAATTCGGCAAATTGCCCGTGGCCGACCTGCTCGCGCCCACGATTCGCTATGCGGAAGAGGGCTTCCCGGTGACAGAACTAATCGCGTACTATTGGGACCGCAGCGCGCCGGTCTTGAGCAAACAGCCGGGAGGATTCAAGGATACTTTTACGATCAACGGCCGGGCCCCGGCGAAGGGCGAGATGTTTCGAAATCCGGACCTGGCGAAGACGCTGCGTCTGCTCTCGACCAAGGGCCGCGACGGCTTTTACCGCGGCGAGATCGCCGACAAGGTCGACGCGTTTTTCTCGGTCAATGGTGGATGGTTGCGGAAAATTGATTTCGAGAAACATACGTCCACGTGGGTTGAGCCGGTGTCGGTGAATTATCGCGGGTACGACGTGTACGAGCTCCCGCCGAACACGCAGGGCATCGCGGCGTTGCAGGCGCTGAATATTCTCGAGGGTTTCGACCTCCGTTCGCTCGGCTTTAATGATCCACAAGCGCTGCATTTGATGCTCGAGGCCAAGAAGCTCGCGTTTGAGGACCGCGCAAAGTTTTACGCCGATCCTGATTTCGCGAAGATTCCGCTCAAGTCACTGCTCTCGAAGGAATATGCCGCCGAACGGCGGAAGCTGATCGATCCAAACCGCGCGGCGAAGCGCGTCGACGCTGGCAATCCGAAGTTGAACGAGGGCGACACGATTTACCTGTGCACGGCGGACAACGACGGGAACATGGTCTCACTGATCCAGAGCAACTATCGGGGCATGGGCAGCGGCATCGTCGTGCCGGGCACGGGCTTCGGCTTCCAGGATCGGGGTGAGTTGTTCACCTTCGAGCCGGGTCACGCGAACGTCTACGCGCCGGGCAAGCGGCCGTTCCATACGATTATTCCGGCGTTCGTGAAGAAGGACGGCAAGCCGTGGCTGGCGTTTGGTGTCATGGGCGGGGCGATGCAGCCGCAGGGTCACACGCAGATCATTCACAACCTGATCGATTTTGGCATGGGCCTGCAGGAGGCGGGGGACGCCGCGCGCTGGCAGCACAACGACTCGAGCGAGCCGACCGGCGAAAGGATGACGAACGGCGGGTACGTCGAGGTCGAGAGCACGATTCCGTGGGAGAGCGTGCGCGGCCTGATGAGCAAGGGCCACAACGTGCGAATCGGCCTCGGCGGATTCGGTGGCTACCAGGCCATCATGTTCGACCAGGCCCACGGCGTGTACATCGGCGCCTCGGAAAGCCGCAAGGACGGGCAGGCGGCGGGGTATTAGGGGGGCGCAAAGCGCGCGTTCTAAGCCACCATTCGATGTTAGAAACTCGAAATTCGAAACTCGAAGTAAGTGGGAAAAGGATTGAATGGGCGGAAATTTTCGAAGGCGGTATTTCGATCTTTCTTTGTTTGCTCACCTGAAACTTTATTCGCATTTCGAGCTTCGAGTTTTCGTTGTAGCGGGCCTCGGGGAAACGATCGACCAACTCACCCCAGCGCCTTCGCGCGTTCCCACCGGCGCCACATCCACCACGCGGAAAAAAGGGCGACGGACTTCGGAATTTTCCCCGGCAGTTTGACCTCAAGGACCGAACTTAACCAACTCAGCTTGTCGATCCGTCCGCAGACCTCGCTGCGTACGTCCGCGTCAGAATAGAGAAAACGCGAATCCCGGGCGCGGCCGCGGCTCAGGTCCGCCGACTCAATTTTAAATTCCACTCCGGCCAAGGCGCTCACGTGCAGCGTTGGCCCTTCCTGGGCCCGGGCGATGGGACGTCCGGCATCCTCGTTTAATTCCGTGTCCCCGCGTCGCAGGAAACGACCCCGTTTGACTTCCAGAATCAGTTGCCGATCGCGCGTCATCGTCGCGTCGTGCCCGAAGAGCGCGCGGCGGTACGTGTAGACGGCGCCATCAACGGCGGAGGTGATGTCGACCCTTCTGTTATCGAGCGGGAAAGACCGCGCGCCGGAACGGACGATGAAATGGTGGTCGATGTGGCCTTCGTCGTTCGGCATCAGCTTTTTTCCTGTCGAACCCATCTTTACCGGTTAGGAGTTCCGAATCAAAGCCTCGAATGGCGCAGGACCCTGGTTTGGCCCCGGTCAGCCCGCCAAAGCGACCCGGGGCGGCAGGTCCTCCGCCCGTTTCATCGCGTCCTCGAAGTCGCCGCAGACATTTTCGAGCCCGAGTCGATCGATGAACCCGTCCTTGTGCATCATGCGCATCGGGTGCGGTTGGGTGTCGCACAGGATCAATTCCACGCCGCGTCCCCGGCACAAGGCGTGCAGATCGTGCAGCGCCTTCAGGCCCTGAAAATCGAGCGAGACCATTTTGTTGATGCGCAGAATCAAGGCGCGGGCTGAGGGATCGAGATCGAGGGCGCGCTCAATCTTTTCGAGGAACTCATCGGCCACCGCGTAGAACAGCATCCCTTCCACCCGGAACACGATCGCCGGGAGCGGGTTGCCGTCGCCGTCCGTCTCGATTCGCACCGGGCGGATGACGGTGATTTCCTGCAAGCGCAAAATGCTCGCCACCGCGCTCACGCCCAACCCGAAACCCACACCCCAGTTCAGATCGATGAGCGCGGTCAGCAGAAAGGTGACCACCGCCACGATCATCTCCCCGCGCGTCACGCGCGTCAGCTCCGCGAAGCCACGCGATTCAAACATCTTCACCGCCACGTGCATGAGAATGACGGCGAGGATGCAGATCGGAATGCGTTCGACCAGCGGCCCGGCCAGGAGCAGTACCAGGGCGAGAAACAACGCGTGCACGATGCCTGCGATCGGCGATCGGCCTCCGCTTTGCACGTTGGTCGAACTGCGCGCGATGGCGCCGGTAATCGGCAGGCCGCCCAGCCATGGGATGAAGCAGTTGGCGAGACCCTGGGCGAGGAGTTCCTGATCGGAATTATGATGATCCTTGATCACCTTGTCGGTCGAGAGTGCCGACAGGATCGATTCGATGGCGCCAAGGAACGCGATAACCATCGCCGATGGGAAAACGCGCTTCACCATCTCCCACGACCACTCGATGGGAATCAAGGGCGGGATGCCCGCCGGCACCGCCCCGGCGAAGTGCGTCCCCGCCGGATGACCAAAGGTGGATCCAATCGTCGCAAGCCCTGCCCGTTCGGGCAGGGCCGCAAGTCCAAGGACCGTGACGGCAATGGTGCCGATGACGAGCACCGCCACGCGGGGTCGCCAGCGCTCCGGAATCAGAAAGATGGCAATAAGACCAACCACCGAGACGGTGACCGTGGTGGGATCGAAGAACGGCAACCCGCGCGTGATGGCGACAATCTTTTCCCAGCCCTCGGCCGGCAACGCGCCCACGATCTTCAGCCCGCCCAAGTCCTTGATTTGCTGGATGCCGATGAGCACCGCAATGCCGGAGGTGAATCCGATCACGACCGGCAGCGGAATGAAGCGGCTGAAGGCGCCGGCGCGAACGAGCCCGAGCCCGATGAGGATCAGCCCGGCGAGAAACGTCGCGAGCCACAGGCCGGCGAGACCGTGCCGTTCCGCAATCACCGCCACGATCGGCACGAAAGCCCCGGTGGGACCGCCGACTTGCACTCGGCTGCCCCCAAACAGCGAGATGATGAGTCCGCCGAAAATGGCGGAGTACAGACCCATCGCCGCGGGGCTGGGAAAGCCCGCGGGCGGCGTGAATGGGATGCTGGCGATGCCGAAGCCGATCGCGAGCGGCACGGCGAGCAGTCCGACGATCAGTCCCGCGACGACATCATTGCCCAACTGCTTCCTGCTGTAACCGGATCGAAGAACTTCAAGCAGCTTGGGTTGAAAGGGAAAATTCACAAAGCAGGAAGTGGCTGACTGAACGCCGATACCGCCCGGGCAAGGCGGAATCGAATGCGCTTTCGATCAGGGAGAAGCGGGTCGACCCATGGCGAAGACGTCGACATCGAGGTGCAGATACTTTGAGCGCCGGTCAAACGCCATGCCGATCGACCGGGCCACCCGTTTCGAGCGTTCGTTATCGACGTGGATGATCGCGACGAGACGTTCCTGCTTGAGCGGCCCGAATCCGTAATCGCGAATGGCGCGCGATGCTTCGCGGGCGAGGCCACGGCCCCAGTGGGCGGGGGCGATGAGATATGCCACCTCAATTTCCGGATCGCCGTCGAGATTTTGCAGCAGCAGCCCGCAGCGGCCGACGAGATCACCGGTCTCGCGCAGCACCGTGGCCCACAGTCCGAATCCCCATTCCTCGTAGCGCAACAGGTGCCGGCGGATCGCGGCGCGCGCGTCGTCAACCGTGTCGGGCGGCCCGACGGCGAAATAGCGCAGCACGTCGGGCTCGCGATAAATCTCGAACAACCGCTCGGCGTCGCTCTCCTCCAGCCGGCGGAGGGTGAGGCGCGGAGTTTCAAGGATGTCCATCGGCGGTCGGAACTCACGCGGTGCGTGCCGCTACGACCTCGGCGAAGGTGATCAGGTTTCGATCGGGATCCAGGACGCTGAATTCGAGACGGTGCCAGGGCTTCATCGAGAGGGAATCGTTCGGGTGCACGATGCCCAGCGCGCGACAGCGTTCGTGCAATTCCGCCACGCCGCGGACATCGACGCGGCAGTGGATATTGTTGTTCAGTGGATCGTGCTCGAGCAGACCGACGTGCATCTCAATCGAATCGCGCTTCAGAATCGCGAAGTCCTCCAAGTGCAGCGTGGTCTGAAAGCCAAGATTGGTTTCGTAGAATTCAACCGCGGCGTTGACATCCCGCGCGACTACGCGCGGGATGACTTGGACGAACACGGGCTTCATCAGCGGTCAGTTTGCCACGGCAGCCGGTCGAGGTCGACATTTCCGCCGCTGAGAATGATTCCGACGCGCTTGCCGGCGACGTCCAGCTTTCTTTCCACCAAAGCCGCGAGGGGCACTGCGCAGGAGGGTTCGATGATGATCTTCATCACCTCCCACGTCTTGCGCATCGCGGTGATGATGGATTCCTCGCTCACCGTGACCACGCCGTCGAGCATCCGATGCAGCACGGAAAAGGCCTTTTCTCCGACGCCCGTGCGCAGGCCGTCCGCGATCGTTTGCGGATGATCCTGCGGTTGGCGGATGCCGGTCTGCATCGAGCGAAATGCATCGTCCGCGCCGGCCGGCTCGATCGCGAAGACCTGGATGCCGGGTTTCATCGCCTTGGCCGCAATCGCGGTGCCCGTCGTTAAGCCACCTCCGCCAATGGGCGCAAGGATCATGTCGAGGTCCGGCAAATCCTCGAGAACCTCGAGCACGCAGGTGCCCTGGCCAGTGATGACCGCCCAATTGTCGAATGGATGGATGAGCGCCGCGCCGGTCTGCGCTTGGATTTTCGCGGCCGCAGCCTCGCGTGCGGCGAGCGTCGGCGCGCAGAATGTGATCAGCCCGCCGTAGCGCATCACCGATTCCATTTTCACCTTCGGCGCGTTGTCCGGCATGACGATGTGGCCCGGCACGCCGCGGATCACCGCGGCCCGCGCGAGGGCGGCCGCATGATTGCCCGAAGAATGGGTCACGACGCCGCCCCGTACTTCGGCGTCGGTGGCTGACAACACCGCGAACGTCGCGCCGCGCGCTTTGAAGGCCCCGACCTTCTGGAAGTTCTCGCACTTGAAGAACAGCTTCGCGCCGAATTCGCGGTCAAGCGTGGCGGAAGACAAAATCGGCGTGCGATGAATATGCGGTGCAATCAACTGGCGCGCCTCGCGGATCTCGGAAAGCGTGGGCTCGGAAGACATCGAATAAAAAGGAACAGGGAACAGGGAGAAAGGAGCAAGAAGTATCCGGGGTGTGGCGCCGAAGTGGAAGAATCTACTCCTCAAATCCGGGAAACGCTCGCGTTTTGGTAAGGTTCCATTGTTCGTTGTTCCTGTTCCCATGTACGTCGGCCGTCTCGCTCCCTCGCCCACGGGTTTGTTGCATGTCGGGCATGCGGCGACGTTTCGCGTCGCCCATCAGCGCGCACGGGCGGCGGGCGGGAGAATCGTACTTCGGATCGAAGATCTTGACCGTGAGCGTTGCCAGCCGGAATTCGAAGCGTCATTAATCGATGATTTGCGGTGGGCGGGACTGGATTGGGATGGTGATCCCGTTCGGCAGAGCGAGCGCCTGCCGCAGTACCTCGGGTTCTGGCGAACGCTCGCCCAGCAGGGTTTGATTTATCCGTGCCGATGCACTCGCAAGGATGTCGAGCGCGCAATTTCGGCTCCTCACGCCGAGGACGAGTTGGAGTCGCTCTACCCTGGCACGTGCCGGCCGGCTGGTGCGCCGCCGCGCGCGGAGGTCTCGCCGGGCGAAATCAACTGGCGATTCCGCGTCAATCCGGGTGAAGTCGTCGAGTTTGTCGACGACGCGCAGGGACCGCAGCGATTTGTCGCGGGTCGCGACTTCGGGGATTTTCTCGTGTGGCGAAGGGACGGCGTCCCAACTTATCAACTCGCGGTGGTTGTCGACGACGCCGAGATGGGAATCACCGAGGTCGTGCGCGGCGCGGATCTCCTCAAGTCCACGGCACAGCAGATCCTGTTGTTTCGAGCGCTAGGCCGCGAGCCGCCGCGATTTTTCCACTGTCCCCTCGTGACCGATGCCGACGGACACCGCCTCGCGAAGCGCGCGGGAGGTCACAGCCTCAAGACGATGCGAGAGTCCGGACAGAAGCTCGCCGGATGAAGCACCAAGTAATTCAGGGTCACGAATGAAGGCGTCGAAGGTGTGCTGCCAGAATCCCTTGGTGTTCTTGGATTTTTTGGTGGTTAATTCCGATTGTGTCCGAGTCCGAACTATTCATGACCGAGCCGGCTGCGGCGCCCCGGGACGAACGCGTGCCGGCGGACGCGCCGCTCGCGACGCGCATGCGGCCGAGGACGCTCGAGGAGTATGTCGGCCAGGAGCACCTGCTTGGCCCGGGCAAGCTGTTGCGCCGCGCGATCGAGGCCGACCGGCTTTCGTCCGCCATCTTTCATGGCCCGCCCGGCGTGGGAAAAACCAGCCTCGCGGAGGTGATCGCGAAGGCAACCAAGGCGCGTTTCGTCCGGCTCAGCGGCGTGGGTGGCAGCGTGGCCGACATCCGGCGCGCGGTGGCGCTCGCGGACGACTGGCGCAAGCGCTACGACGCGCGGACGATCCTTTTCATTGATGAAATTCACCGCTTCAACCGCTCGCAACAGGACGCGCTCTTGCCGGACGTCGAACGCGGGATCGTGCGCCTGCTCGGCGCGACGACCGAGAACCCGATGTTCGCGGTGAACGGACCGCTGGTGTCGCGCTCGCAGCTCTTCGCGCTGGAGCCGTTGCGCGCGGAGCATCTTGTGACGCTGATGCACCGGGCGCTCGAGGACGACGAGCGCGGACTCGGAAAGTTTCGTGTCCGCCTCGACGACGACGCAGCGGAACATCTCGCCACGATCAGCGACGGCGACGCGCGGCGGGCGCTCAACGCTCTCGAAATCGGCGTGCGGACGACGCCCGCCGGGCCGGATGGCGTGATCCATTTCACGCGCGAGGCCGCCGAGGAGAGCATCCAACGCAAGGCGATCGTGTATGACCGCATCGGCGACGGGCACTACGACACGATCAGCGCATTCATCAAGAGCATCCGCGGATCGGACCCCGATGCCGCGCTTTACTGGTTGGCGAAGATGTTGCACGCTGGCGAGGAACCGCGCTTCATCGCGCGCCGCCTCGTGATTTCCGCGAGCGAGGACATCGGCCTCGCCGATTCCCGCGGACTGCTGGTCGCGGAGGCGGCGCATCGGGCGGTTGAGTTCATCGGACTGCCTGAGGGGCGCATCGCGCTGGCGCACGCCACGGTTTATCTGGCGAGCGCGCCGAAGAGCAACCGTTCGTACGCCGCGCTCCAGGCGGCCGAGGCCGATGTGCGCGACGGCCGCACGTTGGCCGTGCCGGTGCATCTGCGGGGGACCGGTTACGCCGGCGCGAAACGACTCGGGAGCGGCGAGGGCTATCAATATTCACACGACTTCGACGGTGCCTACGTGCCGCAGGCGTATCTGCCCGAAGGACGCCGCTATTACGAGGCCAGCGAACAGGGGGAGGAAAAACGGATCGCGGAACGTCTCGCCTTCTGGCGCCAGCAATTCGACGACGCGCAGACGAAGGAATGAGGCGCGTCAGGGCGGAAGCTCTTTTACGTACACGGTCAATGAACCGTCGGTGGTGCGACGGATATCCGTGACTTGAAACGGGCGCAAATCGTCGCGTGCGATCTCGCTGCCCACCGCGGGGACAGCCTTTACCGCCGGGAACGTGGCGATGACGCGCGTTGTCTTGGGCCCGGGCTTAGTGCCGGACAGAAGCAGGACGGCGCGATCTTCCGCGACGGCCTGGACGAAGAATTGTCCGGTGAGATAAACGCGCTCGTCCTTGCTGAATTGTGCCTCGCCCGCCGCGGCAAGTTCGGTCGCCTTGAGCCGCCGGCCCGGCGGTAGGCTCGAAGCGATCGGCGTCGCGGCCGGGACCCCCGACGCAGCCGCGGGTGTCGGCTTGGCCGCGGCGGTGGCGGGTGGGGTGGCGCTAACGGGCTTGGCCGCAGCGGCGGCGGCGCGGGCGGCCGAACGACCGGATGGCTTAAACTCCGTGCTCACGAGCAGGTCGGGTGGCTTGGCGGCTTCGGCGGGAGGCGGTGAATCCTTGGTGCGAACGACGAGTGGGCCAAGTTTCGCCTTGCGGCGGTACTGCAGAAACGTCTTGTCCGCACCATCCAGCCGGTCGCCGCGCAACACCGGCCAATCCGCCGCGAGGTTCAGCTCATTGGGTGGTTCGAGCGAAAATGTGGTGCCGCTCGTTTTGAGCGCGAACCCGCCATACGTGAGCGGCACCACGGTTAGGAGGATTCGCGAGTCGGGCAGTTTGGTGACGTGCACGACGGCGCCGAGATCGTATGTACGTTTGAGTTCGAGCTCGACGCCAGCGGTGAGGGACTTCGCGATTTGCGCGCCGGTCGCCACGTCGGCCGGGTAAAGCTGCTCGACGAGAAACTTTGGATTGTCGAGTGACACGGCGAGGGCCGCGGCGCCGCTGGCAAACAAGTCGCGGGGTTGGAGCGGAAAGGCCTGCATCACGCTGAAGCGGCCGGTGAGGTACGGCACGGCCGATGTCGTCTGCTGGAAATTCCGGATGTAGTCGCGCGTGAGCTGCACGTTGAGCTTGCGCAGATCAAAATCGCTCATTGTGAAATACCGCGCGAACGCCTTCTCCGCCGTGAGGAATTCGCCCTGGGGCGCGGCGTTCAACTTGAATCGCTGCGGCGGATCCAGCTTCTTGATCCGCCGGAGAATCCTGTAGCTGAACGGCCGCTCCGGATGTCCGAAGACCGTAAAGGTGCCGATCCACGTGGCCAGACAGAAGCCCGTCAGCAGGAGAAGAAACACCGTCCAAAGAAAGATGTGATCCTTTCCCCCGCCGCCTTCGCGGTCCCCGCTGCCGCGTCGCGAGCGATCGTCCCGCTCTCCGGCGAAGGGGGAAAGATAATCGCTCTTCATGGACCGGTCCGCGGTCGGGACCCGCCGGGTGGCGCGGCGTTATGCTTCGACGGATGATTCAAATGAGGTGCCACAGCCGCAGGTTCGAACGGCGTTGGGATTGACGATCCGAAAGCCGGCGCCGGTCAGCGCGTCGGAATAATCGATCGTGCATCCGCGCAGGTGCGGCTCGCTCTCCGCGTCGACGAACAACTGGACGTCGCTCGTCGGCGTCAGGGTGGTGTCGCCTTCTTCGCGGGCGGCGATTTTCATGCCGTACGACAGGCCCGAACAGCCGCCCTTCTCGATGAACAGGCGCAGCCCGAGCGTCCGGCGATCGCCTTCGTCGGGGACCAGCTCGCGCAGGTGTTTGACCGCATTGTCGGTGACTTGGATCATTCCTAGGACAATACTATGGCATATTTAGCGGGCGGCGCCCGTCCGGATCGTCAAATGACATGATGCAAGCGGGCGGCGCTGGCGCGGACCGGCAACGCGGCTAGATTTCGCGCGATGGGCCGCATCGCTTTGCTTTCCGAGACCGTCGCGAGTCAAGTCGCCGCCGGTGAGGTCATCGAGCGGCCCGCTTCGGTCGTCAAGGAACTGGTCGAGAACAGCCTCGACGCTGGCGCCGCAAGGATCACCGTCGCCATCCAGCGCGGCGGCATCGCGCTCATCCGGGTGACCGACGACGGCTGCGGGATGGACCGCGAGGACGCGCTGCTCTGCCTGGAGCGCCACGCGACGAGTAAGCTGCGTAATGGTCGTGACCTGGCGGCGATCGCGACGATGGGCTTCCGCGGCGAGGCGCTGCCGAGCATCGCGAGCGTCTCGCGTTTCCGCCTGACCACGCGCGAACCCGCGGCGCTGGCCGGCACGGAGGTGCTCGTGCGCGGCGGAAAGATCGAGGCGGTGCGCGATGCCGGCGAGGCGCCCGGCACGCAGGTCGAGGTGCGCTCGCTTTTTTATAATTTACCGGCGCGCCGGAAATTTCTGCGCTCGGAGCCGACCGAGAACGGTCACATCGAGGCGATGATGCAGCAGCTTGCGATCGGAAATCCGCGCGTTGGTTTCACGTTTGTGCGCGACGACCGAATCGTCTTTCAACTTCCCGCCGCGGCGCGGCTCGAGGATCGGATTCGGGATTTGAGCGGACCCGCGTCGCTCGAAGAATTGATTGAAATCGACGGTAGCGCCGATGAGAACGGTCGCCCTGCCATCCGTGGATTCATCGGCCGGCCGGGCGTCAGCCGCGGCAGCCGCGCGGACCAGCGCGTGTTCATCAACGGCCGGGCGATCGAGAACAACACGGTCTATCACGCGTTGCGCGAGGGCTACCACACCGCGCTGATGAAGGGGCGCCATCCCGTGACGTTCCTCTTTCTCGAGATTCCGCCCGCAGCGGTCGATGTCAACGTGCATCCCGCCAAGCGCGAGGTGCGCTTTCATCGACCGTCGGACGTCCACGAGGCAGTCGTGAGCGCCGTCCGGCGATCGCTGGAATCGGCCCGGGCCGAGTGGACGCGCGGGTTTCATCAGCCGGATCTCGTGGCCGCGCCGGCTGCGCCCGCGCTTGAAGTCCCGGAGACGGCAGCCCTCTTTCGCGCCGCCGACGTCACGCATTTTCCGCCGGTGGCGTCGAGGGCCGTGGTGGATTCGGCGCCGTCGATGGCGGTTTCGGCCCCGGCCAACAACCCCGACTTGCCAGCTGCCGCGCCGGAAGTTGTTCCGCCGCGGCCGGGTCCATTCCGGATTCTCGGAGTCTTGCACCGGCTCTACGTCCTGATGGAAGGCGAGGGGGGATTGGTGTTGGTCGATCAGCATGCGGCGCACGAGCGCATCCTGTTTGAGGAATTGCGCCGACGCCTGGAGGCGGGCGACGTGCTGTCGCAGAAGCTGCTGCTGCCACTCACGATTGAAGTCGGCCCGCGCGACGCGGAATGGTTGCTTCGAAATCTGGCTGACCTGCAACGGCTGGGCCTCGGGCTGGAACCGTTTGGTCCCGGCACGTTCAAATTGGAGAGCCTGCCGCCGTTTCTGCCGATCGATCGTCCGCAGCAGCTCATTCGTGAAGTGATCGAGGAACTGAAAGCGTCCGGCTCGGATACGCCGCGCTTGCGTCTCGGCGAGGAGATGATCGCCAAGACGGTGTGCCGCCACGCCGTGAAGGCGAATGATCGCCTGCGCGGGCCGGAGATCGAGAAATTGATCGCCGATTTGCTCGCC
>JANXRG010000047.1 GCA_025353105.1 Verrucomicrobiota bacterium
CCGTTGTTCGGGAAGCCACCCAAGGCTGGGACGTTGGTCCAATTACCATTGAGGTTCCAGGATCCGCTCGCCGCGCTGGTCCAGGTGGACGTGACCGTCGCAGCGTCAAGCGCCGGGGAACAAATGCCGGGTCCGAGCGTGACGAGCACCGTAAGGGCAAACGCAATGGACTTGAGGGTCTTCATCGCGTCGCATCGGGGACGATTTTCCGCCGCCAACACCTGGGAAAATCTAGCAATGAGCATGGTGACTGGCACCCGACTGCGTCGAGTCAATTATATTTTGCGGCCACGAACCGCAACGGAAACTCCTGTTGGTCAGGTAATTCCCAGACTCTGAAATGTCGTATCCACATGGCGGAGATGGACCTCTAGAGAACAGAGCTTGGTGATCTCGGAGGGCTTGAGGACCGCTGCAATCGCCGCCTCGCGATTCAAATTCTGCTCAAGGGTTTCGCTGCCCTGCCACGTCGCCATGGCGGCGCGTTGCACAGCTTCGTAGGCCATCTTGCGCTCGAGTCCGCGGCGCGTGAGTTCGAGCAGAATCGACTGGCTGAAGTAGAGCCCCTTCGTCAGTTCGAGATTGCGGCGCATGTTTTCGGGATACACCACGAGCCCCGCTACCAAGGTGTCGAGCTTGGCCAGCATGTAGTCGAGCAGGATGCACGAGTCGGGCATGGTGATGCGCTCGGCGCTGCTGTGGGAAATGTCGCGTTCGTGCCAGAGCGCGACGTTCTCCATGGCGGCGACCGCGTTTCCCCGGACAACGCGCGCGAGCCCGCAAAGGCGCTCGCCGGTGATGGGATTGCGCTTGTGCGGCATGGCCGAACTGCCCTTCTGTCCTTCCGCGAATCGTTCCTCCACCTCGAGCACCTCCGTGCGCTGCAGGTGGCGGAATTCGGTTGCCCATCGTTCGATGCTCGCGGCGATGAGAGCGAGCGTGGTCATGAACTCGGCGTGACGATCGCGCTGGATGATCTGCGTCGCGAGCGTCGCCGCCTTGAGCCCGAGGCGCGCGCAGACCGAGGCCTCGGCGCGCGGATCGAAATGCGCATGCGTGCCCACCGCGCCGCTGAGCTTTCCGACCGCGATGCGCGCGCGCGTCTGCGCGAGTCGTTCCTGCGCGCGACCAAACTCGTCGTACATCAACGCCAGCTTCAAGCCGAACGTGATTGGCTCCGCGTGAATGCCGTGGCTGCGGCCGATCATCGGCGTGTCCTTGAATTCGATCGCGCGCTTCGCCACCGTCACGCGCAGTGTTTCGAGCATCTTTGCCAGAAGATCGGTCGATTCGACCATTTGCACCGCGAGCGTGGTGTCGAGAATGTCGGAGGACGTCAGGCCCTGGTGCATCCAGCGCGCGGCGGGGCCAACCGAGTCAGCCACGTTTTCCAGAAACGCGATGACATCGTGCTGGGTGCGTTTTTCGATCTCGAGGATTTGGGCGACATCGAATTTCGCCTTGGCGCGAATCTCGACCGCGTCGGCCCGGGGAATCTCGCCGAGATCCGCGAGGGCTTCGCAGGCGAGCGTTTCGATCTCCAGCCAGATGGAAAATTTACGTTGCTCCGACCAGATGGCGGCCATCTGCGGCCGGGTATAGCGCTCGATCATAGAGCCTCCGAACAAAGAGGAGCCGACCGCGAAGGCAAGAGGCGATTTGATGTAGGTGGATCGGGTTGGCCCGAGCCGGGGCCAAGAATGGCTGCCTGGATCCAGCACTCGCAAACGTGTCGATTCCAAATGAAATTCACGCGCGCGGAGGTTGGGACGACCGGGGACGGTCGTCCCTACCCATCGCCAACGCGCCCGGTTGCGTTCCACCAAACAAGACGCCCTTGGGACGTTGGTCCCAAGGGCGCGTGAAATTGATGTGGCGAATCGATCAGAAAGTCACGTGCGCGCGGCGCTTTTGAACGCGGACGCGGCCACTGGCAAGCAAGTCCGCCACCGTCGCCACGGTCTCGCGCTGGTTGTTAGAGCTTTCGCTGACCGCCTGGATGAGGTCGCCGAGGCTCAACTGAGCCGGCGCGGGTCTCGGGGCATTTTTCTTGAGGTAGTACATGGCTGGGAAATCGGGACGAAGTGGTGATTTTGGAGGCAGGCTGGCGGTCGCCCACCAAGGTGACATAGCGGTTCGACAGCCAAAGCCACCGGACATTCAATTAATTTATGAGGTTAATTAGTTTTGCTAATAAAACCAGCGCAACCCGAGGGCGTTGCGGAACAGATCGAGGGATTTCCGGCCGGTTCAGCGCAGGAACCGGAGCGCGACGAACCCTAGGACGATGACAACAAAGAAGATCGTCACGACCAGAGCCAACTGTTTCTCGATGAACGGCCGGACCTTTTCGCCGAACAAGCGAATCAATCCGGCGACGAGAAAAAACCGGATGGCGCGCCCGAGCGTGGCCCCCGCGACGAAGAGAGGAAAATTGTAATGCAGGACGCCGGAGGCAATCGTGAAAATCTTGAAGGGAATCGGCGTCAGCGACTTGGCGGTGAGTGCGAGGAAGCCCCATTTATCGTAAAACGCCTGCACCATGACGAATTTCGCGTCGGGATTCGTCACCCCGAGCATTGGCAGAAGTTTGCGCACGAAGGGCTCGAATTGCAGGCCAAGGTAGTAACCAAGCATGCCCCCGAGCACCGAATAAAGCGTGCACCAGGCGGCGTAGCGCCACCATTTCGTCGGATTCGCATAACAAAGGGCGATGAGCAGCGGATCGGGTGGAATCGGAAAAAAGGACGACTCCGCGAACGACACGGCGTTCATGGTCGTGACTGCGCGCGGAGTGTGGGCCTGGGCCATGCACCAATCGTAAAGGCGCTTGATCAGACCGGGCTTCTCCTTGCGAGGAGCAACGGGTGCGTCGGTTGGCATTCGGAAAGCGCCGGAATCGGGCAGGATGCCCCGCCCCGCAAGCGGAATCTTGCCTGCAAACGAACTCCCCGCCCGTCGGATTTGCGGGCTGCTGACCTTCGAGCGTCGACCGTCGACTCCAGGTGCCCCGGGCGTTCCACCTTGTCGCCGCCCGTCCGCCGCGATACAGGGGAAATCAGCATGGCCATCTACCGGCGCGTCTTTGCGTACTTCAAACCGTTTTTCTGGCCGACGTTTTGGGGACTGGCGATCACGTTCGTGACGACGGGGTTGAGCCTGCTCGCGCCGTGGCCCTTCAAGATCATCGTGGACGAACTCCTGCCGGGCGCGGCGCATCATCTCAACGGCGTCTTCACGAATCGAATTGAGCCGGTGCTGGGCGGACCGTTTTCCGTGCAGACCAGCGTGATGATTCTCGCGGGTGCGCTCGTGCTGCTTCACGGCGCGAGCGGATTGCTCGGCCTTGGTTCGAATTACCTGTTCATCCGGGTCGGACTCCAGGCGCTGCTGCAGTTGCGCACCGACCTCTACACGACGCTTCACTCGCTCCCGCTGAAGTTTCACGATCTCCGCCGGAGCACGGATTCGAGCTTCCGCGTCGCGTACGACTCGCAGTCGATGCAGACATTCTACAACCGCGGGTTCACGAATATTTTTGGGTCCGCCGTGATGCTCGTGTCGGCGTTCATCATCATGTGGCGGATGGATTGGAAACTGACCGCGACGTCGATGGCCGTGATTCCGTTCGTGATCTGGGCGCTCAAGCATTACGCGAACCGCATCCGGGCCGAGTCCACGACGATCCAGGAAAGGGAAAGCGCGGTGCTGACCACGGCGCAGGAGGGTCTGAGTTCGATCAAGGTCGTGCAGGCCTTCGGGCGGGAGCAGGAAACGGTCGACGAATTTTACTCGCAGGCCCGCGAGAGCCTGCTGGCCAATCTGCGGCTGACGGTGACCAACATCGGCAGCTCACTCGTCGTGAGCACGTTGATGGCGCTCGGCACGTCGGTGATGATCTATGTCGGCACCATGCACGTGCTCGACGGCACACTGACGCTCGGATCGCTCACCGTTTTTGTGAGTTACCTCGGCATGCTCTACGGACCGATTCAGAGCCTGACTGGCGTCGCGTGGGCGCTCGAGGGCGCGGCGGCGGGTGCGACCCGCTGCTTTGAAATTCTTGATGCCGACAGCGATGTCGAGGACCTGCCGGGCGCGGAGATCATCCAGACCGCGCGGGGTTGCTTTGAATTTGAGGCGGTCGATTTCGCGTACACCTCCGACCGGATGATCCTCCAGGACATCACGTTCACGGTCGAGCCGGGCCAGAGCGTGGCGTTTGTCGGCGGTACCGGCGCCGGCAAGAGCACGCTGCTCAGTCTCGCGCCGCGTTTCTACGATCCGACCGCGGGCCGCGTCCTCCTCGATGGTCGTGATCTCAGGTCGATCACCAAGAAATCGCTGCGCGCGCAGATCAGCATCGTGCTGCAGGACACGCTGCTCTTCTCGACGACGATCAAGGAGAACATCGCGTACGGCCGGCCCGACGCGACGGAAGACGAGATCATCGAGGCCGCGCGCCGGGCCCAAGCATACGACTTTGTCATGGCCATGGCGAACGGGTTCGACAGTCCGGTCGGCGAACGCGGCGGACATTTGAGCGTGGGCCAGCGGCAGCGCATCGGCATCGCCCGCGCTTTTCTCAAGAACTCGCCGATCCTGCTCCTCGATGAACCCACGTCCGCCCTCGATCCCGCGACCGAGGCGGCCATCATGGAGACGCTGGCCGATCTGATGAAGGGTCGCACCACTCTGATCATCACGCACCGGCTCGCGACGGTGCATCATCTCGATCAGATCGTCGTGCTCGACCACGGCCGGATCGTCGAGGTGGGCCGCGGACCCGAGCTCGTCACGCGGAACGGCGTCTACGCCAAACTCTATCGGGCCGGAAATTTCGGCGGCAACGCTTAGGATTCCGGGTTTCTTCAAGCCATGCCGAAAGCGAAGCACAAGATCGTCGTCCTCGGGTTCATGGGGAACTGCCCGATTGCCGGGGTGATCTGGCAGGCGATCCATTACATCGTCGGACTGCAGCGCCTCGGGCACGACGTCTACTACATCGAGGACACCTCGCGCGTGCCGTACGATCCGGTGGCGTACACGCTGACCGAGGACACGACCTATGTGGGGAAGGTCCTGGCCGAACTCGCGGATGAGTTTGGCTTCGCTGGGAAGTGGGCGTTTTCGCCGCGGTATCGCTCGCGGGAGGAAACGCTTGGGCCGCTTTCGCGCGTGCAGGTGAATGAGCTTTATCGGGACGCCGACGCGTTGCTGAACATTTGCGGTTCGCACGAACTGAACGAGGACCTCCTGCTCAGCAACCGCCTCGTTTACGTCGAGAGCGATCCCGGTGTCGAACAAATCAAAGTCGACAACGGGGAGAAGAGCACGATCGATTTTCTTTCGCGGCATTGTGCGCTCTTTACGTTTGGCGAAAACATCGGCCGGCCGGAATTTCCCGTGCCGCTGCACGGATTCACGTGGCTGCCGACGCGCCAACCCGTCGTCCTCGATCTCTGGCAGACCAGCGCACCGCCCGCGTCTGGCGCGGCGTTCACAAGCATCGCAAACCTTGCCACCGGTGGGAAAAAGGACATCGAGTGGCGCGGTGAAACGTACATCTGGAGCAAATTGCCGGAGTTTGAGCGGTTTCGCCTGGCGCCGGAAAAGGCGGGAGAGGATTTCGAGCTGGCGACAAATTTCAAGGAATTCGATCTCGCGGCGCGTTTCCACGGCGCGCGCTGGCGGAGTGTCTCGCCGGACCCGATGAGCGTCGCGTACCACGACTACGAGGCCTATGTGAAACAATCGAAGGGCGAGTTCACCGTCGCGAAGGATCAATATGTCCGCCTGAACACGGGCTGGTTCAGCGATCGCAGCGCGTGCTACCTCGCCGCGGGTCGGCCGGTCATCACGCAGCAGACTGGTTTTACGCGCCTTTACGGCGGCCACGAGGGACTCTTTTCGTTCGAGAGCATCGATGATGTCGTCACTGCGGTGAAGGCGATCAATGCCGATTACGATCGTCACAGTCGCGTGGCCACTTCGATCGCGCACGAGTGGTTCGATTCCGACAAGGTGGTCGGCTCAATGCTCGATCGGATCGGGTTGGGCTGAATCCCCGCTGCGCGGGAAACTCGAAACTCGAAATTCGAAGGAAGCCCGAAATTCGAAGAAGGTTCGAAAGTTCGGATACAATTGAAACGAGCCCAGTAGGAGCGACGGAAGGTATGGCCGCGGATCATCCCGCGCGCAGGAACAGCGCGTTCGTGTACGCCAGGGCGCCGTTGGAGCCGAGGCGGCTCTCATGCAGGCTGCGCAGGCGGAAGCCGTGTTGCGCCAGGAGATCCTCCATCTCATGCGCGAGCGGCGCGCCCGCGTAGAACCGCTCGTACGACAATTCAATGTAGAGGAGTTCCACGCACGCGAGCGCTTGGACGCCGCCCTCGATCATGAGGCGCTCCGCGCCCTGGATATCGACCTTCATCAGATCGATCCGCGTGATGCGCTCCCGCTCGAACAGCTCATCAAGCGTGCACGCGGGCACCTTGACCGTGGCCATTTCCGTCATCTTCAAGCCAAACGTCTTTTCCGAAACCGATTCGATCGGCAGGATTGAGCTCGAGTCCCGGTGAGAATTGATGCGCAATTCCACGTGACCACTGGCATTCGAGATGGCGCACGGAATCACGGTCACCGCCGGATTCGCGGCATACCGGGCCTGAAGCACGGCGCTGTAATCCGGGTCGGCTTCCACCAGCCAGATGCGATCCGGCTTGAAGTAAGGCAGCACGAGATCGGTGAAGCTCCCTTCGTGCGCCCCGAGATCGAGAATGTTCCGATATTCACCGGCGGGAAAGCCCCGGAATAACCGGTGCGCCCGGCGCAGCGGCCGCGAAAACAGCAAGCCCGGCTCGGTGAGCGCGCGGCGTTTTTCCGGCTGCATGCGGAAAGATCCCATCGTCATGAGTCGATGTGCGACGTGGCGGTTTCCGTCCGGCAACACCACATTCCCTCGCCGAACTCGGCACGGGTCCGCGTTTCAAGTGCTTCGACGGAGGCGGCGTCCCGCAGGATCGCGAAGGACGTGGATCCAGAACCGGACATCAGGGCAGCCGCAACTTCCGGCTGCTGCGACAGCCACGATTTGAGCGCGGCGAGAAAAAAGTATTTTTCGAACACGGGGCGCTCGAGGTCGTTGACCAACTCGATCCCGCCGACGTGCTGCGCGGCATAGGATATTCCGGGCAACTCTCGTGACTCGGACCAGCGCCGATACGCCCACGGAGTCGGGACGGGAAAGGGGGGCTTGATGAGCAGAAGGCGGAGCCGCGTCACGAGCGGTCGCGGTTCCACGATTTCGCCACGGCCACGGCAGCGCGCGGCGGAATCTTGCAGAAAGAACGGAACATCCGAGCCGAGTTCACCGGCGATTTCGTTCAACTCTGGCAGCGCCAGGGGATTTCCGGACCGGTCATTCAACGCCCGAAGGACGGCCGCGGCGTCGCTACTCCCGCCGCCGAGTCCGGCGCCGTGCGGGATTCGCTTTTCGAGATGAATACGCACCGTCAACGACCGTCCGGTGCGTTCCGAGAACCGACGCGCGGCGCGCACGGCGAGATTCGTGTCATCGCCCGGAAGCGTCGGGTCGTCGCACGTAAACGAGAAGGCGGGCGCGTCCTCGAAGCTCAAGATATCGGCCAAGGCAAGCGGCGCGAAGAGCGATTCAATCTCGTGAAAGCCGTCCGCGCGTTTGCCGCGGATCCGGAGCGAGAGGTTGATCTTTGCCGGCGCCACGCGTTTCATTGCAGCCAAGCTGTGACAAGACCCGCCTCCGCGAAAGACCGAATTATCGCCGCCATCGACGTGGCGGACGAGGCCGCGGCGCTGAATTTGATTCGCCGGCTGCGCGGCAGGGTCGGACTCTTCAAGCTCGGGCTCGAGCTTTTCACCGCGTCCGGACCGGACATCGTGGTGAAGGCGAAGGTCGAAGGCGAGGCGGGGGTTTTTCTCGATTTGAAATTTCACGACATCCCGAACACGGTGGCAGGCGCCGCGCGATCGGCGTCGCGGCTCGGCGTCGACATGCTCACGATCCATCTCGCGGGGGGCGGCGCGATGCTCGCCGCCGCGAGCGCCGCGGTCGCGTCCGGCACGCTGCTGCTCGGCGTCAGCGTGCTGACGAGCAGTTCCGCCGAAACTCAGTTTGAGATTGGCGCCGACGCGGACATTCCCTCGCAGGTGAACCGCCTCGTCGGGTTGGGTGTGGCGAACAACATTCGCGGATTTGTGGCCAGCGGCCATGAAATCAAGGCCCTGAGGGCGGCCTTTGGTCGCGACATTTGTCTGGTGATCCCAGGGATTCGACCATCCGGTGCGGTGAAGGCCGGCGATGATCAACAACGCGTGATGACGCCGGCGCGGGCGGTGGCGATCGGCGCGGACTATCTGGTCATTGGCCGGCCCATCACGGCCGATCCGGATCCCGCGGAAGCGGCGGGAAAAATCGCCGACGACATTGCGCGTGGGGTCCCGTCCGGAACCCACGGACATGTTTGACCGGTTGTGGTGCTTTCAGGATCCGGTGCCGCGAACCGGGTCGCTGAACATGGCGTTCGACGAGCTGATGTTGGAATTCGCCGCGATGGAACACGCGCCCGTGCTGCGGACGTATTCCTGGTCGGAGCCATTCGTTTCGATCGGATATTTCGATCGCATCGACGCGATCGAGGCCCGGTTTCCCGGCCGGCCGCTCGTTCGGCGCTGGACGGGTGGTGGCGCGGTGGATCATCGGGCTGACTTCACCTTCTCGCTCGCGATCCCGGTGGAGCATCTCCTCGCGCGGCGGCCGGGCGAGCAGCGCTATCGCGAGATTCATGGCGCGGTCGCGTCGGCGCTGGATCGATGCGGCGTGCCATCGCGGTCCGCCGGTCGGGGGATTGTCCCGATTCGAGCGGGCGGCCCGGCGCCCTGCTTCGAGGCTGCCGTGTGCGGTGATCTGATTTCGGGAGAGAGAAAAATCGTCGGGGGAGCGCAGCGTCGCACGCGTCTCGGCGTGCTGCACCAAGGCAGCATCCAGCTGCCGGGGCGGCCGCTCGAGTGGTCCGCGTTGAGTCACGCGCTTGCCTCTGCGTTTGCGCCTGAGATCATCCCGCTGCCATGCGATTCCGGAAGGATGACCCGCGCCGCGGCGCTGGCCGAATCGAAATACGCCTCCCCCGCGTGGCTCCAAGCGCGTTAAAGCGTCAGGAAATGCGCACGGTGTAGCGCTTCGGCTGGCCGCTGGGCGTGAGCGACGGGGTGGCGATGGACGAGAGCATTTCTGAAAAGATGCCAGTCGATTGCGGATGCACGTCGCTCACTGGTTCAATGTGCGTCGCGAAACCGGGGTGCGAGCGGCGATCCATCGGTTCGGGTGGCAGTTCCGCGATCATCGCGGGCGGCCAATATTCCATCGCTTCCTGCATGGTGAAGCGGAAGAGCAGCAAATACGCGCTTTCGGGACTGAGCCGAAGCCGTCCGGCAATCGACTGCAGATTCCGCTGGCCGTTGACGAGCGAGGCAAATGCGTTCTCGAGATCGGTAAGGTTCAAGCGCTGGATTCGCTCGTAACCGTCGCGCGTGTAGGCGGGAATGCCGGCCAAGTCTTCCTGCGCGGGAACCGGGACGTCGTCCACCTCGATGCAGCGAAGCGTGGAGGCGATCCATTCGTCGACATCGACGAGCGGACCGGAATAACGCGTGGCCCATTCCGGCAGGGCGGCAAGTTTTTCAAACTCGAAGCTCAGTCGCCGCCCAATCCAGAGCTGCGCGAAGGTTTCGATTCCGAGTCGGTGAACCCAGTCGGCCGCCTCGCCCGCGTTCAGGTGGTCGCGGAGCGCCAGCAAAATGGGGAAGGGGCAGCCCGAATCAGTCTGGCCCTGCAGCGCTGTTTCCAGCATGGCGGGGTTGATCCGCCGGCAAAGCTGCTCCGCGCGATCCCGATAGATCATCGTCTCCTTTGTCGTCGTCAGTAGGACGCGCCCTTCGTGGGTGTACGTCTCGGTCGGTCGGCCCTTGGGCAGGAACACGCGCAGACAGCCGGTGAGATCGCCATTGCGAACCGCGAGTAAAACCGAGCGGAGCGTGAACGCGCTCGTGTCGCCGCGCAGGATGACCTGGCGCGTGGTGCCGGTCGATCCGCCGTTCCGGCCGTTTACGACCACCTGCGGCAGCTCGAGCCGTTCGCGGATGCGCACCAAGGGCGTGACGCGCGTCCCCTGTTGATCCTCGAAGAGCGTGCGCAGCGTGGCGACGAGCAACTCGGGCGTGAACGGCTTGGAGATCGTCTTCACCACGTTCGGATGGCGCTTCTCGATGTCCTTCACCTCGCTGCCGCCACTGCTCATGATGACGATTGGCACTTCCGACAACTCGGGCGTCTGCCGGAGCTTGGCGCACACGTCATCGCCCGAAAGGTCCGGCAGGACATAATCGAGCAGGATAAGATTCGGCCGTTGCGACTGGGCGCGGGCGCACCCCTCGGCCCCGCGCTTGGCGGTGATGATCTCGAGGTTGGGCCAGTGCTGGGTGAGCACGTTGGCCGCAAAGCGCAGCAACATCAGGCTGTCGTCGATGATGAGAAGTTTCTGTCCCATGACGATGTCAGTTGGAGCCGTGGGCAATGGCCGCTTGTTCATCGGACCGGCGAACCGCTTCAATCAGCAGCACCTGCCAGTCTTGAAAAATAGTCTGGGGACTGTGGCCCACGGCGGTCAATTCCGCAAAGCTCCCCCCGCGCCAGCCCACGATTGTCTGAAAGGCCTCGACGCCCGCCTGGTCGGGGGCATGCGCGTGGGTGATCTGGCCGCTCTCAAAATGAATCGTTCCCTTTTCGCCGGACGGACTGGTGAACTCCACGACCGCGGTCACGCCGCTCAGGCACTTGATCTGGATGATGTCGGTGAGGTGCAAGTCCCGCAGCGTGCCAAAAAAGCTGTCCGAGGCGCCGGTCGTCGGTGAATCGAGGAGCGCCTTTACGAGTTCGACAAAGTGCGTGAAATCGAAGGGCTTCTTGAGAAAATGAATCACCCCAAGGCTTTCTGCCCGTTGCTGGTACGCGGGCAGGGGCATCGCGGTCATCATCAGCGCGCGGGCTTGCGGCGCGATCGTCCGCACGTCGCAAAGAAAATCGAGGCCGGTGCCATCGGGCAGATTGATGTCCAGGATGAAAAGGTCCATCTCGAATTCGCTGGCCAGGGCCTGGGCTTCCTCGATCGTGCGGGCGGGCAGGAAACGATGATCCGGCAGCTCCTCTTGCAACAGGCTGACCAGCATGCGGGCCAGCGGCTCATTGTCGTCGAGGATCAGGATGTACTTGGTGGCAGACGTCGGGGCAGCTTCCATGCGGTGTCGTACAGGATAAAGGACAGGCCGGGGCGGTTGGCGAGGCGAATGATGATCCATCCCTCACTGATTGCAGAGCAATTTTCGGGCTTGGCGGGGGTGCGGTGACGCAATTCTTGCGACTGATTTGGAGGCGCGTCGCGGAACGAGGGCACGGCTGGTATCATCCGGGCCGAACGTGACCCACGGGAGGCCGGTGGGACGGCGGATTGCGGCGACTTTGAAATTCCGACGAGGGCGTCGGACCCATTCGGTTACAGGGGCTCCTTTCGCGGCAGCGTGATAGACTATTTTTGGTCTCGGGGAGCGCTCCACGAAGGTTTGAAATCGCCGCATTTTGTCCTGGCGTGGCGACCCCAAAGAGGCGCCCGCGCAAGACTTGGTGCGTCGCTGGGGCACAGCGGACCAATGCCGCAGTCGGTCGATGGGGTTAACACCCCATAGTGGCAAGACAGCGCGTCCGCTTAGTATCCCGTAGGTGAAAAGTAGAAAGACGCCATGCGCAAGAGCAACGTGAAAACCAACCGAAGCGCCATTGGGGTGCCGACGATTGCCAGGACGAACCGCGTCGCGGGCGATTGTCTTCAACATGGAGAAATTCAATCGAGCCGCTGCCGTGCTAGCGAGCCCGCTCCGACCGTCCCATTATGAATTTCGCCGCCCAAATAGACCAGAGTGGTCCGCATTCAGTCGTCCACCAACAGGCAAGGACTGGTCAGCTTTCGCCAACGGACGTGTAGCGCGGTTTGAAGGATCCGGGCAAGATGCACACGGGTCACAACTGCCTCTCTTGGGCCGGTCATCCATTTCCCTCCATCCCCAGACTATCAAAATTATGTCGAAGAAAGATCTAAACCGTAGTCTTCGCCTCGCGCTGATTGCGGTCGCTTGTTCGCTCGCATTTTTTGGGAGCGGACTTTTCGCGCCACCCGCCGCCCAGGCGGTTCCGAGTTTTGCCCGGCAGACGGGCATGAATTGCATTGCGTGCCACACCGATTTCTTCCTGCTCAACGAGTATGGCCGCAATTTCAAACTCAGTGGCTACACCTTTGCCGCCGGCGGGAGCAACCTGCCGCCCATTTCCTTCATGGTCCAACCATCCTTCACCCAGACGGGCAGGGGCATCGAGGGTGGAGCGGCTCCCCGTTTTGCGGCCAATTCCAATTTTGCCCTCACCCAGGCGAGTGCCTTCTATGCCGGAAGATTGTTTGGTCCGTATGCCGAGCCATTGTTCGGGGCGTCCGCGGCGGCGATCATGAACAAATTCGGAACGTTCATTCAGGTCACTTATGACGGCGTGGCCAATCGGTTCCATTGGGACAACGTCGAGTTTCGCTTTGCCGACACCGCGACGATGTTCGGGAAGCCCGTCACCTACGGATTCTACCTGAATAACAATCCCGGCATGTCGGACCTTTGGAACACCACGCCGGTCTGGGGATTTCCGTTTAGCAAATCCGGCCTCGCTCCGACCCCGGCAGCCGCCACGCTGGTCAATGGCGGACTGTCGCAGCAGGTGGGGGGAGTCGGTGGCTACATGATGATCGCGAACACGATTTACCTGGAATTGGCCGCCTACCACACGCTGAGCACGCCCTTCCAATACGCCATGGGAATTGATCCCACGGGCCAGACGCAGATCCCCGGGGCCGCCCCGTACTGGCGGCTGGCGTATACCAAGACCGTCGGAAACTCTTCTTACATGGTGGGTCTGTTCGGCCTCGCCGCCCACACCTACCCGGGCCGCGACAACTCGGCCGGCAGGGACAAGATCGTCGACTTCGGCTTCGACGCCCAATACCAGACGTCGATCGACAAGCACGATATCACCGTGCTGCTTTCCGGTATCTATGAGAAGCAAACCTGGAATGCCAGCCAGCAGCTCGGACTGGCCTCCAACCCCTCGGATCGCCTTTATGAGGTGAAAGCCACCGTGGATTACCTTTACGATAAAACGTATGGCGGAGCGATCAGCTATTTCGCGGTCAACGGCAGTCGCGATCCCTTGCTCTACTCGGGCAGCGCCAGCGGATTACCAACAAGCAACGGCCTGATTCTGCAGGCCAACTACATTCCGTTTAACAAGAAGGGTGGCCCGGCCTTCTGGCCCAAGAGCAACTTGAAGTTGTCCGTGCAATACATCATCTACAACCGCTTCGACGGCGCCCACACCAACTTCGATGGCGCCGGCCGGAACGCGCGGGACAACAACACGCTTTACCTCGAGGCCTGGTTTGCCTTTTAGCGCCGAAGCCGTCGACCACCTAATGTCGCGGCGCACGTCCAAATCCGCCGCCGCCAAACTCAAATCGCAAAACAAAAAAAACAACCTGAACGTATCTTCATGAAAACAAAAACCTTTCTCCTTTCATCGCTCCTCTTGCTCGGCACCGCCCTCAATCTAAATGCCGCTGAGCCCGTCAAGCGGGTCACTATCAGCGGTTACGACACGATGAAATTCAGTGTCACAACCATCGAAGTGAAACCAGGCCAACCGATCATCGTTGAGCTCAAAAACGAGGGCAGCATGCCCAAGGACGCAATGGGCCACAATTGGATCCTGCTCAAAGCTGGCGCCGACCCGCTCGCCTATGTGGCTGCTGCGGCGAACGCCAAGGCGGAGAACTATCAGCCTAAGGCGATGGCCAACCGGGTGATTGCCTCCATTGGGTTGCTTGGGCCGAAGGAGCATGGCGTGACGTCCTTCACCGCACCGAAGGAGCCTGGCACCTATCATTACGTTTGTTCCTTCCCAGCCCACACCCAGGCGGGCATGAGGGGAACTTTGGTCGTCAAGTAATTCGACCGCGGTCCGGTCGTTCCGGCAAGCAGGCGCGCACGATCGATTCGTCGTCGTGCGGCGCTTGGGTGTTCGGGATTGCGATGGCGTCTGAAGGGGCGCGCCGCCGCGCTGCCGGGCGCGCATGGGATCCGCAGATTTTTCGGGGCCAATGACGCACCCGGTTGCGGAAGCCGGCCGCCACTGGCATGATTTGCCGGTCCCAAGCGCCACCGGAGGGGTGGTAGAGCGGTCTATTGCACCGGTCTTGAAAACCGGAAACCCGAAAGGGTTCGTGGGTTCGAATCCCACCCCCTCCGCCAGATTCGACATAACCAGCGAGACGGATCGCGACCCTCCGGGTTGTACGCTTGCGTCCTTCGCCTTTTCGGCAACAACGGCACCACAGGCGTGAGATTGATCGAGGTTTTCGATCTTGACTTGAATCGCGGCGGCCCGGGCTGGAGCGACCGGAGATCGCACCCTGGATCGATGCGCATACGAGGAGGGGCATGACAGAGCCGAATGATAATGAGAACCTGGCTGATCAGCTGGATAAAGTCGGACCAAATGATGGTGAATTTGAAGGGCGCTGGCGGGGGCGCTGAGGACAAGCAGATTACGTCACGGACGTCACCCATTTCGCGGGTCCGTCTGCGCAGGGGGCCGCGGGCGCCGCATTTCCATTTGAGCCGGAGCAGCTGAGCGGGAATGATGTCCGCATGCAAATTGACACCGCGGATCTTCTCGAGCGCTTCCTGCGCTATGTCCAAATCGATACGCG
Organism: Verrucomicrobiota bacterium; assembly: GCA_025353105.1. GTDB lineage: Bacteria > Verrucomicrobiota > Verrucomicrobiia > Chthoniobacterales > SZAS-18 > SZAS-18. The sequence continues at coordinate 14,895 of JANXRG010000047.1, forward strand.
CAGCGATTCGCACTCGACGACGACACCAAGCACCGCCGGCCAATGGGATTTGTTGCGATTGCTCGCGTCCGAGTTGACGGCGCTGGGCGCGACCGACGTCAAGGTGGCGGAATACGGGTATGTCCTGGCGACGGTGCCCGCGACCACAAGCAAAACCGGCGTGCCGCGGGTCGCGCTGTTCGCGCACGTCGACACCTCGCCCAATCTGCCCAGCGCCGCAAAACCGATTGTTCATCGCGCCTACGACGGGAAACCAATTGTTCTGCCTGATGATCCGACGAAGGTTCTGACGGTCGAAACGATGCCGCATTTGCGCGGGGCCATCGGCCATGACGTGATCACGGCGAGTGGTACGACGCTGCTTGGCGCCGACGACAAGGCGGGCGTGGCCATCGTGATGGGCACCGCGCGGCATCTGCTGCAGCACCCGGAAATTTTGCACGGGCCGCTTCGGATTTGTTTCAATCCGGATGAGGAAATTGCGGCCGGCATGCACAAATTGGACCTCGTGGAACTCGGCGCGGACGCCGGTTACACGCTGGATGGCGAGTTGCCCGGCGGGATTGACTACGAGACTTTCAGCGCGGACGCGGCCGTCCTGGAGGTTCGCGGTGTTTCGGCCCACCCGGGCTGGGCGAAGGACGTGATGGTGAACGCGTTGCGCATCGCGGGAAAATTCCTCGATGCGCTGCCGCGCGCGCAATCGCCCGAACGCACGAGCGGCCGCGACGGTTTCATCCATCCGGTCGAGTGCAAGGGCACGGCCGAGCACGTCATCGTCCGGATGATTGTCCGGGATTTTGAGCTCGCGGGACTCGCGGAGAAGCGGGCCTTGATCGAGCGCCTGGCGGACGAGCTGCGGGCCGTCGAGCCGCGCGCGACGATCGCGCTCTCGTTCAGCGAGCAATACCGGAACATGCGCTACTGGCTCGAAAAGGACATGCGCCCGGTCGAGTTTGCGCGCGAAGCCCTCCGCCGCGCGGGGTTTACGCCGGCTTCGCAGGATTTTCGGGGCGGGACCGACGGATCCAACCTCACGGCACGTGGTTTGCCCACCTCGAATATTTTTTGCGGCATGCATGGCATCCACAGCGAACGCGAGTGGGTCAGCCTGCAGGACATGGCCAAATCCACCGAAACCCTCCTTCACCTCGTCCAGGTTTGGGAAGAGCGGGCCTGACCGCCGTCCGGCGCATCCGAATTTCGGCTCGCAACGGATTGATGACATCCCGTAGTATCCCTGCATGAAAAGATTCCTTGGTTTCCTCTCCGCGGTCGCCCTCAGCGCCGCGATGCTTGCCACGCCGGCGAACGCGCAAATTGCGCCGGAGTACGGCCCACTTCTCAAGAAGTACGTGAGCGACCGCGGCGTGAACTACGCCGCGTGGAAAGCGAACGCGACCGACATGGCGGCGATTAAAAAGGTCGTCGACTCGGTCGCGAAGACGCCCGCCTCAGCCGCGGTGAGTCCCGAACAGCTCGCGTTCCACCTCAACGCCTACAACGCCTGGATTCTTCACCAGAAGCTGGCGGCGTATCCGAACGAAATGAATCCGGGGATGTTGACTTTCATCCTCCCCTATTTCAACCGGAAGCAGATCACGGTTGCCGGCGAGCTCATGAGCTTTAACCATCTGGAGAGCGACATCATTCGCCCGCGCTTCAAGGATCCGCGGATTCACTTCGGGCTCAATTGCGCGAGCATCAGCTGCCCGCCGCTCTTCAACGAGCCGTTTGAGTCGAAAAAACTGAATGCCCAGCTGGATGGTCTGGCCAAGCGCTTCACCAACAGCGATCGCGGTGTGCGGCTCGCCGCCGACGGAAAATCGGTCCAGCTCTCGAAGATTTTCGATTGGTACAAGGACGATTTCGCCCCGGCCGGCGGCGCGGTCGCGTTCATCAACAAATTCCGCACCCAAAAGATCCCCGCGACGGCGAAGGTCGGCTTCCAGGAGTACTACTGGAAACTGAACGACGCGAAGTAGGAGAAATGTCGAAGGCCCGCCGGCGCAAGCCGAAGGCCGGAGCGATTGAAGTCGCCGGGTTTACGAATCCGGCGGCTTCGATTTTCGTGACGGAGTAGCAAATCTGTGTTGTGTTCCCATCGTGCCAGTCATCGCATCGTGGGTCCGAGAGAAGGATGAGTCGTGGTTCAGCCTCAGCTTCGCGGAGCTAAGGCGAAACGATCTCGTGCCGCGAAACGCCCGCCGCGGCGAATGGGCAGATTTGGGAACCGTTGACGCGATCCTGATCACCGGCGGTGAGGATATTTCCGAGGGGTATTTGCGGCAGGCGGTTCCGAATCCCGCCCTCATTCAGGATCCGGTGCCGGAGCGTGACGCGTGGGAATTTGCGGCGGCCGCGGCGGCGATCGAACGCGGGATCCCGCTCCTGGGGGTCTGCAAGGGCCACCAAGTGATCAACGTCGCGCTCGGCGGCACGCTGCATCTCGATATCGAGGGCCATGATTTGCCCGAACTGAAAAGTGCGAATGGTCAGGCCCTGCGGCACGATGCGAGCCTGCCCGCGGCGTGGCGCTACGACTGCGTCAACAGTTCGCATCACCAGGCAATCGACCGGTTGGGCGACGGTTTGGAAGTGCACTCGTGGTGTGCGGCCGACGGCGTCATCGAGCAGGTGCGCAGCCGCACGCTGCCGTGGTGCGTTGGGGTGCAATACCATCCGGAGCGCGACCCCGAATATTACCGCGCGTTGTTTGCAGATTTCGTCGATGCCATCCCGCGGTGACGATTAGGAGCCTGTTGATCTGCTGGCATGGCCCGCGTTGCTGTCGGTTTTTGACGTGGGCAAGGAGTGCGCGAAGGGGCTGGATCCTTTGCAATCCTGCCCGAGCGCGGCGACACCGCCCAAGCCAAAGAGCGGCGCAACCATGCGGGCGGGCCATGCCAGCAGATCAACCGGCTCCTAGCGCCGCGCGGCGCGATAATACAGGATGGCGCCGAGCGTGAGGAACACGAGGTTCGGCAGCCAGGCCAGCAGCTCGGGATGCAGCGCAGCTTTCCCGCGGAAGATTTTTGCGACGAGCAGAAGGAAAAAATAGAGAATCGCGACAATCAACCCGACCGCGAACCCAACGCTCGTTTCCTTCCGTTGCGTTGCGATGCCCAGCGGGATGCCAACGAGGGTGAAAGTCAGGCAGGCAAGCGAGACGGAGAAGCGATTGTTGACCTCGGTGAGGATCGCGCTGCGGGCTTCCGCGGTGCTGGATTTCAGGTTTTGGAAAAGCTCCGGCGCCGTCTGGATGTTGAGCACGCGGCGCTGCATGTTCTTGTTGTAAAGATCCTCGAGCGAAATCGGGAAAACGAACTCCTGCATCGTGATGCCGTCGCGAATCTTGGTGAGATCCCCGGGCGCATTCTCGTCGCGTTGCTCAAAGCGCGTGCCGGTCAGCTTGAAGAGGAGTTGCTTTCTCTCGAGGTCCACCTCGATGCTGCCCTTGCGCGCGAAAACCACGCGTTGCACCTCGCCGTCGCGGCCGAGCTCGAAAAGATGGATGTTCTCGAGCTGGTCCCCGGTCTTGCGTCCGACGTAAATCTTCCGGTTCGGAAAATCCGTGATGACTTGGTCGCTGTCGAAAAGCGCGATGGGGTCCGTGGTCGCAATCTGATAGAAGGACGTGCGCATGTTCTCCTGCGCGCGCGGCGCCACGTCGAGATTGATCCAGAGGCACACGCCGCAGAGGGCGATCGCGAGCACGAAGACGGGCACGGTGATACGGGAAAGCGGCACGCCGAGCGTGCGCAGGGCCGTGAGCTCGTTCGCGGCCGACCAGCGGCCGAAGACGAGCAGCACTGCGGTCAGCATCCCCCAGGGCACCGTGAACGTGAGCGAGAAGGGCAGCAGGTAGCTGATGAATGCAAGGATGTAGCTGACCGGCAGGTTGTGGCTGACCAGCAGCGGGAAAACCTGCTTGAAGATGTTACCCAGGACCAACACGAAGGTCAGCACCGCGACCGTCCACAGCACGGCCGTCAAAAGCTCGCGCAGCAGATATCGGTCGGTGAGGCGGAACATGCGTAATTTCAGATTTCAGATTGCCGGGTTGAGGGCCCGTCGGTCAATGGCGTTGCGGGGCGTGAGAGGAGCCATTCCCGATTGTGTCCGGTTGCGCTTCATTGGGCGACCATTAACCTCGCAGCGGGTGGAGTCTCTGAAATCTGAAATCTGCAATCTGAAATGAGATGATTCCACAGGAAACCATCGAGCGCGTTGCCGCGGCGAATGACATCGTCGAGGTCATCGGCGCGCACGTCTCGCTCAAGCGGATGGGCGCAAGGTTTCGGGCGCTCTGCCCGTTTCACAAGGAAAAGACGCCATCGTTTTACGTGGACCCGCAGCGTCAGACTTATAAATGCTTCGGCTGCGGGGTGGGAGGGACCGTCTTCAAATTCGTGATGGCGTACGAGAACCTGGACTTCCCGTCCGCCGTGCGCCGCCTGGCCGAGCGGGTCAATCTGCCGCTCGCCGAGGCGGAGTTCCGCGGCGGCGATTCCGATCCCGCGTTCCAGTTGAAGCGACGCTTGCTGTCGCTGCACGCCGAGGCCGCAGATTGGTTCCAGCGGCATTTGATGAAGAGTCCGGAGGCGCAGCCGGCCCGGGACTATCTGAAGGGGCGGGGGATCGATCGCGAGGTGGCGGCAAGCTGGAAGCTCGGCTACGCGCCCAACGCCTGGGACGGGCTGCGCGACTGGGCGATCGGAAACGGGTACACGATGGACGAACTCGTCGCGGGCGGTCTCGTCGTGGTGAAGGACGACGCGAAACGCGGCACGTACGATCGGTTTCGCGATCGCCTGATGATCCCGATCGGCAACGAGCAGGGCGAGACGATTGCGTTCAGCGGCCGAGTCCTCGCCGCGGAGGCGCAGGCCGCGAAGTACGTGAACTCACCGGAGACGCCCCTCTTCACGAAGGGGGCCGTTCTGTTCGGCCTGCACCGCGCGCGCCGTGCGATCATCGAGGCGGGTTGCGCCATCGTCTGCGAGGGGCAGCTGGATTTGATCGCGGCGTTCGAGGCCGGGATTGAGAATGTCACGGCGCCACAGGGCACCGCGTTCACGTCGCGCCAGGCGACCCTGCTGCGACGGTGCGCCGAGGAGGTGATCCTTTGTTTCGACGCGGACGCGGCCGGCCAGCAGGCGGCGGAACGGTCCTTTGCCGCGTTGCTCGAGGCGAACCTAACCGTGCGCGTCGCCAGCATGCCACCGGGAGAGGATCCCGACTCGCTGATCCGCTCGCGCGGCGCGGACGCGTTTCGCGAGCGGATCGCGCAGGCGCGCGACTTCTTCGATTTCCAGATCGAGCGGCTCGGTGGGACCTTTGATTTGGGCACGGCGCGCGGCCAGGCGGCCTTCGCGAGGCGCATGGCCGAGTCCGTGCGATTGGTCGGCGACCCGCTCCTTCGCGAGGCGGTGGTCGGGAAAATTTCCGCGCGGCTCGGTCTGCCGGCCGAACGGTTTCGTGAACTTCTCGTCGCCAAGACCCGCCTCTACGCGACCGAGCCCGCCGATGATCGTCCCACCGAACTTTCGGTCGTGGAGCGTCCGGCGGTGGCGGTTTCGCAGCTCATCACCCTCGCGTTGCAACATGAGGAATCGCGCCGGTGGATGCTCGCTCAACCGGACTGGCGGGAGCGCTTGAGGCGGGTGCGCGGCGGCGAATTGCTGGCCCGGGTGCTGGGCGCGCGGCTCACGGCGAGCGACAGCGCCTCGACGAACGCGTTCCTCAGTTCGCTGCCGCCGGGCGAGGAGCAGGTGCTGGCCGATCTGGGCTTCAATGAGGTGCCCGCGCACCCGGCCCACGTGCTCGAGGATTGCTGGCTCGGCCTTGAGGAGGAGGAGCTCGTGGCGCGCCGGGAGGCGTTTCAGGCGCGGATGCGGGCCCCAAATGTGGCCCTGGAGGAGACTTGGAATCTCAACCAACAAGTCCTTGACCTACAAAATCGGCTTACTGATATTGCACGACTTCGTTCATCCCGGCGCGGATTGGATTAGCCCGGGTGATTTTGTCGCATTCCCCATCGCCTTCTTGGATATGTCCTCATCGCACGCCCCCGCCAAGAAGAAGGTCTCCCGCTCTAAAACCAAACCTCATCGCCCGGTGGCGATCCGCTCGAAAACGAAACCGGTGCCGAAAAAATCTGTTCCTGCGAAGCGTCAAGCTTCCCCGCCCGCCAAGAAGAAGCACGTCGCGCGCGTCAAGCCGCCCGGATCAAAAACGTCCGCGAAGAAGAAGCCCGCTTCCGTCGGCACCAGGCGAATTACGAAAGCCGTGAAGCCGTCGGCCAAGGCCAAGAAACCGGTCACGGGAACAAAACCCGGCAAGGCGCCGGCCCGGCCCGCGGCCCGCCCCGCCCCGGCCCCCGTGGCGAAGGCGCGCCCCGAGAAAATCCGGCGCAGCGAGAAGAGGGGCCTGGCCTTGCTGGCGGCCGAGCCCCTCGACATGCAGGAAAAGGTCCGCGGCCTCATCCGGCTCGCGAAGGAGCAGGGCTACCTGACCTTCGACGATCTCAACGAGGCGCTTCCCCCGGGCATAGCCGACCCCGAACAGATGGATGGACTCATCACGCGACTCCGGGGCATGGAATTCGACATCATCGATGCGTCCGAGGTCGATCGACTCAAGGACGTGAAAAAGGAGGAGGAAGACGACGACGAAGAGGAAGAGAAGGAGGAAAAGGAGCCGCGCGAGGAGGAGGACGTGGAGGAAACGGTGGCCGAGAAGAACGAAAGCCGGCTCGACATTCTCGATGATCCCGTGCGGCAGTACCTCAAGCAGATGGGTCAGGTGGCGCTGCTGACACGCGAGCAGGAGGTCGAAATTTCGAAACGGATCGAATTGGCCGAGAGCATGGTGCAAAAGCATCTGTATGGCTTCGGCTTCACGGCGCGGGCGCATCTCGATCTCGCGCACAAGCTTCTCGAGGGCCGCGAGCGGTTCGACCGTGTGATCCTCGACAAAAAGATCGAGAGCCGCGAGCGCTACCTTCGCGCCCTGCCGAAGCTCAGCTCGCAGGTGGAACACCTCGCGGAGCACGCGGGCGAACATTTTACCGTCGTCCGCGGCTCGAAGCCGAAGGCGCGACGCGGGATCGAGGCCGGCAAGGCCTTCCTGCGAAACCTCGACAGTCTCGCGAAGTTGTACGTGAAGTTCTTTTTCAAGCAGAAGGTCACCGAGGAGTTTGTCCACCTGGCTGACGAAAATTACCGCCTCGTGGCGCACTTGGAATCCGAACTGGCCAAGCCGTCCCACAATGGCAGTGCGAACGGCCACGGGGCCCGACCCGATTATTCGGCCAAACTGCGCGAGTGCGTCGGACGCGTCTGGCTCGAACCGCGCGAATTCCGCCGGGCCTACGATGAGCTCAAGCTCTGGCAGCAGCGGGCGTTGAAGGCGAAGACGGAAATGGTCGTCGCGAACCTGCGCCTCGTGATTTCGATTGCGAAAAAGTACACAAATCGCGGGCTGTCGTTTCTCGACCTGATCCAGGAGGGCAACATGGGCCTGATGAAGGCGGTCGAGAAATTCGAGTACAAGCGCGGGTACAAGTTTTCGACCTACGCGACGTGGTGGATCCGGCAGGCCATCACCCGCAGCATCGCGGACCAGGCCCGCACCATCCGCATCCCGGTGCACATGATCGAGACGATCAACAAGCTGATGCGCGTGCAGAAGCAGCTCGTCCAGGAATACGGCCGCGAGCCCACCCCGGAGGAGGTTTCCGAGGAGATTCATCTGCCGGTGGAGCGCGTGCGCGCGGTCCTGAAGATGGCGCAGCAACCCATCTCGCTGCAGGCCCCGGTGGGCGACGGCGAGGACACCAGCTTCGGTGACTTCATTGAGGACAAGGGCGCCGAAAATCCGTCCGACATGACCGCCGCGGTCATCCTGAAGGGGAAAATCCGCGACGTGTTGCTGACGTTGACCGAGCGCGAGCGCCAGGTGCTCGAGCAGCGGTTCGGCCTGGTGGACGGCTACAGCCGCACGCTCGAGGAGGTGGGGCGCCAATTCCGCGTCACGCGCGAGCGCATCCGCCAGATCGAAGCAAAGGCCCTGCGCAAGATGCGGCATCCCACCCGCATCCGGCAGCTCGAGGGCTTCATCGAGGCTTCCGAATTCTGATCCGCCCGCCCGCGTTCAGGGAATGACTTCGCGGCGATTCTGCATCTCGCGATCCAATTCCTCCCGCTTCAGCTCCAGCGTCCCGGAACGGGCGGCCTGCACGACGTCGACCAGAGTGATGGCCTCGACCAGGCGTGGCACGCTGACGTAGTTTGCCCCCGCCGCGTAAAGCTTCGGTATCTCGGTGAACAATTCCGCGTGCATCACGATTTTCGCCGTCTGGTTGAGTTCGCGAAGCTGCTGCAGGAGCCGGAGGTTGTTGGTGCCCTTGAGCACGGTGTCCGGCAGGGAGCAAATGATGACCTCGGCCTCGCCGATGCCGGCGTGCAGCAAGGTGTCGCGCTGACCGATGTCGCCGTAATACACCGCGCACCCGCGCCGCCGCAGTTCCTCGGTGACCAGCGGGTTGAAGTCGATGACGCCGATGTCCTCCAGGATTTCCGGGGCACGGCGTCCGACTTCCTCCAGCAGAGAGCTCGCCGTCCAACTGAACCCCAGGAGGTAGATGGGCTTCACCGCGTGACCTTGCGCGGAGCCGGCGGCCGCCCCGGGTGGAAGATCGCGCAAGCCGATCCGCGTTAGGATGGGGCTGAAGAAACGCAGCAGCCGATCACTCTCGAGAATGCCGAAGCTCGAGGTGATCGCGAGGGCCGAAAAGGCGTACGCGACAATTCCATTCGTCGTCTCGCTCACGTGACCGGCATCGCTGCCCAACGCGAGGATGACGAGCGAGAACTCGCTGACCTGACAAAGATTGATGGCCGGGAGCAGGCTCGCGCGGTGACCGAGCCGCATCCAGTGGAGGGGAAGAAAGACGGTGAGGACCCGGCTCACGATGACAAAGCCGGAAAGCAACGCTGCCCAACCGAGGAGACTTGCGTTTGGGGCCGGGATGCTCATACCGAGCGCGACGAAGAAAAGCGTAATGAAGAAATCGCGCAGAGTCGTGACCTTCGCGGTGACGTCCAGCGCGTAGGGGAACGTCGAGAGTGCCACGCCGCTGATGAGCGCGCCCATCTCCCGGGAGAGGCCCAGCCATTGCGCGAAACCGCCGATGAGAAAGCACCAAGCGAGCGCGCCGACGAGAACCAGTTCCGGCAACCGGGCCACCGAGCGGAAAATCGACGGCAACACCCATCGACTGAGCGCGAGGGCGGTGGCGACCAGAATTCCCACCTTGGCGAGGGAGAGGAGCACGATGAGAACCTCGGGATTCTTGAGGTTGGGCTGAATCGCGAGAAAGAGGATCGCAAACAGGTCCTGAATGACGAGGATGCCGAGCGTGATGCGGCCAGCCAGCGTGTTCAGTTCTCGCTTGTCGTAGAGAATTTTGACGATGATCACCGTGCTGCTCAGGGCCGCGGCCACGCCGAGGTAGAGCGCGTCGAGGCGCCCGCCGCCGAGGGCGAAGCCGAGCCCGGCGAAGAGCGCGACGCCGATCGCGGCCCCGCCGGCAAATTGGATGACGGAGGTGAGCAGGATGGCGCGGCCCGCGCTCATGATGCGTTTCAGATCGATCTCGAGGCCGATCATGAAGAGCAGAAAGATCAAGCCGAGCTCGGCGATCGTCTCGATCGACTGGCGATCGGCGATCCACCCGAACCCGACCGGCCCGAGCAGGACGCCGGCGGCCAGGTAGGCGATCATCACGGGCAGCCGGATAAAGCGGGCGACGAGGGCGAAGACCCACGCCCCGACAATGCTGAGGGAAATGTCGCGAATGAGGTGGGAATGTTCCATGGGAAAAGGGGGTCGGTGCGACCGCCCGGGCGCACCATGCAAGGAACCGAAGCGAAGCGTCAAACTGGATTTGGCGGAATCCGGTCGAATCGGCCGACAACCGGCGGCGCGGTCAAGTTTTGACTCGCTTGACCATCGGTGAGTTGCGATGTTCCGCGCCAATGGAAAGGCTTCGAAGCTTGGTACTGGAATATTCGCCGTGGGAGCGGGGCGGGGCGTTCATCGTCGTTGCGGTCGTTGTGTACCTTATTTTGGTGGCGATTGGCCGCTGGTTGAAACGGCGGATGGAGCTGCCGTTGGGCTTCTCCTATCAGGCCGCCGCGGCGGCCACCGGCCTTTATCTCGCGACGATCCTGGTCGCGCCGGATCTGGCCTGGCGGCGCGAATTTGCGGCGGTGGCGGTCTTGGCCTCCGTGCGCGCCCTGCTGCCATTGCTCAACCGGATCTTCACCCTTCGGCTCGCCGGCGGCGAGCGGCCGGATCCCCTCCCGAAATTTCTCCGCGAGGTGCTGTCGCTTTTCATTTTTGTCGTCGCCGCGCTGCTCGTCCTGCAGCTTGACTACGACATCCAGGTGCCCGGCCTGATCGCCGGCTCCGGCATCGCCGCGCTGGCGATCGGTCTCGCCGCCCAGGACTTGCTCGGCAACATCATCGGCGGTTTCACCCTCCACTTCGCGCGGCCCTTCCGGGTCGACGACTGGATTCTCCTCGACAGTCAACATGTCCAGGTCGTCGAGATCAACTGGCGCTCGACGCGTTTCCGGAACAATGACAACACGCGGCTCGACGTGCCGAACAGCCACATCGTCAAGCAGACGATCATAAATTTCTACGGGCACGATCGCGCCGCGACGGAGCACACTCGTCCCCACGCCATGCGTTTGGAAGTCGGCATCGACTACAATGCGCCGCCCAACCGGGTGAAGGAGTTGCTCGCGTCCGCCGCGCTCGGGGCGCCCCGGGTGCTGCACCGGCCCTCGCCCGATGTGTTCGTCAAGAGTTTTGGCGATTCGAGCATCAACTACGAGGTCCGCTACTGGATCGAGGATCACGCCGAGCACCAGCGCGTCTCCGAGGCGATCCGCACCAACATTTGGTATGTGTTGCGACGGGAAGGAATCAAGATTCCATTTCCGATCCGGACTCTGCAGATGGAGAGGCGCGCGTCGGCGGGAACCCAACGCCATGGCCGGCGGCACGACGCGTTTCGCGCCATGCTAGAGCGCCAGCCGATCTTCAGCGTCATCACCGGTGAGGATCTGGAATACCTGCTCGACAACTGCGCCTCGCATCATTTCGGACGCGGGGAGAAGATCATCCAGGAGAAGGCCGTGGGAGATTCCATGTTCGTAATCACGAGCGGCCGGGCGGCGGTCATCATCGGCGGATCCTCGGGCGTTGCCTCGCAGGTCGCCGAGCTCTCCGCCGGCGAGTGCTTCGGTGAAATGTCACTGCTGACGGGCGAGCCGCGGAGCGCCACGATTCAAGCCAGCAGCGATTGCGAGGTGCTGGAAATCACCAAGCCGCTCTTTGGCGAAATTGTCGCCCGGGAGGAAAACCTCCTGCCGCGATTAAGCGAGTTGCTGGCGCAACGCAAGCTCGAGACCGAGGGATTTACCACGCGACGCCGCGATGAAGCGAGTCAGGTGGCCTCGGAGAAGGAGCAGGAATACAAGGCGAAATTCCTGAAGACAATTCGGTCATTCTTCGAGTTATGAACGGAAGTCCACCGGGCCAGCACCGAGGAATTCGCCCGTTCCGGAGCGGAGGGTGAAATTTGCGGGCCCTTGCATTCATTCATTGGCGAGCGGCGGCAATTTCGCGCAGACTCCGCCTTCTTCCCATGGGCATCGAAATCGAGCGCAAATTTCTGGTCCGCAATGACACCTGGCGCAAGCTGGCGCCGTCCGGCGGCATCCCGATTCGGCAGGGCTATCTGACCGCCACCCAGTCTTCCACCGTCCGGGTCCGTCAGATCGGAGAGGACGCCGTCATCACGATCAAGGGCAAGGTCTCAGGCCTCAGCCGCGCGGAGTTCGAATATCCGATTCCCGCAGCGGACGCCGAGCAGATGCTGACGCAGCTTTGCCGCAAGCCGATCATCGACAAGATACGGTACCGCATCCCGTTTGAGGGAATGACCTGGGAGGTGGACGACTTCTTTGGCGAGAACGCGGGACTGGTCATCGCGGAAATCGAATTGAAAAGCGAGGCGCAGAAGTTTGAGCAGCCGGCGTGGTTGGGCCGGGAGGTGACGGGTTCGTCGCGCTATTACAATTCGAGCCTGATCCGGCTGCCGTTTTCGAAGTGGCCGGCCGGGGATCGGCTTCCCGCCTGACCCACCCGGCGGTGGACAAATTTTCGGCTCATGTTACAGATCGCGTTCGAGGCGCGGTTAGCTCAGTGGTAGAGCGCTTGCTTCACACGCAAGAAGTCGCAGGTTCGAACCCTGCACCGCGCACGCTTCCGCCTGCGAGGCGGATGAGCTCCAGTGGCTACACGAATTGCTCCAGAACCTTGAAGGCGCGTCCGGCCCCCAGCGGATCAAGAATCTGTGCGGTCGCGGCGTCCGTCGAGTCGACACCGGGATTCCAGTGCAGGATAAAATCGCGTTGCGTCTGGAGTGGTGCGGCGGTCAGGCCCAATTCCTCGCCCCAGCGGACTAAATCCGAGAAATTCACATCCGCGGTCAGGTCCTGATGCCCGGCGCGCTCGTAGATTTCCGGTCCGTCGATGCGTTGTTGCCGGAAGAATCCGCGCAAGGTGCCGCGCGGTCGCCGGTGATACAACGTCCCGGCGCGGTCGCCGTAATCGATCGTGAGCATCCGGCCGCGCTTCCAGTCCTTCCGCCATTTCTCCAACCACTCACGCCAGGCTGAATGGATCTCGATGCGTCGGGCCTCCTGCGGCAGCGCAGCCACGCACGCGGAATAGTCCGCGGACGGATCGAGCAGGATTTCGACCGGCTCCTGGCGCGCGTCGTCCCAACGCAGACCGACCTCGCGGAAGCCGTCGGCGCCGGGTCCGAGTTCCAGCGCGACGCACGGGAAAGCGTCGACCAGCTCGTTGGAAATGATGAGCGCGTGACCGTCTGCCTCCTGCAAGGCGTGCGCGATTTCCGTGTGCCAGTGCAACGATGGCGCGAGCAGGCCGCGCGCGGCATGGCGGAGGGTCTCGCGCTGGCGTTCGGCGAGCGGCGGGGAGATTTCGACGAGGTGATAGGTCAGGCGCCGGTGCATCCAGCCCCTGAGGGAGCGAAGAATGCCGGCCGCGAGTTGACCGTTGCCGGGGCCGACCTCGATCAGGTGCCAACGATTGTCCGAGATGGCTTCTTCGCGATGCGCCTTCGCCCATGCTGTGATGGCTTGCCCCAGCGCGGGCGAAAGCGTGGCGCTGGTGGCAAAATCGCCGGTGCGCCCCACGTTCGTGACGCGGCGCGAGTAGTATCCGTGTTGCGGATCATACAGCGCCCAGCGCATGAACTTCTCGAAGGTGACGACCCCGCCCGAATCGACGAGGAATTGCTGGAGAGGGTTCATCAGAGTGCGTGGAGCGGGTGTCCGGCCCGTGAGTTTGCGCGTCCGCGAGACGGCTACGGCATTCCGCACTTGCCGCGCAGCTCTTCGATCGAGGAATCGACGCGCTGAAGGTTCGCCAGATAATCGTCCACTGGCGGCAGCGCCTGCGCCTTGGCCAGCGCCTCCGGATTCTCGAGCCGCGAAAAGACGGCCCGCGCGATGTCTCTGCGCGGCACCTCCTTCGTACCGAAGCCGCCCGACTGGTTGCTCGACCAGAACCGCACGTACTCCACGCCGTCGCGCTTGGCGCGTCCGAGATAAATGACCGAATGACCGCGCTCGCGGCGGCCAATGTCTGCGGTCCAGAAAATCTTGAGGAAGTCACCGGTGCGCGCCTGCGCGAAGTCCTCGAAATTTCGGCCGAGCCCGAGTTCATAAAAGAGTCGCGCGGTGCCCGGCCCGTTTGCGTTCCAACGTCCCCAGACGCCCTCACCATCGCGTGGTCCCCATTCCGACGGCAAGCGGTCCGGCCGATTGGGTTGGTCGCGAATCAGGAGGCAGTCCACCGCGGCAGGCGGGAGCGCAAGCTTCCGGCTCGCGCGCAGGGCCTGGATGGCCTTGACAAAAACGAGGTAGGTCGCGCCCGAGCAATAACTCGGCTCCGCCGCCCTGGGCCGAAACGCGAGGGAGCCATCTACGTTGACGGCGATGGCCTCGCCGAGCCGTGCGGTCGCCGCATTGGACGGGTCATATCCGCCGCCGGTCGGGACGCTCGCGATCTGGCGTAGAATCAGGGCGTTCAACGCCGGGAGGGCATGGCCGCCCTTCGCTGCCTTCTCCGCCGCACCTGCCCGCGGCACCGGCCAGCCGGTGAGAAAGATAACCGTGGCGACGAGCAGGGGAACGCGGAGGCGTGACATGACGTCCTGACCTTTCGGCTGGATCGCCCGCGCATTCAACCCTCGGACCGCGGGGCGGGCACAGGTCACGCTCGTGCAACTTGTCACCGGTCACTCCCGCGCTAGAATCCTTCTCCCCGCGGGTCGGACATGGTCGGCGGGGCCAAGCGCCCAGTTTTCCATCTCCCATGCAGCCCCTGCAAACCTTTCACATCAGCCCGAAACTCCCCGCCGCGCTCGAGCCGTTGCGCGAGCTGGTCTACAACCTCTGGTGGAGCTGGGAGCCGCGCGCCCGCAAGCTGTTCCGCGACATCGATTCGGAATTGTGGGATCGCACCAACCACAGCCCGTTGCGGATGCTCCAGCTCTCGACCCAGGCACGGCTTTCGGAGCTGGCCGAGGACGATGATTTCCGGCGCGAGATGAACGCGACGATTGGCCGATTCAAGACCTATCTCGCGCGCAAGGACACGTACGGCGCGGTCTTCGCGGGCAAGACGGGGGGCGAACTCGTCGCGTACTTTTCCGCAGAATTCGGCTTCCACGAATCGGTTCCGAATTATTCCGGCGGTCTCGGCATTCTCTCGGGCGACCACTGCAAATCAGCCAGCGACCTCGGGCTGAACTTTGTGGGCGTGGGTCTGCTCTATCGCCACGGATATTTTCGGCAGCAGGTGAACCGCGAAGGGCTGCAGGAGGCGGTGCAGCTGAACCAGAATTTCTTCCAGCTGCCGGTGACGCCCGCGTTGGGGCCGGATGGCGAACCGTTGAAGATCAGCGTGGAGATCCCCGGCCGCACCGTATGGGCAAAGGTGTGGAAGCTCGCCGTGGGCCGGATTCATCTTTATCTGCTCGACACCGACATTCTCGAAAATTCCGAGGAGGATCGGGTCATCACCGAGCAGCTGTATGGCGGCGACGCGGACATGCGCATCCGCCAGGAGCTCGTGCTGGGCATCGGCGGCGTGCGCGCGCTCGCTGCGTTGGGGCTCTCGCCCGCGGTTTACCACATGAACGAGGGCCATTCGGCGTTTCTGGGCCTGGAACGAATCCACCAGCTCGTCGACGCGAAAAAGCTGAGCTTTCGCGCCGCGCTGCAGGTCGTAGCCGCGAGCAACGTATTTACCACGCATACGCCGGTGCCCGCGGGCAACGACGCTTTTTCGCGGGCGCTGATGCAGCGGTATTTTGCAGATTACCCGACTGAGGTGGACATTCCCTTTGACGAATTCTTCAGCTACGGCCAGGCGGTCGCGGGTCGCACCGAGGAATTCAGCATGACGATTCTCGCCCTGCGCACGAGCCGGCAATCCAACGGCGTGAGCGCGTTGCACGGCTTGGTGAGCAAGGGCCTTTGGCGCGAGGTCTGGGCGGGCGTGCCGGAGCACGAGGTGCCGATCACGAGCATCACGAACGGCGTGCACACGAAGACGTGGGCCGCGCCGGAGTTCATGGATTTGTACACCAAGTACCTTGGTGAGGATTGGGAGGATCACCTGACGGACAAGGATTATTGGCGCCGCGTGATCGACATTCCGGACGAGGTCATTTGGGAGGCGCATCAGATGTTGAAGAAGCGCCTGATCGATTTCGCCCGGCAGCGCATCCGGGCGCAGCGCGAGCGCCTGGGCGAAACGCCCGCGCAGCTTCGCGAGGTGAACGACATTCTGAATCCGGAGGTCCTCACGGTCGGGTTCGCGCGCCGGTTCGCCACGTACAAGCGCGGCACGCTGCTCTTCGCGAACCCCGAGCGGCTCTTCAAGATGGTCTCCGACGCGGACCGCCCCGTTCAGTTTATCTTTGCGGGCAAGTCGCACCCGAAGGACGAGCCGGGCAAGCGGATCATCCAGGAGATTTATCACTACACGCGGCAGCCGCAGTTCAACGGCCGCGTCGTCTTTCTCGAGGACTACGACGCCCATGTCGGGCGCCGGATGTACCAGGGTGTCGATCTTTGGCTGAACAATCCGTTGCGGTCACTCGAGGCGAGCGGGACCAGCGGCATGAAGCTGCCGCCCAGCGGCGGGCTGAATCTCAGCGTGCTCGATGGCTGGTGGTGCGAGGGCCACAACGGCAAGAACGGCTGGGCCATCGGTCCCGAAATCACGAAGGGATCGGTCGAGCTGCAAAACGAAGTGGACGCAGAAAGCCTCTTCCATGTGCTTGAGACGCAGATCGTTCCGCTCTACTACGCGAAGCCCGACGGCAAATTGCCGCTCGCGTGGATCCAGCTCATGCGCGAATCGATCCGCAGCGTCACTCCGGTGTTCAACACGCACCGGATGGTCATGGAATACCACCAGCGGATGTACGCCCGCGCCGCCACCGCCCAGGCCAAGCTCATGGCGAACGATTGCAGGGCCGCTTCGGAACTCAGCGAGTGGAAGAAGCAAATGCGCGCCAAATGGAGCGGCGTGAACATTTACGACGTGCAACTCCAGCACCCGGATCGGCTCAACATCCACGTCGGCGACCCGCTGGAAATTTCCGCGCAGGTGTACCTTGGCGAGGTCAGCCCCGCGCATGTGCGTGTCCAGGCCTACTACGGCGAGAATCGCGACAACACGATTCATTCGCCCGCCGTGTTCGACCTTTCCCTCAGCGCCGAGCAGCCGAACCGCGAGTCCGGCAATTATCTCTACCACGGCCGCGTCCCCAGCACGGAAACCGGCGCGTTCGCGTTCAACGTGCGCGTGATTCCGACGCACCAGAATCTGAACCAGGATCACGAACTGCGTCTCATCACGTGGGCGAAATAACACCCATTCGCGTCGTTCCACTTGGCGATCGTCCGGAGCTGATCCCGACGCTCGCGGGCTGGCTTTACGAGCAATGGGGATACTTCCACGACCACGACTCGGTCGACCGTCGGATCAGCGAACTGCGGGAGCGGCTCGATTCCGCGCGGGTGCCAGTGGCCTTCGTGGCGCTTTCATCCGACGAGTCGGGCGCGATGCCGATCGGAACCGCGAGCCTGACGGCCGATGATTTGGACACGCGGCCCGATCTGACTCCTTGGCTCGCGAGCGTGTTCGTGCCGGCCGAGTTTCGGCGCATCGGGGTGGGCGCGGCGTTGGTGGAGGCGGTCGTGGCGCATGCGCGCACGCTGGGCATCGGGAAGCTTTACCTTTTCACGGAGGATCGGTCGGAGTTTTACGGGCGCCTGGGCTGGACGTTCGTCGAAGACGAGACGTACCGCGGGCATCCGGTGACGGTGATGAAGACTGCGCCGTAGGGACGCGAACCACCGGATTGCGGTCGGGCTGATCCACGCTTGATTCGCCGCGATGTTCCAAGGTGCGTTTACCGTAGCATTCTCGTGGACCGACCAGATCCGTCTGGGCGACCTTGGGGCATCGGTCGTGGCGACGCCGGATGAGTGCCTGCTGGCGCGCACGGCCGCTCCGGATGATATCAGCACAGCGGGTTAGCGTTGATTCGATCCGTCCGCGAGGAGATCCCGAGCCACTTTCCTGAGGCGTCGCCGGCTCCGCGCGAACTGGCAGCGGTGGATGTGGTCGAGGTACCTTGGGCGCTCTAGCGGCAGGGACCCGGTTTTGCGCGATTTTCCGGGCCGGCACCGGCCGTGACGGCGTGGCGAAACGTGGAGCTCGCAGGTGATCAGACCGCTTCGGGCAGCATCAATGCGGCGATGGAGTCGGGGGAACGCAGCGCCAATCGGCGACGGGCGGGAGCTTAAGCGAGGGGTGGTGGAGAATTCGTCGGCTGCCATTTGTCGGCGGGGCCGACCTGCCGCACATTGTCGACCCGTGACGTCCCGCTGTTTCCATGTTTGACCCGATCGAAGACATCATCGCTGAAATCCGGGCCGGCCGGATGGTCGTTATCGCTGATGACGAGGATCGCGAGAACGAGGGCGACCTTATCATTGCGGCGGAAAAGGCGACACCCGAGGCGATCCGTTTCATCGTGCGCTACACGTCAGGCGTCATTTGTGTGCCGATGGAAGGCGTCGACCTGGATCGATTGGAACTGCCGCTGATGACGGCGCAGAACACCGAGCGGATGCGGACGGCATACACGATTTCCGTGGATGCCACCGAGGGCGTGACCACTGGCATCTCGGCGGCGGACCGTTCGCGGACGATTCAACTTCTCGCCGCGGCCTCGACCTCCGCGAAGGAACTGGCTCGGCCGGGACACGTCTTCCCGTTGCGGTACCGCGAGGGCGGGGTGCTCCGGCGGGCCGGGCACACGGAGGCATCGGTCGACCTGGCGCGTCTCGCGGGGTTGCGCGCGGCGGGCGTCCTGGCCGAGATCGTCAACGACGACGGATCGATGTCGCGCCTGCCGCAGTTGCTGGAATTCAAGGAGAAGCACGGGCTGAAAATCGGATCGATCGCCGACTTGATCGCGTATCGCCGCAAGCAGGAGAAATTGGTCGAGCGGATCGAGACGGTGCGCCTGCCGACCGACTACGGCGAATTCAAACTGCATCTCTATCGCTCCAAGCTCGATGGAGGAAATCACCTCGCCCTGGTGAAAGGCGAGCTATGCGCGGACAAGCCTTCGCTCGTGCGCGTGCACAGCGAATGCCTGACCGGCGATGTCTTCGGCTCGCGGCGTTGCGATTGCGGGCATCAACTGCATGCGGCCTTGCAGCAGATCAGCGAGTCCGGCTGCGGCGTGCTCGTTTACCTCCGGCAGGAAGGCCGTGGCATCGGACTCGCCGCAAAGATCCACGCGTACAAATTGCAGGAGGAGGGCCTCGACACGGTGGAGGCGAACGAGCGCCTGGGCTTCCCGGCGGATTTGCGCGATTACGGGATGGGTGCCCAGATTCTGCTCGATCTCGGCGTGCGGGAATTTCGGTTTCTGACGAACAATCCGCGCAAGGTGGTGGGGCTGGAAAGCTACGGCCTCAAGATGATTGAGCGCGTGCCGATTCACTTTTCGTCGAATCCCGACAATGAGGACTATCTCCGCACTAAAAAGTTCAAGTTGGGGCACATCTTGTAGGCGGGGAGGGGTTTGAGCGGAGTTTTCTGGGAGATTCAACTGTCATTTGGGCGGTCCATCGACCTAAGATGGGAGGTTATACATTTGTTCCACCCCCCTCCTACTCTGCATCGAAATGAAAACCTTGGTTCTGGCGCAGCTTGGCGCCGTCGCGGTCTGGGTTTCAAGCGTCACCGGGCAGACGCTCATCAGTCAGTTTTCGTTTGAACTCGCCACGCCACCGGACTCGAGCGGGTCTTCCACCGGTCCCTTCAGTGCGGACCTCGGCCCGGGTTCCGTCAGCGGATTTCACGCGTCCGCCGGCACGTCGTACAGCACGCCGATCGGCAACGGCAGTGCCAATGCGTTCAGCTCGAACAGCTGGGCCATTGGCGACTACTACCAGTTCACGATCAGCACGGTCGGCTTCAACAATCTCTTCGTGACCTTCGCGATGGAGCGGAGCGCGACCGGGCCGATCACGTTTCAATTGAATTACAGTATCGACGGCGGCTCCAACTTCACCGCGGTCGGATCTCCCACCGCCGTTTCCTCGGCCGCGTTCTCGGCGGCGACCTACAATCCGTCCTTCGTCAGCACCTTCGATCTGAGCGGCATCACGGGCCTGAACAACAACGTCAACGCCGTGTTCCGCCTCGTGGCGACGGTCGGCGGGACCACGACGGTGGGCACCGCGCGCGTCGACGACTTCATCGTGAGCAGCGGCGGGGCGATCTTTGTGCCGGAGCCGGCCACCTTGACGTGGACGCTGGCCGGGTGCGTCGTTGCGGCGGGCGTAATGCGGGGTCGGCGCCGACGTAGAGCCGACCCCATGAATTCCCCGTGCGCGGCCGCCCGCGCCGGTGCAATGATGTGCCATGCTGAAGCAGCTGCCTGCCCGCCCCGCCATTAATCGCCGCGCCAAGTTTCGCTTCGTGATTGTGGCGAGCAATTACAACGCGAAATTTGTCGATGCCCTGGTGGCGGCCGCGCAAAAGGAAATCGGCTTGGCGCTGCCGTCGGCGACGGTGACGGTGCACCGCGTGCCGGGGGCGTTTGAGATTCCGCTGCTGGTCCAGGAAGTGGCCTGCGACGCGGACGGAGTGGATGCGGTGATGGCCTTCGGTGTCATCCTACAAGGCAAGACGGCGCATGCGGACCTCATCGCGAAATCCGTGACGGACGCCTTGATGCGGATCTCGCTCGAGACTCGCGTGCCGGTCGTGCACGGCGTGCTGCACGGCACGGCGGCGCAGGCGCGGGTGCGCTGCCTGCAGCCGCGCGCGAATCGGGGCACCGAGGCCGCGCGGACCGCGCTGCGAATGGCGCAGATCTTCCGCGGCCTCACCGGACGTTGACGGGCTGACACGCTGCAATTTTCCGGTGCAGCGAGCGCGGTCATCGCTATACTGGTCAACCCTATGGCATTCAACCAGCGCCGCGACGCCCGTGAAGCCGCCGTGCAGTTCCTCGCGCATTGCGAGGTGCACGGACGGTGCGCGCCAGCCGAGATCACCGATGACGACGCGACCGGGTTTTGGCACATGCGCTCAGCGATGCGCAAGGTGCGCGAGTTGACGCTAGAACTGACCAAAGGCGTCCTGACGCATTTGCCCGAAATCGACGAACGCATTCAACGCCACGCGCATCATTACGAAATTCCACGCATGAATCCGGTCGACCGCAACGTCCTGCGGCTTGCGACGTACGAGATGTTTTATCGCCTGGAGGTGCCCCCCATCGTGGCGATCAACGAGGCGATCGAGATCGCGAAGCGGTACGGCACTGAGGATTCCGGCGGCTTTGTGAACGGAATTCTCGATCACATCAAGGAAGAGGTGAAGCGCCCGCTGCGCACCGCCGCCGTGCCGGAAAGAGATGCCGTTGCGACCGATGACGTGCCGGTGGTGGGCGATCGCCCGCTCACCGTGGACGACTTGTTCTAGGCCTTACGGTCCGCGCCGTTCGACCGAATTTGCCTGCTGCCTCATGGGTTTCCTCAATTCGCTTTGGAACAAATTTACCGGCCAGGCGGTCGATTGGGACCGCCTCGAAGAAGCGCTCATCCGCGCGGATCTCGGCGTGCCGCTCATGCAGCGCATCGTCGAGGACCTGAAGAAACTGTCGAGCGTAACAGCCGATGACATCGTCGCGGTGACGCGCCGCGAGATCGAGGCGCTCCTGCCGCCCGGTAATCCGCCGCTGCTGCCGCGACTCGGCCGGCCGACGGTCGTGCTCGTCGTGGGCGTAAACGGCACGGGCAAGACGACCTCCAGCGCGAAGCTGGCGTATCATCTCAAGGCGAAGGGCTATTCGGTGTTGCTCGCCGCGGCGGACACTTTCCGCGCGGCCGCGATCGAGCAGCTCGATCGCTGGGGTGAGCGGCTCGGCATCGAAGTGGTGAAGGGCCAGTACAACGGCGACCCCGCAGCCCTCTGCTTCGACGCGCTGCAACGCGCGGAAAAGCTTGGCATCGATTTTCTGATTTGCGACACCGCTGGCCGCCTGCACACGCGCCACAACCTCATGCAGGAGCTGGCCAAGATCCGCCGGAGTCTGGCCAAGCGAGATCCGACGGCTCCGCACGAATGTCTCCTCGTGGTTGACGCGACGACCGGATCGAACGCTTTATCCCAGGCCCGCGAATTCAAGGCGGCAGCCGGACTCACGGGCTTGATCGTGACGAAGCTCGACGGCAGCGGCAAGGGCGGGATTCTGGTCGCGATTCAGAATGAAATTGGCCTGCCGACCCGCTTCATCGGCACGGGTGAGCAAGCCGACGCGTTCGAGTCCTTCGACGCGCGCGCGTTCGTGGAGCGCGTTCTCTAGCGGGCCCAGGACCCGGGTCCGCCGTCAGTGCTTCTTTGTCGCCCGCGGATTGGGCGGCGGCATGCCGTGCCCGCGAAGGGGGGGGGCACCGGAGCGCACGAGTCGAATGCCGGAGCTTTTCGGCTGCAGCGCCTGGTCCAGCGTGGCCCACAGTGAATCCCGTTTGGCCGGGCCGATGATGCCGAGCAGATTCAGTTTGTAGAGGTAGAGCCGTGCAACCTCCACGCCGATTTGATTCAGCTCGGCGATCCGAGCCGCGCTCACGCCGGTGTGGAGAAGTTGCCGGGCCTCCCGCACAAAGTTGGCGATGTCCGGTTCGACCACCTGCTTGGCAATATCGCCGATGGCGGCACTCTCGTCGCGCAGTCGAAAGACCTGCAGGGCGGATGGCAGCGCGTCGCGATTGATGTTGATTTCATCGACCTTGGAAACCAGTTTCAAGGCGAGCCGGTCAACCGGGATCCGCACGCTGCCGCGCAACGAGGCGGCCGGCGCGGGTTCATAGTGAAATTTTCCAACCGGGACGGCGGCCACGGCAACCAGGCGATCAACCACCTGCGACTCGACCTTGATGTTCTGTTTTTCGATGCTGAATCCAGTGACGAATCCCGGCGAAAAGTAGAGCACCATTTCGCCCACACGCGGCGTGTCGGTCAGCGTCACGATCCCGCCGCGAAAGCGGATCATGTTGAGCAGATCGGTGAGCGGAAGGTCGGAGATGTCCCCGGAGATTGCCATGTGGTTAAAGCTTCAATGGAAGTGGGATTCCCAGTCGCGCGGGTGTGGGCGTAAGAGTTTAAATGATCCCAAACCCTCTAGGGAAGCAGATACGCTGCCACCCTCAATTTTCGGCCGGGGCCGTTTCGGGCGTTTTCTGGAACTTTACCGAGCCGATTCGCCGGCCGTCGCTCTGCAGGACGGTCGCCAAATAGGCGCCCACCCGCACCTGTTCGCCGGCGCGGGGGATGTGGCCAAAGAGGTTGACGATGTAGCCGCTGACCGTGCTGACTTCCGAGCTTTCAAGCTCGAGCTCGGTGAGGTCGTTCAATTCGTAAAGACCCAGCGTGCCCTTCGCCGTGAACTCATCCGGACTGACGCGCTGAAACTCCGTTGGCGCGGCGTCAAACTCGTCGCGGATGTCGCCCACAATTTCCGCGAGGACGTTGTCGAGCGTGACGATGCCGACGGTGCCGCCGAATTCATCGACCACGGCGCCAAGATGTGCGCCGCGGGAAAGAAAGAGCGTCAGGAGCTTTTCCAGTGGCATCAACTCGGGCACGAGCAGGAGGTCGCGCTTGATTTTAACGAGGTCGGGCGGCGCCTGCTGCTGCATCTGGCTGAGCAGATCCTTGATGTGCACGAGCCCGAGCGGATTGTCGAGATGCAGGCGGCAAAGCGGGAAACGCGTGTGCCGGGAGTCCGTCGCGCGCTTGAGGTTCTCCGCGAACGGTTTTTCCGAATCGAGGTACACGACCTCGCCCCGCGGCGTCATGATGTCCCGCACCACCCGCCGGCGAAGGTCGAGCGTGTTCATCAACAGCTCCTTGCTCATCTTGGACACCTGCTGCGAGTCGGCGTTGTCGCTGAGGATGAGGCGGAGTTCCTCCTCGCTGTGCGTGACCTCCATCTCGCTCGCGGGCTCCATCTTGAAGACGTGCTTGAGAATGGCGTTGGACGAAATATTCAGAAACCAAATCGCCGGACGGAAGAGCACATAGAACAGGTGCAGCGGGCCGCTGACCCAGAGGGTCGTGGGCAATGATTTCCGGATGGCGAAGACCTTGGGCGCCTGTTCGCCCAAGACGATGTGGAGAAAGGTGATCGAGGCAAAGGCGAGCACAAACGACGTCGTCCTGATGATCGGTTCGGACGTAACCCCAACCAACAGAAACAACGGATGGAGCATGTGCGCCAGCACGGGCTCACCGATCCAGCCGAGGCCGAGGCTCGCCAGCGTGATGCCGAGCTGCGAGGCCGAAAGGTACGCGTCGAGGTGATCGGTCGCCCGTTTGGCATACGGCAGGCGAGGGTCGGTCTCGTCCTCCACGGCGTCGAGTTGGCTGCTGCGGACCTTGACGATGGCGAACTCGGCCGCGACGAAAAATCCGTTCAGCAGGACGAGCGCAAAAACGGCGCAGAGCTTCAGGGCGATGACGCCACCGGTGTCCCACTCGCGGACGATGGGGTCGCTCGCGGCATCCGCGAAGAAGATGAGGCTGGTGGAAATCATGATAGGCGCCGGACGGGTTCAGCGCGGTCCGCCGAAGCGGAGATCACGAATGGGAACGCGATCGCTCAACGCCAGCAGCACGCGTCCAGCGGCAGGGTGTGCCGGCGGCCGCGTGCGGGGAGTTCGGCATCGCGTCCGGAAACGCGGGCAAGCTTACCAGCTCGCCTTGGTCACACCCGGGATCATGCCCTGCGAGGCCATCTCGCGGAAGGTGAGGCGGGACATGTGGAAACGGCGGATGTACGCGCGACGACGTCCTGTGACCTCGCAGCGGTTGACCACGCGAGTCGGGCTCGCGTCCCGGGGCAATTGGCTGAGACCCACGTAGTCGCCCTTCGCCTTGAGTTCGGCCCGGACGGCGGCGTACTTCAGGACGGTCTTCTTCTTGCGATCGTTGCGGTTAATCCAGCTTGTTTTGGCCATAAGAAATTTTGGAAGGCGGGAAATTAGGCGGGAACCGCGGGATTGCAACGGAATTCTTCCGGGCGATCCCTCTGTCGCCGCCTCAGACGCGGGCCATGCGCGCCAGATGCTCGGTCGGCGAGATGTTGATCGCGTCGATCAAGAGTCGCAGCCGGGCAAAACTCCGCTTTCTCAGGGTAAAGATCAACCGCGGCAGATGAAACACCTCGGGCTCGCCCCGCTCCTGGCGCAGCGCATCGCATTGTTCAAACTTCCCCTCCTTGAGCAGGTCCGCGAAATCGAGATTCAACTTGTCGATCGCCTCCGGCTTGAGCCGGCCCTTCAGGCGGATGACCAGCCGCTCCCCGACGTACCGGCTCGAGTGATAAACGCGGTAGAAGCGCAGGACCTCATCGACGGCCGTTTCGATGTCGTCTGTGATCTTGAAAAACGCGAAGTCCTCAGCCGAGATTAATCCCTCGGCCACGAGGTGCTCGCGCATGAACTTGATCCAGTTCAGCCAGTATTCGCCCCCGGGCCGGTCTACCAGCACGAGCGGCAGGATCTTTGATTTTCCCGTTTGCAGCAGCGTGAGCGTTTCGAAGCCCTCGTCCATCGTGCCGAATCCGCCCGGGAAGAGCGCGATGGCGTGCGATTCCTTCACGAAATTGAGCTTGCGGGTGAAGAAGTAGTTGAACTCCACCAGCTTTGGGTCGCCGATGATCGTCTCGTTCGCCTGCTGCTCGAACGGCAGACGGATGTTCAGGCCGAAGCTGCGCTCGCGCCCGGCCCCTTTTTGCGCCGCCCCCATGATCCCGTCGCCACCGCCGGTGATGATCATGAATCCCTCCTCGCGCATCCGCCGCGCGAACACCTCGGCGGCATGGTACTCGGCGGACTCGGGCCGCGTGCGCGCGGAACCAAAGATCGATATCTTGGGAATGTCCTTGTAAGGCACCCACATCCGCGCGGCGCGGCGCATCTCCTTCAGCGCGCGATTGAAGAGCTTGAGGTCCGCGACGCTCATGCGGTCGCGCGCCATCTTGAGGATCGTGCCGATCATCTCCTCGACGATCTCAGGCGAGTGGTCCGCGCCCCAGCGCTCCACCAGCGCGACCACCTGCGCGTCGATGCTCTCGTTGCCGGTCGGCGGGTACGGCGGCTCCGGGGAAAGCGGTGTGCCCAGCGGCGTGATCGTCGATTGATCGGGCCCGTCCCGCGGGTCGATGCGGTCATTCTTCATCCCGATATCGTGCCGTTTTCAGGCGAAAACGCAAACCCGCCTGCTTGCGTTTTTCCGCAACCCGCCTAGAACCCCGCCATGATCATCGTCCTCAAGCCGCACACGCCGCCCGATCAAGTCGAGCAGGTGATTGCCGAGGTGGCGCGGCTCGGCTACACGCCGCATGCCATCCGCGGCGCGATCCAGACGGTCGTCGCGGCCATCGGCGACGAGACCACGCATCACACGCTGGAGGCGCTCAGCGCGCTGCCGCAGGTGCAAAAGGTGATGGCGGTGCAGAAGCGGTACAAACTCGTCAGCCGCGAGTCGCACCCGGCTCCGACGGTAATTGACGTCGCCGGTGTCCCGATCGGCGGATCGCGGATCGCATTGATGGCGGGACCGTGCTCGGTGGAGAGCGAGGAGCAAATCCTGCAAACGGCGCGCGCGGTGAAGGCGGCGGGCGCGACGATCCTGCGCGGCGGCGCCTACAAGCCGCGCACTTCGCCCTACGAATTCCAGGGTCTCGGGCGCGATGGCCTGCGGCTGCTCGATTTGGCGCGGCGCGAAACCGGGCTGCGCATCATCACGGAGGTGCTGAGCGAGAACGACGTGGAGGCCGTCGCGGAGGTGGCCGACATCCTGCAGATCGGCGCACGCAACGCGCAGAATTTCCAGCTCCTGATCGCCGCCGCGCGCACGGGCAAACCCATCCTGCTGAAGCGCGGCATGAGCGAACGGATTGAGGAGTGGTTCCTCGCCGCCGAATACATCCTCAGCGCGGGAAATCCCAACGTCATGCTCTGCGAGCGCGGCATTCGCACCTTCGAGACGTACACTCGCAACACCCTCGATCTCGCCGCGGTCGCGATCGCCAAGAAGGAAACGCACCTCCCGATCATCGTGGACCCAAGCCAGGGCTGTGGCCGCGCCGATCTCGTGCCCGCGCTCTGCGCCGGGGCCATCGCGATGGGCGCGGACGGCCTGATCATCGAGGTCCATCCGAATCCCGCCGAGGCCATGAGCGATGGCCAACAGCAGATCTCGTTCGACCGTTTTGCCGCGCTCGTGCCAGAACTCGGCCCGATCCTGGGCGCGGTGGGCCGCACGTTCCTTTGAACTTGTGCGACCCAAAAATTATCCGACGGGAATCACATCCGGCGCCTGATGCATGGTGTGCCGCAGTACGCGGATGAGATAGATCAGGATGCCAACGTTGAGCGCGATCACGCTCGCCTTGCCCCAACTCGGATGGTGCGAGAAGTGCCACAACTCGATCGGGATGAAGGAAGCCGTCACGATCGTGGTCATCCACTCGGCCCAACGCTTGCGCCGCAGCAGCCCGATGCCCTCGGTCAGGTAAATCGCGGCATAGACAAAGATGAATTCGCTCACGTGCTTCAGCGTGGTGTCGTTGTAGCCGCCGACCCTTTGAATCACGCGCTCCATGAACGCGTTCTCGGGGTCGACGTGCAGAAACTCCGCCAGGCGGTAGCACTCGACGGTCAAATCCTTGTGGAGCATGCCCAGCGCCGCCAGCGCCAGTGTCATCAGGAACAGCGCCTTCAACAATTTGAACACGCCGATGACGACAAGCCAGCGCGATTCGCCCTGGGAAGGAGGCGTGATGACCTTGTGGGACATGGGGCTTGATGGAACATGCGCGGCCGCCGGATGAGAAGCAGAAAAGGCGCTTTTCATGGCCGGCGGCGTTCGACAGTCGGTGGCTGACCGCTATCGTCGCCGCTCCTCCCGTGTCCCTGCTCCGCGATCCCCGCATCCACCGCGTGCTCGGCGCCAACGCCGTTTCGTCGATTGGCTCCGGCGTGACGATGATCGCCGTGCCGTGGCTCATCGTGCAGCGGCCTGGCGGCGCATGGATTTTCGGCTACGCGACCGCCGCGATCACTCTCGCGCTGGTTCTGCTGCTTCCGTACTACGGCTGGCTCCTCGATCGTCATTCCCGCAAGACCGTCCTGCTCGCGGGCGAGGCGTTTGGCCTCCTCGCCACGACCGTCTTTCTCGCGCTCGCGATTTTCCGCGGGGAATTTGCGACCTGGCACCTCGTCGGTATTTTTTCTGCGGGCACGCTCTACTACACGATTCACTACCCCGCGCTGTTTGCCTTCAACCAGGAAGTGTTTGAACTCGCGCAATACCGCGAACTCGCCGGCCTCGTGGAAGTGCAGGGACAGACGGCGTCGGTCATCGCGGGCGGTCTGGCCGCGGTGCTCATCGAACGCGTCGATCTCACCGCGCTTTTGGGCCTGAGCACCGCGAGCTATTTGCTGAGCTTTTTCATCCTGCGACCGCTGCCGTACGCGCGTTCGGCGGGCCGCACGCCCTCAAAACTCTCCGCGCTCCAACAGATCGGCGAGGGTTGGCGTTACCTGGGCGAGCGGCCGGGCTTCGCGATGTTCTTGTTTTGCGCGTTCATTCCTTTTGTCGGCGTGATGGTGAGCAACTACCTCTTTCCGATCTACGCGAGCCGCGCTTTGCAGGCCGGCCCGGCCGTCTTCGGCGCGGGCGAGGTCACGTTCGCCGTTGGTTCGATTCTCGCGGGGCTGACGATTCCGCACCTGACCGAGTCGATCGGAAGCTATCGCACGGTGCTATTGACCGTTGCGATGTTCGCGTTGGCCGCGGGACTGCTGGCGATATTCCCCGCGGTGGCGTTGTACCTCGTGCTTAGCGCGATGCTGGGCTGGGGGAATGCCGGTTCGCGCGTCGCGCGGAGCACGATCATTCTCACCGCGGTGCCGAATTCGCTCATCGGCCGGGTCAACGTGCTCTTTAACCTGTTCGAGCGTTTGTTGCGCACGTTTGTCCTGCTCTTTCTCACGTCACAGGTGGATCGACTTGGCGCGCCGTTTGGGTTTGGCGTGGTGTCCGTGATGGCCGCGTTGGCCTGGATCGGTGTCGCGGCGAACCGCAAATCCGTGCCGGCGGCGTAGATCGTCCCGGCGAGCCCCGTCGCGCCAGGATGACGCGATCCACCTTTGCCTCGGCCGGATTCGGCCTTAGCTTTCCTGGTGCCGACCAATGCATACGACTGGCAAAGCCTTGCGGCCCTGAGCATCGTGCTTGTAACGGTCGTGACCCTGGGTGTGGTGTTCGTGCGGCGGCTCCGACGCTCACCGAAGGGTGGATGCGGGGGCGATTGCGGCTGCGGGAAGACCGAGCTGCGCGGGAAGTGAGCCAACCGGTTCAGTATCCCAACCGGGTACCGACCTGGTAAAACACCAGCGAAGCGACGTACGCAAAGCCTGTCATGTAGAAAAACAGGAACACGGGCCAGCGCCACGTGTTCGTTTCACGACGCACGACCGCGAGCGTCGCGATGCACTGCATCGAGAACACGAAATAAATCATGATGGTCAGACAGACCAGCGGCGTGAAGACCGGGCGTCCATCGGGCCACTTGTCCGCGAGGAGGGCCTTGCGCACGGAGTCGGTGCCGGCCTCCGCCTTGTCGTCCGCCCCACCGACCGAATAGACGACGGCCACGGTGCTGACGAAGACCTCGCGCGCCGCCTGCGCGCCGATCAACCCGATGCCGATCTTCCAATTCAAGCCGAGCGGAACCAGCGCAGGCTCGATGAACTTGCCCATCCGCCCCGCGAAACTCTGCGCCAGGTGATCCTCGGGTTTGTCGGTCCCGGTCTTCGGATAGTACGCGAGCGCCCAGAGGAGAATGCTGAGTCCGAGGATGATCGTGCCGGCCCGGCGGATAAACGCTCTCGCCCGATCGAGCATCCCCTGCATCACGGTGCGGACCGACGGCCGGCGGTAGGGCGGGAGCTCAAGCACGAGCGGGAGCGGCCGACCGCGCAGGATCGTGCGCTTGAACAACCAGGCAAACGCGAACGCGGTCAGCGTCCCGAGCGCGTACATCCCCATCAGCAGCCCGGCCTTCTGCCACGCCGGCACATCGTCCGTGGGAAAGAGCGTCGCTATCATTAGTCCGTAAACCGGCAGGCGAGCCGAACAGCTCATGAAGGGCGCCACCATGATCGTCGCGAGGCGATCCTTCGGGTTCTCGATCGTGCGCGTGGCCATGATACCGGGAATGGCGCAGGCGTAGGAACTGAGCAGCGGGATGAACGATTTTCCGTGCAACCCGACGCCGCTCATCACGCGGTCCATGATGAAAGCCGCGCGCGCCATGTAGCCACTGTCTTCGAGCAGGCCGATGAACAGGAACAAAATCAAAATCTGCGGCAGGAACACGATGACGCCGCCCACCCCCTTGATCACGCCGTCAGTGATCAAGCTCTGCAGGTCGCCCGGCGGCATCGCCGTCTTCATCCATTCACCGGCCTGCCCGAAGAGCCATTTGATGCCATCCATCGGATAATTCGCGAGCGTGAAGATGCTCAAGAACATCAAGCCCATGATCGTCAGAAAAATGAGCCAGCCCCAGACGGGGTGAATGAGGACGGCGTCGGCGCGATCGGTGAAGCTCGTCTTCGCGTCGGCGGCGTCCGCGCCGCGGCGCAACACGCCCTCGCAAATCTCGCCGATGCGCGTGTAGCGGTCGCCGATGGTGTCCTCCTGCCACGTGGGCAGCTTTTCGAGCAGCGACGCCCGGGCGGTCCGGAACCGATGCAGCATATGCTCCCAGCCCAGGTCGACCACGAGCCGGTCGGCGCGCTCATCGCTCAGCAGCAAAATCAGAATCGCGCGAATCTGCGCGAAGCCCAGGTGATGATTCGGCGGCAGCTCGGTGCGGATCATTTCCAGCGATTGATCGACGAGCGGGGGCACGGGCACCTTCCAGTCCGGGGACGAATCCGCCGGCCGGCTGAGCGCGATGCGTAACTCGGCGAGACCGGCGCGCGTTTTCGCGCTGCATGGAATCACCGGCACGCCGATCCGCCGCGAAAGCTCCGCCACGTCGATCGTGTCGCCGTTGTCCTGCGCGAGATCGATCATGTTGAGCGCGATGATTGTCGGCAGACCCAGCTCGATGACCTGGCTCGCGAGATAAAGGTTTCGCTCGAGGTTCGCGGCGTCGACCACGCATACCACCCGGTCCGGGCGCGGTGTGTCGGGCAGCACGCCGAGCAGCACATCGCGCGTCACCGCCTCATCCGGCGACTGCGGCGTGAGGCTGTAGGTGCCGGGTAGATCGATCATCCGCGCCTCGCGACCATGCTGCGTCATAAAGACGCCGATCTTTTTCTCGACCGTGACGCCCGGGTAGTTCGCAATCTTTTGCCGCAGCCCCGTAAGCGCGTTAAAGAGCGTCGTTTTGCCGCTGTTCGGATTTCCGATCAACGCGACGGTCGCAAGCTCCGTTTCGATTCCGGGCGCGACATCAATCTGTTCGGTGGGCATGGCGGAACGAAAATCAACCGGGGACGCGGTGGCTACACGGGCCGGACTTCGATCTGTTCCGCGTCGAGTTTGCGCAGCGAGAGGCGATAGCCGCGCAGTTCGATTTCCAGCGGATCTCCGAGTGGCGCCCAGCGGAGGAATTTCACGAGCGTACCGTTGACCAGCCCCATTTCGCGAAGGCGCTTGAGGGGCTCGAGCTCCCCGTGGAAACCAACCACCACCGCCTGCGAACCGGGCTCAAGATCGGACAGACGGGGGGTCGGAGAATCGTTCGGCATGGAACGGACTTACGAGCGGACCGGCTCGATGAGGATGTCTTTCGCGAGCTCCTTGCTGAGGGCGAGTCGCGTGCCGCACACCTGACAGACGAGCGCCGCGCCGTGCGAAAGTTTGACGATCTCCGCCGACTCGCAAAATCCCATCTCGCGAAGGCGCTGGCACTGGGCCGGTTTGGCTTCCAAGGCCAGCAGCCGAAGCCGCTTTCCGAGCGGCGCCGTGAGCAGCGACAGCGGGATCGATTTCGGGGCGTTTTTGACGAGGTGCATTAGAGAAGTTGCGACACAGTATCATCTTCCTTGGCGTCGCAAACAGAAATTCTTCTCTGTAAACGCACAACTCGTCATGACACAGCGCAAGGCGGAATCGCGTTGACGAGGGCGGGGGCGCCGACTATTTCTCCGGCGACTCTTATCGAGAGTGGCGGAGGGACTGGCCCGACGATGCCACGGCAACCGCCGGATTCTGCAAGGAATTCGGGTCCAGGTGCCAAATCCAGCTTCGGTTGTCGCGCTCTGCGTGGCGACCGGGGAAAAGATGAGGGAACAGTCTATCGAACGGGCACCCGGACTCCAACCGGACCAGCCTCGACCCGGCAGCCTCTTCCTCATCGCGAAGAGGCTGATTCGTTTCAGCCCTCGGCAGGAGTCGCCCAACCGAACCCTGCCCATGAGCCAGCCCCGAAATCCCTACTTCACGAGCCTGCGCTGCCGCGAATGCGGACGCGACTACCCCAAGGAGGCCGTCCACGTCTGCGAGTATGACTTCGGTCCGCTCGAGGCCGCGTACGATTACGATGCGATTCGCACCGTGCTGACGCGGCACGAAATCGAGGCGCGCCCGCCCACGATGTGGCGTTACCGGGAGCTTTTGCCGCTCGACGGCGAACCGACCGTGGGATTGCAAACCGGCTTCACGCCGCTCGTGCCCGCGCCGCGCCTCGCGCGCCGACTTGGGTTGACCGGCGATTTGTTCATCAAGAATGACGCGGTCAATTTTCCGACATTATCCTTCAAGGATCGCGTGGTCGCCGTGGCGCTCTCGCGCGCCAAGGAACTCGGACTCGAGACGGTGGCCTGCGCGAGCACAGGCAATCTGGCGAACTCCGTGGCCGCCAACGCCGCGGCGTCGGGACTCAACTGCCTTGTGTTCATTCCGCAGGATCTCGAGCGCGGCAAGGTGGTCGGCTCGCTGATTTTCGGCGCGCGGGTCATCGGCATTCGCGGCTCGTACGACATTGTGAACCGTCTCTGCTCGGAGATCGCGGGCAAGTACGGGTGGGGTTTCGTGAACGTGAATCTGCGACCCTACTACGCCGAGGGATCAAAGACCGTCGGCTACGAAATCTGCGAACAACTTGGCTGGCGCGCGCCGCAGCACACCGTGATCTGCATGGCGAGCGGCTCGCTCCTGACCAAGGTCCACAAGGCCTACTCGGAGTTCGCGAAGCTCGGATTGATCACGCCCGGCACCGGATCCATCCACGGCGCGCAGGCCGCGGGCTGCGGTCCCATCGTCGATGCCATGAAACTGGGGCGCGAGACCGTAAAGCCGGTCGCCAAGCCGAATACGATTGTGAAATCGCTCGCGATCGGGACACCGGCGGACGGCTACTATGCGATCCGCGTGATGAAGGAGACCGGCGGTACGGCCGAGGCCGCGACCGATCCGGAAGCGATCGCGGGTATCGAACTGCTCGCCGAGACGACCGGAATTTTTGCCGAGACCGCGGGTGGCGTGACGGTTGCGTGCGCGAAGAAGTTGATCGCGTCCGGCGCGATTCCGCGCGACGAGAGCGTCGTGCTCTGCATTACGGGCAACGGCCTGAAGACCATTGAAGCCGTGACGGACGCCGTGGGCGAACCCGAGATCATCGGCGGCAGTCTTCGCGAATTCGACGAGCAGATTCTCGCCCGCGGCACCGGCGCCGCGGCCACCGTCTAGTTCTTCATTCACCCATCTGGCCCTCAGCCCTGAACGCTTCACTCATTACTCCTAACTCATAACCCAAATGTCCACCAGCATCCGAATTCCCACTCCGCTTCGAAAACTTACCAATGGCGCTGAAATCGTGCAGGCGGACGGCGCAAACGTCGGCGAATTGCTGACCTCGCTCGACGCGAAATTTCCCGGTCTGCGCGAACGCATTTGCGACGAGGCCGGGCAGGTCCGTCGTTTTGTGAACGTCTATCTCAACGACGAGGACATCCGTTTTCTCAATGAGCAGGCAACCGCGGTCAAGACGGGCGACGAGATCAGCATCGTTCCGGCGATCGCCGGCGGATAGGCGACTCGCGCTGGATGTAGGTGGATCGCGCTCGGAGATCGCGTGCCACCATCGCCTGCCACCATCGCGTGGCGCATCTCACCGTCCGATCCACGCGCCTCGCCTAATTAAAATCGATCGGCGTCGGCGGGTCGATCTTCACGGCAGGCACGCCGGTGTCGACATCGAGCGGCAAAGCCGCCTTGGCGCGACGCACCTCGTTGGCCACGGGAATCGCCCGGCGGATGGCGGGCTCGCCCGTGGCTCCGACCGCCACCGCGACGCTGCCCTGGGGCAGTTGCGGGTCCTGCGCCGGCCGGATTGACTTGAACGGATCGTCCGCGTTTACGACGGCCGGCGCGAAGACGACCACCGGCGGAATGGACTCGAGATCCACGGCGCGCACCGCGCGCACCACGCCTTCCTCCTTCGGATCGCGGTTCGTCCGCTGGGCTTGGGGCCGGACACCGCCGGTGTGGAGGAGACAGGTCTGCTTCGGCACCTCGGAGGGCGTCGCGTACTCGTAATAGGTGGTCCGGCGCCGCGGCAAGCCGGCCGATGAATCACTGATCTCGCTGCAGCGATCAGACGCCAGCTGACCGGAGAGATAACAAATCTCCACGCGTTTGAGTCCGGGCGGCTTGACGAATTCCAGCGGCTTGATCGCTTCGGCGGCGACATTCATCACTTCCGACCAGACCGGCAGCATCAGTTCACTGCCGAACGCGCCGCGATAGATGGACTGCGGCTTATCGAATCCCGCCCACACCGCGCAGCTCATCCCGGTTGTGTAACCGACGGTCAGCACGTCGGTGGAATTGTAGGACGTGCCCGTCTTCGCGCCAGCCGGGAATTTCTTCAGTCCGTATTTGCGCACGGCGTCGGCGGCGACGCCCCACTTGAGATTCTCCGAAAGCGCGTTGTGGACCTGATACGCGGTGTTTTCGTCGGTGACGCGGACGCGGCTGGGCGGCTTCGCTTCGAAGAGGATGTTGCCCTCGCGGTCCTCGATCCGCTTGATGATGTAGGTGGCCTGCGGCTTCCAGCCCGCGTTCGGAAAAATCGTGTAAGCCAGCGTGAGTTCGGCGAGCGTGATCTCGCTCGCGCCGAGGAAAGTCGCCGGGTACGCGCGCAGGTCGGACTTAATGCCGGCCTTCTTGGCGAATGCGAGAACGTTCTCGAGACCGGCGTCATTGCCGAAGCGCACCGTCGCGCCGTTCTTCGCTTTGATCAGCGCGAACGTGGCGGGCATCAGCCCCTCGTAACGGTTTTCGGCGCGTTCCACGCCCCATTCACCGAGGACGCCCGTGAGGCCGCCGACCATGACGACCCGGTTGTCCATGAGCGCGTCCTGCACCAGCGTGCCGGGGAAAATGCCACGCTCGAAACCGGCGGCAAACACCAGCGGCGCGAAGGCCGTGCCGGATGGCCGGCGCGACTGCATCGGGCGGTTGTACTCGTTGTGCTTGAAGTCCCGTCCGCCCACCAGCGCGACGACGCCGCCGTCGGCATTGTCCACCGCGATGAGCCCTCCCTGGATGTACTCGGGTGCGGGAATCAGGTTCGCGACGCTCACCGGCGCGGAGGCCCCGCTCGCCGCCATTTGCGCCGCGGCCTTCTTCTCTCCTTCCTTGAACAGAACCTGGTACTGC
The DNA here is from genome assembly GCA_025353105.1 of Verrucomicrobiota bacterium. GTDB lineage: Bacteria > Verrucomicrobiota > Verrucomicrobiia > Chthoniobacterales > SZAS-18 > SZAS-18. The sequence goes on from JANXRG010000047.1 coordinate 50,370, forward strand.
GCGTGCGTTTGCCGGTTGCCGTAACCCGGACTGCGCTCAATCTCGTCGAGCTTCTTTTTCAGCGCGGCTTCCGCCGTGCGCTGCACCTGCGTGTCAAGGGTGGTGAAAACACGCAGGCCTTCACTCGTGGCGCGATCGAAACCGACGAGCGACACGATTTGCTGCCGCACGGATTCGAGCGCGTAGGAATCGGCGACCCCGAAGGTCCGGGGCTGGACTTCGATCCTGGAGTTCAGCGCGCCATTGTAGGCGGTGTCCGTGATGACCCCGGTCTCGAGCATGCGCTTGAGCACGAAATCGCGCGCGCCCTGCGACTTATTCAGGTCGCGCCACGGCGACAGATTATTTGGGCTGCGGATGAGTCCGGCCAGGGTCGCGCATTCCGCGGTGGTCATTTCCTTCGCCGGCTTGCCGAAGTAACCTCGGGCGGCGGCCTCGACGCCGTAGAGGCCGGAGCCGAGGTAGATGCGGTTGAGATAAAGCTCGAGAATTTTGTCCTTCGAAAGATTTTTTTCGATGCGCCACGAGAGATAAATTTCGAGCACCTTCCGGTAGTAGGTCCGATCGGTGAGATTGTAGGTGTTGCGCGCGAGCTGCTGCGTGATCGTGCTGGCGCCCTGTTTCACGCGGCCGGACCCGAGGTTCGACGCGAAGGCGCGCGCGATGCCCTTGAAGTCGATGCCCGTGTGCTCGTAAAAGCGCACGTCCTCGGCCGCGACCACCGCCTTAATCAGCGTCGGGGGGATGTCGCCGATGCCGATCGGATCGCGGTTCTGCAGATAGATGTGCCCGAAGGTATGGTTCCGTCGATCGTAAATCGTGCTGCTGGATTCCATCTTGGCCAGGTCGTCGAGCTCGAAGGACGCGGCCTTCAGGACAAAGTGACGGTGCAGCAGGTAGACCCCGATGACCGCGAGGACGCCGACATTCAGCGCCACGAAGAGAAACTTCGGGAACCACGGCCGGCGGTGAATCTGTAATACTTCGGGAAGGCTCATCGAGACACGGATCAGACGCCGATTCGTCCCATGGTTCGGGAAGTCGCGCAACCCGGAAATCCCCCGGCGTGGGGCGCGAAACTTGCATTACTCACTGGTTCGACCCATCCAAACCATTGCCAGTGGCTAGCGCCAGCCTGTAAACTTCCCCCAGATGCCCCCCGAATCCGCGAACCCCGCGTTGAACCAACTCCTTCTCCGCCAGATCGACGCGCATGGCCCGGTGTCCTTCAAGTGGTACATGGAGCAGGTGCTGTATCACCCGCAGCACGGCTACTACAGCTCCGGCAAGGCGTCGCTCGGGCGGCGGGGCGATTTTTTCACGAACGTCAGTGTCGGACGGATTTTCGGCGAGATGATGGCCGCGCAGTTTGAGGAAATGTGGCTTCGGCTCGGCAAGCCGATGTCTTTCAGCGTGGTCGAGCAGGGCGCCAACGACGGGCAGTTCGCCAACGATGTGCTCAACTGGCTCAAGACAAATTCGCCCAAACTGTTTTCGGTCGTGAGTTACTGGATCGTCGAGCCGTCGAGCGTGCTGCAGTTGCAGCAGGAGGCGAACCTGAGCCAGTGGCCGCGCAACAAGGTGCGCTGGCATTCGTCGCTCGATGATTTCGAGGTCGGCGCCCTCTGCGGCGTGCATTTCTCCAACGAGTTGCTCGATTCGTTTCCGGTCCATCTCGTCGTGCACGACGGCACCCAGTGGGAGGAGGTCTTCGTCGATGCGACAATGAAGGGCACCTTCCGTTTCGTGCAGGGTCCGATCTCCAACGGCCGGCTCCGCGACCATCTGGCCAAGGTCCCCGTTCCGCCCGAGGATTCCACGCCCTACCGGACCGAGGTCAATCTCAAGGTGTTGTCGTGGATGGAGGATGTGTCGCGTCTGTTGCGCCAGGGCTACGTGCTCGCGGTCGACTACGGCTATTCGCGCAACCACTACTACGCGCCGGGTCGCCTGGGCGGCACGCTGTCGGTCTATCACCAGCACCAGCGCTCGAACGATCCGTTCGAAAAGATTGGGGAGTGCGATTTGAGCGCGCACGTTGATTTCACGAGTCTTGCGGAGGTGGCGGAGGAACACGGCCTCCGGCTGGCAGGTTTCTGCGACCAGCATCACTTCCTCATGGGCATCGGCGAGCAGCGCCTGCTTGAGATTGAGGACCACGCGGTGCAGCACTCCGGCCGTCTTCCCGTGGACATGAACGAGGCCATTCGGCAGTTCCGCACGCTGATGCATCCATCGTCCATGGGCCTGGCCTTCAAGTACATTGGCTTTCAGAAAGGCGTGCCGGCCGACAGCGAGCCGCTGCGCGGATTCAAGCATTGCGGCGATTCGCGCGCCGAGCTCGGTCTCGCCGCGCCGGTGGAGCAGAAGAAGAAGAGCGACTACGACTCGTTTTATGACCCGTTCTGATGGGCGGAATTACGCCAGGTCGGTCAGGCGGAACAACGGAAAACGACCGTACTTCTTGGCAAAATCCATTTCACCGACATATTCGTAGCCGAAGGCGAGGGGCTTTTTCTGATAGGCTAGGATCTCGGCGTGGGCGACAAATCCCTCCGTCGCATAAACCTCTCCGGGAATCACGATGGGCTCAATCCGAGCGGTGTGGCTCACGTGCGGACCCGTGAATGTCATCCGGTTCAAAACGGGATCAACGCACAACAGCACGGGGCCGGTGTGCAGGCCGATTCGAATGTTCAAGGGCGGCAATCCGTGGCTCGACCAGTCCGTCTCCTTGATGATCCGACGCAAGGCCAGGGCAAAATTCCCGCCGTCAGCCACGGTGTCGAAGACGAGATAAATGGCGTCACCCCACGTGTTGGACATGATCGGGCGGCCGGCGCGGCCGTTCGCAATGAGCGACGCGATGGGACCCAGAAAGGCCACTGGAAAGCTGCGGATTTGGGCCTCGGGAATCTTGCTGTAGCCGACCACATCGGCGAACAGCATCGTTTTCACGACCAATTGCCCGTCGCCGACGTTGAATTCCCGCGACGGCCGGGCCGGTCTTCGTGCGACGATCGATTCGTGCAGTCGCGATGCGCTCAACGCGGGGGGAGAAATCCAAAAATGGTCGTGCCCAAAATTCCGCCAGAACTCCACAAAACTTTGGGCTCCGCCGGCGCCATCGCCCGTCCGCCCATCCCAGATCGCGATCGGAACAATCTCCGCGCCCAACGCGCCGGCCCTTTGCATCGCGAAGCCGTTGATGCATCGATTGCAAAACTCGAAGGCAATCCCGTCCGCGTCGGGCAGTGTTTGCTGCGTCAGGTAACTGATCGAGCTGACTTGCTCGAGCAGACGCGTGAATTCCGCCTGCCAGTAATCTCCGCCCGGAGCGACGCTTGATTCGATGAACTGGTCGCGCGGCCACGGGATGACCACATGCACCTCGCCGCCGGCGCGGAGCATTTCATCGATGAAGATGAGGTCCGACCCGCAGGCGGCGGAGCACACGGCGAATTGAATTCCGCCGTCCACCAGACGCTGGCGAATGGCCTGATGCAGCGCTTCGCGCATTTCCGCGGTATCCGGCAGGCGCGGTTCGGGGCGGCGCGGCGCATCGATCATGTGCCCCGAGAAAACGGCGTACCGGGGGAAACGGAAGGCGTCGTCGATCGACGCGAAATCGATTTTCAGGGCAACACAAAGCGACCGGGCCTGTCGGCGGGTGGTTGCGAGGTCGGCCCACCGGCGGTTCAGCTCAATCTGCACGCGCGCGCGCTGGTAGGCGCCGAATGCCTCGTCGACTCGGCCCTCGATCAGGAGAGCCTCACCCAGCGTGGCTAGCCGCCAGTAATCATCGGCGGGGCCGGTCCCACTCATTTTGCCGACTGCGCGCGCGAGTTCCGTGGCTTGCGCTGTCTCGCCGAGCCAGACTGCCGTGGCGGCCGCGTTGATGCCGAGATACGTCGCGGCGGCATTCCCCGCGACATCTCTCGCACCGAGCGCCGTCTCATAGCCGTTGCGATAAAGCTCGTGCGACACGCGCATCCATCTTTCGCGGAGTTCCGACTCCGGTGGCTGGGCCAGGGCTAGATCTTTGTGAATGCGCGCACGCAGGCCCACCAGATCCGGGTTGCTGTCCGATTCTCGGGCCGCCGTCTCCAGCCGGTCGAGTTCCTCCAACGCCGCCGACGTTGCGCCCTGCCGGGCGTGTGCGAGGGCGATCGTATGACTGAGTTTCGTTCGTATGGTGGATACGAGCGCGGGCGGTGCGGAGGATTCTTCCGCGAGAAAATCATCGAGCGCCTGTCGGCCCTCCCGCGCGATGTCCTGCGCAAGGAACGTCTCACCAAACGCCAGGGCTTGGGACGCGAGAATCGTGAATGGTTCCGCGAGCCGCCCGGGCGGATCTTCCGTCAGGACGACCTTCCAGGCGCCGGTGGCCGATCGGTCTTTCGGACGCGACTGCCAAAAGCGCCGGATTTTCTGGACGGAGACGCTCGCTTGCTTCGCTTGCGCTTCTATTTCTTGGGTGATCTCCATCGGAATCCTCGCTTCAGCGGGAATTGTTCTCAGGTGGCGTCGCGCGACGCAAGGCACATCGAAGTCATGATGGCACGCACGCGGCCTCCGAGCGCGAGAGCGAAACGTCCCAAACATTCCGGACGCTTCGTCCAATTGGTCGACGATTCGTCGGTGTGGCGATCGTGGATTTGCCTGTTGAAGTTGGAGGTCAATTTGAACGCCGACTCGCTCCGCTCGGCGGTCCTCCGCCCTCTGCACTTCGCCATTCGCCATTCGGCATTCTCCGGCCCCTCTGTCTAATTCGTGTCTCTTCGGGTTGATTCGTGGTTCCGCGTTGCGTATTCTTTCTCTCATGAAAACCGAAGAAATCGCCAGAAAACTCGTCGCCTATTGCCGCAAGGGAGAATGGGAAGCGGCGCAAAAGGAACTCTACGCCAACGACGCCGTGAGCTGTGAACCCGAGGCTACGCCCGCATTCGAAAAAGAAACCAAGGGCCTCGAGGCCATCATCGCGAAAGGCCACACGTTCAACTCAATGGTGGAGGAGTATCACTCGATCACCGTGTCGGAACCGCTCGTGGCCGGTGACGTCTTCGCGACCGCGCTCACGATGGATCTCACCATGAAAGACCGCGGCCGAACTCCCATGAGCGAGGTCTGCGTCTACCGGGTCAAGGATGGCAAGATCGTCTCCGAGCAATTCTTCTACTAAGATCGGGACTGCGCGCTCTTGGGACGGTGGCGTCGACGGTCCAATGCCAGATGCAAGGCCGTGGGCCCCATCGCGTAATTCCGGACGAACGCCGCAGAACGTGAATTTTGTTCTCGAGAGAAAAGCCAGCGTTCGAAACCGCAGTCTCGCGCGAAACGGGACTATGAAATCCGTCCGCTTTTCCAGGATTGTGGAAGCCTCAGGCGCGCCAGAGGAGCATCTCGTTCTCACCGATCCTTCGCGGGATAAGACTTTGCGGGCGGCGATGAAGGCTTGCCGCCTCATGACCGTCTTCCAAGACGCCCGGGGATCCAACGCCGACCACGGAGAGGTGGGTTTCAAGGTTGGCCCGGCCCGGCAGTACCTCCTCTTCCCAAAATCATTGCACCGGTTCGAGGGAAGAAAGGTTGTCGGAATTAACTATGAGTTGCTCGAGCGCGGGAGAATCCGGGCGCGAGGAGAGAAGATTCCCCCGGTGAGAAAGCACACGCCGACGTTGGGTCATCCTCCGCGTCGGAAATCCGGTCGGAAGGGTGCGCCGCTGTCAGATAAAATAGTCGCGTTCGAACCGGAAGAATCCCCGCTGGAGGATGAACAGATCACCGAATTGAAACGCCAGGTGCAGCGCGCAATGGATCACCTCGAAAAGGGGAGGGCGGTGGCAGCGCTTAACCTTTTGAAACGGATTATGTCCGATTAAGCCGTCCGGACCGCTCGGCATGAACGTATCCAATTTGTTATGAGAGCTCTTTGGAAAGGCGCGATTACATTTGGCCTCGTCACGATTCCGGTTTCGCTTTACCCGGCCACGCGCCGTGAGGAGTTGAAGTTTCGGCTGTTGCGGGCCAAGGACCAAAGCCCCGTGAACTACAAGCGGGTCGCGGAGGCGGATGGAAAAGAAGTTCCCTGGAAGGAAATCGTGAGGGGGTACGAATATGAAAAGGGAAAATTTGTCGTGTTAAAGGATGAGGATTTCGCCCGGGTGGATGTCGAAGCGACCCAAACCGTCGACATTATGAATTTCGTCGCCATCGAGGACGTGGACCCGCTCCTTTTTTACAAACCATATTATCTCGAGGTCTCAAAGGGCGGAGACAAAGCTTACGTGCTGCTTCGCGACGCCTTGGTTGAGACGGGTAAGATTGCCATCGCGAAGGTTGTCATCCGGACAAAACAGCATTTGGCCGCCGTGAAGCCTCAGGAAAGTGGCCTCATGCTGGAACTCATGCATTTTCCCAAGGAATTGCTCGACGTCGATGAGTTCAAAGAGCCGGCGGAAAAGAAGTTGGGGAAATCTGAAATGCAAATGGCCAAGCAGCTGATCCAGAGCATGACAACCAGCTGGAAGCCCGAGCAGTACAATGACGACCATCACGACGCGCTGGAGAAGCTGATCGAGGAGAAAATCGAACATCCCGAGAAGAAGGCGGCTGCTCCCGCTAAACGCCGCCAGCCGACGAACGTCATCGATCTGGTATCTGTCCTCCAGGAGAGCTTGCAGCAGTCAAAGAAGAAACCGAGCGCAAATCAGAAGCAAGGCGCGTTGAAGATGAAACCAGCAAAGACTGCGCGTCGGAAAAAAGCCGCCTAGGATTCCCGGGTGACTTTTGCGGCCGACTTATCGTCGCGCATCGCAACGAAAGCAGGGTGCCGCAGGCGCGCCCCGTCGGTCCATTCGACGAATGCCACCTGGCAAACGAGTTTTGGTTTGAGCCACCGGCATTCCTTCATCGTTTCCGCCGTCATGCCTGTTCCCCAGCGGGATTTTGTCGGGTCGGGAATATTTTGGAAGGGACATTTCTTGGCGGAATTAGGCCGCAGTTGCTTCACGATTGCGTCGCGGGATCGCGGCGCAAACCCGTTTCGCACTTGGGCCACAAAGTGAAGATCGCGCCCCACGTGCACTCCGACGAGGAGCGAATCAAATCCGTGCGAGCCGGGGATAAAGCCGCCGATCACAAACTCCTGCTCCCGGTTCAGCCGATATTTGACCCACAGACCGGTGCGCTCACCTGGCTCATAGATGCTGCCCTTCTGCTTCGCGATGACTCCCTCCAGACCAAGTTTCCTGACCGCGTTCAGGATGTGGCGCTCGGAAGCGGTGAGCAGGGGAGAAAGCCGCAGTGGTTCCTTCACGTTTTCGAAAAATTGTTCGAGACGCGCTCGCCGTTGCTCAAGGGGCACGTTCAAGAGCATTTCCCCATCTTGGTTCAGAAGGTCAAAGGCGTAGTAGAAGATCGACGACGGCTTGGAGCGGCCGTCTTGCAGAAGCTGAAAAGACGGTTTGCCGCCCTTGAGTGCGACCACCTCCCCGTCGATGACAAAGTCGCCCCGAAGCATTCCCAACGCCGCGAGGAGATGGGGGAAGCGCGCGTTGAGCTTCTTCTCGTTGCGGGAGTACAGATTTACGCGTTCGCCGGACTTGGTGGCGATGCATCGGTAGCCATCGAACTTCAATTCAAAACTCCAGAGGGCGGCCTCGGGAAGCTCGGCGACGGGCTTACATTGCATCGAAGCCACGAATATCGCGGGTGCAGCCTGATTCTGGCGGCGTTTTCCGCTCACCTTGCCGCGGGCGGGCGGGCTCCTGTTCCACTGTCGATCATTCTCCTTCGCGATTCGTTCCATCGAACGGCCCGTGATTGCTGACTTGTCTTTAGTTCGTGCCGGTAGTTTGATCGGCTCCCCAGCTTTGATGAGCAGCCATCGATTATTTTCTTCATCGCGACGGTCTTTCAGTAAAATCCATTCGCCTTTCAATTTTTTTCCCGCCATCACGATGTGCATCTTGCCCGCGTGATAAGCCGCCGCGGGATTTCCGGTGATATCCTGGTATTCACCGAAGTCCCAAACCATGACCGTTCCGGCCCCATAGTTTCCGGCCGGAATCGTTCCCTCGAAATCGGCGTACGCGAGGGGATGATCCTCCACGTGCATCGCCAGACGCGTCTCGCGCGGTTGGGTCGGAGGTCCCTTTGGGATCGCCCACGACCGAAGCACTCCCTGCATTTCGAGGCGAAAGTCGAAGTGCAAGTGACTCGCGGCGTGCTCCTGCACCACGAATCGTTGAGAGGCCTTTCCTTTGCTCGCTGCGGAGATCGGTTTGGCCGCCGGCTCCGGCGTGCGCGTGTGGTCCCTTTTCGCGGCGTATTCCTTCAGGCTCTCATCCCACGGCCCCTCCTTCTTTTTCGGCCGCGACGCAAGTCGCGTCGGCACCGCCTTCGTCAAGGCCTTCGAGAAACCCACCGGCAAGCGCTGAGAAAGTGTCAACACCGGCTCAAATAAGTCTCCGAGACGCTTGATGCGCTTGACGGCTTCGTGGGGCTCGAACAAGAGCGCCTTGGCGTCGCCCCGTTTCGAGGCCTTGCTCAATTCCTCCCAACTAACCGGAACCGAGATGAATGGACCTCCTGCTCCTGCCCGCATGGCATAGACGCACACGGTCGTTTTGAAATGCGAATTTTGACTCCAGTCGATCAGCACTTTGCCGCGTCGCAACGACATCGCCATTTCAGACACGACCTGATCCGGCATTTGTCGGACCGCGAGCTCCGCGATCGCCTTCGCGAACGGCTGGGTCGCTTCGTACGATGTAGCAGAGTTCAGGGGAACCGCGATGTGGATGCCCTTCGAACCTGACACTTTGGCAAAAGATTCGAGATTCAGACCTGTAAATATTTTTCTCAGCTCAAGCGCCACCCGGGCACAATCCAGAATGTCTGCGCCCTCGCCCGGGTCCAAATCGAAAACGATCGAGGTCGGACGGTTGAGGTTGGGAACCTTCGCGAGCAAGACATGCTTCTCGATGTCTCCCAGGTTCGTGACCCACACCAGCGTCGCTAAATCGTTGCAGAGAACGTATTCGATTTTTGAACCCCCTTCACTTCGAGTGACGCCAAACGTCTTGACCCACTCCGGCGCATGGGAAGGCGCGTTCTTTTCGTAAAAATGCGCTCCTGAAATACCGTCCGGATATCGCTTCAGGGTCAGTGGCCGACCTTTGAGGTGGGGTAGAATTGTCTCGGCGATCCGCGAATAAAAGTCGACCACCTGAGCTTTCAAAAAGCCCGTCTCAGGAAAGAAAACCTTCTGGAGATTGGACAGGACAACTTGTTTGCCCGCGATTTGGACCGGCTGCTTCGAAGACATGGCGCGACCAAGTATATTCGCGTCGGACGATCATGTCAGTCGTCCAAAGTTCGTTTACGTTGGGAAACGCCCGGCAAACGATGAACTCGCCTGGGAACATTCGCTGACGCTCGGCGAAGGTGTCACCACCTCGAGAGCATTGCGCGCGCTCACGGCCCGGCGCGCGATTTAGGGATGCGTGATGCATCCTTCCCGACCTTCCCGCCTTTGGAGGAACAACCCATGAGTGGCCAAATCGGGATTGGTATCTCGGGTTGGACCCATCCACGCTGGCGGGAAGGAAACTTTTACCCGGAAGAGTGGCCTCAATAACGCGGGTTGGAATTCGCGTCACGAAAGCTCGCTTCCATCGAGATCAACGGCACATTTTATTCGCTGCAGCGTCCCAGCAGTTACCGCGCGTGATAGGACGCCACGCCCAAGGGCTTTGTTTTCTCCGTGAAGGGCCCGCGTTTCGTGACGCACATCAAGCGTCTTCACGATGTCACCCCGCCCCTTGCAAATTTCTTTGGTTCAGGCGTTTTGCTTCTGGGAGAGAAGTTGGGACCGTTTCTTTGGCAGCTTCCTCCCAGTTTCCCGTTTCACCGGGAGCGTCTGAAGTCGTTCTTTGTCCACCTACCCCGTGACACGGCGTCGGCGATTGCGCGGGCTCGGAAGCATGGCGACCGCCGGAAGGACCGGGGGTGGGCTCCGACAGGCAAGAATCGGCCTTTACGGCATGCGATCGAGATTCGGCACGCGGCATTTGTCACCCCGGAGTTCATTGGATTGCTTCGGGATTACCAAATCGCGTTGGTCATTGCCGATACCGCGGGGAAGGGGCCGGCGCTCGAGGATCTTTCCGCCGATTTGGTCTGCGTGCGCCTGCACGGCGGCGACGAATTGTACGTGAGCGGGTACACGCCCGCGGCGCTGGCAAAATGGGCGAACAAGATTCGCATTTGGAGCAGGGGCGCCCTGCCGGCGACATCCCGCCAAATCGGCCCCCGCCTCGGCGTGGGAAGTCGACTCGTCGGACGACAATAATGCTCTGCGGATCTATTTGACGAAACTCGGCTTGCGACAAGAAGCACCCGACTGTAGCCGTTTTAAATGAAAGCAAAAGATCCCGCTGCAAAGCCCCGGATTGAAGAGCTGCGCAAACGCCTCGAAGTACTTGACGCTCAACGCACTGCCGTCTCGGCCGAACTCCACCGGCTTATCGACCCGAAATCCGCGCAGACGATGCCACCCGCGCTGCAAAAGGATCCAATCCCAGACTCGGCCCCCAAGGACTGGCACGTGTTCGCGGGGCCCGCCAGGCAAAAAACGCGCAAGCCCAAAGCGGTTGATTGACCGGGCAAGCAACCGGAGAAAAAGCACGCGGTCCACTTACCTTGTTCGCGCGAGCAAGAGCGCATCAACTGCCTCCCTGACATGGAGCGCCAAATACAAGTACCGGGGAGTCAGGGTGTCGTTCCCGTGAAAGAACGCATTACTTAAGTCGGAATCAGATTCGAGACCATTCTGCGAATGTTGTATCTACCGCCTTCCATCGATTCATCGATTCCTTCGGCAGAGGCTTTAACTTGAGAACGGATCATCGCTGATTTTCTTGTCCGCTACGGCCCGAACAAGTAGCTCCTTTACGCAGAATTTTCGTCGTTGTACTGAAGTTTCAAGACCTTTTTAATTCCGCGCGCTCTCTGGTCCATCAATCGACGAGCCGACTGGCTGCCGTCCCGAGAATTTCCGTGAGTGCATCAAGGTCGACGGGCTTTTCGAGATGCTGCGTGAATCCCGCCTTGCGGCTAAGTTCACTTTCAGCGGTTCCGGTATTTCCCGTGACCGCCACCGCATGAAAATCATGGCTCTCTCGGAGCTTGCCAAGCAAGTCTCGCCCATCGCCATCGGGTAACCCGATGTCGGTGATCAGCATGTCGAAGGTAAATTTCTTCGCAAAACTCAACGCCGCCGCCTTGGTTTCCACCGCTTCGACCTCATGGCCCAAGTCGCTGAGCCAGATACTGAGGGCAGTACGCGTGCTCAGATGGTCTTCGACCAGGAGGATACGGAGTGGGCGGGGGTTGAACATACGTCTAGGCCCAGTGAACGCGGGTCGAAGTCGAGGGGGGCGGGAGGTCAGAGGTCAGAGGGCAGAGGGACAGCCGGTCAAGCCGGGCAGGTAGCGTCGACGAAAGTGGGAGCTGGAGGAGGCAAGGACGGTGACGAGGGAGCCGCGAACGCGGAACGCGGGCTATCGCGCGACGCGATTCAGGCGTCAGAGCGTTGCGGCGGCGGGCTCGGCGGGCGCGATGACGATGTCCTCGGCGCCTCCGCTGACGAAGGTGCCGTGGACACGCTCGGCCAATTCCTCGTTATCGGCGCGGGCGGCGATGAGAAACCCGCCGTCGTGCAGACGTTTTTGGTAGTGAGGGATGTTGGCCTCCGGAACCGACGAGCCCAGCAGCGCCCCGAGGATGCCGCCTGCTCCCCCGGTGAGGATCGCCGTGAGGGCCGTAACGCCGGCTCCTGCCAGCACCAACGGAGCAACCCCGGGAATGGCAAGAGCCCCCAGCCCAAGCATCATGCCGATGGCGCCACCGGTGGCAATGCCCTTCGCGGAACTGGCAACTCCGGTCGTACTTTCCGCCGCTTCCTTGACCCCATTTAACGCCATCGGGTCACCGGGCATCAGCAAGGTGATGTCGCTGAAAGAAACGCCCAGTTGTTCAACTGCACGGATCAAATTGTCGGCCTTCGCTCGGTCGTCCACGATGCCAATAATTGTCTTCATAAGCGCAGATTTGGGATGGGGGCTTGCTCTCTCTCTCCACCATGGTTCGCAGGTCGGTCGTCATTTGACTGCATTGTTTTGGCCGAGATGGTGAAAAGAAGAGGAAGGGAGGGATGGGGCGGGGGACGGAATGACGAAGTGCGAATGGAGAATGAGGGAGACGGAACGCAGAGGTCGGAGGACAGCCGAGGGCCATGGCATGGACCAAGACAGCCGGCAATGATCGCAGGTAGCGGCGCCAAACGCGGGAGCGGACGGCTTCGCGTCGACCAGCACCTAAAGCTCTGTTTAGGTCGGGGTCTCGCCATCTTTGGCACCGAAGCAGACGTCGATGTGCGTGATCTTGCGACTTTCAAACATGATGAACTCCGCGGCGCGAAACGTTCCGCCGTCTTTCCGCTTGCCCTTGGTCCGTCACGAAACATGCGTTTCCTTCGGCAAAAATTCTTTCCACGCGGAAGGATTCACGGTTCTCGCGGTTGGGCCAACCGCGCTCGAAGTCCGCTTTGCGACTGATTTTGTCGCCGACCGGCGCGCTTTAGGCGACGCAGAGGCGGGCGCGATGGCACCGGCGGAAAGACGAATTCAGATGAGCTCAACTCGCGGACGCGTTCGATGTCATCGATGGTGAGCGGAATGAAATCCACAGAACTACCGCACTCGTTTCAAACGGCGCGAATGATCCTGGCCGACGTGCCCGATATTCTGCCCACGTCGCGCGATGGAAAAAACGACGGATACGGCGGGCTTCTTTCCGTCGGACTGATTCTCCTGGCGATCTGCGTGACTATTATCGTCTTCTGGAGGAATCGGCAGAAATAGAGTTGAGAGCGCCCGGCCGTCGGTGAGCTGCCATCCCGGTACCGTGCGAATGTAATTGTACCAGATCAAGCGCGTGCGAATCCTGACTTTTAATGTGCATGGCTGCGTCGGACTGGATTTCCGGCAGTCGGAGGAGCGGATTGCGAGGCGGATTGCCGAGCTGGCGCCGGATCTCGTCGCGCTGCAGGAGCTGGACCTCGGAAGGGCGCGCTCCGCTGGCCGCGACCAGGCCTCGCTCATCGCGAGACACCTCAGCTTCGAGAGTCATTTTCATCCGGCGATGCGCTGGAAAGATGAACATTACGGCAATGCCATCCTGAGCCGTTGGCCGATCCGGCTCAGGCGCGCGGCGGCGCTGCCGTCCGAACATGCCGTTCTCTTCCGCGAGAGTCGGGCCGCCTTGTGGCTGGAAATTTCGACGCCGGCAGGCCCATTGCAGGTCATCAACA
>JANXRG010000060.1 GCA_025353105.1 Verrucomicrobiota bacterium
GCCATCTCGTCGAATTGATCCCGCCCAGCGCAATGGAAAAGGCGCGTGGCAAGTGGAGCTTCGCGAATCTGCCCATCCTGCCGGAGGAATTCGAGACCCGCCCGATCGAGAAGAACGAGGATCGCTTCAAGTTGCTCAAGCGTCTGCTGAAGCGGCCCGACGTGACCGAGCTCATCAACGCTTGTGACGCCGGCCGCGAAGGCGAGCTCATCTTTCGCCTCGTTCTCAAACACGCTGGCGTGACGAACAAACCGATTCGCCGTCTCTGGCTGCAGTCGATGACCGCCGACTCGATTCGCGACGCATTCGCCCATCTGCGCAGCGACGAGGAAATGCAGCCGCTCGCGAACGCCGCGTACAGCCGGTCCGAAAGCGACTGGCTCGTGGGCATCAATGGCACGCGCGCCATGACGGCGTTCAATTCCAAGCTCGGCGGTTTCCAGCTCACGCCGGTGGGTCGAGTGCAGACGCCGACGCTTGCGATTCTTTGCGAACGCGAGGCAAAGATTCGGGCCTTCAAAGCGCGGCCGTTCTTCGAAGTCTACGGTGATTTCGGCGTCAAGGCCGGCGAGTACCGCGGCCGCTGGTTTGATCCCACCTTCCGGAAGGCGGACGACGAAGACGGACGCGCCGAGCGCATCTGGGATCGGGCGAAAGCCGATGAAATCGCCGGGCGATGCGACGGCAAGGTCGGCGAAGTCACGGAGGAGAAGAGCCCGAAGTCGCAGGCCTCCCCGCTCCTGTTTGATCTGACGACCTTGCAACGCGAAGCGAATTCACGCTTCGGTTTCAGCGCCAAGCGCACGCTGCAAATCGCGCAATCACTTTACGAGAAGCACAAGGTCCTGACCTATCCGCGCACCGACTCGCGCCACTTGCCGGAAGATTACCTCGCGACGGTCAAGGCGACGATGTCGAAGATTCACGATCCGAGCCTCGCGGTGCACGCGCGCAAGGCGCTTACGAGTGGTTGGGTGAAGCCCACGCGCCGGGTCTTCGACAACACGAAGGTCAGCGACCACTTTGCGATCATCCCGACCGGCACCGAAGCCAGGAACCTCGATGAGGTGGCGCAAAAGCTGTACGACTTCGTGGTGAAGCGGTTCATTGCCGTGTTCTTCCCGTCGGCACAATTCGAGGTGACCACGCGCATCACGAAAGTAGCGGGCGAACAATTCCGCACCGATGGACGCATCATCGTGGACCCAGGCTGGATGGCCGTCTACGGCCGCGAGGCCGAGGGCGAGGATTCCGACAAGGCGCTGGTCCCGGTGACGCCCGGCGAGGACGCAAAAGCCAAATTGATCGAAATCAAAGCGGTCGAGACGAAGCCGCCGGCGCGATACACGGAGTCCACGTTGCTCTCCGCGATGGAGGGGGCAGGGAAGCTCATCGATGACGAGGAGTTGCGCGCCGCCATGAGCGAGAAGGGCCTCGGTACCCCCGCCACGCGTGCGTCCATCATCGAGGGACTGATCGCCCAGGATTACATGGCGCGAAACGGCCGCGAACTCGTGGCCACGGCGAAGGGCATGGCGCTGATCGCGCTGCTCCACGGCATCGGCATTCCCGCGCTGACCTCGCCCGAGCTGACCGGCGAATGGGAGGCGAAGCTGAAGCAAATGGAGGCCGGCAAGCTGAAGCGCAAGGATTTCATGGCGGAGATTCGCGAGATGACGCGCGACATCGTCGAGAAGACCAAGAATTTCGAGGGCGACACGGTCGAAGGGGACTTCGGCGAGCTCGAGGTCAAATGCCCAAAGTGCGGCGCCTTGAATCTCAAGGGCGACTATCGTACCTGGCGCTGCCAGTCGTGTGACTACGTATTTTGGAAGACCATCGCCGGCCGCGTGATGAGTCTCGAGGAGGCGACCCAACTCATCTGCGACGGTCGCGTCGGCCCGCTCGAAGGCTTCCGGAGCAAGATGGGACGGGCTTTCGCGGCCGCGCTCAAACTCAATGCCGAGGGCAAGGCCGAGTTTGATTTTGGCGACAACGGCACGAGCAACAAGGACGAGAATGGCGTCGAAATCGCCTTTGATTTTTCGACGCTCACGCCGGTGACCGATTGCAAGGTCTGCAACAAGGGCCGCGTCTTTTCCATGCCGATGCAATACGTCTGTGAGAACGCCGTGGTGAAGGATCCCTCGTGCAAGTTCAAGATGGGTCGCACAATTTTGCAGCGCGAGATTCCAGCCGAGCAGGTCGTGAAACTCATGCAGACCGGCAAGACCGATTTGTTGCCGCGCTTCATTTCCAAAAAAGGCCGTCCTTTCTCCGCCTTCCTCAAGCTCGAGGCGGGTGGCAAGGTCGGTTTCGAATTTGCCCCGCGCGCCGCGAAGCCCACCAAGGGCACACCCAAGACGACCAAGGCCCCGAAGGCGCCCAAAGCCGGCAAGCCGGCGGAAGCGGCTTGATTTGTCTGGGGAGCGCCCGCGTCCCACGACCGGCGACTCGCTGGCAATATTCAAGGTCCGGCGAAGCCCAATCGAAGCTCGGCGAGACGCCGAGCTAAGCACGCGAGACGCGTGCGCTCCCCAATCCCCAAACCAGACCGTCCGTTTCGGCGTTTCTCAAACTCGAAGTCGGAAAAAAGCTTGGATACAACTTTGTCCCTCGTGCGGCGAACCGCAGCAAAAAGGAGAGCGCCTATGCCCATCCAAGCCGCCAGGCCGGCGGCATCCACCTCCCTTATTTGTGAACGCAAGAAGAGCCCACGTCGCAGAATCTCGCCCTCCGGCTAGGAAGGTTCGTTCGGGCTTTACTTGCGCCTCGCCGAGCGGTCAGTGTCGTCTGTCCACGCCGCATTGGGCAACCGCATCATGAGCCGACTTCGCAGCCACAGCATTAACCGGATGCGCTGGATCGAATACGAGTTGGTCGAGAGCGGCGTCAAGGTCCGTGAGAAGGATCTGAATGGGATTCGCGAAGATACGATTGAGTTTGACCGAATCGGACGGGAAGCGACCTACTTCTTGAGCCATTCAGCTAAGGCGCTTTTTGGGATCGCATTCTTCCTAATCATTGCCATCGCAACGGGTGCAATCCGCGGCTTGGGCGGAAACGCCGATAGGTACGCTTGGATCGTTTGGGTGGCAGTTGCTGCATTCATCTATCTCTACTACTTGAACACAAAGCAGGAGGGGTTTCGTCTCCCGAGTGAATTCGGTTCACTGGTGCTGCGCGGTAGCAAAGGCGATATGGATCAATTTATTTGCGCACTTATGCAAAGAAAGCAGGAGTCTATTTGCACGGGGGTCAAGCGACGGCTTGCAATAATGGACAGACCTGAAGTCGAGAGATACCTCCTCGCGCTGCGTGAAGGCTCGGTTCTCACGACTGAACAATACGAGACCATTCGGGCGAAGGCGGGTTTGCAGGATGAAACCAGACCTCCGGTCGGCTTTATGCCCGGTGGCAAAATGGGCTGACCCTCACGCTACAGCCGCGTGATCAGACTCGACGTGTCCAGCCGTCCCCCGCCCTGCTTCTGAACCTCGGCGTAGAACTGGTCGACGATTTCCGTGACCGGAAGCTTTGCGCCGTTGCGCTTGGCCTCCTCCATGACGATGCCGAGATCCTTGCGCATCCAATCAACCGCGAAGCCGAAATCGAATTTCCGCTGCAGCATCGTGCGTCCCCGGTTCTCCATCTGCCACGATCCCGCCGCGCCCTTCGTAATGACGTCGAGGACGAGGTTTCCATCGAGACCCGCCTTTTCGGCAAAGGCCAGGCCCTCGGAAATCCCCTGGACCAGGCTCGCGATGCAGACCTGGTTTACCATCTTCGTCAATTGGCCGCTGCCGGAAGCTCCCATCCGCGTCACCGCCTTCGCGTAAGGCGCCATGAGGGGTTGCGCGCGATCGAAAACATCCTGGTCGCCGCCGACCATGACCGTGAGCTGTCCGCTCTCCGCGCCGGCCTGACCACCGGAGACCGGTGCATCCAGAAATCCGATGCCGTGTTCCCTGGCCGCCGCGTAAATCTTGCGCGCGATGTCGGCGGACGCGGTCGTGTTATCGATCAAAATGGATCCGGCTTTCATCCCCGCGAGCGCGCCTTCCGGTCCGAGCGCGACTTCCGTGAGATCGCGATCGTTACCGACGCACATGAAAACGAAGTCGGCGTCCCGGGCTGCCGCAGTCGGGGTCGGGGCGGACTTGCCGCCGTGCTTGGCGACCCAAGCCGCGGCCTTGTTGGCCGAGCGATTGTATACGGTCACGTCATGGCCGCGTGCGGCGATGTGACCGGCCATGGGGAAGCCCATGACGCCGAGACCAAGGAAAGCGACTTTGGCAGGAGCAGCGGATGATTCCATGCCCGCAACGGTGGCGTGATTCTGCCGGGGCGAAAGCGGAAACTGGCCTTCGCAGTGCCGGGGCGGCTCCTACTTGAAGAAGATCGGAATCACGAGGATCGCGACCACATTCACGACCTTGATCATCGGATTGATCGCGGGGCCGGAGGTATCCTTGTACGGATCGCCCACCGTGTCGCCCGTGACCGCCGCCTTGTGCGCCTCGGACCCCTTGCCACCGAGATTGCCTTCCTCGATGAATTTCTTCGCGTTGTCCCACGCGCCACCCGACGACGTCATCGCGATGCCCATGAACAGACCGGTGACAATCGTGCCAACGAGCACGCCGCCCAGCGCTTTGGCACCCAGCGCCGGAATCGCCGCGACGATGAGAACGACGAGCACGGGCAGGAGCGAAGGGACGATCATTTCGCGCAGCGCGGCCTTCGTGACGATGTCGACGCAGGCCCCGTATTCGGGTTTGTCGGCGCCGGTGAGAATCCCGGGCTTGGCCTTGATCTGGCGGCGAACTTCCTGGACGACGGCACCGGCCGCGCGGCCAACCGCGCTCATGCTAAACGCGCTGAACATGTACGGCAACAATCCGCCGATGAAGAGACCGATGATGATGAGCGGGTCCTCGAGGGAGAACTGGAGCGTCTTGAGCAACGGACTGCCGACGGCCGCCAAATGCGCCTTCAATTCCTGGACGTACGATCCAAAGAGCACGAGCGCCGCGAGTCCGGCCGAAGCGATGGCGTAGCCCTTGGTGACCGCCTTCATCGTGTTGCCGACGGCATCAAGCTCGTCGGTGATACCGCGCACTTCCTTCGGCATCTCACTCATGACGGCGACCCCGCCGGCGTTGTCGGTAATCGGCCCAAACGCATCAAGCGAAACAATAATACCCGCCATGGAAAGCATCGACATCGTGGCGAGTGCCACGCCGTAGAGGCCGCCAAAATGGTAGCTCGACCAAATCGAAGCACCGATAAACAGCACCGGCAGCGCGGTCGCCTGCATGCCGATGGCGAGGCCGGCGATGATGTTCGTCGCGTGACCCGTCTTCGATGCGTCGGCGATCTTTCGCACCGGCGCGTATTCGGTCGACGTGTAATAATTCGTAATCAGCACGACGACAAACGTCAGGACGAGCCCGATAAGCGCGCAGACGTAGAGCGTCGCAGGCGAACGGGAGACCCCGCCGATGACGGCCGCGTTGGGGAAGAGATGATGAATCGCGGGCCAGAAAGCGACCGCCGAGAGTCCGCTGCTCACCGCCACCGAGCCCATCAGCAGATTGCTCGGGCTGCCGCTCAACGTGTTGACCAGAATGATGCCGAAGACTGACGTGACGATCGAAATACCGCCGAGCAGGAAAGGCAGAATTACCGCCGACGTCCTCGAACCGGTCGAAGCCGTGAGGAAGCCGATCAAAATCGCGCCGATTAGGCTGACCGCGTACGTCTCGAAGACATCCGCCGCCATGCCGGCGCAGTCGCCGACGTTGTCGCCCACGTTGTCCGCAATCGTCGCGGGATTGCGGGGATCATCCTCCTCGAGGCCTTGCTCGACCTTGCCCACGAGATCGGCGCCGACGTCGGCCGCCTTCGTGTAGATGCCGCCGCCGAGCCGCGCGAACACGGAAATCAAACTGGCGCCGAGCGCGAGGCCGATGAGGCTGTCGACGGCCTTTTTCTCGCCGGCGTTCTGCAGCATCACGAGGTAAAACAACGCGACCGAAAGCAACGCCAGACCGACCACGAGCAAGCCGGTCACAGCCCCGCCGTTGAAGGCGACACGCATGGCGGTCCGCCGGTTGACGGTCGCGCCTTGCGCGGTCCGCACGTTGGCCATGACGGCAATGCGCATGCCGATGAATCCGGCGATCATCGAGCAGACCGCGCCGATGACGAATCCCACGGCCGTGGGCGCGTCCTTGAAGTAGAAGACGAGGATGGCGATCAGCACCGCAATCACGCTGATCGTGCGCACCTGCCGGCCGAGATAGGCTTTGGCTCCCTCTTCAATCGCACCGGCGATGCTGCGCATTTTCTCGTTGCCCGACGGGGCCGAGAAGATCCCGCGAATGAGCAGGATGGCGAAGACGAGGCCGATGAGTCCGCCCACGAGGGACAGCGCCATGGCTTGGTTCACAAAGAACGAGGCGGCGACGAAGGAAAGCATAGACAGGAGAGGGCTGGAGACTTCTTGCGCGCGCCCGGCCGCGGTGGGTCTGCGCGAGAAGGCGCCAAGGTAAAGGGTTCCGTTTTCGCCGCAATCCGAAAACGCCTAAAAACGCGAAAATTCGCTGTCGCCGCTTGAACCGACATCACCTCACCCCGCCACGCACCAGGCCAGCACCGCCTTCTGCCCGTGCAGACGGTTCTCGGCCTGCTGGAAGATGGCGTCGGCATGCGCCTCGAGCACGTCCTCCGTGATCTCCTGACCCCGGTACGCCGGCAGGCAATGCAGCACCAGCGCACCAGGTCTCGCGAGCCGGAGCAGGGCGTCGTTCACCTGCCAGTCACGCAGCTCATCGACGCGTTCGCGTGCTTGCTCCTCCTTGCCCATGCTGACCCAGACATCCGTGTACACGACGTCGGCCCCGCGCACCGCGGTGGCGGGGTCCGTTTCGTAGCGAATGTTTGGAGCGGTCCCCAAGCGAGCACGGAGGGCGGCGGAAGGCTGATATTTTTCCGGAGCGCCAATCACGAGCGTAAAGTCGAGCTTCCGCGCGGCCCAGAGCCAGGAGGCCGGCACGTTGCAACTCCCGTCGCCGAGAAAAGCGATCGTCTTGCCGCGCCAGTCGCCGAGGCGTTCGCCGATTGTGAAGAGATCGCAGAGGATCTGGCAGGGATGTTCATCGTCCGTCAACGCGTTGATCACCGGCAATCCGCTAAACAATGCGAATTCCTCGATGTCCGACTGGGCGTAGGTTCGAATCACGGCGCCGTGCAGCATTCGACCCATCACACGTGCCGTGTCCCGGATGGGTTCGCCGCGGCCGAGCTGCAAATCGTTGGCGCTGAGAAAGAGCGGATCGCCGCCGAACTCGCGGATGCCAACCTCAAAGCTCACGCGGGTGCGCGTGGACGACTTCGTGAAGATCATGCCCCAGCATTGATGCCGCAGCGGATGTTCCGCGTGCCGACCGCGCTCCGACTTAAGCCGTTTCGACGACGCGAGGATTTCCAGCATCGCGTCGGCGGGAAGCGATTCGAGGGAAAGCAGCGAGCGGGGCATGGCGATGACGCGAAGGGCGAAATATGAAATCGAAGCGGCGGCGCGCAACGAAAATTGCACAAGAGGTCCAAGCTTCTGGGTTTTGAATAGTTGGAAAAGCCGGCCATTTCGTCGAAAGACACCGGCGTTGATTTCACTCGAGATTGCCCCTGGCGGCGACTGAGACCTACCCACCGCGCCCACCCCCCTTCAAATTCCCGTGCGACCAACCTCCGGGTTTGCGGCATGCTACGCCCTTCCGCCATGACCGAACTCGTCGATCCCATTCACGAAGCCCATCGCGATGCGCTGTCCGGTCTCCTCGCGCGGATTGCGCAGCTCGCCGATGAACTCGGGCTCAAGGACCGCGTGACGACGCTTGAGGAACTGCGCCACAGCGTCACGGAGCCATTCCTTTTCGTGATCGTCGGAGAAGTGAAATCCGGCAAAAGCAGCTTCATCAATGCCCTGCTGGGCGCCGAGGTCTGCGCTGTCGCGCCGGACCCGTGCACGGACCGTGTCAATCAAATCGTCTATTCCGACGAGCCCTTCGAGCGCGACGCGATCGGCCTCGTGCGAAAGATTGGCGTCAAGGCAGACATCCTGAAGACGATCGCGATCGTCGACACTCCCGGCACCGGCGCGATCCTGCGGGAGCACCAGACCATCACGGAAAATTTCATCCCGCACAGCGATCTCGCAATCTTCGTCTTTTCCGCCGTCAATCCGCACACCGGCGCCGCCTGGGAGATGCTGGACTTCGTCAACGCCGAGTGGCGCAAGAAGGTCGTCTTCGTGCTGCAACAGGCGGACCGCGTCACGCAGACGGAGCTGGAGGTGAACCGACGCGCCGTGGAGCAATACGCCGCGCAGCGCGGCATCCGGGAACCGATTATCTTCACCACTTCGGCGATCCGCGAAAAGCGGGGCGACCAGGACAGCGGCTTCGAGGAGATCCGCGAGTTCATCCGCAAGACCGTGACCGGCGAGGCTCCCGCTCGCTCCAAACTCGCGAACGCAGCAGCCGTCGCGGAAAAGATCCTGGAGGAAATCGGCGGCGGACTGGAGGAGCAGCGCAAGGCCCTGGCATCGGACGAGATGGTGTCCAAGGCCCTGGCGGATCGGCTCGCAAACGGTGAGCGACGGTCGGGACGGGAAATTGAGGATCTCATCCAGCGCCTGGAATTAAATTACGACCGGCTCTCCGGCGACTTGAAGACGCGCTTCATTGGTGGGCTTTCGATCGGCGAGTTGTTCTCGCGCACGATTGGCCCCATTTTTGGCAGCACGAAAACCATCGCCGCGTGGATCGAAGAACTGAAGGCCGATTTCACCAGTCGCCTGGGCCCGCGGATCGAGGAAATCGCGAAAGAGGGCGCCGAGCACTATCTCGACGGCGTCCGGCTGCTGCTGAACGATCTCATCGCGGATCTGAGCCGGGCGCGACCAGCCTCCTCCGCAACCGCCCCGCAACTCTACATGAAACTGCCGGGCTGGCACGGAGAGACGAGCGACAGCGTGGTGAAAAAACTGCGCGACCTTTTGACGGACGACCGATTCGCCACGGCCCTGCAAGGATCGGGCGCGACGGCGATTCCCGTCGCAATTGGCGGCGGACTCGCGACTTTAATCGCCGTTGTCACCGGCGCCGTGGCGCATGTGCTCGTGGTCGACCTGACGGGTGGCATCCTCACGGCACTGACGGCAGCGGGCGCGGGCCTGTTCGTGATGTTCAAGCGGCGCGGACTGATTCGCGATTTCGAAACGGCGCTCGACAACGGCCGGTCGCAGTTTGTGCGCGAGGTGCGCGACAAGCTCACGGCCAAGCTCAGCCTGATCTATGAGGAGATTCGCCGCGTGTGCCATCCGTTCTTTGATGAGGTCGAATCCGCGCGGAAAAAGCTGCTTCCGTTGACGGAGGAACGCACGCGGCTCGCGGACGAGTTACAGACGCAGAAGGCGGCCTGGTGAGATCGCGGCGGCGTTCCGCTGCGAAAACGCGAAATTCGAAGTTCGAAACTCGAAGGAAGCTTCAAAATATTTGAAGCGGGGAAAAACTTCGAGGTGGCCTCTTACACTTTCCGCGATTCTTCCGTCTTAATCTTACTTCGAGTTTCGAACTTCGAGTTTCGAGTTTCCCGCTCGGGCTGCTAAAGCCCGAGCAGAGCTTTCGGATCATGGAACTCCATGCCGAGAGCGTCGGCGACCGCACGGTAGGTCACCTTGCCGTCGTGGCAGTTCACCCCGCTGAGCAGCGCGGGCTGGCGCCCGATCGCGTCCGTCAAACCGCGGTCGGCCAGGTTTTCGAGGTACGGATACGTGACGTTGGTCAGAGCCTGCGTGGCCGTGCGGGCATAGGCTCCGGGCATGTTCGCGACGCAATAGTGCGTGATCCCCTCCTCCACAAAAACCGGATCGTTGTGCGTGGTGGGACGAGAAGTCTCCACGCAACCGCCCTGGTCGATGGCGATGTCCACCAGCACGCTGCCGGGCCGCATCCGTTTGAGCATCTGGCGAGTGATGAGTTTGGGCGCCTTCGCGCCGGGCACCAGCACCGCGCCGATCAATAGGTCCACGGTCGGGAGCAGCTCGATAAGATGCGCCTCGTTCGAAAAGAGCGTGTGCGCGCTGTGCATCGTGATGTCGAGAAAACGCATCCGCTCCAGATCCACCTCGAGAATGGTGACGTCGGCGCCGAGGCCCGTGGCCATGCGCGCCGCATTCACGCCGCTGCTGCCGCCGCCGATGACCACGACCTTGCCGGGTAAAACCCCCGGCACGCCGCCGAGGAGGACGCCGGAACCACCGACGAACTTGGCCAGATAATATCCGCCCATGATGATGCTCATGCGCCCGGCGATCTCGCTCATTGGCTCAAGCAGCGGCAGCCGACGATTCACTTCCACGGTCTCGTACGCAATGCCGGTGCAGCCGGACTTCAGCAGGCCCTCGGTTAACTCTCGACTGGCGGCGAGGTGGAGGTAGGTAAACAAAAGCTGTCCCTTGCGCAGCAATGGAATTTCGCTGGGTAGCGGCTCCTTGACCTTCACGATCAGGTCCGCCCGCGCGAAAACTTCCTCGTGCTTGTCGATCAACTTCGCCCCGGCGCCTTCGTAGTCCTCATTGTTGTAGCCGGAACCAAGGCCCGCATTGCGCTCCACCAGCACCGTGTGGCCGTGCTTGATGAGCTGGTAAGCGCCCGACGGGAGGAGCGAAACGCGTGCCTCCTGTGATTTAATTTCCTTCGGAACGCCAATGATCATGGCGGCACACTAGCGGTCGACGCGCCGGACTGGCAAGGCGTCAATCGCGACTTGGTGACGCCCGTCAAATCGATGTGCCGACTATCGGAGCGGCACGGCCGACTTGCGCGTCTCGATCCAAGCGTCGATGTCGCCGCCCGCCCGCGACCGCAACTCACCGCGGTAACGGATGCGCGCGGCGGCCCGCTCGGCCTCGGTCGCAGGGTCAGCTGGGCGCTTGGTCCGCATATAGGCGAGCAACTCATCGGCCGCCGCCGGATCGATCGAGGAACGGAGGATGCCGGGGATGTATCGATCCCGGCGGAATGAGTCCACCTCGGACATCAGCTTGACGTCGTTCGCGAGGAAGAACTCCCAAACCAGCCGGTCCCCATCCCGCGCGTCCGCAACGCGGGCCAGGTTTGCATTTCTTTCAGCCGGACGCATTTCATCGGTCAGAGAAATTGCCAGGGTCTGCTTCGCGAGCTGCGGATCGACAACCTGCTGGAGGCCATCGTAAAATATGCGTTTTTGTTCGGTCCGGAACGATTGCCGCGCGCAGTCGTGCAACTTGTTCCACGTGGCCTCGTCCGCATAGCGGCCCACCACCCGGATGACGACCGGTCGAAGATCCGGCGCGAGCGTATCGGGCTGCTTGAGAAACCCGGCAAAACGTGCTCGAGCGTCGTCGATGATGGCGCCATCGCCGTAGTAGCCGAGCGTTTCGATGAGCCTCACCCGCAACAATCCCACATTGCGCGGCTCGCCCGGCTTGGCGTCCCAGCCCACCGATTCGAAGACCGGCCGGAGCAGCCCGACGGAAAATTCGCGGAACGGTTTGCGCCCGGGCTTGTCCCGCTCGAGGCGATCCATCTCCTCCAGCGCATCGAAGATCTGGCTCCACACCGCGTACGATTTTTCCCCGCGCAATGCGTCCGCCAGTTGCAGATAGCTCGACGCGGGTCCGCGGCCGGCGCACGCCATTGCCCAGGTGTCGCCGAGCAGGCTCAGCTTGTCAGCTTCCGGCAGCGCAGTGACGCGCCGCGCGAGCGCCGCAAAGAGGTCCGGGGCATACTGCGTCCGGTAGTAACCAATGTCCCCCGCATTCGCGAAAATGGTGGCGTCGCAGGCACCGAACGCGAGCGCCAACGATTTTTCTCCCAGCAGGACCTGCACGCTCTGCGCCGGATCTTCCACGAGTCCAAATCGAATCGGCACTTTCCATGTGAGCGGAGCGGCGTCGGGATCGTTCAGGGTGAATCGCTCCTGCGTCAGCGCGAGGGCGCGTTTCCCGTCCTTGCACTCAGCGGTGATTTTGATCACGGGGAGTCCTGGCTGCGTGATCCACCCCGCGGCGATCGCGCGCACGGGCTTGCCCGATCCCTCCTCCAGTGCGGTCCACAGATCCTCCGTGGTCGTGTTGCTGAATTGATGCCGCTTCATGTAGATACGCATGCCGTTGCGAAACGCCTCGTCGCCCAGATAAACCTCAATCATCCGCAGGAAGGACTGGCCCTTCACGTAGGTAATTCCATCGAAAGCACCGTTCGCCTCCGCCTCGGTTCGCACGGGCTGCTGGATCGGGTGCGTGCCCTTGCGCGCATCCAATGGCATTACCTCCTCCTTGGCGCGGTCGGCCCGAAGCCAGACCTGCCATGTCGGGTTGAGGTGGTCGGAAACCTTTGTCCCCATCCAGCTCGCGAAACCCTCATTGAGCCAGAGATTGTCCCACCATGCCATCGTCACAAGATCCCCGAACCACTGGTGGGCCACCTCGTGCGCGATGACTGCGAAGACTCGCTCTCGCGTGTTTTCCGAACTGTTCTTGGGATCGAAGAGCAGCGCGCCCTCGTTGTAGATGATGCCACCCCAGTTTTCCATCGCGCCGCCAAATCCGCCGGGCGTGGCGAGCTGATCGAGCTTCGGTAACGGATACTTCACGCCGAAGTAGTCGTTGTAGTAGCGCAGGATGCTTTTCGTCGCCTCCATCGCGTAACGCGCCGATTCCTTCTTCCCCTCGGTGCAAAGGATGCGCAGTTTCACGCCGTCCACCTCGTCCTCCATCGACTCCAGCTCACCCGCGGCAAAGACCACAAGATAGCTCGGCATCGATGGCGTGCGCATGAACGATACTTGCTTCGTGCCCTTGTCCGCCAGCGGGCGTTCGCGCTCGATCGGCATGTTCGACATCGCCAGCCATTTTTCGGGAACCACCGCAGTCAGCTCGAAGGTGGCGCGGAAGACCGGCTCATCCCAACACGGAAACATCCGGCGCGCGTCGACCGGCTCCATCTGCGTCGCCAGCAGCACCTTCTCGCCTGCTGCCGTCTGGTAGCGATCATAATAAAGCCCCTGCGCCTGCTTGTTGATTCGCCCGTTGAACTCGAGCGCGAGCTCGCAATTGCCGGGCTTCAGTTCGACCGGAAGCTCAAACGCAACGGTCTGCTCCCGGGCATCGACGATCGGTTTCAGCACGCGATTCTCGCCGTACAACAGCACCGCCTTTGTGATGTTGAGTTCGTGCGCGTTCAGCACGATGCGCCGGGTCAGTTTGCGCACTTCCAACGTGATGGACACAGACCCGCGGATGGTTAGCGCTTTGAGGTCAGGCTCGAGCCGCAGCCGATAGTTTCTCGGCACGATGTCCTTCGGCAGTTTGCCCGGAGTCGCCTCGAACGAGAACGGGGCCTCCGCGCGCGCGAACGCAACAGCCGCGAGGAATAGAACGACCGAAGCAACGATTCGACGGAGTGACAGCATGGGAAAAGGAGGGAGGCTGGATGAAAAACGAGCACGCGGTGGGATCCGATGTATCGCCAACCCCGGGGAATTTTCAACCCGCCGCGTCCTGCAGAAATTTCCGCTCTTTGAGTTGCCGGGCGTAGAGCACGTAAAGCACGGTCGTGCCGAGCATCAGCCAGACGAAGAACATGTAATAACTTGCCCCGGAGAGCGTGGTCGACCCGTCCGGGTTCTTGATGAACCAGTTCAGGAGGGACACGCTGGCATTGCCCAGCGAAATCGACAGCAGATAAGCGCTCATGACGACGCTCTTCATTTTGTTCGGCGCCTGCGTGTACGCGAACTCCAGTCCGGTGCCGTACACGAGCACCTCGCCGGCCGTGAGGATGACATAGGCCAGCAATTGCCAGCCCACGTTTACCGTCGCACCGGCGGCCAACCGACTCTCGATCCACGCCGGGATCAGGAAGGAAACCGCGGTAAGAAAAAGCCCGAACCCGATCTTTCGCAGCGACGTGAGGCGAATGACCCGGTTCGCGAGCGGATACACGACATAGGTGAAGAGCGGAATGTAAATCAGGACGAGCAGCGGGCAGATGGCCTGCACCTGCGAGGAGAGGAACGTGATGCCAAAAAAACGGAGATCGAGCCGGCCGGCCTGCAGGACCCAGTCACCGCCACTTTGATCGTATAGCGCGAAGAAAACGGTGATAAACGCGTACAATCCAACCAGCGGAACCAGCACCCGTGCGCCTTCCCGGCTGAACACCTCGCGAAAGAGCGCTCCGCCCGCCGGTGGAATGTGCACAAATTTCTTCCGCCCCCACCAAAAGATGAGCGTGGAAAGCGCCATGAGGATTCCCGGCACGCCAAACGCCAACGCATGCCCATAGTTCAGCATCAGCCACGGCGTCAGTAGCGTGGAGAAGAACGCCCCGAAATTGATCGCAAAATAGAACCACAGGAACACCGAGGTTAGCAGGCGTTCGTTCGCCCGGCCAAACTGGTCGCCCACCGCGGCCGAAACACATGGCTTGATGCCGCCGGCCCCGAGCGCGATGAGCGACAGACCGACGAAGAGCCCAAGCCGCGTGGCGTCGATCGCCAGGGCGAGATGACCGAAGCAGTAAACGATCGAGAGCCAGAAAATCGTCCGGTACTTGCCCCAGAGCCAATCCGAGAGGAACGCCCCGAGCAGCGGGCAGAAGTACACGCCGGTGAGAAAATTATGGTAAACGATGCGTGCATCCACGTCGGGCATCACGTCCCGCTGACCCGCTCGATTCACGAGGTACTGCGTGATGAAAACCACCAGCAGCGCTCGCATCCCGTAAAAACTGAACCGCTCCGCGGCTTCGTTGCCGATGATGTACGGGATGCCCGGCGGCATCCCGGTTCGCGTCTGATCCGGTGCCGTGCGGTATTCGGCCCTCAACGCGTCTGCTGACCCCGGAGCCGTCAGCGCGGGATTCATGAGTTCACCTCTGCAAGCATCGGATCTTCGCTCAACCGGACGACACGGCTGTCGCCTCGACCTCAGCCTCGCCCTCGCTGTGCTGGATATACGTCCGGCCGCGGTAGAACCGGGCCACAATGACAAAAATAATGGCCGTCACGAACATCAACGCAGCGAAGAAAAGATAGTAGTGGAAATCGCTCATCTTCGTCGTGCCATCCTTGTTGAGGATGAAGGTATTCACCTGCCCGGTGAAGAAATTGCCAAGCGAGACCGTGAAAAGCCACATCGCCATCACCGCGCTCTTCATTTTGTTCGGCGCCTGCGTGTAAGAAAATTCCAAGCCCGTGATGGAGACCATCGCCTCGCCCATCGTCAGGATAATGTACGCCAGAAACTGCCACCAGACGGTCGGCTGACCACCCTGGTCGATCAGGTGCTGCACATAGGCGATGGGAAGGTAGCTGATCGCCGTCAGAAACAATCCGATGCCGATCTTGCGCAGCGGCGTGACCTCGAAGATCCGACCCATCGCCGGATACAGGAGGTAATTTACCAGCGGAATGAAAAGCAGAATCAAGATCGGATTAGCCACCTGAACCTGCTCGGGCAAAAGCGATATCCCGAAGAAGTTCAGGTCCATTTTTCTCGCCTGAAGCGTCCAGGCCCCCCCGCTGCTCTGATCCCACAGCGACCAAAAGACCGCGACAAAAACGTA
The DNA here is from genome assembly GCA_025353105.1 of Verrucomicrobiota bacterium. Taxonomy (GTDB): domain Bacteria; phylum Verrucomicrobiota; class Verrucomicrobiia; order Chthoniobacterales; family SZAS-18; genus SZAS-18. The sequence goes on from JANXRG010000060.1 coordinate 15,681, forward strand.
AACGATCGCAATTCGTCCCAGAGCGCCGAGTCCTTCCTTGCTGAACAACTGCCGCGCGAATCCCATCCCCCCGGGCGGGATATGGACAAAGCGCTTCCGGCCCAGCCAGAAGAAGATCGTCGCGATTACCATGGCGACGCCCGGAAGACCAAACGCCCAGCGCGGACCAAAGCGCGGGTCATTCAAGAGTAATGGACAAAGAATCGTCGACAGGAACGAGCCCGCGTTGATGGAAAAATAAAACCAGCCAAAGACCTTTGAGAGCAGGTGTTTGTTGGATTCGCCGAACTGGTCCCCGACGTTCGCGGAGACGCATGGCTTGATGCCTCCCGCCCCGAGGCTGATCAGCCCAAGCCCGATCAACAGGCCCAGGCGGGTGTCATCAATCGCCAACGCAAAGTGACCAAAGCAGTAGACAATCGAGAGCAGGAAGATCGTCTTGTATTTCCCGATAAACCCCTCGGCAAGGATGGCCCCAAGAATAGGTAGAAAATAAACGGCGGATACAAAATAGGAAAAATTAGCGCGGGCCTCCCCGTCGCTCATGTGGTCCGCCACGCCCGAACGCGTGACGAGGTATTGGGTCATGAAAACGATCAGGATGGATCGCATCCCGTAAAAACTGAACCGCTCCGCCGCCTCGTTGCCGATAATGTAGGGCACGCCGGGTGGCATCCCCGTCAGCTTGGGGTCCGGTGCGGTGCGGTATTTCGAGGGAGCGGTCAGGGTCGCGGCCATAAGTCAGGGAGAATGAACAACGACACGCCACTCGGAAAGGGCGGAGTTAGCGAAATTTACTTGGAACGCCCCGGACCCCCGCCGTGACACCAGCACGCAGCATCGACATTTCCGGGAGAGGATTCATCCTGTCGCCCTGCCCATGACCCTCACCGCTCAAGCCAACGATATTCTTCACGAATGGGTCCAATCGGACAGCCTGCGCCGGCATTGCTATGCCGTCTCGGATGCGATGCGCCATTTCGCCCAACTCGATGGAGCGGATCCGGATTTATGGGAGGCCGTCGCGCTGCTGCACGATCTGGATTATGAGCGCCATCCCAACAATGAACACAGCCCATCCGAGGGCCATCCCTTTGTCGGCGTGGCCTGGCTCCGCGCACACGGCTGGAGCGAGGAAGTCTGCCGTGCCATTCTCTCCCATGCCGATTACGCCAGCGTTACGCGAGAAACCCCGCTCGAGAAAACCCTCTTTGCCGTGGACGAGTTGAGCGGCTTCGTCACCGCCGTGGCGCGCGTCCGGCCGAGCAAGAGCGTGCTGGACGTGGATGTCGCATCCGTGAAGAAAAAGCTGAAGGACAAGGCGTTCGCCCGCGCCGTGAATCGCGACGACATCGTCCGCGGCGCGGCAGAGCTCGGGTTACCCCTCGAGGTGGTGATCGAACGGGTCATCGATGCGTTGCGCGCGGATGCTTCGCGGCTGGGCTTGGCGGGCGAAGCAACGACGGCTTGAGGCATGGAGCCATGGACGTCGAAACCGACATCCTCGTCGTCGGTGGCGGCATTGGCGGCGTGGTGCTCGCGGAACTTCTCACCCGCGCCGGCAAACGCGTCCTCGTCGTCGAGCGCAGCGTCGGTCCCCCGCCCTTTCTGCGACCGGAAGTGCTCTGGCCCGCCGCCGTCCAAACGCTCTTTGGTTTGCGCGATCGCGCCGATTGGGAAAGAGACTCATTTCAGCCCGTCGGCGGCATTGTCGTCGATTTCCGCGGTCAACTGCGGTCTGCCATTTCGCCCGCAACATTGCGGACCGCTGGCATCCAGCCGTATTTCGAAAATCCAAATCAGACCCGCGAATCGCTGCTGGCGCATTGTCAGGCGGAAGTGCGGCGCGGAGTGGAAGTCGTTTCGCTGATCTCCGATGCGGGAGCGATCCGCGGGGTCGAGGCGCGCGACCGCCAAAGTGGCGAGACGATTTCGGTCTCCGCCGGCCTGACGGTCGGTGATGACGGCGCTGACTCGCATGTCCGCGACGCTTGCGGCATTGAAATTTCACTCCAGCCATTTCCCGTTGATTTCTTTGTCTGCGGACTGCCTTGGCCCTCGAGTTGGGACCGCGACGTCGCGCACATCGTGTTTCCGCCCAGCGACGACCATTCCGGACTTGTTGCGGTCGGATTCGTACCGGTGCCCGGGCCCTTGTCGGCAACTGTTGCCGTCGTCCGCGCAGACCGCGCTGCGGATACGGCCGCCCTGGGCGCCGCGTGGAAATCCATGCTCGCTATGGCCGCAAGCGCGCCGGAAGAACTCCACGCCGCCGAATTTCCCGGTAAGTTCACGCGGATTGGCCGTCGCTGGGGCCACGCCGCGCGGTACGGTGCGCCCGGTGCGGTGCTGATTGGCGACGCCCTGCACCCGGTCAGCCCCGCCGGCGGCCAGGGCGCGAACATGGCCATTGCCGATGCGGTCGCGCTGTCGCGGCTGATTGTGGCTGGACGGCCGAATCTCGCTCGCGCCTACGAAGCCGCTCGTCGCGCGCCCAACGAACGCGGACTCCGGCCGACCCGGCTGGCGGCACGGCTGTTCCAGGCGCAACAGAATCCGATGCTCGCGTCCTTGGTGGGATTCGTGGCTCCACGACTTCTTAACCTGCCCGGGCTCGTCCCGGCAACCCTGCGCGCACTGGCCCGGGGCAGCGCGAATCCAGATTGAGGCCGAATCCCGGATGCGTCAGCACGCCCGCTGAATCAGCGCACGCTTCTGCTGCTCGGTCGCGGGGAGGCTGGCCACTCCGACGGTCCAGACGCCGGTCACGAGTGGCTGGATGAAAAGATCTTCGACGCCCTCGGCGGCGAGCTGCCGCGCCCAGGTCTCGTGATCGTATTCGACCCGCTCGATGCGAGCGGCCTGCTCGACGGGTGACCGCGGATTCAGATCGATGGTCGAGTAATGCACCGCCCGGTCGCCATCGTGATCCGGCTTGCCGACCACGCCGCAATTCATGGCAAAAGGTCCCCCAGGCAGACGGCGAATCCAGGGCAGGCCGGTGTGCGTGCCGACCATGCCGGTCGCACCTGAACGGAACAGCCAGGCGGTGAGCCGTTCCTCGTCGAGTTCGGACTCATACAGAAACTCATTGGTCTGGGCCGGGCTGCCGTGATGCAGCAGCAGTGGGCCGATCGCCGTTTCCACCACGGCGATTTCGGGTAGGGTGCCGAGCCAGGCGCGATTTACCTCGCCCAGCGTGCGGAGGGAAAAGGCATGGCCGCGACCGCTGCACGCTCCGTCTTCAGCGTCCGCATAGTTGCAGGCGCAGTCTTCCTGCGCCACGAACGACTGCTGTTCGTGGTTGCCGGCGACAAAAATGGAAAAGTTGCCGCGCACGAGGTTGATTGTCTCGTCGCTGTGCCCGCAGCATCCGGTGATGTCCCCGAGAAAGGCGAACGCATCACATCGCGCCAGCCGCGCGTGCTCGAGACAGGCCTGCAGCGCCGGAAGGTTGCCGTAGGCGCCTCCCATCAGCGCAAGTTTCCGCGCAGCGGGAATCGCATGGCGCGCGACCTTTGGCAGCAGATCAATCGAAGCCGGGACAGGCATGGCGGAAAAGGAAATCAGTTCTGCACGTAGAGCCCGCCGTCGCGCACGCGCAGCGGCAGGGCCTCCGGCGAGACGATGGGAACGTGACTCGGCACATCCGCGAGCAGCGTCGTCTCCCCCACCCGCAAATGCAGCCGCGTGTGCCCGCCGAGAAAAAATGCCGACTCCACCCGCGCGTGAAATTGGGCGTCGGCTGGCGCGGCCACCTCGATCTGTTCCGGGCGAACCATCGCCCAGCATCTTCCCAAGGTGGCGCCAGTCGGCGCCCGCCATTCGCCAAACGGGAGCCGGACCACGAGTCCCTTTCCGTTTTGCGCGCACTCGCCCTCAAAAACATTCGCGGAGCCAAGAAAACCCGCAACAAACGGGCTGGAGGGCCGGCGGTAGAGATCCGAGGGCGTGCCGCATTGCTCGATCCGCCCGCGATGCATGATGACCAGCTCGTGACCCAGCGACATGGCCTCGCCCTGATCGTGCGTCACATAGATGGTCGTCAACCCGAGTTCGCCCAGCAGCCGCGACAGCTCGGCGCGCAACTCGTCGCGCAGTTTCGCGTCCAGCGCGGACAGCGGCTCGTCCATCAGCAACACCCGCGGCTTGAATGCCAGCGCCCGCGCGAGCGCAATGCGTTGCTGCTCGCCGCCGGAAAGCTGCGCCGGCCGGCGCTCCGCGAGCTGCGGGATCCGCACCAGCTCAAGCATTTCCAGGGCGCGGCGGCGGCGTTCCAGGGCGTCAATGCCCCGGACGCGCAGACCAAATTCCACGTTCTCGCGCGCCGAGAGATGCGGGAAAAGGGCGTAGCTCTGGAATACGATCCCAAATTCCCGCCGCTCGGCCAGCACGCGCGTCAAATCCTCATCGCCAAATGTCACGGAGCCGGAGTCCGGTTCCAGCAGGCCGGCGATCATGGCGAGGGTCGTGCTCTTGCCCGATCCGCTCGGGCCCAGCAGGGCGGTGATCCGGCCCGGCGCAAACGTATGCGTGAAATCGCTGACGGCCGCCTCCGCGGCCTGGGGGTAGGTCTTGTTCAGCCCCTTGACGGTGAGCGTTGCCATCATGCGCCTTGCTCCACTTTGGAAAGTTCATCCCCGCCAAGCCATTGGATCAGCGCGAGCACGGGAAGAATGACCGCCAGAAAAACCACCGTTGCCGCGCTCGAAACCTGAAAGCTGTTGAAGGTGTACGTCGCGTAGAGCGCCGACGGAAACGTGGCGGTAAGCGGCGTCATGAGCAGGAAGCTGACGTTAAATTCCCCGAATGAAACGGCGAACACGAGCAGCGCGCCCAACGTGATGGCATGGCGAAGGCTTGGCAGCACCACGAAAAAGAATCGCTGCCACGGGCCGGCGCCAAGGCTCTGGGCGGCGCGCTCCAGCGCCGCGCAATCAAAGGAACGCAGCGTTCCGGCAACGCACCGCGCCATGAACGGCAGCGTGTAAATCAAATGGCCGAAGAGCACGAAATACCAGCGCCCCCGAATGACCGCATAGGCCTGGATCAGCGCGATGGAGATGGCGATGCCCGGCAGGGCGAGGGGCAACAACAACAATTCCTCCAGCCAGCGCCGGCCGGGGAAGCTGCCGCGGGCAATTAAATATCCGGCCGGCACGCCGATCAAAATGCACACCACCACCGAGAGCACCGCGAGTTGAAACGAGAACAGCAACTGCGGCTGGTACAGCTTTAGCACGTAACTAAACCATTGGAACGTGATGAGCGCGTTGGCATCGGTTCCGTCGCCGACCCATTGCTCGCTCGAGAGCCCGAGGAACGAGGTGTTCAAGAACGATCCGAGCACGACCACGATCACGGGTGAGATCACGACGAGGAGAATCACGGCCAACAACGCAAGCAGAAGCAGTTTTGCGGTGGATCGTCGCCGCGCCCGGACTCGCGGCGGGATCGACTCCCCCGCGCGTTCCAAGGTCAATTCGGCCGCTTCAATCGTCGCGGGAGTCATCATCGGACGTGGGTCAGGCGATGGGTGGCCCAACGCGCGGTCAGGCTGGCGCACAAGGCGATGGCGAGAAGCACGACGGACATGGCCGCGGCGAGAGGATAGCGGTTGAAAGCGATGATCTGCTCGAACACCTCAAGGGGAAGCAGCGAAAAGCGTTTTGCGACGATGAGCACGACGCCGAACGAACCGAGCGATACGCAAAAGGTCAGCGCAAACGTGGCGAGCAGCGCGGGCCAGAGTTGCGGCAGGACGACGAGCGTGAAGCGCTGCCACGCCCCGGCGCCAAGCGAACACGCGGCGAGTTCGAGCCGCGGATCCAGTTTTCTCAGCGCCGACTCCAGCGAGAGTGTCGCTCGCGGAATCTCAAAATAGAAATACGCGATCAGGATGCCGCCGAGTTGATACGCCGTTCCGGAGAAATAATCGGTCCCCGTCAGCCACTCCATCAGGCGCGGTACGACGCCAATTCGACCCAGCATGATCACGCAGAGAAACCCGATCAAGATGCCGGAAAATGACATCGGCAACGTCAGCACCGCGCGGGCGATGCGCTTGCCGGGAAAATCATGACGCACGAAAAGCCATGCCGGCCCGAGGCAGATGACCACCGCCGCCGCCGCCACCCCCAGGCTGATCCAGATCGAATGGAATAGCGCCACGCGGCTGGATCGCGTCTGGAAAATCGCCGTGTAGTTGTCGAGCGTCCACGCTCCGCCGCTGTTCCCCTCGTGCAGGCTGCCGCTGACCAGACAAATCAACGGCCACACGAGGAGCACGACCAGCACCGCGAGTAACAGCGGGCCGGAGGCGATGGCGGCGAAACGTTTCAGCATGTCAGGTTCAGCGGTTGCCCTTTACTTCCTTCACCCAGCGCGCCTTCACGGCGTCGGCGTTCGCCGCCATCTCGTTGAGGGGCGGCGCGACGGCCTTGCGGTACGCACTGGCGGGCGGGAACTTTGCGGCCAATTCGCCGAGATTGACGTTCATGATCGGGCGGAAGAACGACTCGGCCATGGTTTTCTGCGCGCTTTCGCCGAGGCACCAGTCGAGATATTTCTTCGCCTCGTCGCCATGCGGCGCGCCCTTCACCAGCGCCATGACCAGCGGGGCGGCCACCGTTCCCTCCGCGGGAATAATGACATCCACCGGCGCCTTGTCCGTCCACTTCATCTTCAGGCCGTTGCCGTCCGCATTAATCCAGATCGGGATCTCACCGCGCAGCACGTCGTTGTAGCTGTTCTCGCGCGGATAATTCACGATGTTCGCATCGAGCGCCTTGAGGTAGTCGAAGCCCTTGTTCATGTCGGCCCCACCGCCCAGGACCTGATTGATGCCGTAGACGAACGTAAACGAGGTGCCGTGAATCGTCGGGTCGTCATACGCGATCAGGCCCTTGTATTCGGGCTTGAGTAAATCGGCGAAAGACGTCGGCACCGGCTTCCCTTTCAAGGCGGCGGTGTTGACGATGATCGCGACGTGCGCGCTGTGCACCGTCCACCACAGGCCATCCGGGTCGCGGAGCTCGGCCGGAATCGCGTCCCACCCCTTGGGCTTGTACGGCGCGTGCAGACCCTTGCCCGCGGCCTGATAACCGATCGCCGCGCTGTAATAGGCCGCGTCGGCCTGGGGGTTCGTTTTCTCCTGCTCGAGCGCGGCCATCGTCGCCGAACTGCCCTTCATATCGGGCGGCACGCGCACGCCCGTCTCCTTCAAATACTGCGCGGTCACCCCACCCCAGTTGGCGTAGTTCGGGATGCAGTCGTATTGAACGACAACCTTTTCCTGCGCGCGGGCAGGCGTGAGGGCGGCGCACGTGAGGAAGAGGGCGATGAGTGAGTTTCGAATCTTCATGAATGGGTGGGTAGTGCTTGGATGGTTGATTGGGAATTGGTCGACGAATCAGCCCGACACGACCGCGCCGCCGCAGGAACTGCCCGAACCGGCGGTGCAGCCGAAACAGTGCTCGCCCGTGAGAATCGCGCGGCCCTCGAGCGCGGCGGGATCGACGTCCCAAAGGCTGAGCGCCTTGCCGTGATCGCGGAGCTGCATCTTGAGCTGCGCGTTGAAATCGCAGTCGTACACCTCGCCCTGCCAGCCGACGTTAATCGTGTCGCGGCACATGAGGCCCTCGACCGCGGCAGGATTGAACGAATCGACCAGGAGTTTCAGGTACTGCTCGTACTCGCCATTGTGCTTGAGCCACGACGCGTAGCGCGACACGGGCATGTTCGTGATCGTGAACAACGAATTGAAAACGATGCCGAAGTGCGTGCGAAGCTCGCGCTTGTAGTCCGCCTCGAGCTCCGCCTGGTCGCCCGGGAGAAAGGCTCCGACCGGATTGTACACGAGGTGCAGCGGTAATTCGGGGTTGGTGGCGTAACCCAGTGAATTGAGCAACTGCAGCGCCTTGATGCTGCCGTCAAAGACGCCGTTGCCACGCTGTTCATTGACGTTCTTGGCCGAATAGCAGGGCATCGACGCGATGATCTCGACGCGTTGGTCGCGGAGGAATTCCGCGGTGCCGTCGTAACCCGGCTCGAGCAGGATCGTGAGATTGCAGCGATCGATCACGCGCGCGCCCGGCCGGATCGCGCGCACCTGCTCGATGAAATACCGGAAATCCGGAATCATCTCCGGCGCGCCGCCGGTCAGATCGACCGTCTGCAGGTCACTCGCGCGGAACCAGTCGAGGATCCGATCCACGGTTTCGCGCGTGATGATCTCTTTGCGCTTGGGACCGGCGTTCACGTGGCAGTGGGTGCAGGTCAGGTTGCAGAGCTTTCCCGTGTTGATTTGCAGGATCGCGGGCTTGATGCGGCGAAGCTCGAGATTTCGGTCGGTGAGAATGCGGTCGAAATGATTCATGGCGGCGGAAATGGCATTGGTCAGCCGCAGCACGAACCTTCGGCGGTTGTCGACTGATAGGCTTCGCCCTTGGTCTCGCGGGGATCGCGCAAGTCGCGGCGGTCGCACCTAAACGTCGGGGCGTCCGGGGCGGGCACTTCGACCCGTGGCTCGATAAAGACGAAATCACCGGCGTACGGCGCGCGCCGGAAGAGGAGGAACAGACGATCGGAAACCGCGTAACGCCGGCCCCGCTGCATCCGATTGCCAAAATCATCCACAATCTCCGCAAACGGACCCTTGTAGATGACGGCCTGGTTTCGCTCGAGTGACGCACCTTGGCCGCGCTTGAAGGCCTGCACGGTGACGGAACGGAACTCGATTCCTTCGACCGTCCGCCACGGCTCGCGATCGTACTTCAGGATTTCCACGCCGTTGAAGCCTGCCTCGATGAAGGCTTGGAGGAAGCCATGCTCAGTCAGCGCTCCGGAAATGCACCCGCTCCACAATTGCGCATCCTTCTGCAGCGCCGCCGGCACCGCCTCGTCCGAGACAATGTCCGAGATGACTGCGCGGCCCCCGTCCTTCAGCACTCGGAAAATTTCCAGGAAGAGTTGTTTCTTTGCGTGGGCCTCCACGAGGTTAAGCACGCAATTCGAAACGACCACGTCCACGGCGCTGTCCGCGACGAGAATCCGTCCGGGCCGCTCCAGATCGAGAGCAAGATCCTGAATGCGTCCTTTGCGAAATTCGACATTCGCGTAGCCGATGCGGTCGGCGACGATGAGAGCATTGCGCCGCGCCACCTCGAGCATCGAGTCGGTCATGTCAATGCCGATGACTCGGCCTTCCGGACCCACGACTTGGGCCGCGATGAAGCAAATTTTTCCGGTACCAGATCCCAAATCGAGCACCGTTTCGCCCGGCTTCACATATTTGCTCGGGTCACCGCAGCCATAGTCCTTTTCGATCACCTCGGCGGGAATGGCATCGAGATACTGCGGGTCGTAGTCGACCGGGCAGCACAAGGCCGCCTCCGGTTGGCCGGCGGCGCTGGCGTAACGTTCTTTGACGGCGGTTTCCATAAATGATGATTGGCTGATGGCGAGAAACGGAAAATCCGGTCCCCAACGGTCAGGGAACAACGCTCCGCACAGGCAGGCGTTGCGCCGGAATGGGCCCGCGAATCCGCGCGGGCCGGCGTGTGGAGTGGCGGACCGCCCCCTCAGGCGGTCAGCGCGGAACCGCTCGGCGGCGGTAGTTGCCAGCAGATGCGTTGGAAATGCCGCGCCCCATCAAACCGAACGGCGGGCCGCCGCCCAACTCCGCCCCACGTGGCGTGCAGCACCGCCAGGAAACGAAGGGCCAGCCTCGCCGCGCGATGGACGGATCGGGCCGCGAACGCCGCCAGGTCCACCGTCGAATCGAGGTCAAATTTCGCGGGCAAGAGGTACGTCCGCTCCGTCGGAAAACGCGAAGCAATTTCAGCACGATCGGTGTTCCGCCGCCAGCTGATCCCGCGCAGGTGGTTCACGTCCGTCGCGCGAATCCCAATCAGGTAACAGCCACCCCCCCAATCCGGACCGAGCACGAGTGAGCAATCGGTCCCGAGACGCGCAAAGGCCGCGCCGATTTCCGCCGTGGTCAGTTCCGGGCAATCGCGACCAACCACCACCACGTGGTCATAGCCCTGGGCGCAGAGGTCAGAGAGCGCATTATCAATTCGTTCACCGAACCCGCGACCGCGCTGGCGGTGCGCCTCCCATTGAGCCGGGAGCGGGCCGGTCACCGGTCCGCTCGAAAAGAAGTGCACATCCCACTCCGTCGCGGCGCCGGATGAAAAGCGATTCTCGGAAAGCTGCAACAACGGCGCCGCGCTTCGGGACCAGCCCCGACGGTGAAGATCGAGTGCGACCGGATCGGCAAAGACCAGCAACGCGTTTCGCGTGCCGCGTACGCCGATGGGTGATGCGATGCTTGAAACGTTCGACATGCCGTGCCTTGTATCCGAGGGATACCACAGAATTGGACGCACTTCGCATCTCTGCCGCAAGATAAATCTCCACCCGCCTGGGCCACCGCGTCCGCCGTCCCCCTTCCATCGATCCCTTCAGCACTTGCAACCGCCGTCGCGCGGAATCGCGTCGATGACTTTACCGCGACGGTCGAATTCAAAGCGGCAACAATCGTCGAGCATCCGGCGCAACAGGCCGCGCGCGCGTTGCACCCGGGATTTCACCGCCGTGACGCTGATCCCGAGCGCGTCCGCGGCCGCGCGCTGGGTCTGGCCGCGGAATTCCGTCAGGACCAGCGCATCGCGATATTTCACCGGCAAGGCCTCGAGCATGCGACGCATGGCCGGACGCAAATCGATCCCATCGTCGACCGTCACCGCGGTCGCCCCGGCCGCATAGTCATCGGTCAGCGGTTCAGTTGGTCGTTGGCGGCGGTAGTGATCGACCACGGCATTCCGCGCGATCTGGTAGATCCAGCCCTCGAGCTTGGCCGCATCGCGCAGGCCGCCGACCCGTTGATGCACCTTGAGAAAAATGTCCTGCAGCAAATCCTCGGCATCCGCCGCACTGCGGACCCGCCCGCGCAGGAAGCCGCGCAGTGGCGTGGCGAATTCACTCCACAAGCGCTCGAGCGCGGGTGCGGACGCGGTCAACGGGGCATTCATCGGACAACGCCTCCCAGCCTAGCAGGAACTCGCGCCGGCGCAGCAGGCATCCTCGCCGAGGCTGGGCTCACAATAGAGCTTCGCCAGGCAGTCGGTGTGCTTCGCCTCGAGGTCGAAGACCAGCGTATCCTCGCGCGACGTCCAGCCGGCGATCGGATACTGCGAGATGGCCGCGTCCTCGTATTCCACCTCGACCTCGAGCGCCTCGGTGGCCACGACCGACCGACCGAGGTCCAAGATCTTGCCTAGAGTTTCGGCCGAGAGCCGGTGGTCCCCATCAGAACCGATCCACGTTTGGAGGACGCACTTGAGTTCTGAGTGCACCTTGCCGCCGCAGTCGACGAAGACCTTGCTCACCTGCCCCACTTCGGTGACATGGAAGGCGGCGGGAATTTCGAGGCCGGTGGGCAGCGCGAAGCGGATCTGCTGGCCCGAATGATCCCGCAGGACGGATTTGAGTTCATGAAGTTGCATACAAAAGGAAGACGGCGTCAGAGTTGAAAGGACGCAAGATATTTGCCGATTAGCCGGCGACCGGCGCGCACACTTCGGCGCACCACTCGTTGATTTTCGCACGAATCTGGTCGCGCACCTCGGTGGTCCGCGCCAGCCGCTCCTCCGGCGTGCCTTGGAAGGCCGACGGATCGGCAAAGCTCCAATGCAGGCGCTTCACCCCGAAAGGAAAAACCGGACAACGCTCGGCGCTCGTCTCGTCACAGACGGTAATGACGTGCGAAAACAGGGCGCCTTCCTTTGTAAAATCCCACACCTTCTTGGTCTGGTGGAGGGAGATATCGAGTCCGATCTGTCGCATGGCCTCGACCGCGAGCGGATTCAGCGTGCCGGCTTCAAGTCCGGCGCTGCAGGCCTCAAACTGATCGCCGCAGGCATGGTTGAGCAGCGCCTCGGCCATCTGGCTGCGCGCGCTGTTGTGGATGCAGACAAAGAGGACTTTACGTTTCTTCATTTGATATCGAGGTGGTTTGTACTTTGGGGATAATCCAAATTCCGTCAGGGAGCGGCGATGGGGAGACCTCAAGAAATTCAGCACAAAAAAGAGTGCATCGTCATGGAGACGGTGAAGGCCTCGGAAAGGCGCGGAGTTTATTGTGAAATCTCTTCATTCCGACATCGAGCGGCTAGAGAGAAGCGGGGAAAAACGCCGACCCGGTCTTCCTCCCAAAGGCGTTGGAGTTCATCGACGAGCATAAGGCAGAGAACTTCACGATCGGCGTCGTCGCGGAATCGGCGGCCACCACGGTGCGTCGTTTCCGCAAGGAGTTTCAGGCGGCTATCGGACAGAGTCTCGCCGAACACGTTTCCAAGTTCCGCGTTGGGAAAGCGCAAACTCAGCTGCAGAACCCGCCCGCGGCATGAGCAACATCGCGCGCAAGGTGGGATTCAGTTCGCTCACGCACTTCAACTGGACAATGAAGCGCGTTTTCTGCGAATCACCGGACGAATTTCGATCGAAGAGGAACGCGGTCAGATGCATACCGCCGCGTATCCTGTGACGTGAGGGACGCTCGCGGCAGACGAACACCTCATGCCTCAACCATGTCGCCGGAGCGCATCAGCCCCGGTCGATTACGTCATCGACCCATGACATCGCGGCCATGGTGCTGGGGAAACCTAGCGTCGTAATCGCGAGCAGGACGACGTGGCGGATTTCTTCAACGGTGCACCCTTCCTCGAGGGCACGACGCGTGTGGCTGTGGACGGCACCTTCGCGCCACGCGCCAATCGAGAGTGCCAGCTTGACCAAGGTGCGCGTCTTGCCGTTGAGCGGACCTGCTTCGTGCGCGGCGGAACCCAGGGCGTTGTAAGCTTCGGAGATGGCGGGATATTTCCGGCCGAATTTTTCGAAACGGGCGGGCTTCTTGCGCGCTTTTGTCGAAGGGCTGCGTTTCTTCATGCGGCGACCTTACACACTTCACTCACGCTTTGGATACCTTTACGCACGCTTCCTTGTGCAGCGCCTGGCCGGAGAGAGGATCGGCCCTGGTGGGACGCAGATTCGAGTCGCTGGTGCCACGGCCCATCGCATTTTTGCCCATCGCTGTGTGGCCGAAGCCGTGCTGCAGACCAACGACCTCCGGGTGCATCCGCTTCGAGATCTTTGCATTGGCGCGGACCTTTCCGTATTTTGATTCCACCCAGACGTCGTCGCCGTCGGCGATGCTGAGTCTCGCGGCGGTGTCAGGGTGGATGACCAACGGGTTGCTGGGCTTGATGTCGAGCAACCACGGATTGTTCTGGGTGCGGGTATGGGTGTGGCTGGCCTCCTTCCAGTTGATCATGTACAGCGGGTACTCCGCGTTTGGCTGCCAGTCGCGAGGGTCGTATGCAGGCAGGGGATTGACGGGCTTGCCGTCGGCCCCCTTCTTCGCGCCAAGGGCGGCGGCGAGGAACTCAACCTTTCCGCTGGGCGTCATGAACCCGCGGACCGGCTTGCCTCCGATGACGGTGCCCATGCGCTTTCCTTTTTCCGCCTTGGGCTTGTCATAGATGCCGGTGCCATCGACCGCCGCGTCGCCCTCGAAC